>JAZKDI010000004.1:0-3325 GCA_040387655.1 Bacteroidota bacterium | reverse complement strand
CGTTTTATAAAAAAATAGGATTTGAAGTAGTTTCAGAAGAAGAGATTCTATTGGAGCATGGCTACAAAATGGAAGATTACAAAATGGAAAAGAAACTTTAATTATCCTATTGTCCTCATTACCCAACGCTTTTTATCTCATAATTTTACAACAATGAATTTTAACTTCAAAATGGATATTGTCGTATATTTATAGAAAGAATTTACAACAACCTATACCGTTAAATAAGAAGCGAAATGAGTTTGAAATTACGATCCCTATTTTGTTTATTAGTTCTTAGTTTATTTTCTTGTTCTAAAAAGGAAACAGATGGAATTAAGCCAACAGTAGGAGAAGTTACGGAAAGTGTTTATGCTTCCGGAGTTATAAAAGCAGATGGGCAGTACACGGTTTATGCAACCGTAAACGGCACATTACAAAAAGTAAATGTTATCGCCGGTCAATCCATTACTAAAGGCCAATCACTATTTGAATTGGAGAGTGGTAAAGCGGAACTGAATACGGAAAATGCTCGATTAGCGTATCAATTGAGTCTGGAAAGTAGTCGTTATATTCAAGATAAAATTGCCGAAATGGAAATGAAAGTCCAATCAAGCAGAGACAAATTGTCTTTGGACGAATCTATTTATAACCGAAATAAAAATATAATAAATCAAGGAGGAATTTCGGAAGTTGATTTTGAAAGAGTCGAATTAGCTTATAAAAGTTCCAAGATTAATTACGAATCGGCTAAAAATCAATTGGCACAACTCAAAGCCCAATTGAAGAATGATCAAAGCAGAAATAGTATCAACCTAAAAATCAATCAGAAATCCCAAAGTGATTTTATCGTTAAAAGCGTCTTCTCTGGAAAGCTATTTGATGTCTTGGTAAAAGAAGGAACATTAGTTACACCACAAACCCCTTTGGCAATAATTGGTCAGGAAAATTTATTTTTGTTGGAACTGGAAGTGGACGAAAATGACATGGTTCGCGTGAGAACGGGACAAAAAGTATTGGTGACAATGGACAGTTATAAAGGACAAGTTTTTGATGCCGTCATTGATAAAATTTACCCGATAATGAACGAACGTTCCCGTACTTTTAAAATCGAAGCGCATTTTATAAAACCACCCGAGAAACTCTATCCAAATCTTACCGCCGAAGCCAATATTATCATTCAGATTAAGCAAAATACCATTACGATTCCAAAAACATATTTAATAGAAGGCAAATATGTTTTAGTAAATAAAGACGAAAAACGCGAAATAAAAACGGGCTTAAGCGATTATCAGAAAGTGGAAATAGTATCGGGATTAACCGCGGAAGAAATGATTTATAAACCCAAATAATGAACTTTAAACTCATATTAAACATTGCACTACATTTGCTTCGGGCGCGATTAAAACAAACGATTGTCGCTGCTATTGGAGTAACGTTCAGTATAGCTATGTTTATTGCTTTGGTTAGTTTTATGAATGGTTTGAATGATTTATTGGATGGCTTAATGCTAAACAGAACTCCCCATGTGTTGCTGTACAACGAAATTAAACCTTCAGAAAATCAACCTGTCTATTTATCTAAAAAATTCCAAAAGAAGACCAATTTTGTTCGTTCGATTAAACCGAAAGATCGTGGGAAATCCATTTACAACAGTAAAACAATTTTGGATGTTTTAAAAAAAGATCCACGTGTCATTGATGTTGCTCCAAAGGTGACTTCACCGGTTTTTTTTAATTCAGGAACTATTGAAATCTCAGGGATAATTAATGGAATTGATGTTTTGCCCGAAGATAAGTTATTTAAAATCAGCGATTATATTACAGAGGGAAAAGTAGCTGATTTGCTTCAGAATAACAGTATTATTATCGGGAAAGGCTTGTCAGATAAAATGTTGCTTACCAAAGGAGATATCATCAAGATTACCACTTCTAAAGGGAATTTAGCTTCGCTCAAAATTGTGGGTATTTCTGAAATTGGAATTGCTGAAATCGACAATATAACGAGTTATACTTCTTTGGCTACAGCCCAAAAATTGCAAGGCGAACCTACAAATTACATCACGGATATACAGATAAATTTATATGATATGGCTTCAGCACCTGCTGTTGCAAAAGAGTTTCAGAATACTTTTAATTTGGATACGATTGATTACCAAACTGCAAATTCTCAGTTTGAAACCGGAAGTACGGTACGAAGTATTATTTCGTATTCCGTTGGAGTAGTGTTGCTGATTGTTGCCGGTTTTGGAATTTATAATATTCTGAACATGATGATTTATGAAAAAATGGACAGTATTGCAATTTTGAAAGCCACTGGATTTTCTGGGAATGATGTGAAATGGATTTTTGTTTCGCTTTCTATAATTATTGGACTTGCCGGAGGATTGTTTGGTTTGCTGTTTGGTTACGTTTTCTCATCTATTATAGATGTTATACCGTTTGAAACGGCTTCGTTACCTACGGTAAAAACTTACCCTATTAATTACAATCCCATATATTATGGAATCGGGATTACTTTTGCATTATTTACAACGACCATTGCCGGACTTTTCCCCGCTTTAAAAGCCAGTAAAGTAGATCCGGTAGAAATTATCAGAGGAAAATAACGATGGAAAACAATACTGTTTTAGAGACAATTGGACTAAGTAAATATTTTTACGACCCTGTAAAATTTCAAGTTTTAAAGGAAATTAGCATGCGTGTTAATCATGGTGAATTTGTTTCGATAGTGGGCAAATCAGGCTGTGGAAAATCGACGTTGTTGTATTTACTTTCTACGATGGATACGAATTATGACGGAGAGATATTGATACATAACGAACTTGTTACGGGGAAAACCGATAAAGAATTAGCATTAATCAGAAATGAAAAAATAGGTTTTGTGTTTCAGTTTCATTACTTACTCGCAGAATATAATGTGCTGAAAAATGTGATGCTTCCGGGGATGAAATTAGCTAAATATTCGGATAAAGAATTAGAGCATCGCGCCATGGAACATTTGAAAACACTCGATATGGAAGATCAGGCACTGAAAATGCCAAATCAATTGAGCGGTGGGCAAAAACAGCGCGTGGCAATTGCGCGTGCTTTGATAAACGATCCATTGATTATAATGGGGGATGAGCCTACAGGGAATTTAGACAAGAAAAACAGTGACTTGGTTTTTGATATTTTTAATAAATTGACTCAGGAGAAAAATCAGACTTTGTTGGTAGTTACCCACGATACTGATTTTGCTCAAAAAACGAATAGAATTATTACTATGGAAGATGGGAAAATAATTTCGTAATATTATTGCACTATAATTTCATGTTTGTAAAGCAATCCTTTTAATCCTTCTAAAG
>JAZKDI010000003.1:0-310221 GCA_040387655.1 Bacteroidota bacterium | reverse complement strand
TCGAAAAAAGAAATTACCCACCTGGACAACACGGGATGGCTAAAAAAAGAGGTAAGAAATCTGAATACGCAATCCAGTTAATGGAGAAGCAAAAAGCTAAATATTCTTACGGAATTTTAGAAAAACAATTCAGAGGATTGTTTAAAAAAGCATCTGCTTCAAAAGGAGTTACTGGTGAAATCCTTTTGCAATTATGTGAAGCTCGTTTAGATAACGTAGTTTTTAGAATGGGTATCGCTCCTTCTAGAAGAGGTGCTAGACAATTAGTTTCTCACAGACATATTGTTGTAAATGGTGAAGTAGTGGATATTGCTTCTTACCACTTGAGAGCAGGTGATAAAGTTGGAGTTCGTGAAAAATCTAAATCTTTAGAAGCTATCGAACGTTCTTTGTCTAATTCTAGTCATGTTTATGAATGGATCACATGGAACAACGACCTTAAAGAAGGTACTTTTGTTTCTGTTCCTGCAAGATTGCAAATTCCAGAAAACATCAAAGAACAATTAATCGTAGAGTTGTACAACAAATAATAATTGACTTAGTCGAAATTTATGGCAATATTTAATTTTCAGAAGCCCGATAAAGTTATCATGATCGATTCAACCGATTTTGAAGGTAAATTTGAATTTAGACCTTTAGAACCTGGTTACGGATTGACAGTTGGTAATGCACTTAGAAGAGTTTTGCTTTCTGCTTTAGAAGGATACGCAATCACATCGGTTCGTATCGAAGGTGTAGATCATGAATTTTCTACTATCTCAGGAGTTGTTGAAGACGTTACAGAAATTATCCTTAATCTTAAACAAGTACGTTTCAAACGTCAGATTGAAGATATAGATAACGAATCAGTTACGATTTCTGTTTCAGGTAAAAACCAACTTACTGCTGGTGATTTTCAAAAGTTTATCTCAGGTTTCCAAGTTCTTAACCCGGAATTGGTAATCTGTAATTTAGACCCTAAAGTTAATTTGAATTTCGAATTGACTATTGAAAAAGGTAGAGGTTATGTTCCTGCAGAGGAAAACAAAAAACAAAACGCAGCAATAGGAACTATTTTTACTGACTCAATATTTACTCCGGTAAAAAATGTTAAGTATGCTATTGAAAACTTCCGTGTTGAGCAAAAAACAGATTACGAAAAATTGGTTTTTGAAATTAAAACCGATGGTTCAATTAATCCAAAAGATGCTCTTACTGAAGCGGCTAAAGTTTTAATTCACCACTTTATGTTGTTTTCTGACGAAAGAATTACACTTGAAGCGGATGAAATTGCACAAACTGAATCTTACGATGAAGAGTCATTGCATATGAGACAATTGCTTAAAACTAAGCTTGTTGATATGGACTTATCGGTTAGAGCATTAAATTGTTTGAAAGCGGCTGAAGTTGATACATTAGGAGACTTAGTATCATTCAATAAAAATGACTTAATGAAATTCCGTAATTTCGGTAAAAAATCTTTAACTGAGCTAGATGAACTTGTAGCTATTAAAAATTTGAACTTCGGAATGGATTTAGCAAAATACAAACTAGATAAAGAATAAATTACTTCATATTTTGCTCTCCAAGGTGGATTGTAGCAAGATGAAGTTAAAAAAAATACGTCATGAGACACGGAAAAAAATTCAATCACCTTAGTAGACAAACTGGACATAGAAAACTTATGTTGGCTAATATGGCTTGTTCTCTAATCGAGCACAAACGTATTAATACTACAGTTGCTAAAGCTAAAGCGCTTAAACAATTCGTTGAGCCTTTAATAACAAAATCAAAAGAGGATACCACTCACAACAGACGTATCGTTTTCGCTTACTTACGTAGTAAATATGCTGTAACTGACTTGTTCAGGGATGTAGCTGCAAAAGTTGGTGATCGTCCAGGTGGATACACTCGTATCATTAAAGTTGGAAATCGTTTAGGAGATAATGCTGATATGGCAATGATCGAATTAGTAGATTTCAATGAACTTTACAACGGTGGTAAAAAAGAAGTTAAAAAAGCTAAAAGCCGTCGTGGTGGAAAAGCAAAAGGTGCTGACACTACTGTTGCGGCAACTGAAACTAAAGAAACCAAAGTTGTTGAGGAAAAAGCTCCAGAAGCTGAAGTTGAAACTCCACAAATCGATGCTCAAGTAGAAGAAACTCCAGAGGCAGATGCTGAGGATAAAAAAGAAACTGAATAATGAATTTCAGTATTCAATAAAAATCAAGGATAAACTTTTATTAGTTTGTCCTTTTTTTTTGCTTTTTTTATAGTTATAATAAATTACGCTTCTCGGAAAATTAAATTTTCAGAAACGCATAAATTAAATTAAATTTGCAACCGCAATACCATAAATACAATGAAATACATAACAAGAAAGCCAGCATTACTTTTACTTAGCGACGGGACCATTTTTCATGGTAAATCAATCGGGATAGAAGGAACTGTTTTTGGAGAAGTTTGTTTTAATACTGGAATGACAGGTTATCAGGAAATCTTTACTGACCCTTCTTATTTCGGACAAATTATGGTGGCCACTAATCCACATATTGGGAATTATGGAGTGCATACCGAAGAAGTTGATTCTGATGGAATAAAAATCTCAGGGTTAGTTTGTAAAAATTTCAGCTTTAATTATTCGAGACCAGATGCTTCTGAAAGTCTATATGATTATTTTGAAAAAGTGAATTTGGTAGCCATTTCAGATGTTGATACTCGTGCTTTAGTTAGTTATATTCGTGATAACGGCGCAATGAATTCGGTTATTTGTACAGATGGAACGCCGATAGAGGAATTGAAAGCAAAACTAGCTGCAGTTCCAAATATGAAAGGGCTTGAATTGGCTTCGGTTGTATCTACAAAAGAACCGTATTTTTTTGGGAATGAAAATGCTACGTATAGAATTGCTGCTTTAGACCTTGGAATCAAAACCAATATATTAAGATGTCTCGATACAAGAGATTGTTACATCAAAGTTTTTCCTTATGATGCTACATTTGAGGAATTAAGCGCATTTAATCCAGATGGTTATTTCTTGTCAAACGGTCCTGGAGATCCTGATCCTTTAAAAGGAGTTCAAGAAGTGACAAGACAGATATTAAAAACAGATGTTCCGGTTTTTGGAATTTGTTTGGGGCACCAAATGATTGCATTGGCAAACGGAATTTCTACTTATAAAATGTTTAACGGCCACAGGGGAATTAATCACCCGATTATGAATGTGATTTCAGGTAAAGGGGAAATTACTTCTCAAAACCACGGCTTTGCAGTAAACAAGGAAGAACTGGAAAAGCATCCGGATTTCGAAATTACACATCTTCATTTGAATGACGGAACAGTTGCCGGAATGCGCATGAAAAGCAAAAGCTGTTTCTCAGTGCAGTACCATCCTGAAGCCAGTCCCGGTCCACACGACGCATGGTATTTATTTGACCAATTCATAGAAAACATAAAAAAAAGTAAATTAGAATTAGTAAAATCCTAATTTCTATATAATTGTAGTTTGTGACTACAAATCTTAATTCTTAATTCTAAAATCTTAATTCTAAAAAGATGAGCATTATTATCAAAATTCACGCAAGACAAATATTCGATTCAAGAGGAAATCCTACGGTAGAAGTAGATGTAATCACTGACAATGGTGTTTTAGGCCGTGCAGCAGTGCCTTCTGGAGCATCAACAGGTGAACACGAAGCTGTAGAATTGCGTGATGGCGGAAAAGCATTTTTAGGTAAAGGAGTTTTGAAAGCCGTTGAAAATGTAAATACTGTTATTGCTGAAGAATTATTAGGGACTTCTGTTTTCGAACAAAACCTAATTGATCAAATGATGATTAAATTGGACGGAACTCCAAATAAATCAAATTTAGGTGCCAATGCCATTCTTGGTGTTTCGCTTGCGGTGGCAAAAGCTGCTGCCAATGAATTGGGATTGCCATTATACAGATATATAGGTGGAGTATCAGCGAATACTTTACCAGTTCCGATGATGAACATCATCAACGGAGGGTCGCATTCAGATGCGCCAATTGCGTTTCAGGAGTTTATGATTATGCCAGTTAAGGCAAAAACATTCTCGGAAGCATTGCAAATGGGAACAGAGATTTTCCATCATTTGAAAAAAGAACTGCATAATAGAAATTTATCAACTGCAGTGGGTGATGAAGGTGGATTTGCTCCAAATCTTGCTGGTGGAACTGAAGATGCTTTGGATTCTATAAAAAAAGCGGTAGAAAGTGCTGGTTATACTTTTGGTGACGAAATCATGATTGCTCTTGACTGTGCTGCTTCTGAATTTTATGTAAACGGAAAATACGATTACACTAAATTTGAAGGAGAAACTGGAAAAGTAAGAACATCAGAAGAACAAGCAGATTATTTAGCGGAATTAGCTGCGAAATATCCAATCGTTTCTATTGAAGACGGAATGCAAGAAGATGATTGGAAAGGTTGGAAATACTTGACTGAAAAAATAGGAAATAAAGTACAACTCGTTGGGGATGATTTATTCGTAACTAATGTTGAAAGGCTATCCAAAGGCATCAATGAAAATATAGCCAATTCTATTTTGGTTAAAGTAAACCAAATCGGAACTTTATCTGAAACTATTGCCGCTGTGAATATGGCTCATAATGCTGGTTATACTTCGGTAATGTCACACCGTTCAGGAGAAACTGAAGATTATACTATTGCTGATTTAGCTGTAGCGTTAAACTGTGGACAAATTAAAACAGGTTCGGCTTCACGCTCTGACCGTATGGCAAAATACAACCAATTGCTTCGAATTGAAGAAGAATTGGGAGATGTGGCTTATTTTCCTGGACAAAAAGCTTTTAAGGTGAAGTAAGTTTATATACACAATTATATACAACGGGGCAAATGGTAAAGTTTGCCCCGTTTTGCATTTGTATGATTTTTTTGTTTACTTTTATTAGTATGAAAAGAATTATACTTATCCATTAAAACCAATTTACTATGAAGAAATTTTTACTCTTATTTTTATTTACTACAATAACAAATGCGCAAATTATTAATATCCCTGACGTAAATTTTAAATCTAATTTACTACAAGCAAATCCAGGATATAATATAGCTATTGATCAGTTTGGAAATACTATTAGAATAGATGCCAATTTTGATAATGAAATACAAGTTACTGAAGCCTTGGCTGTTTATAAATTAAATCTTGGAATATATACAGCAGGAATAACTGATTTAACAGGTATTTTAGAGTTTAGAAATCTTAAAAGTTTAGGTTTCAGTGGTAATTATATTGTTAATCTCAATTTAAATGGTTTAGATTTAGAAGAATTGAGTTGTTCTTTTTGCCATCTTTCCTCAATTGATTTAAGTGTTTTCCCAAATTTAAAAAATTTGGAATGTTCTAATAATAACTTAACTTCATTAGATTTATCACAGGTTCCTAATTTAGAAAATTTAACTTGTAGATATAATCAATTGACAATGTTAGATTTGCAATACACTCCTAAGATTACAACTCTTAATTGTCAAAATAATAATATTTCTTCATTGAATTTAAATTACATCCCAGATATTGTTTACATATATGCAGATGGGAATAATTTAAGTAATTTAGATTTGAGTAATGTTGTAAAATTAAATACATTAGGTTGTGGGTATAATCCTATTACTAATTTGAATTTAAGTAATTTGCCGGTAATTGAGGCTATAACTTGCGCTAGTTCACAATTAACTTCTTTAGATTTAAGTAACGTACCAACTTTAAAGCAATTAGTTTGTTCTTACAATCAAATTTCATCTTTGGATACTAGTAATTTGCCAAACTTAATATCTTTTTGGTGTACTAATAACCTTTTGACAAGTTTAAATTTAAATAATAACCCTTTGATTAATGGGTTACTTTGTAGTGATAATCAAATAACAAACATTATAAAAAATAACACATACAATGATATTACTAATATCGATTTTTCTAATAACTCGATTACAAGTTTTGATTTTACTAATATGCCTAATCTTACATATATAAAATGTCAAAATAATCAATTGACTAATTTAGATTTAAATAATTTGCATAGTTTAAATCAATTAGATTGTTCAAGTAATAATTTAACCAATTTGTCGATAAAAAATGGTAGTGTTGAAAATAATCTTAATTTTAGTAATAATCCAAGTCTTACTTTCATCTGTCTTGATGACAGTCAAGTTGTAACCGTTCAAAATCAGTTGAATGGGTTAAGTATGAATTACACCGTTTGTAATTCATATTGTTCATTTACACCAGGCGGAAATCATAATATAATAAATGGTCATGCTAAGTTCGATTTTAATAATAATGGTTGTGATATAAGTGATTCGCTTTTTCCGTTAATTAAATTCAAAATCAATGATGGTTACAATGATTTAGGCGCAACCGCAACTAATTTATTGGGAATTTATACATTTTATACTGAATTATTGTATGATATGTATATTATGCCAGATGTAGAAAATTTAACTTGGTTTAATTTTTCTCCATCTATTGCAAATGTTTTATTTGCAGATAATAACAATAATATTGCGAATAGAGATTTCTGTATAACTGCCAATGGGGTTCATAATGATGTTGAAGTTGTAGTGGTTCCAATAAGCAGAGCTAGACCGGGTTTTAATTCAGAATATAAAATCGTTTATAAAAACAAAGGAAATCAGACACTTTCTGGAAATGTTAACTTCACTTATAATGAGGCGATTCTTGATTACTTGTCAGCAACTACTAACCCAGATATCCAAAGTACAGGTTCTTTGACTTGGAATTATAGCAACTTGTTGCCATTTGAAACTAGAAGTATTTATATTGATTTAAATGTAAACTCGCCAACGGAAACACCTGCGGTAAATATTGGAGATCTTTTAAATTTTACTGCTACTGTAAATCCAATTGCTGGAGATGAAACGCCAACTGACAACAGTGCGACTTTTGACCAAATAGTTGTTGGAGCTTATGATCCTAATTTTATAGAATGTATTGAAGGAGATAACGTTTCAACTACTAAAATAGGAGAATATTTGCATTATGTAATTAATTTTGAAAATACGGGAACAGCAGCAGCTGAGAATGTTGTGGTAAAAGATGTTTTTGATATTTCTAAATATGATATTGCTTCTTTACAGGTAATGAGTAGTTCAAACCCTGTGAATGCAAAAATCACTGGTAATAAAGTAGAATTTATATTCGAAAATATTAATTTGGTAGCAAACCAACACGGAGATGTAGTTTTTAAAATTAAATCCAAAAGTGATTTGGTTTCTGGGGATGTAGCCAGTACTAAAGCCGATATTTTCTTTGATTATAATTTTCCAATTGTGACTAACGATGCCAATACTACTTTTCAGACATTAAGTAGAAATGATTTTGAAATTGATCCATCGGTAAAAATTTATCCAAATCCGTCAAAAGGGAATGTTTCGGTGAAAGCCAATGGTATTATTAAATCGGTTCAATTATTTGACATCCAAGGTAGAATATTAGAAACTAGAATGATAAATGAGCAAGAATTGAATATGGATATTTCTAAATATACAAATGGCGTTTATTTCCTTAAAGTTTTAACTGATATAGGAATAAAAATTGAAAAGTTAGTAAAGGAATAAACTATTTCTCATTTTATAAACAAAACCCGATAACCTTTAAGCTGTCGGGTTTTTGTTTTAAAATCAAATTCTCATTCAAAACCATCGAATTCTCATTTAAGGAATGCTATAGAAAAAGTATATTCTATATTTGTGAGTAGTAATTTAGTTTATACTCTTATGAAAATAATCCAATATATCTCTTTCTGCTTTCTGCTTTTTTATTCTGCAGTCGGGTTTTCGCAAAACAGCACGATTGATAGTTTGTCGAATGTTTTGAAACTGACTAAAAACGACATTGACAAATCGCAATTGCTGAATGCCATTGCCGACGAATACAAGGCGACCGATCCTCAACTGATGTTGAAGTATGCGAATGAAGCGCTGGTACTATCGAAAAAAATAAAACATACAACTGCCGAAGGAAACGCTTATCTCAATATCGGAAATGCAAATATAATTTTGGGGAATTATCCCATGGCACTTCAAAACTTTTCTAGTGCTCAGGTTATTTTTGAAAAGGCACGGGAAACCAATCCTAATGATAAGGATATTAAAAACGGATTGGCACGTGCTTATGGCAGTATTGGCGTGGTATGTTCAGAACAAAGTAATTATGCCAAGGCGCTGCAATACCATCTGAAGGCCGTAAAGATCTATGAAGAAAGCAATAATCTTGAAAAGTGTGCCCGAGTTTATAATAATATCGGGATTGTTTATAGAGCACAGGGCGAAGATTTCAAAGCCTTGGATTATTATATAAAATGCTTGAAAACCCAAGAGAAAACCGGTGACAATACTGTTGGGATTACGACTACGAATATTGGGAACATTTACCTTTCACAAAACAACTTTCCTAAAGCTTTTGAATATTACACGAAAGCGAAAAAACTGTTTGAAAAATACCCGAATGAAAGAGGCTCGGGTGAATTGTACAACAACTTAGGTCTTTATTATAAAGAAATAAAAAATTCTGCAAAGGCATTGGAAAACTTCAATTTGGCCATACAATCTTTTGAAGCTATTGACGATAAATTTGGCGCTTCGGCTACTTATGGTTTTATTGGGGATATTTATTTTGAACAAAAGAAATACAAAGAAGCCTTAGTTAATGCCAATAAATCATTGGCTTTTGCCAAAGAATTGGAAGTAGTGGAACAAATCGAGATTTCGGAGAAATTACTTAGCGAAATCTATGAGAAAACAAACAAGCCTGCCGAAGCTTTGGCGCATTACAAACTATATAGTATTGCCAAAGACAGTGTGAGCAACAGCGAAAACATTCGAAACGGTGTTAGGGCGGAAATGAACTATGAGTTTGATAAAAAAGAAGCACTGCAAAAAAAGGAACTCGAGAAAAAGGAATTGTTGTATAATGAACAAAAAACAAGGCATCAGCAGCAAATCGGGTTTGTAATTCTGGTAGTTTTGCTGATTTTTGGAATTGTATTTTTGATTTATAACCGATTGCAGTTAAAGAAAACATTAACGCTTCAAAAAGAACTGGCGGAGTATGAACAGAAAGCGCTGCACTTGCAGATGAACCCACATTTTGTGTTCAATTGCCTGGGTTCGATTTCGAGTTTTATTGTTCAGAACGGAACGGATTCAGCTATAAAATACCTTTCAAAATTCTCGAAACTGATGCGATTGACATTAGAATATTCTAAAGAAGCCTTGATTCCGATAGACAAAGAAATCGAAAGCCTCCAAAATTACCTGGAACTCGAGCAACTTCGTTTCAATAAAAAGTTTAATTTCAGCATCACTAAAAGCAAAGAGATAGAAGACGATATGGCATTGCCACCTTTGTTGTTGCAACCATTTGTGGAAAATGCTATTATCCATGGATTGATTCCAAAAACAGAAACGGGTGCCATTGAAATTGAATTTGCCATTGACGATCAAAACCTGGTTTGCACGATAACCGATAACGGAATTGGTTTCACTAAGTCTAAAGCATTAAAGGAAAATTCTGTAAACATCCATAAATCGATGGCATTGGATATTACTAAAAAAAGGTTGGAAATGATGCAGACATTTACTTCGAAAACCGCACAACTGGAAATAATAGAATTAACGGATAGTAACGGACAAGTTACGGGTACGAAAGTAATTTTGAACTTACCGATTCAGTTTGTAAATAAATAATAATAATATAAAGAACGTCACTTCGAGTGATTTAGAACATTTATGCAATAGCTTTAATGTTTAAAATTGTATCGAGAAGCATATAGAACGATAGTGTTCTCGATACAATTTTTAAAGCACAATGTTTTGTTTGTTTCATCAACAATCGCGAAGCTTTAAAAATCACTCGAACTGACGGAAGTTTAAATCAATTTTAATAAAAAATATGATTACTGCAATATTAATAGACGACGATGCCAACTTAAGAAACGGAATGAAAAGCCTTTTGGAACGCTATGCGCCAGAAATAAAAATCATTGGCGAAGCCGATAGCGTGAAAACTGGTACGGAAACCATACAGGTATTGCAACCGCAAGTGGTTTTTCTGGATATTCAGTTGGGAGAAGGGACGGGGTTTGATATTTTGGAAGCGATAGCGAACAAAAACGGAAAATCAACTTCTCATATTGTTTTTATTACGGCTCACGAACAATATGCTATAAAAGCGTTTCGATTTAGTGCTTTGGATTTCTTATTGAAACCGGTTGATCCCGATGAATTACAGAAAGTAATTCTGAAAATAAAAAACGTGTTGGACAAAAACGTAGATTATGCCCATATCGATTTACTGCTGGAGAACATCCGAAAGAAGGTAGATAATTTTAAACGTATTGCGCTTTCTACTGGAGACGGAATTCATCTTTTTGAAATCAGTGATATTATACGATGTGAGTCGGAGGATAATTACACTACGTTTTATATCAAGAACAATAAACCGGTGGTGATTTCAAAAACATTGAAGGAATATGAAGATTTATTGACAGAACACGGTTTTGAACGCATTCATCAATCGCATTTAATTAATCTTTCTTATCTGAAATCCTATATCAAAAAAGACGGCGGTTATGTAGTGATGGCCGATAATAGTAGATTGCCAATTTCACAACGAAAGAAAGAACGATTGCACGAATTGTTGAAGTCTATTTAATCGAATTCTAATTCAAATTATGCGAATACTCAATTGACACGCAACTATAAATGATACTTATTTACCTTTATTAAGAATTACAAAACAGCCTAAAACTATATATTATGAAATGAGCATAACGGAGAACACAATTTTAAGACCTAAAAACCCTTATGCGAATTACATATGACCAATAAAAAACAATTAAATATAAACATATGAAAAAGATATTTTTACTCTTACTTTTTATAACTGGCTTTGCACAAGCACAGATAATTAATTTTCCGGATGCGAATTTTAAGGCGAAGCTGTTATCGGCAGATACTTCAAATAATGTTGCTTCAAGCGGGGGAAGTTATATTAAAATCGATTCCAATAGCAATGGTGAAATTGAAGTCGCGGAAGCCGTGATTATTAATGAACTGAACATTCAGGGTAGTGGCATTGCAGATTTAACTGGTATTTCTAATTTTAGTAGCATTTTAGGGCTAAACTGCTCTTCGAATGTACTGACATCCTTGGATGTGACGAGTTTGATTGCTATGACAAGTTTGAGATGTTATGATAATTCATTGACTTCACTTAACGTAGTTGGGTTAAATAACTTAGCGATTTTGGAATGTTTCAATAACCAATTAACAGTATTGAATGTTAGTGGACTTACTAGTTTAATAGCTTTAAATTTCAATTCTAATCAAATTTCTTCAATTAATTTAACAGGACTAAATGCTTTAACTAATTTATACTGTGAGACTAATCAAATAACATCTTTGGATTTATCAAATTCAATTAATTTAACAAATTTATCTTGTAGGGAAAATCAAATTACATCACTGGATCTGTCTAGTTTAATTAATTTATATGATTTAGATTGTACTGCTAATCTTTTAACTTCGCTTGATATTTCAAATAATAATCAACTTGTGTATTTGTTTTGTAGTAATAATCCACTTCTTACTACATTAAATTTGACAGGAGCGATTAATTTGGAGATTTTAAATTGTGATGACGATCCGCTTGCAACATTAGATTTAACAGGATTAATTAATTTGCAAGAATTGAATAGTTCTTATAATCAAATTACATCGTTGAATTTTGCTGGTTTGTTGAATTTGGTACACGTGAATTGCGCAGGAAATTCAATTCCTTCATTGGATTTTTCAGGAAATCCTTTATTTACTTATCTTGACTGTGGTAATAATAATTTTTTGGAATCTATCAATATTAAAAATGGTGCTGTTCAGGATAATTCGAATCCAGCTACTTGGTCAAATAGTCCTAATCTAACTTTTGTATGTATAGACGAAAATGAAGTTAGTCCTGTTCAGGATATAATTACTGCAAGTCTTTTGACAAATGTAAATATTAATGGTTACTGCACTTTTGTTCCAGGAGGTAATTATAATCTTATAACTGGAAATATTCTTTTTGATGCCGATAATAATGGTTGTGATGCAAGTGATTTGCCTCAGCCGTTTATAAAATTAAAAATGAATGATGGCACAAACGATGTTTCTGCTTTTGACAATACTAATGGAATTTATAATTTCTATACATCGGACGGAACCTTTACAGTAAGTCCCGATATTGAAAATCCTAGTTATTTTAATTTTTCACCTATTGATGCCACGGTTAACTTTCCTGTAGTTGATAATTCAATTTCTACTCAAAACTTTTGTATGACTGCCAATGGTGTTCATCCTGATGTAGAAATTGTAATTGCTCCAATCTGGATAGCAAGACCAGGATTTGACGCTAACTATCAAATCGTGTATAAAAATAAAGGAAATCAGATTCTTTCCGGAGATGTGAATTTTACTTATAATGACGCGGTACTAGATTTTGTTTCAGCTACGGTTTCGCCAGATTCACAGAGTACAGGTTCTTTGAGTTGGAATTACAGTAATTTGCGTCCATTTGAAAACAGAGCTATTTATGTGACTTTAAACTTAAACTCGCCAACGGAAACACCAGCAGTAAATTCTGGAGATATTTTGGATTTTTCAGTTGCGGTAAACCCAATTACTGGTGATGAATCACCCGCTGACAATGTTTCTGAATTTCATCAAACAGTTGTTAATTCACTTGATCCAAATATAAAGCAATGTGTTGAAGGTAGTGTCGTTTCGCCTTCGGAAATAGGAAGTTACCTGCATTATATAATTGATTTTGAAAACATAGGCACAACCGAAGCGGAGAATATTGTGGTAAAAGACGTTATTGACGAAACAATGTTTGACGTGAAAAGTTTGCAAATTATGAACAGCTCTGATCCTGTTGAAGCAAAAGTTACAGGAAATGTAGCCGAATTTATTTTCAAAGGAATCAAACTGCCCGCAGGTGGACACGGCAATATATTATTGAAGATAAAAACAAGAAACGATTTGCAGGTTGGAGATATAGTGAGCAATAAAGCAGATATTTTCTTTGATTATAATTTCCCAATTGAAACGAATGTCGCCAATACTGCTTTTCAAACACTTGGAAACAATCATTATGCAATTGACCAAACCGTAAGCGTTTATCCAAACCCTTCAAAAGGAACTGTTTCGGTAAAAGCCAATGGAATTATAAAATCGGTTCAGTTGTTTGATATTCAGGGTAGGATATTAGAAACAAAAATGATTAATGAGCAACAATTGAATATGGATATTTCAAACTATTCTAATGGGGTTTATTTCCTTAAAGTAACGACTGATGCTGGAATAAAAACAGAAAAATTGATAAAGGAATAATCTTTAATACTTTTAAGTTAATTCAGCTAAACCCACAGCATTCAGCCTGTGGGTTTTTTATTAAAGGCGATTGTAAAGATATTTTCAAAAAAAATCAATTTCCATGCGATTTTCATTTCTTAATTAATATAGAATTCCCTATGTTTGTTAATTGATAATTTACAACACATAAAATTCCCAATTTATATTATGTCAAAAACAGCAATTTTAGAATTAGATGGCAAAAAGTACGAGTTTCCGGTAATATCAGGAAGTGAAAACGAGGTTGCTATCGATATAAACAAATTAAGAGATTTATCTGGAGCCATTACAATTGATCCGGGTTATAAAAATTCAGGTTCTTGCAAAAGCGAAATCACTTTCCTTGATGGGGAAGAAGGGATTTTGCGTTACAGAGGGTATTCAATCGAAGATTTAGCTGATAAGGCTAATTTTCTTGAAGTGTCCTATTTGTTGATTTTTGGTGAATTGCCAACTAAATCACAATTGACTCAATTTGAAACTGATATTAGAAAATATACTTTGGTAAACGAAGAGATGAAAAACATCATTGATGGTTTTCCGAAAAACGCCCACCCGATGGGAGTTTTATCTTGTTTAACAAGTGCATTGACAGCATTCAACCCAAAATCGGTAAATGTTGAAAATGAAAAAGAAATGTATGAGGCAGTTTGTAAAACAATGGGTAAATTCCTTGTGATTGCAACCTGGACGTACAGAAAAAGCATGGGTTATCCTTTGAATTATTATGATAACACTAAAGGATACGTAGAGAATTTCATGCATTTGATGTTTCAATTGCCTACAGGCCCTTATACTGCAAACCCAACTATTGTAGCTGCCTTGGATAAATTATTTATTCTTCACGGTGATCACGAACAAAACTGTTCTACATCTACTGTGAGAATGGTTGGTTCTTCGCATGCTGGATTGTTTGCTTCAATTTCTGCTGGTGTTTCTGCACTTTGGGGACCTTTACACGGTGGAGCAAATCAAGCAGTATTGGAAATGCTTGAAGAAATTCAGAACAACGGTGGAGATGCCGATAAATATTTGGCTAAAGCCAAAGATAAAGATGATCCGTTCCGTTTAATGGGATTTGGACATAGAGTTTATAAAAACTTTGATCCAAGAGCAAAAATCATCAAAAAAGCAGCTGATGAAGTATTGTCAACTTTAGGTGTTAATGACCCGATTTTGGCAATTGCAAAAAAACTGGAAGAAGCAGCTTTGGTAGATCCTTATTTCGTAGAAAGAAAATTATATCCAAACGTGGATTTTTATTCGGGGATTATTTACCGTGCTTTAGGAATTCCTACTGATATGTTTACGGTTTTATTTGCCATAGGGCGTTTGCCAGGTTGGATTGCACAATGGAAAGAAATGCGTATCAATAAAGAGCCAATAGGGCGTCCGCGTCAGGTTTATACTGGTTATCCTTTAAGGGATTTTAAAGCAATGGATAAAAGATAAATTAACTATTAATAGTTTGAAAAGCTTCTCAGTAAGAGAAGCTTTTTTTTATATTTGTAATTATAACAATCACCAAAATTTATGAATAAAGATATCGTTTTTTTAATCAATAAATCAGAAATTACAGCAGGTACACGGGGTTCCTCCCTAGGGCCTGAATCAATAATTACAGCAGCAAGAAAAAAAGGGAATTCCGTTTTTGGGGATTATCCGATACAATTAATTAAAGACCAAAACCATTTATTAGATCAAAAAACTACTCATGAATTTGCAAAGCATATAGATGGTTTGCTAGCCGTTTACAATGATTTGAACGACAAAGTTTCGAATATACTTTTAAATAAAAAATTCCCTCTAGTTTTAGCCGCCGATCATGGTTCGGCAGGAGGAACCATTGCAGGGATTAAAACCGCTTTTCCGGAAAAAAAAATTGGGATTGTTTGGATTGACGCGCATGCTGATATCCATACCCCATACACGACACCTTCGGGGAACATGCACGGAATGCCATTGGCTACCGTTTTGAACGAAGACAATTTAGCGTGTAAAATGAATGTTCTTCCAGAAGCAACGCTAAAATATTGGAATGAATTAAAACAAATAGGAGGTATTTATCCAAAAGCAAACCCCGAACATTTAGTTTATATTGCCGTAAGGGATACTGAAGAACAGGAAAACAAGATTATAGAACAACTAAATGTTAAAAACTTTTCAGTTGAAACGCTTCGAGAAAAAGGAATTACAAATGTTATAAATGAAATTGAAGAAAAATTAAGCGATTGTGATTTAATTTATGTGTCGTTTGATGTTGATTCAATGGATCCGGATCTGACATCGTATGGAACGGGAACGCCTGTTAAGAATGGAATAAGTCCTGCAGAAGCAAATGATTTATTGAAAGCATTCGCAAAAAACAAAAAAACAGTTTGTATTGAATTTGTAGAAGTGAATCCTTGTTTGGATGAAAAAATTAATACAATGGCAGAAATTACATTAGATTTAATAGAAACGGTGTTGAATGAACTTAAGAATTAATAAATAAATAAAGATGAATCAGACAACAAATTCCATTTTAATGATTCGCCCAACAGCGTTTCGAATGAACGAACAAACTACTGTCAATAACTTTTATCAAAAGGCATTGGAAGGGATATTGCCCGCTACCGTAAATGCTAAAGCACAACAAGAGTTTGATGAATTTGTAAAAAAACTCAGAGGCGTAGGAGTTGATGTAATAGTTGTTGACGATACTTTAGAAACCGATACTCCAGACAGTATTTTTCCTAATAACTGGATTTCATTCCATGAAAATGGAGACGTGGCTTTATATCCTATGTTTGCGGAAAATCGAAGAGAAGAACGTAGGGAAGATATTCTTGATATTATTGAAGATAATGGTTTTGTGATTAATGAAATTATGGATTATACTTCTGCCGAAGAAGATAATTTTTTTCTCGAAGGAACGGGTAGTATAGTCTTGGATAGGGAAAACGGAAAAGCCTATTGTGCACTTTCACCAAGAGCAGATGAAGAATTGTTTATAGAGTTTTGTGAGGATTTTGAATATACGCCAGTACTTTTTGAAGCTTTTCAAACAATAGATGGAGAAAGGAAATTAATATACCATACTAACGTAATGATGAGTATTGGAGATACATTTGCCATTATTTGCGCGGATGCTATTGATGATAAAAAAGAGCGCAAAATGGTTTTGGATAGTTTAAGAGGGGATGAAAAGGAAGTGATTCTTATTTCTGAAGAACAGGTTGGTCATTTTGCTGGGAATATGTTAGAGGTAAAAGGAGCAAATGATAGAAGGTACCTGGTTATGAGTGAGGCTGCCCATAAATCTTTGACAAAAAAACAAATTGCCCAGATTGAAGAGCATGTTACAATTCTGAGTTCCAGTTTAAACACCATAGAGGCTTGTGGAGGTGGAAGCGCCAGATGTATGATGACTGAAATTTATTTACCTAAAGAATAGAATAATAATTACAAAAAAGGCTGTCTTTATACGAGACAGCCTTTTTTTATGTTTGTTTTTTATAAGCCAATTCCTGTAACTATATTTAATATAGCACTGATAATATATTGAACCCCTATAGCAATTACGATAAAACCTATAATTCTAGAAAAAGCTACAATTCCTGAATCCCCTAAAAATTTAGCTATAAAATGAGCACATCTTAATATGACGAAAATAATTAAAACTACGGCTAATATTGCAGAAAGTGCAATAGTAATGTCCATGCAAAGATTAGTTTTCTGTGTAATGTGTAAATCAATTAATTCATGATGTTTGGTAATTAATAAAGAAATTGCTCCAGGGCCAGCTAATATTGGTATGGCTAGTGGAGTTAACGCAATTTCAGGTCTGTTTTCTGGGTCTGTATCCATTTTTTTAGACATTCCATTCTTTTTACCAAATTTACCAGTAAGTAATGCAAATCCTGAAGAAGCAATAACAATACCTCCCGCAATTCTCAATGCATCGATACTAATCCCAAAGAAGCTCATAACATATTCTCCACAGAAGAAAACGATGATAAGGATAATAAAAACATTGACTGAGGTCCAGAGAGAAACTCTAAATCTTTCGGGTCTCGTGTAAGATTGTGTCATTCCAACAAATATTGGAATGGTCCCGATAGGATTTAAAACAGAAAATAGAGCGGCAAATAAAGTAAAAAAGAATTCCATGACAGTAAGAAAATTAATGATTTAGACATAAGAATAATTTTTTGAAAGAAAAAAATTAACATTTATGAAATCGAAAGATATTAATTTAATTTGAAACCCACACTACGTATTTTTACTACTTTTGTGAAATAATTATTATTTATATGAAAAATAAAAAAACTTTGGTTTTAGGAGCAACTGCAAAACCAGAAAGATATGCTAATAAAGCGATAGTAAAGTTAGTGGAAAATGGACATTCAGTATTGGCGATAGGCCAAAATGCTGGGGAAGTTGCAGGGATTAAAATTCACACGAAAGCCATTCCATTGTCAAATATCGATACGGTAACTTTGTATTTGAATCCACTTAGACAAAAAGACTATTATAATTATATTGTTGAAACGAAACCAAAACGTGTGATTTTTAACCCTGGAACGGAAAACCCAGAGTTTTATCAGCTTTTAAAATTAAACAACATTAAGGCAGAAGTAGCTTGTACTTTGGTTTTGTTGGCTACAAATCAATATTAATTAAAATTTAGTTTGTGAAGTCGCTGGTTTGCTAATGAAAAGTAATCCAACAAAAGTAATTATACCATTGACAATAATAAGTTCATTGTCAAAAACATAGTTTACAAATATTTCTTTAGAATAAGTTGAAATCAAGAAGCAAATCGCTGGTGAAATCAAACATATAAATGGAACTAGTTTGTCATTTACTGTTTTAGATTTTACAAATAAACCAAATGCATAGAGTCCCAATAATGGACCATAAGTATAAGACGCTATTTTAAATATCATTTTTACTACAGATGCGTCATTTACTGCATTAAAAAATACAATTACCAGAAACATTAAAAACGAAAACCCTATATGGACCCAATGGCGTGTTTTTACGCTGTCGGGGTTGTTTTGGTTTTCAACTTTGTCCATTCCAAGGAAATCTACACAAAAAGAAGTCGTCAGTGCTGTTAAGGCAGAGTCGGTTGTGGCAAATGTTGCGGCTGTTAATCCTAGTAAAAAAACAATGGCTGGAATCAACCCTAACGATTTTAAAGCGATTTCTGGGAATAAAAAATCAGTTCTTGCTACGCCATCTACAATAGGGACGCTGATTCCATTTTTCTCAGCAAACATATAAAGAAGTGCACCAACACTTAAAAAGAAAATATTCATAATTACAAAAATTCCAGTAAAAGTGAACATGTTTTTCTGGGCTTCGCCAATGTTTTTGCAGCTTAAGTTCTTTTGCATTAAATCCTGATCCAATCCCACCATTGCAATAGTAACAAAGATGCCGCCTAAAACCTGTTTCCAGAAATAATTTCCTTTTAAATAATCTTCATAAAAGAATACTTTGGAATATTGACTGTTTTTAACGGTTTCAAATGCCTCGAAAAAAGACAAATCCAAACTTCTGCAAATGAAAATAATCGTCAAAAAAACAGAACTTACTAAAAAGAAAGTCTGTAAAGTATCGGTAATGATAATTGTCTTTAACCCGCCTCGATAAGTGTAAGCGAAAATTAATAGCAATGAAGACAAAACTGTTGCAGTAAAAGGAATTCCGTAAAAATCAAATACATAACGTTGCAATACAATTACAACTAAATACAACCGAAAAGAAGATCCTATAGTTCGGCTAATTAGGAAAATAGTAGCAGCAGTTTTATAACTAACAATTCCTAAACGCTGTTCAATATAACTATAGATTGAAGTTAGGTTCATCCTGTAATACAAGGGAAGAAGTACTTTTGCAATGATTATAAAACCAATTGCATTTCCTAAAACGAACTGAAAATATTTGAATTGTAAGTCAGGATTTCCTACCTCGCCAGGAACAGAAATAAAAGTTACTCCAGAAAGGGCTGTTCCAATCATCCCAAAAGCTACCAAATACCACTTAGAATTTTTATTGGCTTTAAAAAATGCATCATTGCCGCTATCTTTCTTGCTCACTATGTGAGAAATTAAGAATAAAATTCCGAAATAAACAATGATTAACGTTAGAATTGCAAATGGAGTCATAGTATGTTTTTGGTTGAGCCAAAGTACAAAAAAATAGTAATTATAAAAATCGAGTAATGAGGAAATATTAAGTAATATTTTTAAAAAATTAATTGGAATTAGCTAATTATATTGAATAAGTTAACTATTTTTGCGGTTTTTAATATTTCTTATTAGATAATGTATGCGTCAAATAGAAAATAGTGCAATATTAGTAACAGGTGGAGCTGGATTTATAGGTTCTAATTTGTGCGAACATCTATTAAACTATAATAATAAAATAGTTTGTCTAGATAATTTTGCTACAGGGAGAAAACAAAACATACAACATCTTTTAGATCATCCCAATTTTACACTTGTAATAGGAGACATAAGAAATTTGGCTGATTGTCACAAAGCCGCTTCGGGAGTTGATTATATTTTGCATGAAGCAGCTTTAGGTTCAGTTCCCCGCTCCATAAACGATCCGATTACTAGTAATGATGTTAATGTATCTGGATTTTTGAATATGCTCATTGCTGCAAGGGATGCTAAAATAAAAAAGTTTGTTTATGCAGCTAGTTCTTCAACGTATGGTGATTCTGAAGCATTACCAAAAGTCGAAGACAAAATTGGAAAGCCATTGTCTCCTTATGCGATTACGAAATATGTGAATGAATTATATGCCGATATTTTTCAGAGAACTTATGGTTTGGATACTATCGGGTTGCGCTATTTTAATGTTTTTGGAAGAAAACAAGATCCAAATGGTGCATATGCAGCAGTTATTCCAAAATTTGTAATGCAATTAATGAATCATGAATCTCCTGTAATAAATGGGGATGGTAATTACTCTAGAGATTTTACCTATATAGACAATGTAATTCAAATGAATATATTGGCTATGTTGGCTGAAAATCCAGAAGCAATAAATACAGTTTATAATACTGCTTTTGGAGATAGAACGACTTTGAATGATTTAATGATTTCTTTAAAAAAATATCTTTCTCTTTTTGATCCTGCGATTGCAAATATTGAAATTATATATGGTCCAAATAGAGTTGGAGATATTCCACACTCTTTAGCAAGTATTGATAAAGCAAAAGAGCGACTTGGATATAATCCGGAATTTTCTATGCAGCAAGGTTTAGAACAAGCAGTTGATTGGTATTGGAAGAATTTAAAATAAAGATTATGTTGAAGGTTAATTTAATAATTTAAATAGGCTAATCGACAAATAATAATAAAGTAATGAGTATAAAAATCGCAGTTATAGGTTTAGGTTATGTGGGTCTTCCATTAGCAAGATTGTTTGCTACAAAATACCCAGTTGTAGGTTTTGATATTAACCAATCTAGAATTGATGGGTTGCGTTCAGGTACAGACAGTACTTTAGAAGTTTCAGATGAAGTGTTGCAAAAGGTGCTGGTAGATCAGTTTGATAATAATCAAAACGGATTACTATGCTCTTCCAATTTAGATGATATTAAAAGCTGCAATTATTATATTGTAACCGTTCCTACGCCAGTTGATAAAAACAATCGTCCAGATTTGACACCGTTATATAAATCCAGTGAAACGGTTGGTAGGGTTTTAAAAAAAGGGGATATTGTAATTTATGAATCTACAGTATATCCAGGAGTAACGGAAGATGAGTGTGTTCCTGTTTTGGAAAAAATTTCTGGATTAAACTTCAATATAGACTTCTTTGCAGGCTATTCACCAGAAAGGATCAATCCTGGGGATAAAGAGCATACAGTAGAGAAAATTCTTAAGGTCACTGCTGGGTCAACCCCTGAAATTGGACAAAAAGTAGATGCTTTATATAAAAGCGTAATAATAGCAGGAACGCACCTCGCCCCTACAATTAAAGTTGCAGAAGCGGCGAAAGTAATAGAAAATTCGCAACGTGACATTAATATTGCTTTTGTAAATGAATTGGCCAAGATATTTAATTTAATGGGGATAGATACCCATGATGTTTTGGAGGCAGCAGGGACAAAATGGAATTTTCTACCATTTAAACCAGGGTTAGTCGGAGGACATTGCATAGGTGTAGATCCGTATTATTTGGCGCAACGAGCACAGGAATTTGGATACCATCCTGAGATTATTTTAGCGGGAAGAAGGTTAAATGACAGTATGGGTGAATATGTAGCTTCTCAAGTTGTTAAATTAATGATTAAAAAAGGAATTACTATAAATGGAGCTAGTCTATTAATATTAGGGATTACGTTTAAAGAAAATTGTCCTGATGTTCGTAATACAAAAATCGTTGATGTAATAACTTCTTTGGTTGATTACGGAATTTCTATTACAATTTATGATCCATGGGCAAATCCAATTGAAGTAAAACATGAATATAATCTAGAAACTACAACAATATTACCAGATCAAAAATTTGATGCAGTGGTATTATGTGTTGCACACGATGAGTTTTTGGATTTAGATTTGGAGTCTATGCAAAATGGGAATAGTTTGCTATATGATGTGAAAGGGGTTTTAGGTAACAGTGTAGACGGGAAGTTATAGTTAAGATGAAAAAAAAGAATTTAATTGTATTTGGAACTAGACCAGAAGCTATAAAAATGGCACCTTTGGTGAAAGAATTCAAAAAACATCCAGAATTATTTGACACCCGTGTTTGTGTAACCGCACAACATCGTGAAATGCTAGATCAAGTATTGGAATTTTTTGAAATCACTCCAGACTACGATTTAAATCTAATGAAACCTAATCAAAATTTATACTCATTAACAGCGGATATTATAACTGAAATGAAATCGATTTTAGATGATTTTCAGCCCGATTTTGTCTATGTGCATGGTGATACCACAACAACAATGGCAACTAGTATAGCAGGGTTTTATTCTGGAGCTAAAATATGTCATGTTGAAGCAGGACTCCGTACCCATAATAAGCACTCCCCTTTTCCAGAAGAAATGAACCGTCAGGTAACCGGTCGAATTGCAGATTTTCATTTTGCCCCAACAGAACAATCAAAAAGCAATCTATTATTAGAAAATATAAAGGAAGATAACATTATAATAACTGGCAATACAGTAATTGACGCATTATTAGATAGTTCTGAAAGAGTATTTCGTGTTGAGAATAATGAAATTGAAGCTCTTAGGGAAATAGTTGATTTTAATAAAAAATTAATTTTAGTTACAGGGCATCGTAGAGAAAATCATGGCGAAGGCTTTGTTAACATATGTGAAGCCTTGAAAGAAATTGCAGTTGCTAATTCCGATGTCCAAATTATTTATCCAGTACATTTAAACCCAAATGTAAAAAAACCGGTGTATGAATTATTGTCAGAAATCGACAATATTAAATTAATTAATCCATTGGCTTATCCTGCTTTTGTTTGGTTAATGACAAAATCATATATGATTATTACAGACTCTGGTGGGGTACAAGAAGAGGCTCCAAGCCTAGGCAAGCCAGTTTTAGTTATGCGTGATACTACAGAACGCCCTGAAGCAGTAGAAGCAGGAACAGTTATTTTAGTGGGTGTCGATAAGAAAAAAATTATTTTTGAAGCACAGGGTTTATTAACTGATGCACACCGTTATCAGACAATGAGTGCTTTGCATAATCCATATGGTGATGGTAAGGCATGTCAACGAATTGTAGAATTTATTAAAACAAAATAGATTATGAATCCTAAAGTAGTTACTATAGGTTTGGGATATATTGGATTGCCTACATCGGCTTTAATTGCTAATAACCAAATCCCTGTTCATGGAGTGGATATATCGCAACACGTTGTAGATACAATAAATGCGGGTAAAATTCATATTGTAGAACCAGCTTTAGATCAAGCTGTGGACAAGGCTGTTAGAGAAGGTTATTTAAGAGCTGATACAAAACCTGTTGTTGCTGAAACTTATTTAGTAGTTGTGCCAACTCCTTTCAAAGGAAATTATGAGCCAGATATTTCATATGTAAAAGCAGCAACCAAAGGGATTATTCCTTTGTTAAAAGAAGGAGACCTATACATTATTGAATCCACTTCACCAGTAGGGACAACGGAAAAAATGATGGATTATATTTTTTCGGAAAGACCAGAATTACAAAATAAAATATATTTAGCATATTGCCCCGAGCGAGTATTGCCAGGTAATGTAATGTATGAATTAGTGCATAATGACCGTGTAATTGGAGGAGTTAATACAGCTTCAACAAAAAAAGCAAGTGCATTTTACAGTCAGTTTGTAAAAGGAGAATTGCATGAAACAAATGCACGAACGGCAGAAATGTGTAAACTTACAGAGAATTCTTCTCGTGATGTTCAGATTGCGTTTGCGAATGAATTATCTTTAATTTGTGATAAAGCTGGTATAAATGTTTGGGATTTAATAAAACTTGCTAATAAGCATCCGCGAGTGAATATTTTGCAACCCGGATGTGGTGTTGGCGGACATTGTATAGCTGTAGATCCTTATTTCATTGTATCGGAATATCCGATGGAGTCTAAAATTATCGGAACTGCTAGAGAAGTGAATAATTATAAGTCATTTTGGTGTGCAGAAAAAGCTAAAAATGCAAAATTAGAATTTGAGTTAAAACACGGTAGGAAACCATCAATTGCCATTATGGGATTGGCGTTTAAACCAAATATTGATGATTTAAGGGAATCACCAGCCAAGTACATTGCGCAAAAAATCATGCAAGATACTCGGGATGAATGTTTTTATATCGTAGAACCTAACCTAAAATCACATCATGTGTTTAAGTTGACAGATTATAAAGAGGCAGTTGAAAAAGCGGATATTGTTGTTTTATTAGTGGCGCATAAAGAGTTCAGACAATTAGAGCTTAAAGAGAGTCAGGTGGTATTGGATTTTTGTGGAGTAATTAATTAATGTCAGAAATGCTAATAAACAATAAAGTGGTTCAAAATAAGGAAAACTTAAGGCTTAGTGCGGTTTTAAACGCATTTACCGGAAGTATAGATTTTGCAACTAAATTATTAGTTAGTTTTTTTGTAACGCCAATTACGGTTGCTTTTCTAGGGCCAATTTACTTTGGAGCATGGCAAGTATTGGGACAATTAAATCAATATATGGCAACTGCAGATCTGAGAGCTGCTACCTCTATTAAATATTTAATCTCTAGGGATAGAAGCGTTAAGTCTGAAGAAGAATTACGCGAAGGGGTTTCTGCTGGATTCTATTCATTTTTTTTGATGTTTCCTATTTACATAATTTTCGGATCACTTATAGTTTGGTATGCTCCAGAATTAACGGGGGTGCCTACAGAATATATTAAAAATATTAGGATTGCAGCTATTGTACTTGTGACTACTTTTGTTGTTAGTCAGTTCTTTTTTTTGTATGAATCCATGTTAGAAGGCATGAATCTGGCTTTTAAAAGGTTAGGTATGAGAGCTGTAGTAACAATTATAGGTGGAGGCGCAACAGTTGGTGTCCTTTATTTAGGATATGGTGTTTTAGGGATTTCTTTGGTTCAACTGTTAATTGTGATTTTAAATGGGGTATTATTTTACTTTACTGTAAAAAGAAATATTCCGTGGTTTTATTTAGTTAGAGTTGATAGAAGTAGAATAATCGCTTTTGTAAAACTAAGTGTATTGTATCTATTGTTAAAAATGTCTGATTTATTATGTTACTCAATTGATTTGATATTAATGGGGTATTTTTTAGGTCCCAAAATAGTTTCTATGTATGCTATTACTAAGTATTTGACAATTGGTGTATTTGGGGTAATCAGAGTATTTGGGAATGGAGCCTCTATGGGAATAGCAAAGTTTATAGGCGAAAAAAATTATAGTAAATTGCTTGAGGCAAGATCGCAAATAATTTCTTTTCAACTCATTGTTATGATATTGGGAGGTGCTGTTGTTTGTTTGTTCAATCAATCTTTTGTTAATCTTTGGTCTCAGTCTCAATATTATTTAGGTGGAAACGAAACATTACTTACAGTTTTGATTAGTAGTATTACAATACTAATTAATATCGATAGTAGTATTATTAACGCAACTATGAATTTAAAAAGAAAAATTTTAATAACATTTTTGTCTTCATTGATTTCAATAGGGATGGCTTTTGTTTTAACTCCTATTTATGGTACAATTGGACTATTAAGTTCAATATTGCTCGGACTGCTTTTCTTATCCGTTTCTACTACATTTTTGTTGAAGTTGTTAACTTTTGAAGTAAAAGTTTTTTATAATGTTTTCTTTTCTAGGACTTCGTTAATAGGACTTAGTATTTTATTTTTGTTAACGAAATTAAGTCAAGAGTTCATAATTAAAAGTTGGGGATTATTAGGGTTAGCCGTAGTGGCGTTATCCATTTTAGTAAGTATAATTGTTTGGATGTTAGGTTGTAATAAATTTCAAAGAAAAGTTTTAATCAATACCATAAAAAGTATAAAAAAAAGTAAATAAATATGTTAGAAAACAAATCAATTTTAATAACTGGTGGGACAGGATCTTTAGGTAAGGCTTTAACAAAACATATTTTTAAAACATACCCAGGAATTAAAAAATTAATAATTTTTTCAAGAGATGAGCAAAAACAATTTCAAATGGCTCAAGAGTATCCTGTATCTGAGTATCCCCAAATTAGATTTTTTATTGGAGATGTGAGAGATAAGGAAAGACTAACACGTGCAATGAAGAGTGTTGATTTTGTGATTCATGCAGCTGCAATGAAGCATGTTCATATAGCAGAGTATAATCCAGATGAGTGTGTAAAGACAAATATAATTGGCGCTCAGAATATTATCGATGCGTGTTTAGATACTCAAGTAGAACGTGTCGTTGCATTGTCTACAGATAAAGCATGTGCTCCAATAAATTTGTATGGAGCAACCAAATTGGCATCAGATAAATTATTTGTTGCAGCCAATAATATTAAAGGATGGAATCCTATTCGTTTTTCTGTAGTTCGTTATGGAAATGTTATGGGGTCAAACGGTTCAGTAATTCCATTTTTTATTAATAAGAAAAAAAATGGCCTCTTGCCTATTACAGATCCAAATATGACTCGTTTTAATATCTCGCTTCAAGGAGGAGTTGATATGGTCATGCATGCATTATTACATGCTTGGGGGGGAGAGATTTTTGTTCCGAAAATCCCATCATATCGTATTTTGGATGTAGCAAATGCTATTGGTCCTGAATGCGAGCATAAAATCGTAGGTATCCGACCAGGAGAAAAAGTGCATGAAGAAATGATTACTCCTTCTGATTCATTTTATACATACGATTTAGGTAAATATTATACTATTCTACCTTCAACACCTATATGGATAGTTGAAGACTATATAAAAGAATTTAACGCTTTAAAAGTTTCGGAGGGCTTTGCTTATAATTCTGGAGAGAATACAGAATGGGAAACTATTGAAGGACTGAGATCGTTAATTAAAGAACACGTTGATCCAACATTTGAATTGTAATGGTAAATAAAATTATTCCATACGGAAAACAAAATATCACAAATGATGATATTAATGCAGTAATTGAAACCCTAAAATCAGATTATCTTACTCAAGGTCCAAAGATAGCCGAATTTGAGGAGGCTTTTGCTCAATATGTTGGAGCAAAATATGCAGTAGCTCTTTCTAATGGTACAGCAGCTTTACATTTATGCGCTTTAGCATTAGGTGTTCAAAAAGGTCAAAAAATAATTACAACACCTATTACATTTGCCGCGTCTGCTAATTGTATCAGATATTGTGATGGTGAAGTTGTTTTTGCAGATATTGATCCAGAAACTTATTTATTAGATATTGATTCTGTTAAATCATTGCTTGAAGCTTCTCCTAGAGGAACCTATCAAGGTGTTATTCCAGTAGACTTTGCAGGTAGATCTGTGGATTTAGAGGCGTATAGAAAATTGGCAGATGAATATGGATTATGGATCATAGAAGATGCGTGCCATGCACCTGGTGGCCATTTTATGAATAGTATAGGTGAAAAGCAATTATGTGGTAATGGTCAGTATGCCGATATTGCAATTTTTTCATTTCATCCGGTTAAACATATTGCAAGTGGAGAAGGAGGAATGATTACGACCAATGATAAAAAATTGTACGAAAAACTATTGCAGTTAAGAACACATGGTATTGTGAAAAATGATGATTTTTATACAAATACTGTAGAATTTGCGGGAGGTATTGATAAGTATCCTTTGTGGTATATGGAAATGCAAAGTCTGGGTTACAATTACCGAATTACCGATTTTCAGGCAGCTTTAGGTAATAGTCAATTGCAAAGAGCCGATATAGGTTTGGAAAAAAGGAAAATGATTGCTGCAAAATATTTTGAACTATTTAAGGATAAATCATTTATAAAAGGGCAGTCTGGACTTGTAGAAGGGCATGCTTATCATTTATACATTATTGAAGTAGACGATAGATTAGGATTATACAATTATTTAAGAGAAAATAAAATATTTGCACAAATCCATTATATCCCATGTCATCTAATGCCTTATTATCGACAATTCGGTTGGAAAGAAGGGGATATGCCTTTTGCAGAAGCATATTATAAGAATTGTATTTCTCTGCCTATGTATCCTACATTAACTGAAGAAGAACAACAGTATGTAATTGACAAAATAAATTCTTTTTATAATGCCTAATTTAGCTATTATTCCTGCAAGAGGAGGAAGTAAAAGGATTCCAAGAAAAAACATTAAAAATTTTATAGATAAGCCCATTATTGCTTTTTCTATCGAAGCAGCATTGTCATCTGGGCTTTTTGATGAAGTTATGGTATCTACTGATGATGAAGAAATTGCCGAGGTTGCTATAAAATATGGAGCGAAGATACCTTTTATGAGAAGTTCTGAAACAGCAAACGATTTCGCAACAACTTTTGATGTTATCGAAGAAGTATTGATTCAATACAGTGCTTTAAACCAAACTTTTGATTTTGCTTGTTGTCTTTATGCTTGTGCGCCATTTATAACTGAGGAAAATTTAAAAAAAAGTCTTTTGCTTCTCAAAGAGAATTTTTTTGATAGTGTGTTTCCATTAATCCCTTTTAGTTTTCCAATTCAACGGGCTCTAAAAAGAGATAGTGAAAATAAAACCACTTTTTTTTATCCGGAATATAGTTTATCCCGCTCTCAAGATCTTGAAGTAAGTTATCACGATGCAGGACAGTTTTATTGGTTCGATACACAAAAGTGTTTACTTAAAAAAAAGATACTAACAGATTCTACAGGAAGTATTGTAATTACAGAATTAGAAGGACAAGATATTGATAATGAAATTGATTGGAAAATAGCTGAATTAAAATATGAATTGTTACAAAGTATTAAATAGACAACATTTTACAAATAATGATTTTTCGATTGTTCCCATTCGTTATGAAGATCGTTTGGATATAATGAAATGGCGTAATGAACAAATTTATCATTTAAGACAAAATAAACTATTGACTGAAAATGATCAAAATTATTATTTTGAAAATACAATCGCTAACTTATTTAATCAGGAAGAACCCAACCAGATCTTGTTTTCTTATTTGGAAAATGGAAATTGTATAGGATACGGAGGTTTAGTTCATATCAATTGGATTGATAAAAATGCTGAAATTTCATTTGTTATGAATACTATTTTGGAAAAAGATGAATTTCAAAAACATTGGGTTACTTATTTGGGACTGATTCAACAATTGGCTTTTGAAGAATTAAAATTACATAAAATCTTTATTTATGCTTTTGATTTAAGACCTCATTTATATAAGGCTGCGGAACTTGCGGGTTTTGAAAGAGATGCCGTTTTGAAAGAACATTGTTTATTTCAAGGCGAGTATAAGAACGTTGTTATTTATTCTAAAATTATATGAAATGAGAATTGGATTACTTGTTAGTGGCAATTTAGGTTATGTGGTTTTGAAATATTTAAACCCTTTGTATCAGATAGATTTTGTTTTGACAGATAAAAAATCTAGTGAAATTATTAATTTTTGTACAGATAATAACATTAATCATTTTGTAGGTAATCCACGTAATGGGAAAGCTTATTCATTTGTTTCTAATATGTCTATAGATTTAATTATATCAGTGAATTATATATTTATCATTGAGAAAGACATAATAGAATTACCTACAAGATTAGCCTTTAATATACATGGTTCCTTGTTACCAAAATATAGGGGGAGAACTCCTCATGTTTGGTCTATTATTAATAATGAAAAATATACAGGAATTACAGCACATAAAATAGATGAAGGTTGTGATACTGGAGATATTATAGAGCAATTTAAAATAGAGATTAATCAAAATGATACTGGGGCTTCGATTTTAAATAAATATGCTCAGCAATATGTACCTTTGATCGAATCTGTAATATTGAAAATCAAAAATAATTCAGTTGTGTTTTTAAAACAAGAGCATATTGAAGCTACCTATTTTGGTGTACGTACTCCAGATGATGGCAAAATTGATTGGAATTGGCAGAGAGAAAGGATTAGGAATTGGGTTCGTGCTCAGGCAAGTCCATACCCAGGTGCTTTTTCTTTCTGTCAAGATGAAAAAATAATAGTAGATGAAATTGTTTTTTCAAATTATGGTTTTCATGCGGATATGCCTAATGGATTAATAATTTCATTAGAACCATTATTAGTTAAAACCCCGAATGGTGTTGTCGAATTGACAATTATTAGAAACAAAAAGTTAAATATTAAAGAAGGTTATAAATTGATATAATATGAAAATTGGTTCCATAGATATAAGTAAAAATTCAAGAGTCTTCATTATTGCAGAGTTGTCAGCTAATCATAATGGAAGTATCGAAGTTGCTAAAGAAACAATTCGTGCCGCAAAGAGAGCAGGGGCTGATTGTATAAAGTTGCAGACATATACAGCAGATACAATTACAATTGATTGTAAAAAAGATGATTTTTTGATAAATGGGACAATTTGGGAAGGTAAAAATTATTATGAATTATATGAGGAAGCACATACCCCTTGGGAATGGCATGAAGAATTGTTTAGGGTTGCTAAAGAAGTAGGTTTGATTTGTTTCTCCTCTCCTTTTGATAAATCATCTGTTGATTTTCTTGAAAAACTGAATGTTCCTGCTTATAAGATTGCTTCTTTTGAAATTACAGATATCCCTTTGATAGAGTATGTTGCCTCTAAAGGAAAACCAGTTATTTTGTCTACAGGTATTTCAGAAAATGTAGATATTGAGTTGGCACTAGACGCTTGCAAAAGGAAAGGTAACAATGAAATAGCCTTGTTGAAATGTACTTCTAGTTATCCAGCTCCAATCGAGGAAGCAAATATGTGTATGGTAAAAGATTTAGCTGATAGATATGGTGTTGTCAGTGGTTTGTCAGATCATACGATGGGGGCGACAGTTCCAATTGTTGCTACTTGTTTTGGTGCCAAAATCATCGAAAAACATTTTATTTTAGATCGGTCGATTGGAGGTCCTGACGCTTCATTTTCTATGAATGAAGAGGAATTTACAGCGATGGTAAAAGCAATTCGGGAAGCTGAAAGCGCTATTGGGAAAGTAGATTATTCTTTGACAGAAAAACAGAAGAAAGGAAAAGATTTTTCAAGAAGTTTATATGTTGTTGAAGACATAAAAGCAGGAGAGGTTATTACTGAAAAAAATGTAAAATCAATTCGACCTGGTTTTGGTTTGCATCCAAAATATTACAATGAAATACTAGGTAAAACGGTAATCAATACATTGGGAAAAGGAGATCGATTAATGTGGGAACATATTCAATAAATAATATGAAAGGACATTATATTATTGATCCAGGGATGATGCCCATAAATGATATTTATAAAGATTTGGTTGATTTTTCAAAGAGTCAAGATCTTATTCTCTTAACAGAGAGAAGAAGACAGTCACAATTTAAAATTTTTGAAAAAAACATTCCAATACTTTTTTATGAAAATTTTCAAGCACCATCTAAAACAAAATTGCATAAGGATTTTCATTTCCTTTATCAGAAAGCACTTTTAAGTGTTTTGGAGGACAATAGAACTTTTTTATTAGCTGAAAGGGTTAATAGGATTTCTCCGTTGAATAGTGTTTTTAATCAAATCCCTATAATGGAACAGATTGTTTATAATATGGTTCTGTTACATCAGGAGAAGCCAATACACGCAATTATATTTCAAGCCACTCCTCATAATTTACCCAATTGGATAATGGCAAAAGTAGCAGAAGTGATCGGGATAAAAGTGCAGATGATACAGACGAGTCCTTTACCATGGAGATATTGGATAGTGGAAGGTTTAGATGTTCAAAAAAATATATTCCCAAAAAACATTGTGGTTTCTGAAATAGATAAATCATATATTCAAGATTATGTTGAACTCAACAGAAGAAATTATAGTGAGGCACTTCCTGATTATGAAAAAAAAAGGTTAGAAAAAGGAAAAGGGAAATTTTGGTCATGGCGAAGAGAATTTACATCAGGAGTTAAAAATAAAAAAGCTTTTTTAAGCCTCCCATATAAAAAAAAGATTTACGATTTATATCAAACCTTAACAATTGAACCTAACAAAGGAGATAAGTACCTAGTTTTTTTTCTACATTTTCAGCCAGAAAGAACCTCAATGCCTGAAGCTTTTGAATTTTCCAATCAATGGTTGATAATACGAATGATTTCAAATTCTTTGCCGACAGGATGGAAACTTTATGTAAAGGAGCATCCTTCGATGTTTACAAATTATTTTGATATTAGATATCGAAATAAATCGTTTTACAATAATATAGCTGAATTAGATAACACACAATTACTGTCATTAGAAAGTGATACCTTTGATTTAATAGATAATGCTCAAGGTGTCGTAACTATTACAGGTACAGTAGGTGTGCAGGCATTGGTTAGAGGAAAGCCAGTTTTTACTTTTGGGGTCTCTTCCTATAGAGGACTTAAGAATGTGTATGTAATACGTAAAACAGAAGACTTAAATTTAGCATTTGAGGCAATAAAAGAACCTTATCAAACATTTTCAAATAACGAATTTATTGAAGTGGCACAACAATCGATTAGTGGTGTAGATTTAGAAAATGAATATGGAATTAGCCCATATGACAGTAAGATAAGATCGAATGGTCATATTAGACTTTTAAAAGAGTATTTATTAAATGAAAGAGCAAACTGAAGTTAGACATAGATTGTTGACAGACATATCTGTATTTATAATGATTACTTCCGTAGTATTTATTTCTGTTTTATCAGGATATAAAGCAGGTTTTTTGTCCCTTGTAATATCATTTTTAACTCTAACAATAATTGGAATTACCACATCGTGGAGGTTTGTTAAAAATCCACCAATATTAAAAACCTATATTTTTTTCACGTTATTAAACTTAATATCAGTTTTTTACGCATTGAATATCGTTTTTGTTTTTGATATTGTTTTTAAAATGATAGCAGTATGTATAATGATGGTAGTATGTTTAAATTATTGTGTTTCGCTAAAATATATAAATCGGCTAATATTGTTTTTTTTAGCCAGTAGTGCCATATTGGCACTTTATAATTCTTACTTCTATGTTCCTAATATATTTAGAGAATTGCCATTTGGTGGTTCAAATCCTGTAGGATTGATAATGTTTATTTCTATAGTATTGATAATATTTTATACGTTTCTATTTACAAAAAAGACTTTGATGTTGTTGCCACTTTATTTTTATGTTTTATTTTTAACTGAATCACAAAAATCCACATTGTCATTGTTAATTATTTTAATTATTTATTTAGCTCTTATATTTATTTTTTATAAGGTTAAAGCGGCATTTAAGTATCTTATATCGGGGGTTATAATAATTACAATTGCTGTTAGTTTATTGACTTTAAATAAAAATCTAGATAGTGCGTTACAAAGAACCTTTGCAACTGTGGAGTCAGTTTTAACTGGCGTCAAGGTAGAAGGAGCTGCTGGTGGTTCAATAGGAGAAGGGTTTAGGGCAGAACTTAAAGAAAGAGGTTGGAACTATTTTGCGAACAGTCCATTTTTAGGCTACGGGACTAATAATTTTAGAGCATTACACTTGAGAGATTATAATTTTAGTACTTATACGCATTTTACACCATTAGAGGTTATATTGTCAATAGGATTTCTGGGCTTCTTTATCTATTATGCAATTTACATTATTGTTTTGAAAAACATATTTACTGCAATCATAAATTATAGACAACATATTTTTGCATTTTTATTTGCTACTATTATTTCCGCGATTGTGATTGGTTTTTATATGCAAACCTATGCTGACATGTCATTACATTTGCTTTTAATTTTAATAACTTGTTTCTTGAAAATTAATAACCATCAATACAAAGTTCAATAAAATTATGGCAGGAAAATTACAAGTGTTGTTTTACATTCCTACGTTGCAAGGAGGTGGTGCAGAAAAAGTTTTTGTTAACTTGTTGAATTATTTTCATAATCAAGGTATTGAAATAACTTTAATTACTTCGTACGAAAATGATGGATATTGGCAATTGTTAGATGGTAAAATCAATGTGGTGAAAATTGTATCTCAAAAATATTTTAAGTTAAGAAGATTTGATGCTTTACATAGATTCTTGTTTACCTATATAAAATTATCGCAATTATTAATAAAGACTAAGCCACAATATTTATTTACCACATTAGATGAAGCAAATATATTTGCATATTTGACTTCAGGATGGTCAAAAAACACGAAATTAATTATTCGTCAAGCCAGTATTTTTTCTAAAGATAAAGGGAGTGGTTTAAGAGTTAGCTTTTTGGCAAAAGCTTTTAAGAAAGCATATAAAATTATTGCTAATTCTCCTGACACATCAAATTCAATTGAAGCCTTTTTAGGGAAACAAAGTAATATTTTAACCATAGGAAATCCAGTTTTCAATAGTGAAATGCAAGCCTTGGGAAAACTTTCTATTCAAGACACTCCCTTTGAAAAAAATAAGAAATATATTTTAGGAGTTGGAAGATTAGAAAAAATAAAAAATTATGAATTATTAATTAATGCTTTTAACCTACTTTCTTTAAAATTCACTGATTTACAGTTAGTGATTCTAGGAAAAGGTAGTTTAGAAGATTCATTGAAACAATTAGTTGAATCTTTTTCATTAGGCTCGAGGGTACATTTTATTGGTTTTGTGGATAATCCTTATCCATATTATCATAATGCTGAAGTTTTTGTTTCAAGTTCCATATACGAGGGGTTTGGTAATGTAATTGTAGAAGCGTTAGCACAGGGAACCCCAGTTATAACAACAGATTGTCCAGGAGGTCCTAAATATATTTTAAAAGATGGTAAATATGGTTCTATTGTACCTTTAGGTAATCCCCAACTTATGGCAGATACTATAAGTGAAATATTAATTGATAGAACTAAATTAGACTCAAATTTATTAATAGAAAGAGCTAAAGAATTTTCTATAGAAAACATTGGTTTTGAATATTTACAAGCATTAGAATTAAAATAGTTATGAATGTTTTATTAAATTTTTTTCCAGTTCAATCAGGAGGCGGCCAACAAGTAGCAAGTAATTTCTTGAAAATTATTGCTTCTAATGGTTTTGGACATAATTGGTTCGTATTTGTTGGAAAGAATTCAGAATTGCATAAACAATCTGAAGAATTATTTAAAAAAACTTCTATACTATCGATGCACTATTCTTATATGGCTAGGATTTTAAATAAAAAAACAATTCAGCAATTTATCAATGATAATAGTATCGATATTGTTTATAATTATGCACCTGTTCTATCTATTGAAAATGTTCCTCAAGTTGTAAGGACTGTGTACAGTAACCTTTATTTTCCTGAAATTGATTTTTGGAAGGATTATTCACAAAAGACTAGGCTGAAAAAAAAAATAATAGATCATTTTCGATTGAAAGGAACATTAAAAGCAGATGGGTTAATATTTGAAAATAAAAGCATGCAAGAGAGAGTGCAAACTTTGTTCAATTATGATTTAAACAAGACTTTATATGTTGAACCTAGTGTCACTTTATTTGATGAAAAGAAAGAAAATAAATATTATGAATTTTTAAGAACAGAAAAAGCATTTAAAATTTTATATTTATCATCTTGGCATTTAAATAAAAATATTCATTTACTTCCAGAGATAGCAAAAGTTTTGAAAGAGATGGATGTTAGTGTTAAATTCATTTTATCCTTGGATAAAGTAAACCCCGATATTCAAAAATATTTAATACAACCTATAGTTTCATTAAATGTTGAAGAATATTTTGAGTTTATAGGAAAGGTTGAATCTGTATATGTTCATCAGGTAATTAAAAATTGTGATGCAATGATATTATTAAGTAAATTAGAATGTTTTTCAAGTAATATCATAGAAGCGTTTTATTTTAAAAAACCATTAATAATATCTGACGAGCCATGGGCGTATTCTGAGTGTAAGGATGCTGTTTTATATGTTTCTCGAGATAATGTAAAAGATATTGCTGATAAAATACAAAAACTTATACTTGATTTTAATTTAAGTAATCAATTGGTGAATAGAGGGAATGAAAGGTTGGTGCAATTTAATTCTCCAACGGAAAAGGTTGCAAAACAAATTTATTTTTTGGAAAAAATTTTAAAAGAATTTAAAGAATGAAATATTTTTTTGTATGTACATACGAACTAATCTCATCAATTGTATTTGCTCTGCCAAGGCATAGAATTTTTAATTTTATTAAAAGTAATTACATGAGAATACAAGGGGCTAAAGTTGGTAAAAATATTACTTTTTATCCTGGGATAAAGATAAATCCTTGTATAAAAATTGAATTAGGAGATAATGTAGACTTAGCCTGGGGAGTTTTAATCACTACAGGTGGTGGAGTTGTAATAGGTGACAGAACATTAATTGGCTATAGATCGCAAATATTATCTGCTAATCATGTTATTCCTGAAAACAAGGGAAGGATATTTGGAGCAGGGCACATAAAAAAAAAGGTTGTAATTGAAAATGATGTTTGGATAGGAGCCAATTGTATAATAGTAGCAGGAGTACATATTGGGGAAGGAGCAGTTATTGCTGCCGGGAGCGTTGTCACAAAGAATGTTCCGCCTTTTACTATTGTAGGTGGAGTACCCGCAAAAAAAATAAAAGAAAGAAATTAAAATCAAATGAAGCAAATTATACAATCTTTTAAAACAGGAGAAACAATATTAGAGGATATACCAGCCCCACTAGTAAAAAAAGGAACTGTCTTAATACAAACTACTAGATCATTGGTTTCTTTAGGGACGGAGAGAATGTTAGTTGAATTTGGAAAATCTAACCTTATTTCTAAAGCAAGACAGCAACCAGATAAAGTTAAGCAAGTACTCGATAAAATTAAAACAGAAGGTCTGCTTCCAACTTTAGAAGCAGTTTTTAATAAATTAGGTGAACCACTGCCATTAGGGTATTGTAATGTAGGTAGGGTAATTGCTGTTGGAGAAGGAGTTAGTGATTTTAAAGTAGGGGATCGCGTTGCTTCTAATGGGCAACACGCTGAGTTTGTATGTATCCCAAAAAATTTAGTTGCACATATTCCTGAAAATGTTAGTGATGAAGAAGCTGCATTTACAGTAATTGGATCAATAGGTTTGCAAGGTATTCGTTTATTGAACCCCACTTTAGGGGAAACAGTTGTAGTGGTTGGTATGGGATTAATAGGCTTAATAACAGCTCAGTTATTGGTCGCTAACGGATGTAGAGTCGTAGGTGTTGACATAGACGATGCAAAATTAGAACTTTCTAAGCAATGGGGGGTTATTCCATTTAATCCTAAATCTGGAGATATAGTTAAATTTATTGAAGGATTCACTAATAATATTGGAGCAGACGGTGTGATAATTACAGCTTCTGCAAAAACAGATGAAATTATTTCTCAGGCGGCAAGAATGTCAAGAAAAAGAGGACGTATCATCTTGGTGGGAGTCATTGGCTTGAATTTAAGCAGAGCTGAATTTTATGAGAAAGAATTGTCATTTCAGGTTTCTTGTTCCTATGGACCTGGTCGTTATGATGAAGATTATGAACAAAGAGGGAATGACTATCCTTTGTCTTTTGTAAGATGGACTGAGAAACGCAATTTTGAAACTATTCTTCAAGCAATCGCTACTCATAAGTTGGAAGTCAAAAGCATGATTACTGAAGTTGTTCAACTTGAAAATTATCAGCAAATCTATGGAGGAATTGGTTCTAGTAAATCAATTGCTTCCATATTGAGTTACAAAGAAGCAATTAATGAAAATCCAAAGACAACAATTCAGTTAAAAGACAATAAATTTATACGGTCTAAAGGAGTTTTGGGTATAGTTGGCGCAGGGAATTTCACTAAGATGACTATGCTTCCAGCATTGAAAGGAAGTGGAGCAAATTATAAATATATTGCAAGTCAAGGTGGAGTAAGTGGAACATCGATGGCTAAAAAATATGGCTTTTCTCACTCTACAACAGATTATAAAGAAATTCTGAAGGATAATGAAGTAGATTTAGTTTTAATTACCACTAGACATAATCTTCATGCAACTATGTCTGAGGAAGCATTAAAAGCAGGTAAACATATATTTGTTGAAAAGCCATTAGCGCTTAATTCAAATGAATTAGAAGCTGTAATCCAAGCCCAACAAAATTCAGGCAAAACTATTACGGTAGGGTTTAATAGGCGATTTTCCCCACATGCTGAAAAGATGAAAAATCTCTTGGGGACTAGCCCAATGAATGTTATAGCAACAATGAATGCTGGATTTATTCCAGCAAATGTTTGGGTTCACGATTTAAAAATAGGCGGTGGCCGTATTATAGGGGAGGCTTGTCATTTTATTGATTTGATTACTTTTTTGACAGGAAGTAAAGTAAAAGAAGTTTGCATGAATGCTATGGGAATTAATCCTGAAGAAAATACAGACAATGCAACAATTTTATTGAAATATGAAAATGGTTCAACAGGTGTAATTAATTATTTTTCTAATGGCTCTAAATCTTATTCGAAAGAACGTGTAGAGATATATTCTCAAGAACGAACATTGATAATGGATAATTTCAGGAAAACAGAAGGTTTTGGATTTAAAGGATTTTCTAAATTAAAAACTAGTTTGGATAAAGGCCATAAAAACCAATTCCATTGTTTAATTAAAAGAATTCAAACTGGCGGAGACCCTTTAATTCCAATGGAAGAATTAATTAATACAACCAAAGCTTCCTTTGCTGCTATAGAAAGTTTGAAAACCGGTACTTGGGTGAATTTGGTGTAAATAAGATGAATTTAAAATTAGCTTTTCAATTAATAAAAAATATGGGTACACGATATGTAATATATCGGGTAAAATATGAATTGAAAAAAAAACTGGGGACTTTAAAAAACACACACCCTATATATCCTAACAGTTCTAAATTTATTGATCTTGAGGAGTGGCGAAAAAACACGCCTATGTTTTTAATTCCAGAAAGAGAAAAAATTATTTTTAAAAAGGAGAAAACGAAAATTATTAAAGAAAAATTTGAAAGAATCCTCAAAGGAGAAATTTGTTTTTTTAGCTATGAATGGAAAAATATTGGTTTAGAATATGATTGGATAACTAATCCTGAAACTGGATTTAAATATGACATTACAAATCATTGGTCAAAAATAAATGATTTTAATGCCGAAAGCGGAGATATTAAATATCTTTGGGAGAAGTCACGGTTTACTTTCTTACTAACGATTATCAGGAATGATTATCATTTTGATGAAGATCATTCAGAGTTGGTTTTTTCACAAATAGAAGATTGGATTGATAAAAACCCAATAAATCAAGGGCCGAATTGGTTTTGTAGTCAAGAAATTTCATTAAGAATCTTTAATTGGTGTTATGCCCTTTATTTTTATAAAAATACTAAATCCCTTACTGAAAAACGCTGGGATAAAATTCAAAATTCAATTTACTGGTCTTTACATCATGTGTATAATAATATTGATTTTTCTAGGATTGCGGTACGCAATAATCATGCAATTACAGAAACTTTACTTTTGACATTGAGTGAACTTCTTTTTCCTTTCATTCCAGAAACCAAAAAATGGGCAAAAAAAGGGAGAAGATGGTTTGAACAAGAAATCGCGTATCAAGTATATGAAGATGGTACTTTTTTACAATTTTCTATGAATTATCAACGCGTGATAGTACAATTATTTTCTTTAGGAATAGCTGTTACTGAGTTGCATAAAAAAGCATTTTCAAAAACGGTCTACGATAGGGCATATAAAACAGTTGATTTTTTATATCAATGTATGCAGGAAGAAAATGGTTTTCTGCCTAATTATGGTACTAACGATGGGGCACTTTTTTTTCCTTTGTCCGATGCAAATTTTAGGGATTACCGACCGCAGTTAAATACACTTCATATAATTTTAACCAATACTAGATTATATGACGATACTATAATTGTTGAGGATTCTTGTTGGATGTTAGGAAATAAATTAGAGAAAAACAATTATTTAGAAAATTTAGAAAAGAAATCTGGGTGTATTTCATTTCCTATTGGAGGTTTTTATTTGCTTCGGGAAAAAGAAACTTTTACTTTTATCCGTTGTGGGAATCATAAAGATCGCCCCGCGCACGCAGATAATTTGCATTTAGATATTTGGAAACAAGGTGTCAATGTTATGAGGGATTCAGGAACTTATAAATACAATACCGAAAAAATATACCAAGACTATTTTACTGGTTCAATATCTCATAATACTGTTGTAGTTGAAAATTATTCACAAATGCTTAAAGGAAGCCGGTTTATTTGGTATTTTTGGTCCCAATCAAAAAATGCAGGCTGGAAAGAAACAGAAGATAACTATATTTTCAATGGTACAGTTAGTGCTTTCAGATTTTTAAATCCGAAAGCGATCCACGCTAGAACAATTTATAAAAGTAAAATAAACCATCAATGGATGGTTGAAGATGTTTTAGGGGATTTGGAAGGGAGAAAAAAAACACAGGTTTGGAATCATAATGATTCAAGAATCGATTTTAAAGCAATGGAAAACAATATAAAATTACAACCCGAAATGAGAGTATCATATGATTCCCCTTATTATGGTTTGAAAAATAAGGAAGTAGCAACTGTTTTTTCTTTTAATAATGAAATTAGAACGCTAATTACAGTTCATTGATATGAGGATTCTTTTAATACATCAATATTTTCTTGAAGAAAATGATCCAGGAGGATCTCGTTGGAATGAAATGACAAAAGTTTGGACAGAACAAGGTCACCAAGTTACTGTTTTAGCGGGAATGATGCATGCCAATGGAAGTGAGAAACTTTCAGAATATAAAGGAAAATGGTATAAAAGAAAGAAACAAGGATTAGTGGATATTATTAGATGCCATGTTTCAGAAAGCTATAATTCAAATTTTTTAGGGCGGTTATGGGGTTATTTTTCTTTTGTCTTTTCTTCTTTATGGGCAGGAATTTTTATGGTTAAAGGAAAGTTTGATGTTGTAGTTGTAACTTCTCCACCTTTGTTTGTTGGAATTAGCGGATATTTAATATCATTATTTAAAAGGATTCCATTTGTATTTGAAATTAGAGACTTGTGGCCAGAATCAGCAATTGACACGGGGGTGGTTAAGAGTAAATTGATTATAAAATTAGCCTATACTTTGGAGGGGTTTATTTATAAAAAAGCGACATTAATAAATGTTTTAACGCCGGCATTTAGAGCTGCATTAATTGATAAAAAAGGTATTAGTCCTGATAAAATAATATTCATTCCAAATGCAGCAGATTTTTCCTTGTCGGATGAGTTGTTGAATAATTTTAATAAACAACAATTTAGAAAGGAATTGGATTTAGAAGATAAATTCTTAATTACATACGTAGGTGCGCATGGTGTAGCAAACCATTTAGAACAAATATTAGAAACTGGTAAGTTGCTTGAAGACACTAATGTAGAGTTTTTATTGATTGGTCAGGGAATGGAAAAAGAAAGACTTAAAAAACTTTCTGATGAAATGCAGGTCAAAAATGTCCGATTTTTGGATCCAGTTCCTAAAGCAGATGTTTTTAAATATATTCTAATATCTCAAATGGGAGCTTCTGTGTTAAAAAATGTTGATACGTTCAAAACAGTATATTCTAACAAAACGTTTGATTACATGTCTTGTAAAACGCCAGTTTTTATGGCTATCGATGGAATTTCAAGGGCTTTAGTAGAAGAATCCGATTCTGGCGTTTTTGTAGAACCCGAGAACCCTGATGATTTTGCTGAAAAAATTAGATATTATATAGCTAATCCAGATTTGATAAAAAAACAAGGTGAAAATGGATATGCATTTGCTAAAGAAAATTTTGATAGAGAAAGGTTATCGAAAACATATTTGAACTATTTACTAGAAATGAAAAAATAATATAATGTATAAATTTTTTTGGAAACGAATAATAGATTTGTTTTTAGCCATTTTTGGACTGGTTTTTTTAAGTCCATTGTTTATTGTTGTGTATATAGGTTTATATATGGTTAATGATGGTCAGCCATTTTTTTTTCAACAGAGGCCCGGTAAAAATCAAGTAATTTTCAAAATTATTAAGTTCAAAACAATGAACGACAAAAAAGATAGAAATGGGGAATTATTATCTGATGCAGAACGATTGACTAAAATTGGGATTTTTGTAAGGAAAACTTCATTGGATGAAATCCCGCAATTAATAAATGTTATAAAAGGAGATATGAGTTTAATAGGACCTAGGCCTTTGTTAATTCAATATCTATCATTATATAATGAATTCCAAAGTAGACGTCACGAAATAAAACCTGGAATCACTGGTTGGGCACAGGTAAATGGGCGTAATGCAATTTCATGGCAGCAAAAATTTGAATATGATATCTGGTATGTTGATAATGCCACTTTTATCCTTGATTTAAAAATTATTTTTTATACATTTAAAAAAGTTTTTAAATCTGAAGGAATTTCTGCCTCGGATAATGTAACAATGGAAGTTTTTAAAGGAAATTAAGCATGTATTTATACGGAGCCAGCGGTCATAGTAAAGTAGTTATAGATGCAATACAATCGTCTGTTAAAGATAAGGTCGAATTTATTTTTGATGACAATCCAAAATCCGAATTTATTTTAAATATACCGGTTAAGCACATAGGTGTATTTGAATTTAAAACCTTGGATGAGTTCATTATTTCAATAGGAAATAATAAAATCCGAAAAAAAATAACAGAACAAATAAACGTAAATTATATTTCTGTAATCCATGCAAAATCAATTATTTCAGAAAGTTCAAAAATTGGTAAAGGCACAGTGGTTTTAGCAGGAGCGATTGTTAATGCAGATGCGCAGATAAACAATCATTGTATAATTAATACGGGTGCTGTAATTGAACATGATTGCATTATAAGTGATTTTGTTCATATTTCACCCAATGCTTCATTAGCAGGAAATGTATTTGTAGGCGAAGGATCTCATATAGGAATTGGAGCTGTTATTATTCAAGGAATTAAAATAGGAAAATGGGCAACTATAGGAGCTGGGACTGTTGTAATAAAAGATGTCCCTGATTACGCAGTTGTTGTCGGTAATCCTGGGGAAATTATTAAATATAAAGAAGAAATAGAGTTGTAAATCAATGAAAAAAAGACTTTTCGATATTTTTTTTTCATTAGTTAGTTTAATATTGATTGGTTGGATATTGATTTTGTTTTTTTTGATTGCTTGTATCGATACAAATTCAAATGGAATTTTTATTCAAAACAGAATAGGGCAATTTGGTACTATCTTTAATATCCTAAAGTTAAAAACAATCCATCCAAAAACCCATAAAATATCTGCAATAGGCAGATTTTTCAGGAAATCCAAAATTGACGAACTCCCTCAATTAATCAATATTTTATTTGGTACCATGAGTGTTGTTGGTCCAAGGCCAGATATTTCTGGATATTATGATAAACTTCAAGCAGAGAATAGAAAAATACTGGAGCTAAAGCCTGGGTTGACTAGTTTGGCAGCATTAAAGTACGCTAATGAGGAAGTTATATTAGCCGCAAAAGAAAACCCATTAACCTATAATGATACTATTATTTTTCCTGATAAAGTAAAAATGAATTTAGAATATTACTATAATAATTCTATATTTGGCGACATAAAAATCATAATTAAAACAATCTTAAATAAAAGATGAGTAATTCTAAAATATGGCTTTCTTCTCCGCATATGGGAGGAAACGAACAACAATATATAAATGAAGCTTTTGATGCTAATTGGGTTGCCCCATTGGGACCAAATGTAAATGGATTTGAACTGGATTTAGAGAGCTATTTAGATAAAGGTGTTTTTGTTGGTGCGTTAAGTTCTGGAACGGCCGCCATTCATTTAGGATTAATATTACTAGGTGTACAAGCGGGAGATGAGGTGATATGTCAGAGTATGACTTTTTCAGCTTCCGCCAATCCTATTCTTTATCAAGGAGCGATTCCCGTATTTGTTGATAGTGAAATTGAGACATGGAATATGTGTCCGATTGCATTGGAAGAGGCAATAAAAGATCGAATTTCAAAAGGTAAAAAACCAAAAGCAATCATTGCAGTTCATTTGTACGGAATGCCTTATAATGCATCGGCAATTAATGCTGTTGCTGATAAATATAAAATTCCGGTTCTTGAAGACAGTGCAGAAGGACTAGGTAGTTCTTATAAAGGACAAAAGTGTGGTACGTTTGGTCAGATTGGTGTTTTGTCTTTTAATGGAAATAAAATAATTACCACTTCTGGAGGTGGTGCTCTTGTAGCAAATTCTAAGGAAATTAAAGATAAGGCTATCTTTTTTGCAACCCAGTCAAGAGATAACGCTCCCCATTACCAGCACAGTGAAATAGGTTATAATTACCGCATGAGTAACATTTGTGCAGGAATAGGCCGTGGGCAAATGGAAGTGCTGGACAAGCATGTTCTTTTAAGGAGAAAAATGAATCAGTTTTACCAGGATTATTTTCTGGAAATAGAAGGAGTGACTGTTTTTAAAGAACCAAATCCCGACTATTATTCTAATCACTGGCTTTCAGCAATTGTTTTAGATCCTTTAAAACTTAAAGGTAAGACAAGAGAAAATTTAAGACTTGCTTTAGAAAAAGACAATATAGAAAGCAGGCCGCTCTGGAAACCTATGCATATGCAGCCAATATTTTCAACTTTTCCTTATTATGGAAATAAGGTTTCAGAAGATTTGTTCATCACTGGTTTGTGTTTGCCTTCTGGATCAAATACTACTGATTTAGAGTTGATGCGTATTAAAACTTCTTTGGACAGTTTCTTTAAATAGGCTTAAAACATAATAAGATTCAAAAAAAAGACTTATTTTTGAATTTTTAATTGTGATTTTTTTTAAATCTATACGAAAAAACAAAAGAATATAAATTGAAAACAAACCGAATAGGGGATTTGAGGGAGACAATTTTTCAAATACTATCAATAAAAATTTTAGAAAAAAGATTTAGAAACTTGGATTATCTTCCACGTTGGATAATTATTGTCATTGATTTGATGATAGTTGTTTTTTCGACCTCATTTACTTATTATTTGTTCTTAAATTTAGGATTGAAATTTCACGATACTTTGGGAACACTATCCAGATATAGTATCGTAGTGTTAGTTAATTTATTTTTCTTCTTTGTATTTAGGACCTATGCAGGAATAATTAGGCACTCTACTTTTATTGACGGTGTAAAGTTATTGTTTTCGACTACCTGTTCATTCATTGCTTTGGTCATCATTAATTTTGTGTCCTATTTTGTAAAAGGGGAATATATTTATTTAATGCCTTTGTTATTCATTAGATATTTAATCTCTTTTTCGTTGCTTTTTCTTTTTAGGATTTTTGTGAAATTTGTTTTTGAAACTTATATTGCTGAAAAAAGTAAAATAAAACTGCTTAGGGTATTGATTTATGGTGCAGATGCTAACGCAATTTCTATTGCAAATGCCTTAAAAGCAGAAAAACCTTCTAGATTTAGAATAATTGGTTTTGTGGATAAAGAAAATCATAATGCTTCCAAGAGAATATTAAACCTCCCAATATTAGTCTTGAAAAGAAAAATTCCTATTATGATGCGATCTGTAAATGCAGAAGCTTTGATTATTGCAGATAAAGGGCTTTCTAAAAATGAAAAACTATCAATAGTTGAAGATTGCTTAGAATATAATTATAAAGTCTATACAGTTCCTGCAATTTCAGATTGGGAAGACGGTAATGAAATATCAAAAAAAGTAATAAATTTTCAAATTCAAGATTTGTTGGAGAGAAATCCGATTGTATTGGATAATAATTTAATTTCTTCTCAATTAAAAAATAAAACGATTTTAATTACGGGCGCTGCTGGTTCTATAGGAAGTGAAATAGTACGGCAAGTAATTGCCTTTAATCCAATAGAAGTTATAATACTAGATCAAGCGGAAACTCCATTGCATCATTTGAGACTAGAAATAGACAAATTACAGGCCGTAACTAAAATTAGAACAGTGATTTGTGACGTAAGAAATAATGAAGCTATTCGAGGAGTTTTTAAAAGATATAGTCCTCATGTAGTTTTTCACGCTGCCGCATATAAACATGTACCATTAATGGAAGAGAACCCAGCTCAAGCAGTATTTGTCAATGTGCAGGGAACTAAAAACATGACAGACTTGTCTTATGAGTATGGAGTTGAAAATTTTGTTATGGTTTCAACTGATAAAGCAGTGAATCCAAGTAATGTAATGGGGGCAAGTAAAAGAATTGCTGAAAAGTACGTGCAATCTTTGTATTATGATAAGCACAAGATAAAAGGTAATAAAACTAAATTTATAACAACACGTTTTGGTAATGTTCTTGGTTCAAATGGATCAGTTGTACCCCTGTTTACCGAGCAAATTGCAAACGGAGGTCCAATCACAATAACTCATCCAGATATTATCAGGTATTTTATGACGATTCCTGAAGCTTGTCAACTGGTTTTAGAAGCTGGGGCAATGGGAAGAGGAGGAGAAATTTTTATTTTTGATATGGGGGAACCCGTTAAAATAATTGATTTAGCAAATAAAATGATACGATTAGCAGGTTTAGTTCCAGATAAAGATATTAAAATCAAAATTGTTGGTTTGCGACCAGGAGAGAAACTTTATGAAGAATTGTTGAATGATACTTCAAAAACATTACCTACCCATCATGAAAAAATTATGATTGCTGAAGATCTTTGTGATGATTTTGATAATTTGTCAAAAGAAATCAAAGAATTAATAGAGATTTCAGAAACATATGAGAATCATAAAATAGTATCTAAAATGAAAGAGATAGTTCCAGAATTTATAAGTATGAATTCTTCATTTGAAACTTTGGATAAATAGATTGAATTTTGTTTTTGAAAAAAAATATAAAGTATATCTTTGCAAAAAAATAAAATTAATGAAATACCTTTCTTTCAAACCTATCATATTACTATTATTTATTGGAATGACAATATTATCCTGTGGTTCCCGAAAAAAGATAATATACTTACAAACCTCAAATTCTAATGCTATTAAGAACAACGTTTCATACGAACCGATAATCCAAAGAGATGATGTTTTAATGATTGTTGTATCTGCAGAGAATCAAGAAGTGACAGCCCCTTACAATATGAAATTGGTTTCTGTATTAGATAACTCTGAAATAGCAACAGGTAGAGAACGTTTGCAGACTTATTTAATAGATAAGGATGGAGATATTGAATTTCCCATTTTAGGAAAAATAAGACTTGCTGGTTTAACAAGAATAGAAGCGGTAAAAAAAATGAAGCTTTTGTTAGCAAACCATATCAAGGATGCTATAGTAAATTTAAGGATTTTAAATTTCAAAATTTCTGTTTTAGGAGAAGTAAATAGACCAGGCGTACATACTGTAGATAGTGAAAGAATTACTTTGTTGGAAGCTTTGAGTTTATCAGGGGATTTAACTATTTATGGTAAAAGAAATTCCATTTTGGTTATACATGAAAAAGATGGAGTTAAAACAATTGAAAAAGTAGACATAACTAATAGCGATTTTATAAATTCACCAAATTACTATTTGTCACAAAACGATGTTGTTTATGTTGAGCCTAATAAAACTAAAGTAAATAATTCTGTAATTGGACCAAATATTTCAATTGCATTATCTGCTATTTCATTACTCATAACCATAATTGCATTAACAACAAGATAAAATATATGCAAGATCAATCAATAAAATTTCAGGAAGAAAGCGATTATAATTTAAGAGAGCAGTTTGAACGATTATTAATGCAATGGAAATGGTTTGTTTTAGCTGTTATTATCATGTTAGTTTCGGCTTTTTTTTACTTAAGATACTCTATTCCACATTATAATGCAGTAACTACTATTTTAATAAAAGATGATAAAAAAGGGGATGGAATGGGAGGTTTATCTGCTTTTTCAGACCTAGCATCCTTATCTGGTGCTAAAAGTAATATTGACAATGAAATCGAGGTTATTAAATCGAGATATTTAATAGAAACAACAGTTAAAGAACTGGGTTTAAATACTGTTTATTATAGTGTCGGAAGGTTTAAGTCTGGAGAGACCTATAAGACTAATATTGTAGAGATTGTTTTTTCTAAAACGCCACCAGACTTTTATTTAAAACCGCATAGTTATAGAATCGAAGGTATTTCATCTTCAAGATTCTCTTTTTACGACAATGATAATTTAAAAATAGGCGAATTTTCATACGGACAATTAATTACAATTAATCGTATTAAATGTATAGTTTTTAAGAAGAATATTGGTAAGCAAAAAGCAAATTTTTCTGAAATTAATTTAGATGTAAATATAAAACCTCTAAAGAATGTTGTAAATGATTTTAAAAAAAGACTGCAAATTGCTCCCCTCAGTAAAACAACAAGTATAGCTGAATTATCTATAATCGATCCGGTTAAAGAAAGGGCAGAAGATTTTTTAAATACTCTAATTGAAAATTATAATGAGGATGCTATTAATGATAAAAATTTTATTTCCGAAAACACTTCGAAATTTATTGAACAACGATTAAACTTAATTACAAATGAACTTGATGGTGTAGAAAAGAAAGCGGAAGTTTTTATGCAAGAGAATCGTCTTACTGATATTACTTCTGAAGCAGGATTATTTATTCAAAATGCGAGCGATTTTGAAAAAAAAGAAATTGAGGTCGAAACCCAATTGAAAATAGTTAAAGCAGTTACTGATTATGTAGAAAAAATTTCTACAACTGAGCTAATACCAAATAATTTACTAACCACAGATGCTAAAGCATCTACTTTAATCGATCAATACAATCAATTAATTTTAGAGCGCAACAGAATACTTAAAAATGCAGGTCCTAACAATGCTGTTGTTCAAACAAAAAACAACCAAATTGAAGCTCTAAAGGCAAATGTCAAGTCTAGTTTAGCACAGCAAAAAGTAGCTTTGCAAATCAATAAAAATGATTTAGCCAGACAGAATGCTTTAGTAAATGGAAAAATATCAAAAATTCCTTCTCTCGAGAGACAATCCAGAGGTTTAGGCCGTCAACAGCAAATTAAAGAAACACTTTATTTATATTTACTTCAAAAAAGGGAAGAAACTGCTATTTCATTAGCTGTTACTGAACCAAATGCAAAAGTAATAGATGCTGCTTTGGCTAGTGATACGGCAGTTTCACCAAAATCCAATATAGTTTATTTAGGGGCCTTGTTTTTAGGATTATTAATTCCTTTAGGGATAATATATATAATAGATTTATTGGATACCAAAGTTAAAGGGCGCTATGATTTAGAAGGTAAATACAATATTCCATTTTTAGGGGATGTTCCTCGCTCTGATTCACATAATGAAATCATACACAAAACATCAAGAACTGGAACGGCTGAGGCTTTAAGAATTATTAGAACTAATTTGGAATTTATGTTAAGTGCTGTTCCAGAGGGAATAGCAAAAACTATTTTTACAACCTCAACATTACCCAAAGAAGGAAAAACATTTATTGCAGTTAATTTAGCAGGAACGATTGCATTGTCTGGTAAAAGAGTACTGTTAATAGGATTAGATATTAGAAATCCAAAACTAGATGAATATTTAGAGCTTCCAAACAAAGGTTTAACTAATTTTCTATCCTCGAATAAAGGAGATATAAATGATTATATTGTTAAATATAAAGGTTTCGATGATTTATATATTTTACCTGCAGGAGTAATTCCTCCAAATCCAGCTGAAATGCTAATGGGTAAAAAATTAGATGAGGTTTTTGAAAAATTAAAAAAGGAATATGACTATATAGTTGTTGATACGGCTCCGGTAAGTTTAGTCACTGATACTTTACTTATTGCTAAACATGCTGATACTTTTGTTTATGTTGTTCGTGCTAATTATCTCGATAAACGAATGCTACGTATTCCTGATACTTTAAATAGAGAGAAAAAACTTATAAATATGTCGGTGTTAGTAAACGATACACAAACAAATAAAGGTTATGGATACGGATATGGTTATGGATACGGCTACGGTGTCGAAGAAGTAAAAGAACCTTGGTATAAAAGGATGTTTAAAAAATAAAAAGAGGCGAAAGCCTCTTTTTTATTTATCTCCCTAATTTATTATATTTGTAGATATGGAATTTTCTTCAAAAATATTAGAAAATGCAGTTAACGAAATTGCGCAATTGCCGGGTATTGGTAAACGAACTGCATTAAGATTGGCACTGCATTTATTAAAGCAGCCTAAAGAACAAACTTTGTTTTTGTCCAGTTCGCTAACAACAATGAGGGAGGATATTAAATTTTGCGAAAGTTGTCATAATATTTCTGATGTTGTGATTTGTGAAATTTGTAATAATCCTAATAGAAACAAGCAAGTTATATGCATTGTAGAAGATATTAGAGATGTTATGGCAATAGAAAACACAGGTCAATTCCAAGGGATTTACCATGTTTTAGGCGGTAAAATATCACCCATTGACGGAGTAGGCCCAAGTCAATTAAAAATAAATTCTTTAATAGAAAAAATACGGCTTGGAGGCGTGAAAGAAATTATTTTCGCACTGAGCTCAACAATGGAAGGTGATACAACCAATTTTTATATATACAAACAAGTTGTGGAGTTTGAAATTATTACATCAACAATTGCTAGGGGAATTTCGGTAGGGGATGAATTGGAGTATGCCGATGAGGTTACTTTAGGAAGAAGTATAATGCAGCGTATTCCTTTTGAGAATTCCTTTAAAGTCAATTAAATGGGTGGATTATATCCAGTTTCATTTTTGTATTTATATTGGATAAGCTATATTTGTAATAATTAAAATTTATAATGACTAAAACTGTATTATATTTTTCGGTGCTTATAATTCTTTTTTTTGCATCATGTGTACCTACCAAAGATTTGATTTATCTACAAAACAAAGATAATTCCGAAGTCACTGTACCTATAAACCCTATAGTTTCCAAACCGTATAGAGTTCAATCAAACGATATTTTGAGTATAAACATCAAAGCCATTGACCAAAAACTTGTTGCAATATTCAATAATTCTGCATCTGAGGGAGTGGCTGGACAATCAGAACAAGGTGCCTATTTTGAAGGGTATAGTGTTGATGATCATGGTAATATAAGGATTCCTGTGCTTGGAGAACTCAATGTTCTCGGATTTACTACTGACGAAATTAGAAAAAAAATAGAAACATTACTGCTCGCTGAATATTTTAATCAGGAAGCTAATATATTCGTGATAGTAAAACTAGCAGGATTCAGATATACCATTAATGGCGAAATTGGAAGTCCAGGTTCTAAAGTTTTATACCGGGACAATGTTAGTGTAATGGAGGCTATAGCAAATTCTGGCGATATTACTATTACAGGTGACCGTAAAAACATTGTTGTGATGAGACAATTTCCTCAAGGCACTGAAATGCATAGCATTGATTTAACAGATATTAATGCAATGAAGTCACCCTATTATTATTTACAGCCGAATGATTTTATTTATATCAAACCATTAAAACAAAAATCTTGGGGAACAGGTAAAACAGGAATCGAATCATTATCAACAATTATTACTGTATTGTCATTATTGACTACCTCTTTTTTGCTTTTAAAATAAACTAAAATTATGCTTGATATAAAAGATTTTTCTTTTTTTGAAAACCAAAATAGTTTTGATTTCAAAGGTTTTCTTATAAAAACAGGAAGCTACTGGAAATGGTTTGTGCTTGGCTTGCTTATAACTTTTACAATAGCCTATCAAGTAAATATACGCAAACAGAAAATTTACTCTATGAGTAATACAATTTCTATAAAGGAAGAAAACAATCCGTTTTTTACAGCAAATACAAGTCTTGTTTTTAATTGGGGAGGTACTTCCGATCAGGTTCAGACGATCTCAACAACTTTGCGCTCACGTTCTCATAATGAGTTAGTGGTAGATAAACTTCAGTTTTATATTGAATATTTAAAACAAGATAAATACTATGAAACTGACGCGTATGGAGAGGTTCCCTTTTATGTAGATATTGATAAAAATAAACCACAACTAATTGGGCAGAATATTAACATTAAATTCCTTAGTGCCACTCAGTATGAAATGACTATTGATTTTAAGGGAAATACGGCTTCTCTTTTTAATTACTCAAATAATTCATGGGATGATACAAACGTGGGAATTGGTCTTTTCCAAAAAAAATATAAAGTAGGAGAGCAAGTTATATTACCATTTCTGAAGTGGAAATTGGAATTACATAATAAATTAGGTAATTATATTGGAAGTGAGTTTAAAGTTAGGTTTAAGGATTTTGATGGAACAGTTAGTAGATATCAAGGAATTAATGTTTTTGCTGATGAGAAAAGTGCCTCTATTCTAACATTGTCACTAGAGGGAACAAATAAAGCTAGGATGGTAGATTATTTGAACACTACTGTTAATATGCTTATAAAAAGAGAGTTAGAAAAGAAAAATTTATTTGCAACAAATACCATTCGTTTTATTGATAGTACTTTAGTCGAAACAGAAAAGCAATTAAAAGAAACCAATAATGATTTGAAATCTTTTCAAAACGGAAAAAACATTGTTGATATTGAAGATGGGGGTAAGCTATTTTCTGAACAATTGCAAAAATTTGATATAACAAAAGATGAAATCCTAAGGAAAATCACCTACTGTAATACTTTAAAAGAATACTTGAAAAACAACGATGATTTTTCAAAATTACCAGCTCCAACTGTTGCAGGAATTGAAGAGCCGAATATTGTAGTAAATGTTTCTAAATTGATTTCACTATCTATTGCACGTTCACAAATGGCGTATACAGTCAAAAATGATAAGTTGTATCGAGATTTTGATAATGAAATGAATTCTATTAAAGATATTCTTTTAGAAAATATCAATTCTTTGAGAAATTCTTTAAACTATGACTTGGCTTTAATTAATAATAAAATTAATGTGGCTGAAGGAGATATAAGACAATTGCCTGTAGATAAACAGGAGTTAGCAAAAATTGAACGAAAATACAATCTTAGCGATAATATTTATAGTAGTTTTTTAGCAAAAAAGAGCGAAGCAGAAATTGTTAAAGCCGCTAATTTATCAGATATTCATTTTTTAGATATTGCAAAAGATATTGGAGGTGGTTTGATAGGTCCAAGAACGTCGGTTAATTATGTTTTGGCTTTCTTTATTGGTTTATTAGTGCCGCTTTTGTTGGTGTTTATAATTTTCTTTATTAATAATGGAGTACAAAATGTAGAGGATATCAGTAGATTAACACAAATTCCTCTTATAGGGGTCGTAGGAAAAAAGAAGGGGGTTTCAAATCTTTCAGTCTATGAAAAACCAAAATCCGCATTGTCTGAATCTTTTAGGGCAATTCGATCATCCTTACAATTTATTTATAAAAAACAAAATCAACATGGTTCTAAAACCTTAATGATTACTTCTTCTGTCAGCGGAGAAGGGAAAACTTTTTGTTCTATTAATATCGCTACAGTTTTTGCTTTAAGCGGAAAAAAAACAGTCATTGTTGGCTTGGATTTAAGAAAGCCTAAAATATTTAATGACTTCCATATTGAAAATGAACTAGGAATAGTAAATTATTTAATAGGACAAAAAACTGTTGAAGAAATAACCCAAGCTACACACATTCCTTTCTTAGATGTAATTACATCCGGGCCAATACCGCCCAATCCTTCTGAATTAATCATAGGTGACGTAATGAAGGAATTTATGGATGAATTAAAAAGTAAGTATGATTATATCATATTGGATACAGCGCCCGTAGGTTTAGTTGCAGACGCTATGGAACTTACACAATATTGCGATGTGACACTTTATATCATCAGACAGAATCATACTAAAAAAGACATGATTACATTGCTTAATAATAGAGAAAAAAGAGGGGAATTACATAATATAAGTATTATCCTTAATGGGTTTGAAAATAAAGCTAAATACGGTTACGCTTATGGATATGGTTACGATTACGGTTACGGAAGTTATTCAAATGGTTACCATGATGATGATAAGCCCGAAAATTTATTGATAAAATTATACGATAAATTAAAGGTTTATGTATTTGGCAGAAAAAACAATAAAAAATAATAATTGTGCTTTAGATTTATATAAATGAAAATAACAAATATTTGCTGTATAGGCGCAGGATATGTAGGTGGGCCTACAATGGCTATAATTGCACAAAAATGCCCAGGAATAAAAGTAACAGTTGTTGATTTAAATGAAGAAAGAATCAAGGCTTGGAATGATCCGGATGTGAATAACATTCCTATTTACGAACCTGGATTGAGCGAAATTGTGAAAGAAACCAGAGGTAATAATTTGTTTTTTTCTACTCAAGTCAATCAGGCAATTGAAGAAGCACAACTGATTTTTATTTCAGTAAATACCCCAACAAAAACTTACGGTTCTGGAAAAGGGATGGCTGCCGATTTAAAATACATTGAACTTTGCGCGAGACAAATAGCTAAAATCTCAAAAACAGATAAAATCATAGTCGAAAAATCAACCTTGCCTGTACGAACTGCTGAAGCCATTAAAAACATATTGGATCATACAGGAAATGGTGTAAAATTCCAGATTTTATCCAACCCTGAATTTTTAGCAGAAGGAACCGCAGTTACTGATTTATTAAATCCGGATAGGGTTTTAGTTGGCGGCGATACTACTATAGAGGGTCAGGAAGCAATTAATGCATTGGTGGAAATATATGCTAATTGGGTTCCAAAGGAAAAGATTTTGACTACAAATGTCTGGTCTTCAGAATTATCTAAACTAACAGCCAATGCTTTTTTAGCACAACGGGTTTCTTCTATAAATGCACTTTCTCAGCTTTGTGAAAAAACAGGTGCCGATGTTAATGAAGTAGCTCGTGCCATTGGTATGGACAGTAGAATTGGTTCCAAATTTTTGAAAGCATCTGTGGGTTTTGGTGGTTCTTGTTTTCAAAAAGATATTTTAAACTTAGTTTATATAGCAAAATCATACGGACTTAATGAAGTAGCTGATTATTGGGAGCAGGTAATTATAATGAACGATCATCAAAAAAGAAGGTTTTCAAGAAATATAGTAAACACATTGTATAATACTATTTCTGGCAAGAAAATTACATTTTTAGGCTGGGCGTTTAAAAAAGACACTAATGATACAAGGGAATCTGCAGCGATTTATGTTGCAGATAATTTGTTGAATGAACAAGCTCAAATTGCGGTTTATGATCCTAAGGTCTTCGAGAAAAAGATTCTTGAAGATTTGGATTACCTTAATACAAGAAAGCCTAAAGAGAATAAAAAAGGGATTACGGTTTTTGAAAATCCTTATTTGGCTTGTGAAAATGCGCATGCGATCGCTGTTTTGACAGAATGGGACGAATTTAAAAACTATGACTGGCAAAAAATTTATGACAATATGTTAAAACCTGCATTTGTTTTTGATGGCAGAAATATTTTAGATGGAAAAAAATTATCTAAAATAGGGTTTGTTTATCAAGCGATAGGGAGCTAGTTTATTTATTAAATTACAGTTTTTTATTTTAATAAAATGAAAAAAATATTGATTACTGGTGGAGCAGGATTTATTGGCTCACACGTTGTTAGAAGATTTGTTCAGAATTACCCAGAGTACCATATCTTTAATCTGGATGCATTGACCTATGCAGGAAATTTAGAAAATATTTCTGACGTGGAAAATGCTTCTAATTACACATTTGTTAAAGCAGATATTGTTGATGAAATTTTTATTAATCAACTATTTGAGAAGCACCAATTTGATGGTGTGATTCATTTAGCAGCCGAATCCCATGTAGACCGTTCCATAGAAGACCCTTTGTCTTTTGTAAAAACCAATGTCATAGGAACTATGAATTTGCTAAATGCTGCAAAAAGACAATGGAAAGGGAATGAAGAAAACAAGCGTTTTTATCACATAAGTACTGATGAAGTATATGGAAGTTTAGGAGCGGAAGGATTGTTTACCGAAACTACTCCTTATAATCCCAATTCCCCCTATTCTGCATCAAAGGCAAGTTCAGACCATTTTGTAAGGGCTTATGGTGAAACTTATGGGTTGCCATATGTAATCACCAATTGTTCTAATAATTATGGACCAAATCATTTTCCTGAAAAACTGATTCCTCTTTTTATCAATAATATTATTAATAATAAACCATTACCTGTTTATGGGGATGGTAAATATACCCGTGATTGGCTTTTTGTTGAAGACCATGCTGTTGCTATTGATTTGGTTTTTCATAAAGGAAAAAACCATGAAACCTATAATATTGGTGGATTCAATGAATGGCAGAATATCGAGTTAGTTAAGCTTTTATGTAAAATCATGGATGATAAACTTAATAGAAATTCGGGTAAATCTGCAAATCTTATAACTTATGTAAAAGACCGTCCAGGACATGACTTACGTTATGCTATTGATGCCTCCAAACTAAATAAGGAATTAGGATGGAAACCATCGGTAACATTCGAAGAAGGATTGGAAAAGACAGTTAACTGGTATCTTGATAATAAAACTTGGCTTAATAATGTTACTTCTGGAGATTATGCCAAGTATTATGAAAAACAATACAGCTAATTTTAAAACTTAAAATATTGATTGTTAGCAATTGCCTCTTTTAATGGCTGAATTTCTTTTACTTCAATTTTTTTGGAAAAACTAGCAACATGGTTCATATGATGCACATCGGAACCAACAAAATCAATAAGCCCTTTTTCCAATAAATAATTTGCGGTTTTTGTAACTCCATCTCCATAATAGCCTACTGATGAAAGTAGGTTGAGCTGAAAAAGACAACCTGCATTTTTGAGTTTTTTATATTCGGCTAAATTACTATGATAAAAATTATATCTTTCTGGATGTGCTAAAACTGGTTTATATCCTGCTACCTGTAGATCAAAAAGAATATCATATAATTGAATGGGCGCATTAAGATATGACATTTCTACTAATACATAATTTTCTTTCAGAGTCAATAATGGTGAAGACTGTACCAAGGCAAGAAATTCTCCATCCATCATGTATTCTGCACCTGTTTTTAATGGAATATCATTAAGTAAAGTCTCCTTTGTTTCTTTTAATTTGGCATTAATGATTTCTGGTGTGTTTTCCCATACATGTCCCATTATGTGTGGGGTCGCAATAAATTGCGAAAAACCTATGTTTTGTAACTTGTTCATTAAAGACAAACTGTCTTCAATGGTTTTTGCACCATCATCAATTCCTGATAAAATATGGGAATGGATGTCAATATAATTGTCAGTAATTAATTCAGATAGAAGTGGTTTAGATTTTAAAAATGAGAACAAAGTAAATAAGGATAAATAATTAATTAACAAAAATACAAATTAAATAAGGCTGAGTTTTTAGTTTTACTTAAATTAACATAAAATATTATGTTGTAATAATTTTTTAATTTTAAAAAATAGTATATTTGAAAAGATAGTTAAATATTTTAGTTATGAAATTTTTAAAAATTTATTTCATAAAACTAACTTAATAACAATAAAATTAATCAAAATTAATAGGTTATACAAATACAATATTTTCAATAATTTGTTAATTTTTTATAGCATTATGATAAACGTCACAAAAACATTTTTTCCGCCAATAAAAGAATATACTAAACAATTAGAACGTATTTGGCATAATCAATGGCTTACAAATCGTGGAGAATTAGTTTTGGAATTAGAAGAAAAACTAAAAAATCACCTAACGGTTTCAAATATAATTATAACTACAAATGGAACTTTGCCTTTGCAGATTGCTATGAAACTTATAGCGAATAGAGGTGAAGTTATTACAACTCCTTTTAGCTATGTAGCAACTACAGCATCTATTGTTTGGGAAAATTGCACACCTGTTTTTGTAGATATTCATCCTGAATATTTAACTATCGATGAAACTAAAATTGAAGCAGCAATTACCCTAAAAACTACCGCCATTTTAGCAACGCACGTTTTCGGTAATCCTTGCAATGTTGATGTTATAGAAACTATTGCAAAAAAACATGATTTAAAAGTAATTTATGATGCAGCACATAGTTTTGGTGTGATGCATAAAGGAAAATCTATTTTTGAATATGGAGATATAAGTACCTGTAGTTTTCACGCCACTAAATTATTTCACACAGGAGAAGGTGGTGCTATGTTCACAAATGATAATGAACTTCATAAAAAATTATTTTACAGTCACAATTTTGGGCATAAGGATTTATTGAGCTTCTCAGGTTTAGGCATTAATGCAAAAATGTCTGAATTACAGGCTGCAATGGGACTGACAGTGTTTCCATATATAAGCTATATTCTTAAAGAAAGAAAAAAAATCATTGACTTTTATAATGCAAATCTTGATTTTTCCTCTCTAAAAATTTTAAAAATTAGAGAAGAAACAACCTGGAACTATAGTTATTATCCTGTAATTTTTGAATCTGAAGAAAAATTATTGGAAGTGCTGAAAATTTTAAATGAAAATGATATTTTTCCAAGACGTTATTTTTATCCATCTTTAAATGCGATTGAATATACAAAAGGGAAATCAATGCCCATTTCAGAAAGTATTTCTTCAAGAATATGTTGTTTGCCACTGTATGTTGGATTAGAAGATAAAAATTTAGAATTAATAGTGTCTTTAATTAATGTGCTATGAAAATAGCCATAATGCAACCATATTTTTTTCCTTATATTGGATATTTTCAATTAATTAATTCAGTAGATGTTTTTGTGGTTTATGATGATGTAAACTTTATTAAACAAGGATGGATTCATAAAAACAGGATATTATCCAATAAGGAATCTTATAGTATAAGTTTGCAGCTTACAGGGGTTAGTTCATTTAAAAAAATTAATGAAATTTCAATTGGAGGCAACAGACATAAGGCATTGAAAACAATCGAAGAGTCATATAAAAAAGCACCTTATTTCACAGAAGTATATCCTATTGTTGCCACTATATTTTCTGAAAAAGAGAATAATTTATCTGGTTTTTTAGTGTTTGCACTCAAACAAATCGCTGGTTTTCTAGAAATAAATACTAAATTTATGATTTCGTCTCAAATAGAAAAGAACAATAGCCTGAAAGGAAAGGACAAAGTATTGGAAATTTGCAGCTTGCTTAATGCTGATGAATATATTAATGCAATTGGCGGACAAGAATTATATGATAAAGCAGAATTTTCAGAAAAAAATATCGGTCTTCATTTTATTCAATCAAAGCCAATTGTATATAAGCAATTTGCTAATGATTTTGTCCCTTGGTTGTCTATAATAGATGTGTTAATGTTTAATTCAAAAGAAACAGTCCGAAAAATGCTAAATGATTATGAATTAAAATAACCGGTATGAAAGAATTAGATTGGCAGGTCTTCTGGGCAAGTTATAGAACAATAGAGATGAATGATGAAAAAGATCTTTTCATTCAAGTAGGAAAAACTGTTAATAAAGAGCCGGTTTCAGAAACCATATTTATGCTGATGCTTGAAGATATAGTTCTTAAACTTAATTTAAGTAAACCAGATGTTTTATTAGAATTATGCTGCGGGAATGGATTGCTGACTAAACCTTTAAGTGAATTTTCGGCATTTGTATATGCTTTTGACTTCACTAACCATTTAATAGAGACAGCAAAACAATTTAAGCAAAAAGAAAATATTATTTATAAAAAAGGTGATGCCAAAACTGATTTCTTCGCATTATTTAATTTTCAAAAAGCACCAAATAAATATTTAATGAATGATTCTTTAGGGTATTTTTCCCCAAAGGATTTAGAGGAAATAATTAAAAGGATTATTTCAAAATCAGCAGAATTTAAATTTTATATTACAGGAATACCAAGTGATGGATTGAAATGGAATTTTTATAATACCGCGGAGCGAAAAGCAACTTATCTGAAAGGCATTAAAGAAAGAGATTTATCAAATAACGGAATGGGCAGATGGTGGCTTGAAGGAGAGTTTGAAACCATTGCCCAAAAATTTAATTTAAGAGTAACACTTTCTAATCAACCTGCAGCTATTTCAAATTACAGGATGAATGTTTTGTTTGAGAAAGAATAATTGCCAATAATTATTCTAATTCAAACAAAACGATTTTGAAATAGTATTAAATCAAACATTACAAAAGATTATATTTGTAAAGTATTAATAAGAAAAAGTATTAAATGAATAAGGAAGAGCAATCTGGAGATTGGGATTTAGTGATTAAAGAAAACACCTCTCTTTTTGATTTTAATTTTTCAGATATATGGAGGTATCGGGATTTGCTTTTTATGTTCGTGAAAAGAGATTTTGTCAGCTTTTATAAACAAACTATTTTAGGTCCTTTGTGGTTTTTTATACAACCCATTTTCACTACTTTAGTCTTTACTTTTGTATTTGGTAACCTCGCAGGAATAAGTACAGACGGGTTGCCACAGCAGCTTTTTTATTTAGCCGGAATTACTTCTTGGAATTATTTTGCAGATTGTTTGACAAAAACAGGTTCCGTTTTTAGGGATAACGCAAATATTTTTGGGAAAGTTTACTTTCCCCGATTGATAATGCCCTTAAGTATCGTAGTGAGTAATTTAGTTCGCTTCGGCGTACAGTTATTGTTGCTAATTATTATGATGGTATATTTTAAGTTGTTTCCCGCAAATGGCACAGATTTCGAAATTACTTATGCTATCTTTTTCTTCCCAATATTGGTTATACTTATGGCAATGCTTGGATTGGGTTTAGGATTGATAGTAACTGCGTTAACAACAAAGTATAGGGATTTAACTTTTTTGATTAGCTTTGGAATACAGCTTTTAATGTATGGAACTACAGTTATTTATCCATTAAGTGCTGCGCCAGAGGAGTATAAAAAATATATAGAGTTGAACCCAATGACTGGAATTATAGAAGCTTTTCGTTTTGCTTTTTTAGGGAAAGGAGAGTTTACAGTTCACAGTATTATATATTCTACAATTGTTACTATATTGATTTTACTTATAGGAATTTTAACATTCAATAAAGTGGAGAAAAATTTTGTTGATACCATATGATGAGTAAGCCAATAATAAAAGTAGAAAATTTGTCTAAAGCCTATCAAATCGGGCAGATTGGGACAGGTACAATTTCAAGGGATTTAGAGAGGTTTTGGTTGACAAAAATTATGGGAAAACCAGATCCTTTTCTTAAGATTGGGGAAATTAATGATAGAACAATCAAAGGAAAAAGTGATATCGTATGGTCTGTTAAAGATGTGAATTTCGAAATAAACCAAGGTGATGCTATAGGTATAATTGGCAAAAACGGTGCGGGAAAAAGTACGCTTTTAAAGCTTTTATCCCGGGTTACAAGCCCTACTTCGGGTTCGATAAAAATAAAGGGCAGGGTTTCCAGTTTGCTGGAAGTAGGTACAGGTTTTCATCCTGAATTGACCGGCAGGGAAAATATTTATTTAAATGGCGCTATACTTGGAATGAGAAAAAAGGAAATCTCCCGAAAAATGGATGAGATTATAGATTTTTCAGGAGTAGAACGCTATATAGATACACCAGTTAAAAGATATTCTTCTGGGATGTATTTAAGGTTAGCATTTGCAGTTGCAGCTCATTTAGAAAGCGAAATTCTTATTGTTGATGAAGTTTTAGCTGTTGGAGATGCTGATTTTCAAAAAAAATGTCTTGGAAAAATGGGAGACATAAGCAAAGGAGAAGGAAGGACTATCTTATTTGTGAGCCACAATATGGCAGCTATCTCTGCTTTGACAGAATCTGTTTTGTTAATGAAAAACGGAATCTGCTCCGATATATTACCTACCCAAACTGGGATTGAATATTATTCAAAAACAGATATACAACCCGATTTTGATTTTAAAGACAGGAAACTAACCAGTGATTTTTATATCGAAAACATTGTATTAAACAATCAATCACGTTCGTATGTGCAAATTATGGCCGGTGACAGTCTTCAAATGAAATTCAAATTAAGTAAGGAAATATCTAAAGAAGACGCAAATGCAATCGCTTTTTATGTTGTTTTTAGGAATGAGATGAATGCTCCGGTATTTACGGTGTCTAACCGATATGATAAAAACTTTAAAATCATTGGTAATAAATTGATTTCTAACATAGAATGTACTATACCCATTTTTAATCTGGGTGAAGGTAATTATTATGGAAGGATTTGGATGGCATATAAAAATGGTTTTTGTGATGAAATTCTAGACGCCTTTGTAATAGATGTCGTTACCACAGATTTTTATCATACTGGACAAATGCCAATTATTTCAAAGCACGGAAGTTTATTGATAAATCAAAATTGGGCTGCAACAGACGAATAAGGCATTAATCGATTATTAAGTGAAAAACGTTTTAATTTTATCTAACTATTTACCAAATCAAGGCTGGGGTGGAGGAGTGATAATCCGTAGCCTGACGGAAAACTATCCGGAAAATTTAAAAATGTTTTGGACTACTTTCAATATCCAACCCAATCAAAAAAACATTAAATGTAATAATATTGAAGTAATTGATTTTCAAACCCAATATTTTAGAGGAAGAGGTTTTTCCGATGTTATTTTACAATTCGAAATGTTTTTTTTTGTTAGGGACTTTAATAAATTAATAAGAAACAACAATATTGATTTATTATGGATTGTTGTTGGGGCAGATTATCCCAATTTGGTTATGATTCACAGTTTGGTTAAAAAAATAAAAATCCCTTTTCATATTTCCATACACGATGATCCGATTTTAGAAATTCCGATAAAAAAGCAAAAAGCAACTCGATTATTTAAAGAAATTCTCCAGAAAGCAAATACAATTGACGTTATTTCTACTAGAATGCAAATACAATACAAGAATGATTTTAATGTTAATTCGATTGTGATTACAAGATGTATTCCTGAGGATTTCCCAAAAAACAGTAAAGCCACAAATGAGAAAATAAATATATTAATGGGCGGTTCAGGCAACGCCACATTGCCTTGGCCGAAACCTTTATTAGATAGTATTCATAAATTAAATCAAACTAATAATTGGCAACTTCATTTGTTTGATTCAAAGTTAAAATCCTATGAAAGTTCAGTCGTTAAAGTTTATGATTTAATGAGTGAACAATCTTTTAATACTATTTTAGAAACTACAAATATTGGATATGCTTGTGATGATTTGAAGCTTGAAAATATAAAATTTGCGCAATTGTCATTGCCTACAAAAATAGTAACATATATAGGTGCTGGTATTCCGTTCTTATATCACGGACCAAAAGATTCAACTGTTGGTGATTTATTAAAACAATATGTATGTGGTATTATAATAGAAACAAATACACCCAATGATTTAACCGACGGCTTTTTAAAATTAATTTCAAATTATAATTTTTATCAAGAAAATTGTATATTGGCAAAGGAGAATTTATTTTCAATTAAAGTTGTTCAAAATCATTTTTTCAATTACATATTAAGAAAAAACCAAGACGACTAATACTTAAATCCCTGAGTTTATTACAAATTGTTTATTGAAACATATGATTTTATCTCTTTAAAAAACAATTAATTGAAAAATAATATTTCAAAAATAATAGTAATTGTCGACTCTATTGATATTAATGATAGTAGTGGCTCCAAAATGAATGTGGCCTTGATTGAAAATTTAAATCATTCAGGTTATGAGGTGACTGTATATCATTATACCCACAAAAACATTCAGTTAGAAAATATAAAATGTATTTCTATTAAAGAAATAAAATGGAGTGCTAATTATATTTTAAGCAGAACCCAACGATTATTGTTCCGACATTTAAAAATAGAGGTTTCGACATTTTTAGAAAATAAATTCGGGTTCTCATTTACTTTTTTTAACGACGTTAATTCCATAAAAAGAGCTTTTGCAGAAATAAAAAAGCAAAATCCCGACTTAATAATTACATTAAGCAAAGGAACCAGCTTTAGACCGCATTATGCTTTATTATCTTGTTCCGAATTGCATCATAAATGGATAGCAAACGTACACGATCCATTTCCATTTCATTACGCTCCAAGTCCATATAATTGGATAGAACCAGGTTATGACAAAAAAGAAAAATTTTTTCTAGAAGTTTCTGAAAAAGCCCAATATTCATCTTTTCCAAGTTTATTGTTAAAAGAATGGATGGGAAGTTATTTTCCAAATTTTTTAAAAACAGGAATCGTAATACCCCATCAAAACACTGCTCATAAGCCTCAAAATATAAAATTACCAGAATATTTTGATGAATCAAAATTTAATTTACTTCACGCTGGCCATTTAATGAAACAACGTTCGCCAGAAGGGTTGATTGAAGGTTTTAAATTATTTTTAAAACAAAAACCCGAAGCCAGGAAACAATCGAAGTTGATTTTGCTTGGACATGCTGCAGAATACCATACGGCAATGCTGGAATACTATAAAAAAGAAAACCCAGAAATTTATATATATAACGAATATGTTGATTTTGACGTAATATATACCCTTCAAAAAAAAATAACAGTAAATATTATTTTAGAGTCCAAAGCAGAAATTAGTCCTTTTTTACCTGGAAAATTTCCTCATTGTGTCGAAGCAAATAAACCTATTCTTTCATTGTCACCCTATTATAGTGAAGTCAGAAGATTGTTAGGAAATGATTACCCGTATTGGTCAGAAGTTGACGATGTTGAAAAAATTGCAGGTATATTCCAAGGGTTATTTGAGTTGTGGCAAGAAAATCCTGAAAATCTAATATTAAACAGGGGTGATTTACTTGATTACTTATCGGTTCCTTACCTAAAGCAAGTCATAAGTAATATAAAATAAAAACTGAAGTGTCAAAGACAATTTTCGAAATACAAATTTCTACCAGAAACCGAAAATCGGATTTAGGTTTTACGCTACAAAAAATCGCGCATTTATTTCAGCGGAATGATGTGAAGTGTGTTATTTTTGACGATGGTTCAAGCGATGGAACTTTTGAATTTGTAACAGAAAATTTCTCTGAAATAACAATACGTAGAAATGAATATTCGAAGGGATATCTTTATTGTAGGAATCAAATGCTCAATGAGACCAAAGCGGACTTTGCTATTTCCCTAGATGATGATGCTCATTTTATAACTCAAAATCCATTAGAGATTATTAGTGAATATTTTTTTCAAAATCCAAATTGCGGATTACAGGCTTTTAGATTGTTTTGGAGTATGCAAAGTCCAATTTCTACTAAAACTAACGAAGTGTCACATCGTGTAAAAGGATTTGTTGGCTGTGGTCATGTATGGAGAATGAATGCCTGGCGTTCAATTCCTAATTACCCGGAATGGTTTGAATTTTATGGTGAAGAGGATTTTGCAGCATATCAATTATTCAAAAAGAATTGGGAAATTCATTATGTTCCAGAAATTTTGGTTCAGCATCGTGTAAACTTGCAATCTAGAAAAAAAAATACTGATTATGCAATTCGATTACAAAGATCCTTGCGTTCAGGCTGGTATTTGTATTTTTTATTTTTACCATCAAAAAGAATTTCAAAAAAATTCGCTTATTCATTATGGATGCAGTTTAAATTAAAAGTTTTTAAAGGCGATTTAAAATCTTTATTCGCCATTATTAAGGCTTTATTTAATTTATTGTTTAATTTCCCCAAAATTATTGCCAATAGAAATTCGCTTTCAAATGATGAATACCAATCATTTTTTAAATTAGAAGAAACTAAAATATATTGGAATCCAAATGATGAAAATTTATAAATGAAAAATTACCCAGATTTAGATAGAGGACAATGGGCAGAACTTAAATTGAGTGAAGTTTTGCATAAATTACCTAATACAATAGTCAGCGATATTGGATCCGGTTTTGGTTGGTTTAAACCAATTATTAAAAAATTTGATTTAAAATGGCAACCTTTTGATTATGTAAAAAAAATTGAAGAATCCACTATTTGGGACTTGAATAGCCCTGTTCCGGATAATATGGCTCGACCTGGGTTTGTAATCTTTTTAGAGGTTTTAGAACATCTTTCCAATCCCGAATTAGGAATTAGAAATATTTCGAACCATATAGAAAATGGAGGGTATATGGTATTAACTACTCCAAACCCATTTAGTGCGCATAGTAAATTTACTATGGTATTTAAGAATACTTTATATGCCTTTCAAACTAAACATTTAATAGAGCATCACGTTTTTGTTCCCTTACCACATGTGGTGCAATTTCATTTAGAGAATAATGGATTTGAAATTTTGGAAGCTGCAACTATTGGCAAATTAAATAATCCAGTTTTTAAATTTAATATTAACTTTATAAAAAGTGTTGTGCGTTTTATGATTCTTAAATTATTTGTTTTAATAAAACCGGAATCAAAAGGTCATACCCAAGCTTTTTTTGTTATTAAGAAATAAATACAAAAATGAAAACAATAGCGATTATTCCCGCTCGTGGAGGGTCAAAAAGATTACCAGGTAAAAATACCCTTTGTCTGGATGGAATTCCATTAATTGTTCACAGTATTTTATTTGCTAAAAAAAACAATACAATTATTGATGATATTTATGTTTCTACAAATGATGAAACCATAAAAGAAATTGCTTTTGAATATGGTGTCAAAGTAATTGATAGACCAAGTAAATTGTCGGGAGATTTTGAGCCTACTGTTACTTCCTTAAAACACGTTATAGAGAATTTAGATTACCCAGTTGAAAATGTGATTTTATTACAAGCAACTAACCCTTTGCGCCCAGAGAATTTATTGCAGGAAGCTTTTAGAATTTATCAAGAAGGAAATTATGACAGCTTATTTACAGTTTCCCAGAATCATCAAAAGCTAGGAAAAATCATCAATAATAAATTCCTGCCATTTAATTACGAAATAGGACAACGTAGCCAGGATCTAGATCCATTGTATTTTGAAAACGGATTGTTGTATATAAGTAAAGCAAAATTAATTTTAGAACAAAAAATATTTAGTGAAAAAGCTTTTCCAATGATTGTAAACCATCCTTCATCCAACGTTGATATTGACACTCAGGAAGATTTTGATTATGCTGAATTTATTAAATCGCATTATAATTTATGAATCCATATATAAAAATTGCGGGAAGAAAAATAGGAATAGATTATCCGCCATTAATTATTGCCGAAATAGGAATAAATCACGAAGGCTCATTGCTGATTGCTAAACAAATGGTTGATGCCGCAAACCGTGCAGGAGTTGAGGTAGTAAAACACCAAACCCATATTGTGGGAGACGAGATGAGTGGTGCTGCCAAAAAAGTAATTCCAGGGAATGCAACTGTTTCTATTTATGAAATAATGGAAAGGTGCTCTCTTAATGAAGAAGATGAATTAGAATTGAAAGAGTATGTTGAAAGCAAAGGAATGATTTTTATATCAACCCCATTTTCACGAGCGGCAGCAAACAGGTTGAAAAAATTTGATATTCCAGCCTATAAAATTGGTTCAGGAGAATGTAATAATTATCCGTTATTGGAGCATATTGCAACTTTTGGTAAACCAGTAATATTAAGTACTGGAATGAATACAATCGAAAGTATTCGTAAAGCTGTTGCTATTTTTGATATTCGTAAAATTCCTGTTGCACTTTTACATACGACTAATTTATATCCAACACCTATACATTTAGTTCGTTTTGGAGCTATGTTAGAAATGCACGAAGCCTTTCCTAACAAAGTATATGGATTATCAGATCATACGTTGAATAATAATGCTAGTCTTGGAGCTGTTGCTCTTGGAGCCAGTATTCTTGAACGTCATTTTACTGATGTTATGCAAAGAACCGGACCTGATATTATTTGTAGTATGGACCAAAAAGCAACAGCCGAATTGATAGTTTCATCGAATGAGATATGGCAAATGCGCGGGGGAAAAAAAGAACCTGCCAAAGAAGAGCAAGTTACAATAGACTTTGCTTTTGCTACAGTTTGTAGTATTACAGATATTAAAAAAGGGGAAATTTTAACTAAAGAAAATATTTGGGTAAAACGACCGGGAACAGGAAAAATATTGGCAGAACATTTCGATCAATTATTAGGGAAAGTAGCTGTAAGGGATATAAAAAATGACGAACAATTAATGTGGGAAGATTTTTCTTGAAAGATTATGTAACAGTGAGTAATACGTGTATTTTCTATAACGATATATGAATAACGATTTGAGGGTTTCAGTTTGCATGATTACTTATAATCATGAAAGTTTTATTCAGGAAGCAATTGAAGGAGTAATGATGCAGGAAACAACTTTTCCCGTTCAATTAATTATTGGTGAGGATTGCAGTACGGATAATACACGGGAACTTTGTATTAAATATAAAAACCTATACCCAGAAAGAATAACTTTGGTTTTACAGGAGATAAATGTGGGCGCAGTAGCTAATTTTTATAAAGTTATTGATCAATGTATGAAAGATTTCAAATATGTTGCGATGTGTGAAGGGGATGATTATTGGATTGACCCTTTAAAGTTACAAAAACAAGTTGATTTGCTGGAATCAGACTCCAATATAGGTCTGGCATTTACGGAAGCAAAAATTTTTGATAATGAAAGTCAAGAGTTTATCCCAAAAGAATACAAAAGTAATTTTCCAGCTCAAAAAGAGGTCATTCCAGAACTATTAAAATCGAATTTTGTTGAATTTGCTACTACAGTATTTAGGACTATAATGCTAAAAGATATTTGGACTATATTAGCTCCTCAATTTTCGAAAGACACGATCTTGACCGACACTCCATTAGTACTTGAATCCGCAAAGTGGGGAAGAATAGGTTATATGCCTGAAGAGACTACAGTATATAGAATTAGTCAAGGAAGTATCAGTAGGCCTAAAACATATGATAAGTATTTAAGAGCTATACAAGAGCCTTTTTATTGTAGAAAAATTTTTGTTGAAAGACATAATCTAGATCCTAAATTACTTAAATATTCCATTTGTAATTATAATAAGTCTCTAATAAATCGTAGCTATGAGCAGAGCAATTACTACAAAGCAATAAAACTTTTAATACATTTAAAAGTTTGGAGGATGTTTCAATATTGTGATTGGAAAACACTTAAAAATAAAATGCCACCAAAGATTTTTGTTAAGTTCTTTTTGGTTATTTTAGGAGTCAGTGCAATTAAGAATTATATTAAGAACCAACAAAGACCATAATGAGAAAAATCCTATTCCTTACCGGTACGCGTGCCGATTTTGGTAAAATAAAGTCATTGATTGCGATTCTGGAAGACCGGCAGGATTTTGAAATTTTTGTTTTTGTAACGGGTATGCATCTAGAGGAGTTATATGGTTACACAGTATTAGAAATCGAAAGATGTGGTTTTTCAAATATCCATAAGTTTGAAAACCATACACACGAAACCACAATGGATTTGACGTTGGCAAAAACCATCGAAGGATTATCGGCTTATGTTAAGGAATGCCAACCGGATATGATAGTCATACACGGTGACAGGGTAGAGGCACTTGCTGGAGCTATTGTTGGATCATTGAATAATATTCTGGTTTCGCATATAGAAGGAGGAGAGCTGTCTGGAACTATCGACGAATTAATTCGGCATGCTACTAGCAAAATGAGCCATATCCATTTTGTGTCAAATTATAATGCAGCAAAAAGATTACAGCAAATGGGAGAATTGGAAGAATCCATATTTACAATAGGGTCTCCAGATGTAGATATTATGTTTTCCAATAATTTGCCAGATTTGAACACGGTAAAAGAATATTATAAAATTGGTTTTGAAAACTATGCGGTCGTAATGTTTCATCCTGTAACGACAGAAATTGGAAACATTCGAAAATATGCTAATGACTTTGTTTCTGCTTTATTGGAAGACACCAGTAATTTCATTGTAATTTATCCAAATAATGATTTAGGGAGTGAAGCTATTTTAACAGCTTATGAAGGATTAAGGAATAATAGCCGTTTCCGGGTTATTCCATCATTACGGTTTGAATATTTTCTGACATTGCTGAAAAACGCTGAATTTATTATAGGTAATAGTAGTGCAGGAATTCGTGAAGCACCTTATTATGGAATTCCAACTATTAATATTGGAACCCGACAACAAAATAGAAGTCTACAAATGGATATTATAAATGTTGATTATGATAAAAAAAATATTATGACTATTCTGAAAAGCATCAGATTCTCTAACGCAAAAGCTATTCAGTCAGATTATGGAACTGGAAAAAGTGCTGAGTTATTTTTAAAATCTTTAGAAAAAAACGATATTTGGGAATTGAACCGACAGAAACAATTTCGAGATATAAAGTAATTCTGTTAAGATATTTGAATTTAAGCATAAATAAAAAGTCAGAATGAGATTTATTGAAAAAATAAAAAGAAATTTATCAGAAGAAAAAAAGCTAAAATTTCTTTATAAAATTAGAAGTTTGAAATCACTATTCTTCCATTTTAATTTGTCTAAACTTGCTTTAATTCACAGAACTGATAAGTTTGGACAACATTTTTATACACCACATTACCAAAAAAATTTTCGTCCTTATAAATTAAAAAAAATCAAATTATTAGAAATTGGGGTAGGCGGATATGACTGCCCATATACAGGAGGAAATTCTTTAAGGATGTGGAAAAGTTATTTTCCATTTGCAAAAATATTTTCACTGGATATTTATGACAAATCTTTTTTACAGGAAAATAGAATAAAGATATTTAAAGGAAGTCAGGTCGATAAAAGTTTATTAGAAACTATATGTAATGAGGCAGGAGAATTTGATTTAATAATAGATGATGGAAGTCATATAAACGAACACGTCATTAAAACATTCGAAATTCTTTTTCCAAAACTCAAAAAAGACGGTATTTATGTAATCGAAGATACTCAAACCTCTTATTGGAAATCATACGGAGGTGATTCAAATAATCTGAATTTAAAAGGAACAATTTATAATTATTTTAAATCACTTATAGATTGTTTAAACAATGAGGAATTTATGATTGATAATTATGAAAAAACATATTATGATAAAAATATAATTTCGATGCACTTTTACCATAATATAATTTTCATTTATAAGGGGGAAAATAATGAGAAATCAAACTACCTTGTCAACAATAAAATCGAAAAGGAATTGGATAATAATGACCAGTAACTTTATCGAACACCAGAAAATTATCAGGTATTTATTAATTTACCTAATTTGTACAAATGCGAAAAATAGTTTCAGATTTCTTAAAAAAACACATACTTAAAAGAGGTTATATTATAGCCAATTCAGAAGGCTTTGTTGTTGAAAATAAAACAACAAAAGAAGAGGTTGAATCTTTTATAAAAAAACTATATCCTTATAAAATAGACAAAGAATTAATTCGATTAGGGCCAAATAGTGATGGAGGCTATCTTGTCCCTGATGATTTAGTAGATATAGCAGCTTGTTTTTCGCCTGGTGTTGACCAAATAAGCGGTTTTGAAGAAGATTGTTCCAGACTGGGAATGAAACTTTTCCTTGCAGATAAATCAGTGGATGAACCAAATTTGAGTTTAGGTATTAATGAATTTAATTTTATAAAAAAATACATAGGCTGTTCCATAAATGATGATTATATCACAATGGAAAAATGGGTAAATGACAGTAATTTAGATAAAAATTCTGATTTGTTGCTGCAAATGGATATTGAAGGGTATGAATATTTTGTCCTGCTAAATATGTCTAATGAATTATTAAGTCGATTCAGGGTTGTGGTAATAGAATTTCATAGTTTGCATAAAATTTGGAACAATGAATTTTATAAATTAATATCAACTGTTTTCGAAAAAATACTGCAGACACATACATGTATTCATATACACCCTAATAATTGCAGTGGGATTGATATACAGAACGGTATAGAAATACCAAGATTGGCTGAATTTACTTTTATTAGAAACGATAGAATTAATACAAAAAAACCTGAGGCAAAGTTCCCTCATTCACTGGATTTTGACAATACACCTAAAGAACATATAGTTTTGCCTAAAAACTGGTACAGTTCAAACACCCATTAAACTATTCGTATAAAATAAATGGACAAATCTAAAATAGCCTTAATCAGTACGGTAATAAATAAAGAACTTTATAGTAAAAGTTCTCAATTATTTCCTTTAGATATTGATATATATGTGATCGATGGCACAAATGGGATGTTTGGAATTGAGAGTATTTCCTATATGATGAAAAAGTTAAAAGGGAAAGGAATAGAATGGCTTATAATGGCAGATGAAGACGTTTTGTTTATTGAGCCTAATGGGATCTATTCCATTATTGATAAGATGAGAAAAGAAAATTATTTTGTTTCTGGAGTTAGGGATGGAGGAGTTATTTCGAATCGAACCTATAGCCCATATCTAATAAATACTTTTTTCTCAATAATTAATTTTAAAGAACTGGAAGTTATTTGGAATGAAAGGGAAGTTAGGAAAAATCAATATATAAATGAAGGGGAGTTTGAGGAAAACTTATCAGGACTAAAAGAAATTTTTGATGTAAAAAGCGTTTATGAGCCTTATTACTGTTTTTATTTCTGGTTGAGAAGAAAAGGAAAAAAAATTTTGTTTTTAGTCGCAGAAATGCCATTTTCAGATGATAATAAAACCACATTAGTATTTGATTCAGAAGATAATAAACTACTTTATCATACTTGGTATGCCAGAAGTTATGGAAATAATGAAATGCATACCAATAGAATAAACAGAGTTTTCGATTTATTGCATTTTGAAAATAAAATAATTGTAAAACCAATAATTTTCAAAGATAAAACATTTCTAATTAAGAGTAAATTCAAGAAACTAAAGAAAAGAATAAAAATGAAAATTCAGCTGCTTGTCAAACCAAAATAAGAAAATAGTAAAATGCATAAAATACTTGGGATAGTAATTACCGATGGAGTAGGTTACAGAAATTACGTGATGAGTAATTTTATGGAAGAGGCGAGTCTAAAATTCCAGAAAATAATAATCTATTCCGGGTTGCCAAAAGAAATTTACGAGTTGCATAAAGATAATATTGAAATAAAAGAGTTAGCGGTTTTTGCTGAAAATAATAAAACGTGGTTTTTTAGAAAAAGCAAAGAAATTGCACATCTTCAGCAGTATAAGTCTTTTTTTGGAATGAAGGATTTATTGAAATCGGGTTACCCAAAAAATAATAAACCAAAAGCAATACTCGCAAAAATTATTTATTTAATTACCCGTTTTTTTAATTCCCATCAATTTATTATTTTTATTGAAAAAATGCAATTTTGGACTATTGCAAATCATAAAACCACTCAGTCTTATATAAAATTACTTCATGAAGACAACCCCGATTTTATTTTTTTTACCCATCAGCGACCAGCATATTTAACCCCATTCCTGTACAGTGTCTTAAAACTCAAAATCCCTGTGAGCAGTTTTATTTTCAGCTGGGATAATCTGTCTTCAAAAGGAAGGATGCTGGGAACATTTGAATATTTTTTAGTATGGAGTGAACTGATGAAAAAAGAGCTGCTCCATTTTTATCCTTCTACAAAATCCGAAAATATAGCAGTAGTGGGTACACCGCAATTTGAACCGTATTCAATGGATGCATATTCTACAGATAAAATAAAATTTATAGAAAAATTTAAATTAGACCCATTAAAAAAAATAATTTGTTTTAGCTGTGCCGATAGTTCCATTGGTCAAAATGACGCCATTGTTATTAAGGCAATTGCCAACGCCATTCGGGATAACCGAATAAATTTCCCGTCACAATTATTGGTTAGAACTTCTCCAGCAGAAGATGGAAAAAGATTTGAAGCGGTAAGAACAGAATTTCCAGAAATTGTTTGGAACATACCAAAATGGCAATTAACTAGGGAAAACCATTCAGAAAATTGGTCACAACGCATACCCACAACAGAAGATTTTACCGATTTGAAGGCCATTTTAAAGTATGTGGACTTAAACGTCAATATGTGTTCTACTATGAGTTTGGATTTTATGATTTTTGGGAAGCCTATCATAAACACCGTTTTTGGTAATGAAAGTAATGGCTTGTACAATGATCAGCGATTCCTGAATTACACTCACTATAAAAAAGTTATTGATAGTGGAGCAGTGGTAATTGCCAAAGAAGAAAATGATTTGATTGATAAAATTAATTTTGCTCTCGAATTTCCAGAAGACAAATTGGTACAGCAAGAAGTATTGGTGAAAATTCAGATAAGCAAACCAATTGTGGGAACGGGAAAAAGAATTACAGAAGCATTGCTAAATTTTATGGAGAATGCAAAAAAACAATAGAATAGGTGTTCTTGATAGTTTTCGGGCAATCGCAATTATAGCCGTGCTCTTATATCATTATTTTTATAGATGGAATAATGAGGATTACCCGTTTTATGGAGCCGATTTTTTTAAATATGGTTTTAAAGGGGTTTCGTTTTTCTTCATAATATCTGGTTTTGTGATTTGTTATACTTTAGAGAAAACTCCAAATTTTACTTCTTTCTGGAAAAAAAGATTTATAAGACTGTTTCCCTCAATGTTAATTGCTTCAGTTTTGACGTTTGTGCTTTTACATCTGTTTGATTTTAGAAATACGTTTGAAGACAGTAATCATATTAGGAATTTAATTGTTAGCCTGACGTTTTTGCCACCCAATTTATTCGATTGGATTATGGGAACTAAAAGTCATTATACCTATTTAAATTTTTCTTATTGGAGTTTGTGGCCTGAGATTCAGTTTTATGTTTTGTCCAGTTCTATTTATTTTTTTGATAGAACAAAATTTATTAGAAACTTTATCATAGCTTCTTTTAATGTTATATTTTTATATTTAACCCTTCTGCATTTTAATGTAAATCAGGTTTTGATAATCCAAAAAATTATCCATTTATTTAATCTATGTGAGCATATATCTTTCTTCTTGGCGGGTTCATTGTTTTATTTAATTTATAAGGACAGTAATGACTCAAAAAGATATCTTATCATTTTAGGGATTGTTTTTATTTTACAAAATTATACTTTGGATAAAGTTAATTTAATATCAATCTCAATAATGTATTCCTTGTTTTTTTGTTTTATTTATCGTCCACAATTATTAAAATTTCTGGAAAATAAAATCTTAATAAATATTGGTGGAGCATCGTATTTTTTATATTTAATTCACGAATATGTAGGCGTTGTTTTCATAAAAAACAGTGTTGGTTTTTTTACTCAATATAGTTTTATTACACCTCTATTAATTGCTATATTTATGATTCTTTTCAGTATTTATTATACAAGGAAAATAGAATCAAAAGTGATGAAACAGCTCACTAACTATTTATTTAAGAATAAAAGATGAAAAAAATAGCAGTAATTTGTGATTATAAACTTTTTCCTGAACGTATTGGCGGAATGGACCATTTCTTTTGGCTTTTTGATTTAGAGTGTAAGAAAAAAGGGAATGAAGTAATTTGGTTTTTTCCTAATGACGCAGATTTTTCAGGATACCAGAATTTAAATATTGTTTCGGACAATGAAGGTTTGTTAACTGGAGTTTTTCTCAATTACTGCAAAGAAAATAATCCAGGTTTCACCATAGTCTTTACTCATTTTGTAGAATTATGCACTTCTTTTTTTTTGAAAATAAAAAAAATAAATAACCCAAAAATTATTGCCGTTGACCACAATCCCAGACCATTAAGTGGATATCCGCTAAAAAAGAAAATTACAAAGCGGATTAAAGGAATTCTGTATTCTAAACATATAGATTTATTTATAGGGGTTTCTCATTATACTGTCAATGAAATTCTAGCTGATTTTGGAAGCCATTTGAAAAACAAAACCATCACAATATATAATGGAGTGGTTACAAAAGATATTTTAGTCCGAAATTATAGAAATGATAAAAAACCAAGTTTTTTAGTTGCTTCACATTTAAGGGAATCAAAAGGAATTCAGGATTTAATTGAAGCAGTAAATTTATTACTAAATGAAATTAAAAATGAAATCAAAATTGATATTTATGGTGAAGGTTTATATGAAAATTTTTTAAAGACTAAAGTAGAGCAGTATCAGTTGGATTCTGTTTTTAATTTTATGGGAAGCAAACCCAATCTGAAGGAGATTTTCTGTCTATATGATTATATGTTGCAACCTACACATATGGAATGTTTCAGTTTGTCAATTTTGGAAAGTTTAGCGGCAAATGTACCAGTTGTAACTACCAATGTGGGTGGGAATGAAGAAGCGATTACCAATAATAAAAACGGATATATTTTTGAAGCAAAAAATAAAAATGAATTAAAAACGCTTCTTGAAAATTTATATTTAGGAAATCAAAAAATCATATTAAATACAAGACTGTTAATTGAAGAATCCTTTTCTTTGGAGAAAATGGTTGAAAATTATATAATGTTAATATGATAAAAATCGCCTTTCTCACATCCGAATACCCGAATCCAAAAATCACTGCGTCAGGTGGAATTGGTACAAGTATTATGAATTTGGCAGAAGGATTAATACAGCAGGGACATCAGATTCTGGTTTTGGTTTATGGACAGAATTCTGATGAAGTATTTATTGAAAACGGAATTATTTTTTATAAAATTAAAAATATAAAACTTAAAGGCCTGTCGCGTTATTTATCCCAAAAAAAAGTAGAAAAACTAATTAATGAATTGGTTTCAAATAATGAAATCGATATTGTTGAAGCTCCTGACTGGATAGGTTTTACTTCGTTTATCAAACCAAAATGCCCATTAATAATTAGATTACACGGTTCAGATACCTATTTCTGCCACTTGGATAATCGTCCTGTAAAATGGAGTAATCATTTTCACGAAAAAAAAGCTTTGCAACAGGCAGACGGAATTTTATCAGTCAGTCAGTTTACAGGTCAATTGACCAATAAATTATTTGAATTAAATAAAGATTTTACAGTTGTTCCAAATGGAGTTGACCTGACCAATTTTAATTCTTCTGAAATGGAACAGGATTCTCAAACTATATTATATTTCGGAACTTTAATCCGAAAGAAAGGATTGCTGGAATTGCCCTTTATATTTAATGAAGTTTTCAGTCAAAACAAAAATGTAAAGCTTATTTTAGTCGGAAAAGATGCTTCGGATATTGTTTCCGGAAATAAATCCACTTGGCAAATGATGCAAGTTTTGTTTACAACTGAAGCTTTACAGAATGTAAATTATTTAGGAAGTGTGCCTTATTCCGATATCAAACAATTGATAAATCAAGCTACTGTTTGTGTTTTTCCTACCTTTGCCGAGGCATTACCCGTTTCTTGGATTGAAGCAATGGCAATGCAAAAAGCGATTGTCGCATCTGATATTGGTTGGGCAAATGAAATTATTGAAAATGGAAAAGACGGTTTTTTAGTGAATCCAAAAAAACATCTTGAATTTGCAACTAAGGTTTTGAAACTTTTGAATGATGAACAGTTAAGAATTCAAATAGGTGGAAGTGCAAGAAAAAAAATAGAAGAGAAATTCAGCATTAAAATTGTCGCTCAACAAAGTGCGGCTTTTTATAAAAAGTTAGTAGAGGTCAAATAAAATGGAATTAAAAGAATATATAACCAGCAAAGGAGAGATAATTCTCTATAATGGCAATCCTGATTTAAAAAAATTAGAGGATTTGTCTAATGGTGCTGGTGATATTTGGCACAGTTCATTTGAACAGGGTTATAAAAATGCTTTTCCGGATTTGGTCTATTTTGCATTTGTATTTTTTTGGTACATCAATGATTTTGATAATTTGGACGAATGTGTGAGCTGGAGAATAAATCCAAATCAGTTTGCCGTTCGGAAATCAGTTTGGGAATTGTTGAATGGATTTAATTCAGATTTTGAAAATGTTCAGATGCAAGCATTGGATTTTGGGTACAACTGTTTGGCCAAATCTGGTGGAATTACTTTGTATGTGAAAAATCTATTTTCTTCGAAAGAAGTCGAAAACATCCAGATAAGTACAAGAGATCGTTATGTTTTTTTTAGAAAAAATTTCAAAATTGACCATTCAGTTTTTATGCTGTATCGAAAAGGATTTTCGAAATTATCTGAATGGAATGCTTTTTTTTATGCCAAAAATAATTTCAAACAAAGAAAATATCCAGCGATTGTCCCTGTAAGAATACTCAATGAAATTCAGGGAAAGCCTACAGTAAGTTACATTATTCCCACAATGATGCGCCAGGATTTTACTTTGAATTTATTAAATGATTTAAAAAATCAAAGCTATCTTCCTACACAGGTTATAGTAGTTGATGCCACTCCAGAAAATAGCCGTGACCAATCTTTATACAATCCTAAAAATTACCCTTTTGAAGTTCAGTTTAAGTGGCAAACCACTAAAGGGAGTTGTCGTGCGAGAAACGAAGCTATAGATTTATGCACTGGCGATTATGTTATTTTTGGCGATGATGATATTCGGATTCCAGCTGATTTCATAGCAAATCACATTCGCATTTTACAGACTTATAATGTTGGAGCTTGTAACGGATTGGATATTCGGGCGGATAACCAGAGTCAAAATTTAGATGTTTTAAAAAATAAATTAGAAAAATTAGGTGATACAAGGTGGAAAGTTGGTGCTGCTACAAGCTTCAGTAATGCCAATTCCTGTGTAAAAAGAGAATTTGTAAATCAATTAATCGGTAATGATATCAATTATGATGGCGGTTATGGAGAAGACAGTGATTTCGGAATTTCATTGTCAAAAATTGGAGTTACAGTTTTGCATAACCCATTTTCTGCCAATTTGCATTTAAAACCTCCAGTTGGTGGTTACCGTTTTTGGGGAAATCAGGCGAAAGTTTTAGGAAAAAAACGAAAAACACAACCTTGGGAATTAGATAATCCAGTTAAACATATCCGTCCAGTTCCAAGCCCAACAATTATGTATCAGATTCACAAACAATTTACGCCACAACAACTTATAGAATACAAACACAAATATTTTTCGATGTATTTGTTTAAAGGGAATAAATGGGAATTTCCATTGAAAATTTTAAAAATGCCTTTACGGCTTTTACAATTTAAGGAATCGGTTTTTTATGCTAAAAAATTAATCGCATTGGGAAAACGAACAAAATAAAAGCAATGAATTTTTCTTTAATCATTTGTACTTATATGCGTCCACAGCCATTGCTGAAATTATTGCAATCGGTCACGGAACAAACTGTTTATCCTAACGAAATTGTAATTATTGATGGTTCTATAAATTCGGAAACAGAAGTAGTTTTAAAAGAAAATCATTTTAAAAATCTAAAATATTACTTTGTTGATTCAAAAAATCGTGGTTTAACAAAGCAGCGTAATTTTGGAATCAAAAAAGTTAATCTTGAATCAGAAATTGTTTGCTTTCTTGATGACGATACGGTTTTGGAATCCAATTATTTTGAAGAAATTCTAAAAACATACATTATTCACCCAGAAGCATTAGGAGTTGGTGGTTATATCAATAATGAAGTGGTTTGGATAAAGGTCACTGAAAATGAAATTCCCAAAATAAATGAATTTTATTATGATGGATGGAAACGTAAAGACGGAAGCCGTTTTGTTTGGAGAAAAAGATTAGGATTGGATTCTGATGTTTCGCCTGGCTTTGCACCTGATTTTTCTCACGGAAGAAGCATTGGTTTTTTACCGCCAAGCGGTAAAATATATCAAGTAGAACAATTAATGGGTGGAGTTTCTTCTTTCAGAAAAAAAGTATTTGATAATTTTCAGTTTTCGACCTATTTTGAAGGTTATGGATTGTATGAAGATGCGGATTTTACTTTGCGTTTGTCAAAAACAGGTAAATTGTATATCAATGCAGCTGCTCAATTAGCACATTATCATGACCCTTCCGGACGACCAAATCAATATCAATATGGTAAAATGGTGGTAAGAAACGGCTGGTATGTATGGCATGTAAAAACACCAAATCCATCAATAAAAGCAAAAGTGAAATGGCATTTGATAACAATACTTTTGACAATCATTCGATTTAGTAATATATTTACAAGCAATAAAAAAAAGGAAGCATTCACTGAAAGTTTAGGTAGGACAATAGGTTGGTGGAGTTTACTGATTGATAAGCCTAAATCAGAATAAATAAAAAATATGAACAAAAATATTTTTTCTATTAAACGTATATATTTAATAATAATATTGGTGTCATTTTTAATGATGCTTGTAGTTTTGAATCTACCATTTAAAGTAAAACCTTTTGGTGATATTACTTTTCATGAAGAAGCAAAAAATTTGGCTTTATTTATAAAAGGAAATATTGGTTATGATAAAGTAGTTATTACAAAAGCACCTGGACCAGTTTTATTTTATTCGCCAGTTTATCTGCTAGCACCTTCAAATGCTATCGATGATCAACTTTGGGTTTATGGAATAGTATTTACATCTATAATTGTCACAATAAGTTTATTACTTATTTTTAGAATAGCAACTTCTTTTTTTTCAAAGGAAATAGGTATTTTAAGTGTATTGTTGTTTTTTATATTTCCAATTCACTGTTATTATTCTTTAGGAATAATGGCAGAAGCTCCTGCCTTTTTCTCATTAACCTTAGCTATTTATGGATGGTCTATAGCGTTTGCAGCACCTCAGAAAAAAAGAGGTTGGGTTCTTTTAATTTTTGGGCTTTGGTTTTTAATTCTCAATAGACCTAATACATTGTTGCTTTTAGGAATTGGAACATTAGTTGTTTTATATTCTTTTTTCAAAGACAAATCTTTTTTTTTAAGCTATGGAAAGAAAATGATGATGACTTTTTTAACTGTCGGTTTATTCAGTTTTGGCTCGTTACAATTAGCTAAAGCAATTACAGGAACTAAATCTGGTGGGAATCAAGAAGATTTATTTTATTATGTTGCCCATCAAGGACGCTTTCAATTCAGAGAAGAACCTACAGATCTTAGGTATTGGGAAAGTGATATTCGGCCAGACAGTAAAGATTATCAAAACTGGCATAAAAGCGGAAATGAGCTTTCATTAGTTATGGACAAAACCCATCAATCGTATGCTCAGGTTTATAAAGAGTTTTTAATCAATGATGCTTTAGAACATCCATTTTTATTTACTAGACAGTTTTTTGTCAAATGTTTTTATGGACATATTTATTTTATAAATAGTGTTCAGCCTAAAAATTTTCATTTGGGACCATTTAATGGAGTTTTTGGTTATTGGATTTTTATGGTAATTATTAATATTGTGAACCTTATGATAATAGCGGGAGTCTTCCTGTTTTTATACAAAGGAAAAAACTTACTTCATTATTGGTTTTTTTGGTCGGTAATTGTTGCATTACTTGTTTTTCACGGTTTGACTTATATGGAACCCCGATATGTTTTTCCTTCAAAAGTAGCGTTGTATATTATGAGTGCTGCGGGATTGTACCGTATTTCCTGGATTGAAAAAAGTATTAATTGGATTTCTATTTTCGTATTTCCAAAAGTTAAATCAGCTTAAAATGGCAGAAAATTTTAAACCAATAATTGGAATCGTATCCCCTTGTTATAACGAAGAACAGGTTTTGAAAGAAACTTCGGTACAGCTTAGTGCCGTATTTTCTGATTTAATTAAAAGAAATGTTATTTCCGAAAATAGCTTTATTTCCTTTATTGATGATGGAAGTAATGATACTACTTGGGGAATTATAGAAGAATTATCAGTATCGGATAAATACATAAAAGGCTTGAAGTTAGCTGGAAATGTAGGTCATCAAAAAGCATTATTGGCCGGTTTACTTACGTTCAATGACCAAGCGGATGCTTTAATTTCTATAGATTGTGATTTACAGGATGATGTGAATGTGATTGAAGAAATGATTTTAAAATTCAAATCAGGAACGAATATTATATATGGAGTTCGCAGTAAAAGAGAAAAAGATTCTTTTTTTAAACGAAATACTGCTTTGTTTTTCTATTATTTATTAAGAAAAATGAAAGTCAATATTGTGCATAATCATGCAGATTATAGATTATGTAGCAATACGGTAATTACTGCTTTAAGTGAATTTGATGAGGTAAATTTATTTTTGAGAGGAATTATCCCATCAATTGGTTTTAGTAGTGATATTGTTTATTATGACAGATTAGAACGTTTTGCAGGAGAATCCAAATATCCATTAGGCAAAATGATTTCTTTTGCTTGGAACGGAATAACTTCTTTCAGTACATTTCCGTTAAAACTAGTTACAGCACTCGGATTTATTATATTTTTTGTATGTTTGATAATGAGCGGCTATGCTTTCGTTTCTTTATATTCAGGAAATGTAGTTCCAGGATGGCTTTCTACGGTTTTGCCAATGTATTTTTTAGGAGGAATTCAATTGTTCTGTTTTGGAATTATTGGAGAGTACATAGGGAAAATATATTCGGAAGTAAAAAAACGACCAAGATATATAATTGATAAAATTGTAGAATAAAATATGAAAACCCAGGAAGAAATTATAGAAACTAATAAAAAGCAAAAGGAATTTTATAATCATAAAAAGAAAAATTTACCTACCAGAATTTGGTCGTATTTGAGAGAGAAAACATTGAAACAAATTCGTCGGGATATTGGTGTTCTGAATCAGTCTTATGATTTGCATAAAGTATGGTTTGGGGAGTTGTCAAACAAAAAAGTGTTGGATTTAGGCTGTTTTGCAGGAAATAATTTGAGTTTATATTTAGCAGAAAATAGCAAAGAATATATTGGTTTGGATTTAAGCGATATAGCAATAGCCAATTTAAATGAGCGACTAAAACATATTCCAACTGCTAAAGCCGTTGCTGCCGATTTTTTATCGGCAGATTTTCCGGATAAAGATTTCGATATTATTTATGCGTATGGTGTATTGCATCATTTCCAAAACCCGGATGTATTGATTACAAAATTAAATGAAAAATTAGCTCCAAACGGAACTGTAATAAGCTACGATCCACTGGAAACTAGTTTGCCTCTAAAAATAATCAGGGTTTTATATCGTCCATTTCAATCGGATAAGGATTGGGAATGGCCGTTTACAAAAAAAACGTTTTATAAATTTCAGAATGCTTTTTCAATAAAAGAAAGACACGGAATTTTAGGACTTTCAAAATGGTATTTTTTAATTAATTTGTTGCCAATGTCGCCAGAAAAAAAACAGGCAATTGGCGTAAAATGGCATAAAAAAGATTGGGATTTATCTGCTACATCAGATGGTCATTTGTTTAGTTGTATGCACTTAACAATGTTGATGCAGAAAAAATAATTTATATGAATTTTGCAATCATCACCCACGTAATTCACGGTAGAGAAGACAACGCTTTTTTTGCTTATGAACCTTATGTTAAGGAGATGAATATTTGGTTAAAGAATGTTGATTCTGTTACAATAGTAGCACCTTTACAAAATATTGAAAAAGAAAGTATTCATTTATTTTACTCAAAAAAAAAATTAGAATTTTGTTCAATTCCCGCCTTAAATTTCACTTCTATAAAAGATATATCTCTTTCAATATTTAGTGCTCCAATTGTTTTAAAGAGGATTTATTTGGCAATGAAAAATGCAGATCACATTCATTTGCGTTGTCCAGGAAATATTGGTTTGTTAGGTTGTTTTATACAGATTTTATTTCCAGCCAAACAAAAAACGGCCAAATATGCAGGTAATTGGGATTCGAAATCAAAACAACCGCTGAGTTACAGAATTCAAAAATGGATTTTAAACAACACTTTTCTAACTCGAAATATTGAAGTTTTAGTTTATGGAGAATGGGAAGGAATCTCAAAAAATAGTAAACCATTTTTTACAGCATCTTATTATGAAAAAGATAAAAAAGAGATTTCGAAAAAAAGTTTAAATAATAAAATTAATTTTCTGTTTGTAGGTAGTCTGACACAGGGTAAAAATCCTTTATATGCTATTCAATTGTTGGAGCAATTAGCTTCAAAAGGTCATAATGTTCAAATAGATTTATATGGAGAAGGAAAAGAAAGAGTCGTTTTGGAAAGTTATATTCAAGAGAATAAATTAGAGAATTTTGTTTTTATTAAAGGGAATCAGCATAAAGACATTGTTCAGGAAGCTTATGAAACGAGTCATTTTTTAATTCTTCCATCAAAAAGCGAAGGTTGGCCAAAAGTAGTTGCTGAGGCAATGTTTTGGGGTTGTTTGCCAATTGTAACACCTATATCTTGCGTGCCAAATATCTTGGATAATGGAGGAAGGGGTGTGTTGCTTTCAATGATTTTGGAAAATGATTTTAAACATATTCAAGAAATAATATCAAATCAAGAGTTATATGATTCTAAAACAAAAAACGCTGTTGTATGGTCACGAAAATACACAATTGATACTTTTGAAAATGAAATAAAACTATTGTTGAAAGTATGAGAATTCTCCAACTTATAGATTCCTTAGCCATTGGTGGTGCAGAAAAGATGGCTGTCAATTATGCTAATGGGCTTTCTGAAAAAATAGAATTTTCAGGATTAATAGCAACTCGTCAAGAAGGTGGGTTAAAAGAGCAGTTGAAATATAAAGTCAATTATTTTTTTTTAAATAAAAAAGGGGCAATTGATATTCCTGCAATTTTCAGACTACGAAATTATTGCAAACAAAATCAGATTGATTTTGTTCATGCTCATAGCACCTCTTTTTTCACTGCTTTTTTATTGAAATTGATTTATTTTAAAGTAAAAATTATTTGGCATGATCATAAAGGAGCTCGTAGCAATGAATCTCTTCGTCGAAATATTCCATTATGGTTTTGTTCGTTTTTGTTTACCGGTATTATTGCTGTTAATCATTCATTAGAAAAATGGCATATAAAAAACCTCTGTAGAAAAGATAATTTATATTTAGCTAATTTCACATTATTTGATAGTTCTGACCAAGAACTTACTTTTTTGAAAGGCGAGAAAGATAAAAGAATATTATGTTTAGCTAATTTAAGGCATCCTAAAAATCATAATTTTCTTTTGGATATTGCTATTATAATAAAAAAAAAAAAACCGCATTGGAGTTTCCATTTAGTGGGAAATGATTTAAATGACTTCTACTCTAAAGAATTAAAAGAAAAAATAAAGAATAATGATTTATCTCAGAATGTTTATATCTATGGGGCAAAAAAAGATATTCCGCATATTATACAGCAATCTTCAATATGTGTTTTGACTTCCTCTTTTGAAGGTTTACCTGTGGCTTTATTGGAATATGGGATGTTCAAAAAATCAGTCGTTTCTACAGCGGTAGGTGAGATTCCATTAATATTGAATAATAATGAAAATGGATTTGTAGTAAGCTCAAATAATACAGAACAGTTTGTCGAATCATTGATTTTATTAATTGAAAATGAGGATTTAAGAGTTAAATTTGGAGAAAATCTATATAAAATTATTATTGAAAATCATTCTAAAGATATAGTTTTAAAAAAATATCTGGATTGGATAAATAAATTTCAGTAAATGGAAGACAAGCAAAAAAAATATCTTTTTTTAATTTTGATTCACGTTGTAATAGGTTTTGTAATCTATTTAGCACCATTTTTATCTAAAATTTATGGGTATTTAATAATATTAGGAGGTGTTTATATTGTAATTAAAAAAAGGAATAAAAATAACGAGGTATTATATGCCGCAGCTTATATGGTTGGGAGTGAGGTTTTTTTAAGGATGACTGAAGGAAGTCCAAGTTATGAGTTTGCAAAATATGGAATAATGACATTTGCATTTTTAGGAATGTTTTATTCTGGATTTTCTAAAAACGCAGTGCCTTACTGGATTTTTTTATTTTTATTAATTCCAAGTATAATAATTGCTACTGAAGTATTAAGTACCGAAACTAATATTCGAAAGTCGATAGCTTTTAACATATCTGGTCCAGTTAGTTTAGCTGTAATGTCTTTATATACATACAACAAAAAAATAACGCTCTGGGAAATTAATTCTTTACTATTAAATATAGGCTTACCCATTATTTCGTGTACCGTTTATCTTATATTTTATTCTCCAAGTATTAAAGGGCTGCTTACGAGTACGACTTCAACAGGTCAGTTTTCAGGTGGTTTTGGACCCAATCAAGTTGCTACAGTTATGGGTTTAGGGATGTTTATTTTTTTTTCAAGGATAATTTTACTATCCAGAACGAAGTTTATTTTGAGCATTAATTTATTTATTGCCAGTTATATTAGCTATAGAGGAATGATAACTTTTTCAAGAGGTGGAATGATGACTGGTTTTGCAATGATTATTACTTTGCTATTATATATTTATTATCATTCAAAATATAAGGGAAAAGTAAAACTAAATTATTTAATGATTACTCTTTTTGTGGTAATGAGTGTTACTTGGTTTTATACTTCTTATCAAACAGATGGATTGATTGATAAAAGATATGCTAATAAAGATGCTTTGGGTAGGATTAAGAAAGATAAATTTACAGGTAGAGCAAATTTGGCAGAAGGCGAATTTAATATGTTTTTAGAAAATCCTATTTTTGGAGTTGGAGTGTCAAAAGGGACAGAGATAAGATCTGAACAAATGGAATCAACTAGTAGGTTTGCTTCTCACGATGAAATTACCAGAATGTTAGCTGAACACGGTTCATTAGGTGTTTTAGGTTTAATGATTTTAATTTTTACTCCATTGATTTTGTATATAAATAACAAACAGCATTTATATCTGTTTCCATTCTTGGTTTTTTGGTTTTTATCTATTAATCACGCAGGTATGAGGACTGCCGCGCCATCATTTATATATGCATTGGTATTGTTAAAAGTAAAACTTACTACTAATGAAACACCTGCTTTACATAGGAAATAAGCTTTCTAAACATGGAAGTAATAGCACTTCTATAGAAACTATGGGGAATCTTTTTGAATCTGAAGGTTTTCAAGTCGATTATGCTTCTTCTTATAGAAATAAATCTTTAAGGATGCTCAACATGATTTATAGTACTATACGCTTAAGAAATAAAGTAGAGTATGTTTTAATTGACGTTTATAGCACTACCAATTTCTGGTATGCATTTATTATTAGTCAATTGTGTCGGTTTTTTAGATTAAAATATATTCCAAAATTACATGGAGGGAATTTACCTAATAGATTGGATAATAATCCTAAACTTTGTAAAATGGTTTTTAATAATGCTTATATAAATATAGCACCCTCCAATTATTTATTGACTGCATTTCAAAAACGCGGTTTTTTTAATATAAAGTACATTCCTAATGCAATAGAAATTCAAAACTATAAATTTAAAGACAGAAATGTTATTGAACCAAAACTTTTATGGGTACGTTCTTTTGCACCCATTTATAATCCCGAAATGGCAATAAAAGTATTAGCCACACTTCTTGAAAAATATCCTGAGGCAACTCTTAGCATGGTAGGTCCAGATAAAAATGGCTGTTTGGTGAAATGCAAAAAAATGGCTTATAATCTAGGGTTAAAAATTAACTTTCCTGGAAAATTATCAAAAAATGAATGGACTACCTTATCTCAAGAATATGACATTTTTATTAACACTACTCATTTTGATAATACACCTGTAAGTGTTATTGAAGCGATGGCATTGGGTTTAGCAGTGGTAACAACAAATGTAGGCGGAATTCCTTATCTCTTAAAAAATAATACAGAGGCAATAAAAGTAAATGACAATGATGTTGAAGCGATGGTAGAAGGAATTGAAAAATTGATAGATGAACCTTGCTTTTTTAAAGAAATAACGCGGAACGCAAGGGTTAAATCAGAATCTTTTGATTGGAACTCCATTAAGCAAGAATGGCTCGAAATTTTGAAATAAATATTTACCTTATATTTAAGTAACTTTGTACTCCATTTACACTTATAAAAAATGCTAATCCATAGAAAAATACATTTCGAAATATCAGAAAGAAAAGTTCTTTTAAGGATTTTTGATATCGTATCTGTATTTTTAGCGTTATACTTAGTTGGGATAGTTTTTGATTTTGATTATTTTAAAATTGGTAGAGACAATTATTATTGGTTAATTGTACTGGGTTTTTATATTAGTTTATTTGGTGCTGTTTTCGAAATGTACAACCTGCAAGTTGCCAATAAACAATACGAAGTCATTAGGAGTATTCTTCTAACATCATCTACAACGGTGTTGTTTTATTTATTGACACCTTTTTATACTCCAATGCTACCTAACAATAGGTTGCAAATAATCTATTTTTTTCTTTCTATTTTACTGGCTCTATTTTTATGGAGAATGATTTACCTTTATTTTTTTGGCTCACTTCGGTTTGTGAAAAAAGTAATTTTAGTCTGTGATTCCAATCAGGCTGAAGAGCTAATCATTGGACTTGAAAATGCAGATCCTCATTATAAGGTATTAGGTTATATCGACTCCGACATCGAAAATAAGATAGCGACAAAAAACAATATCCATAAAATAAATATTGAACATTTAGAAAAATTTGTTAGCAAGCATTCAGTTTCAGAAATTGTGATTGCCTCTCAAAACACAGAAGGAATCACGATTTCATTATATAATAAACTACTCCATTTATTGGAGAATGGTTTTGTAATCAGGGAATATACAAAAGTATATGAGCATACTGCACAACGTATCCCAGTGCAATATGTAGCGCGGGACTTCTATCGTTATTTTCCATTTAGCAGAAGTAATCAAAACACACTTTATTTGCTTTGGATACAAATAGTAGAATATACGATTTCTTTTGTTGGGTTATTGATTACGGGATTGTTGATTCCTTTTATACTAATTGGAAATTTTTTGGGCAAAAGCCGAGGTTCTTTATTTTATATACAGGAGAGAGTCGGGAAAAACGGTGAAATATTTAAAATACATAAATTCCGCACGATGATTGAGAAAGCGGAGTCCCATGGAGCTGTTTTCGCCGTTCAAAATGATATAAGGATTACTCCGTTTGGTAAGTTTTTGCGTAAAACAAGAATCGATGAATTACCCCAGTTCATTAATATTCTGAAAGGAGAAATGGGTATTATAGGTCCAAGGCCTGAAAGACCAGTTTTTGTCAAGGAAATATCCGAAATAATGCCTTTTTATGAAACTAGGCATATTATAAAACCAGGACTAACAGGATGGGCCCAGGTTAATTATTCTTATGGGGAAAGTATAGAAGACTCTTTGATAAAATTGCAATATGACCTGTATTATATTAAACACCGAAGTATTTTTTTAGACATCAATATCGTTATTAAAACAATAAGTACAGTATTGTTCTATAGGGGTCAATAAGATTATTTTCTTCTTATCAATCGGATTAATTGTATTGCAGTAGTTGCAATTATTGGAAGTACAATTAGTAAATGAATTTTGTTAAGCATAAAAACGGTATAAATCCCAATACAAGCCAAACACCATTTACAAATTCGAGATATCCACAAGATATTATTTTTTATAATAAAAAAGACTAATACCAACGATAGCGGATTGAATAACAATACGTTGTAATTCCATAATAACTCTTTGTGGAAAGAATACAATCCAATAACTGAAAACAATAATCCAAGAAACCCTAAAATTATAAAATAAGCTATAGTAAGTTTTTTATTGTTGATTATAATCAAAAGCACTAAAGCGCCAATTAAAATGTAAATCGTGTCCCAAAGAGAAGTTATGGGCTTTCTATTGGCTTCAAATAAAGTTTTGGTTTCCTGAACCAGCGCTTTATTTTTATAAGTAGTTTTATCAAGATTTTCTTTTAAATCAAATGGGAGGAAAATAGTACTGGCATTGTTGTCTACTTTGGTTCCAAAAATTATATTGATTCCCAACTTTTGAAAAAAATGATTTTTTGCATAAGGAAACAACACATCACGATAGGTTTTTGAATCGAATTTTTTCTTTGTAATTACTTTGGACTTTAAAACATCGTTTATAATGTCAACTACTTTTGTAGTGCAATTTCTATCTATGAATTTATAAGTATAAATACGGTCTTTGGAATATAAAGTATTGATTAATTTAAGCTGTAAAGCTAGTTTTTCTTCCGAAGACAGATTTAGTACCTGTTCGTAAATAGAACGGTTTTCTTCCCTGTAACTATATTCAAAATCAGCGTAGGGATAAGCTGCTGCAAAATATTGTAAGTCGCCTTTCACGAATTTCAAAACAAAGTTTTCCGTTCGAAAATCAAACATACCGTAATTATAAACCAAATCCGTATGATTTGAATTGTCAACAATACGTAAAGCCGTATGTCCGTATAATGAATGTGATTCGTCAGCTGTCCCTACAGTTAAAATGCTAATTGTTAAAGGTTCAGAGATTGTAACTTGTTGTGAAAAGCCAGAAAAATTAATAAAAAAAAGTAAAAGGGCTATTTTTTTAAACATTAACCAAGTTGTTATTTAAAAATACTTAAATCAATTTTCAGTGAAAAGACATTAGAGTATAATGCAGCACTTTGATTCCCTAAATCGGTTAAAGCATAATCAATTTGTACTCCTTTGTATTTGAATCCCAAACCAATATTGGGTTGAAACCCTACTTTTTTGCTACCGTCTATTTGTTCTATATTTTGAAAATTTCCAAAACCTGCGCGTAAAAAAACCAATTCGGTATAACCAAATTCAAATCCCAAAGCAGGATCAACACTTAATTTTTCGCTGGAAATAATATCGTTCGTTCTTTCAAAGCGAGTATTTAAATTAGTCGCCGCCAATAAACTGGTTTGGTTTTTAAACAAGAATTTTTTAGATACTCCTAATTGCACTTTCGGAAAAGTAATTTCAGTGGTTTCTGGCAATTCTTGATTCTGGTCTTCAACTGCATCCTGTACTTTTGTGTATTCTTCTTCATCAATTGTCCAAACATTATAAGTTGTGGTAATGTCACGAACCATTAAACCAAATTTCCAATTCTTGCGTTCATATTGCAAACCTAAATCAAATCCAAATCCCCAGGAACTGGCAAATTTTCCGATTATTCGTCGAATCACTTTAGCATTTACACCATAATTCAATCCAACTATTTTTGATTTTCTGGCATAAGAAAAAGTAGCACCATAATCAGCAGTAGAGAATAAACTAATACGGTTGTAGTCTATGTTTCCTTGATCATCAATTAATTGGGTGGTGTTTAAGATATCGTCAACACCAAAACGGATAAGGGAAATTCCCCAAGCGCTTTTATTGTCAATAGGCATTGCAAAACCAGCATAATCATATTGAGCAATATTTGCAAAATAGCTGGCATGCATTAAACCTATTTGTCTGTCTTTTAAGCCTAATAATCCAGCAGGATTCCAATATCCTGAATTTACATCGCTTGTACTTCCCACAACTGCATTTGACATTCCCAATGCAGCGGCATCAACACCAATATTCATAAATTCATTAGAGTATTTTCTAACTCCTTGACTATAAGATAAAATGGTTGTGAATAGTAAGATTACTAATGAAGTTTTTTTCAAGGCGAATTTTTTTAAATCAAAGTTGGAAATTTTTATCAAAAATATACATTTTAGTTGAGGTGCCCGACAATTTAACTAAATAAATAGTAGTCAAAAGTATAGTTATGCAAAACTCTAATAAAAAAACGTACTTCTCTTTCAGTTATTGTGCTAAATTTGTAAACTTAAAAATTGAATAGTTTCAACATAAAAACAATAATTCGAAATATGAACATCAAAAAGCACATTCCAAATATTATAACACTTCTGAACCTTTTTTGTGGTTGTATTGCTTTGGTTTTTGTGTTTAATGAACAATTTGATATGGCATTTTATTTTGTTTGTCTAGGTATCTTTTTTGATTTTTTTGATGGATTTTTTGCAAGATTATTTAAGGTTTCAAGTCCGCTGGGATTGCAATTGGATTCTCTTGCAGATATGGTGACAAGTGGAGTAGTTCCTGGTACAGTAATGTTTTTTATGTTGGCAAATTCATTAAAAACTGGATCGTTGAATGAATTTAGTTTTAGTATTTGCTTTTCTTTACTGGGTTTTATAATTACTCTTGGAGCTTGTTACAGACTGGCGAATTTCAATATTGATACAAGACAAACAGACTCTTTTATAGGATTGCCTACTCCGGCTAATGCCTTGTTTGTTTTGAGTTTGCCTTTAATTTTAAATTATTCTGAAGATGGTTTTATTGCGGATATGCTTAAAAACGAATGGGTTCTTATAGGAATCACTTTATTGAGTGCTTATGTTATGAATGCAGAAATTCCATTATTTTCTTTAAAAATAAAAAAGTTTAATTTAAAGGACAATGCGTTGCAAATCTTATTTTTACTGATTTCAATTATACTATTGGGAGTATTTCAATTTTTAGGAGTCGCTTTGGTAATCCTATTTTATGTATTGTTGTCGGTAGTTAGGAATGCTTTTGGAAAAAAAGTAGTGGAATAAGAGCAATAATTAAGATAGCCAAAAATAATAAAAGGGAGTTTCTATTTGCAAAATTTACAGTCCATCCCATCCATGGAATTCTTTTTGGAGGCAAAATCCTTTTATCTTCTTTGTTGTAATAAAACATTCCCCATTTCCAATTGTTTGGGTCTTTACTCCAATTTTGTAAAGTTTCTTTAGATGGTTCTTCTTGTTTCATTTTTGTGAATTAGCGTTGTGGTTAGGATAGGCTCAGATGTTAAATGCTGCAACCTTCACTGCAAGGATTTTACTTAAAACTCAATCTTTTTCTTCCTCAATTCAAAGTTCTGGCCTAAATAAACCCGACGCACCATTTCATCCTCCACTAAATCTTCTGGCACTCCTGCTTTTAGGATTCCACCTTCAAACATTAAATAAGTTTTATCTGTAATTGCCAATGTTTCCTGAACGTTGTGGTCAGTAATAAGGATTCCGATGTTTTTGTTTTTTAATTGGGCAACGATTCTTTGGATGTCTTCCACTGCAACGGGATCAACCCCTGCAAAAGGCTCGTCTAATAAAATGAATTTGGGGTCAGTGGCTAAACAACGGGCTATTTCTGTACGTCGTCTTTCCCCTCCGGAAAGTAAATCCCCGCGATTGGTACGAATATGCTGAAGACTGAATTCATCAATCAAGCTTTCCATTTTTGCAATTTGTTCAGCTTTGGATAATTTAGTCAACTGAAGCACGCTTAAAATATTATCTTCAATACTTAATTTTCTAAAAACAGAAGCTTCTTGTGCCAAATATCCAATACCTTGTTGGGCTCTTTTGTACATTGGATAGTCAGTAATATTCAAGTCATCAAGATAAATATTTCCCGAATTTGGTTTTACCAATCCTACAATCATATAAAAAGAAGTCGTTTTTCCAGCACCATTTGGACCTAAAAGCCCCACGATTTCGCCTTGGTTCACTTCTACCGAAATGCCTTTTACGACACTTCGTCCTTTATAGGTCTTGATTAAATTTTCTGCTCTTAATATCATAAGTCTAATTTAAATTGTAATTACTGAACACTATTTACTGACCACTTTCTTCTAAAGCTTCCCAAAATTCATACGCTCTACGTAAATGAGGAACTACAATTGTCCCTCCAACTAATGTAGCAATTCCCATTGCTTCCATCATTTCTTCTTTCGTAACGCCTTCTTTATAGCTTGTCTCCAAATGGTATTTTACACAGTCGTCACATCTTAGAACTGCCGAAGCAACTAATCCTAAAAGTTCTTTGGTTTTTACGTCCAAAGCGCCTTCTGCATAGGCATTGGTGTCTAAATTGAAGATGCGTTTTACGATTTTATTGTTATCTGCCAATAATTTTTCGTTCATTTTTGAACGGTAGTCGTTGAATTCGTTAATTAGATTGCTCATTTTTTATTTTTCGTTTATATACAATAGCTGAAATTATAACACTCAATTCAAATAATAGTAACATTGGAACAGCAACGATTATCTGACTCACAACATCTGGAGGAGTGACAATAGCAGCAACAATCAATACAATTACGATTGCGTATTTTCTATATTTTCGCAAAAATTCTGGGGTAACCAAACCTAATTTGGTCAAGAAATAAATTATGATAGGCATTTCAAAGAACAATCCACTTGCTATCACCGATGTTTTAACCATTCCAATATAGGAATCCAGTGTGAATTGGTTTTTAATGATGTCACTAATGGTAAAAGTAGCAACAAAATTAACCGACATTGGGAGTACTATAAAATAACCAAAAAGAACCCCTAAAAAGAAAAGCAAAGAAGATACAAAGATAAATAATTTGGCATTTTTCCGTTCCTTTTCATAAAGTGCCGGACTGATAAATTTCCATAATTCCCATAAAATATAAGGAAAAGCGAGAATAAATCCAGCTAAAATACACATCCAAATAAAGATGTTTACTTGGCCTTCCATTTCCGTGTTCTGAATGATAAAAGGCATTTCAGTAATACAAATACTTTCGGCAAAACCCAATTGATGTGATAAATCACAAAAAAAAGTATAGGTAATAAACGAAGGCCGGGTTGGACCGAAAATAACCGTATCAAACAAAAAATCACATACAAAATAAGAGGCAAAAGCCATAATCAAAACTGCTGCGGCACTTCGTACCAGCAACCATCTTAATTCTTCAAGATGGTCTAAAAAAGACATCTCATTTAAGTTTTTCTTAGCCATTATACAATTCCTTCTTTTAAAATATCATGCAAATGCAACACTCCTTTGTATTCATTGTTCTCAACTACAACTAATTGAGTTATAGAAAAATCTTCAAGAATATTCAACGCGTCAACAACCATGTCAGTAAGCTGGATCATTTTAGGGTTTTTGGTCATAATATCCTTTGCAGTCAAATCAGTAAACGTATCCCTCTTGTTTAACATTCGCCTGATGTCTCCATCAGTGATAATCCCGATTACTTTATTTTCTTCCACTACAGCTGTTACGCCTAGACGTTTTTCCGAAATCTCAAAAATCACTTTTTTAATTGTCGAATCCGGAGCAACTGTTGGTTTATGTGTCTGATCAAGCATGTCGCCAACACGAAGTAATAATTTTTTACCTAAAGCCCCTCCAGGATGGTATTTTGCAAAATCCTCACTTTTAAAGTTTCGCATTTCCATCAAACAAATGGTTAGGGCATCACCCATAACTAATTGTGCTGTAGTGCTGTTTGTGGGAGCCAAATTATTAGGACAGGATTCAGAGTCAATAGTAGTGTCTAAAACATAATCCGAGCCTTTTGCCAAAAATGAAGTTGTGTTTCCGGTAATCGCAATTAAGGTATTTCCAAAACGCTTTAAAATAGGAACCAAAACCTTGATTTCGGGACTGTTTCCGCTTTTAGAAATACAGATTACAACATCTTCTGGCTGCACCATTCCTAAATCACCATGAATCGCTTCCGATGCATGAAGAAACATGGATGGCGTTCCAGTAGAATTCATCGATGCTACTATTTTTTGGGCAATAATTGCGCTCTTTCCTATTCCGGTTACAATAAGCCTGCCTTTGGTATTGAAAATAATTTCAATTGCCTTTACGAAATCGTCTGTCAGTAAATCAGTCAATCTTGCAATGGATTGACTTTCAGAGAGAATGGTTTTTTTGGCTGTAGCCAAAATAGTATCGGGTGTTATCAAAACAGAAATTATATAAAATTTGTATATATTAAAGAAATTTGTATCTTTAGTTCTGCAAATTTATGTAAAATACCATTAACAAAGAATGAATTCAGCCGAAATTGACATCCATAAAGAATTAAAAAAATATTTTGGTTTCAACCAATTTAAAGGACTGCAAGAACAGGTCATAAAAAGTATAATTACGGGACACAACTCTTTCGTAATTATGCCTACTGGTGGAGGAAAATCACTTTGTTACCAATTGCCTGCTTTGATTCATGAAGGGACTGCAATTGTAGTTTCCCCATTAATAGCCTTAATGAAAAACCAAGTTGATGCCATTAGGAGTTTGTCTTCTGAAAACGGAATTGCACATGTGTTGAATTCATCGCTCACTAAAACCGAAATTGCACAAGTTAAAAAAGACATTACTTCCGGACTCACCAAACTTTTATATGTTGCGCCAGAATCGTTAACAAAAGAAGAGTACATCAATTTTTTAAAAACCGTTAAAATTTCATTTGTTGCCATTGATGAAGCACACTGTATTTCAGAATGGGGGCATGATTTTAGACCTGAATACCGTAATTTACGTCATATCATTAAACAGTTAGGAGATGTGCCTGTTATAGGTTTAACCGCTACGGCTACGCCAAAAGTGCAGGAAGATATCCTGAAAAATTTGGATATGGCGAATGCCAATACGTTTAAGGCGTCTTTTAACAGACCTAATTTATACTACGAAGTACGTACAAAAACTAAAAACATAGAAGCGGATATTATTCGTTTTATCAAACAGCATAAAGGAAAATCGGGAATCATTTATTGTCTGAGCCGTAAAAAAGTGGAAGCAATAGCTCAGGTTTTACAAGTAAATGGTATTAGTGCAGTTCCTTATCACGCAGGATTGGATGCTAAAACCCGTGCCAAACACCAAGATATGTTCCTTATGGAAGATGTTGATGTTGTGGTAGCTACCATTGCTTTTGGGATGGGAATCGATAAACCAGATGTCCGTTTTGTGATTCACCATGATATTCCAAAATCACTTGAAAGCTATTACCAAGAAACGGGTCGAGGAGGCCGTGACGGAGGCGAAGGTCATTGCCTTGCTTACTATTCTTATAAAGATGTTGAAAAACTAGAAAAATTCATGTCGGGTAAACCGGTTGCCGAACAGGAAATAGGTTTTGCACTTTTACAGGAAGTGGTGGCTTATGCCGAAACTTCTATGTCCAGAAGAAAATTCCTATTGCATTATTTTGGTGAGGAGTTCGATAGCGAAAACGGTGAAGGTGCCGATATGGACGACAATGTCCGTAATCCAAAAACCAAAGTCGAAGCAATGAAACAAGTAGTGAAATTACTTGAAGTTGTTCGCGATACCAAGCATTTATACAAATCAAAAGAAGTGGTTTACACACTTATTGGGAAAGTAAATGCAATGATAAAAGCACATAGAACTGATACGCAAAGTTTTTTTGGATCCGGATCTGATTTTGAAGAAAAATATTGGATGGCATTAATCCGTCAGGTGTTAGTTGATGGTTTATTAACCAAAGACATTGAGACCTATGGTATTGTAAAAATTACCGATAAAGGATTGGATTTCATTAAGAATCCAACTTCATTTATGATGTCTGAAGACCATGAATACAATGAAACGGAAGACGAAGCAATTGTCACAGCAGCAAAATCCTCAGGAACTGCTGATGAAGCTTTAATGGCAATGTTACGAGATTTGCGTAAAAAAGTGGCAAAGCAACTTGGAGTTCCTCCATTTGTGGTTTTTCAGGATCCATCATTGGAAGATATGGCGCTAAAGTATCCAATTACCCTCGAGGAAATGGGTAATATTCACGGAGTAGGTGAAGGCAAAGCCAAAAAATACGGAAAAGATTTCGTTGATTTAATCAACCGCTATGTTGAAGATAACGATATTATTCGTCCCGATGATTTGGTGGTAAAATCTACAGGGGCAAATTCTGTTAATAAATTATACATTATCCAAAATATCGACCGAAAATTATCACTTGATGATATTTCTAGGGCAAAAGGCCTCACGATGGACACGCTGATAAAGGAGATGGAACAAATTGTTTATTCGGGAACCAAACTAAACATTAAATATTGGATAGATGAATTGCTTGATGAAGAGCAACAAGAAGAGATTCATGATTACTTCATGGACTCCCATTCCGATAAAATCGAAGATGCGTTAAAAGAGTTTGAAGGGGAATATGATATCGATGAACTTCGTTTAATGCGGATAAAGTTTATTAGCGAAGTAGCGAATTAAAGTGTTCAGTTTGCAGTCGCAGTTTGCAGTAATCTAGATTACAAACACTGATCCTGTAACTGGCCGCTGATCACTGCTTACTCAAAGACTTCTCCACGATGCGGTTTTAATGAATCCCGTACCGCAATCATATCCTTTTCATCAACTACCATAAATGCCAAGGCATACATATCATCAATGACTTTGAAACCTGTGATGTTCAATTCCAGTTTTTTTCTTTGAATAAATTCTTTCAAATGAACTTCGTGGTGTTCGGCAGTTTTTGCAGCAACAGAGCCACGAAAATCCCATATTAATTTTATTTTTCTGGACATTTTTTTAAGTACAAAAGTTAATGGTCAAAGGTACAAAGTTTGTTTGCAGAAATGAATAATAAGTTAATTTCAAATTAGTATTTTTGCATTGATGTTTTGGTAAGGTTTTTAAAAATCAAACTATCCAAAAATCGAACTATCCAATCAAAAATGCCAAAAGAATTACTCCTTCAAGTTCCACCCGAAATTGCATTCAACGAAAATATGTTGAAAGACTATCTAGCGAAACAAATCAAGGTTTCCTCAAAAGATATCCAACATATCACTATTTTGAAACGCTCTGTTGACGCCCGTCAGAAAGCTATTAAAATAAACCTGAAAGTCAATATATTCCTTCAAGGCGATACTTTTATAGAAGAAGAAATCCAATTGCCCAATTATAATAACGTTGAAAATGCCCAGGAAGTAATCGTTGTTGGTGCCGGACCAGCCGGACTTTTTGCAGCTTTGCAATTAATCGAACTCGGCTTAAAGCCAATAGTTATCGAGCGCGGAAAAGACGTTCGCGGTAGAAGAAGGGATTTAAAAGCCATCAATGTCGATCATATTGTGGATGAAGATTCGAATTATTGTTTTGGCGAAGGCGGAGCAGGAACGTATTCAGACGGAAAATTATACACCCGTTCCAAAAAACGTGGCGATATCGATAGAATTCTTAAATTATTAGTTGCTTTTGGTGCTACTCCTGATATTTTGGTAGAAGCGCATCCGCACATTGGAACCAATAAACTGCCACAGATTATCCAGGATATCCGTGAGAAAATCATCGAAATGGGAGGGAAAGTGCTTTTTGAAACCCGACTGACCGATATTCTTATAAAAAACAATGAAGTACAAGGAATTGTTACTCAAAATGGCGATACAATTTCCGCCAATAAAATAATAATAGCCACAGGACATTCAGCCCGTGATATTTTTGAATTACTGGACAGAAAAAAAATATTTATTGAAGCCAAACCTTTTGCTTTAGGCGTAAGAGCGGAACATCCGCAATCTTTAATTGACCAAATTCAATACAGTTGTGATTACCGTGGAGAACATTTGCCTCCAGCACCATATTCTATTGTGAAGCAGGTTAACGGTCGCGGAATGTATTCTTTCTGTATGTGTCCCGGAGGGGTGATTGCGCCTTGTGCAACGAGTCCCGGCGAAGTAGTTACCAACGGATGGTCACCTTCAAAAAGGGATCAGGCAACCGCCAATTCCGGAATTGTAATCGAACTGAAACTCGAAGATTTCAAACCCTACGAGAAGTTTGGTGCTTTGGCAGGAATGGAATTCCAAAAAAGCATCGAGCAGAAAGCATGGCATTTAGCAGGACAAACCCAAAAAGTCCCAGCACAGCGAATGATAGATTTTACAAAAAGTAAAGTATCTTCCGAAATTCCTAAAACTTCCTACGTTCCAGGAACGACTTCAGTCGAAATGGGGCAGGTTTTTCCAGGATTTTTAACCCAGATATTGCGGGAAGGTTTTACCGAGTTCGGGAAATCAATGAAAGGCTATCTAACCAATGAGGCAATATTGCACGCACCCGAATCAAGGACTTCATCCCCAGTTCGTATTCCGAGGGATGCAGAAACATTAGAACATCTACAAATAAAAGGATTGTATCCTTGTGGCGAAGGCGCAGGTTATGCAGGCGGAATTATTTCTGCGGCTATTGATGGAGAGAAATGTGCGTTGAAAATAGGGCAGAGCTTATTGAAATGATAATTACACTTTTGGCTTATTTTACATAGTTTGGAGAAACGCAAGTTTCCCAATAACTTACAATTGTGCCTATCACTTCTTTAATCTCTTTGTAGCTTGTTGGCTTAACAAAAAATCCCTGAATGGATTTTGAATACGCATCAACAACATTTTTCTGTTCGGCACTGGTAGAAAAGAATAGATAAGGGATTGATTTTAATCTTAAATCCTCGTTTTCATGAATTTTCGCCCTTAATTCCATGCCACCTAACTTGGGCATATTTATATCAGAAAAAATTATAAATGGCTCGACATCAGTAGAAGTTAGGTATTCTAAAGCTTGTTCTCCATCAGGAAAAAAGATGATTTGATTTTTGCATTCAAGTTCATTGAAAACTTCGGTTAAGATTTCCTGATCATCGATGTCGTCTTCTATAATTATAATTGGGCCGCCTTTATTCATTGTTTTTTTTGTGAAGGTAAGCTATTTGAAATAAGAATCGATAGTTGTCAAAATTACTATCTTAAAAAAGTGATGTAAACTTGACTGGCTTTTTTTGAAAAGAAAACAGGCATTGGAATAGAACGTAATTAGTCACCAATTTTTTCTAAAGCAGGTATATCATCCATTTTGTCTAAACGCTCCGAAAGTTGTTTCTTAAAATCATTGAGTTCGGTTTCTGCCTTAATTAATTCCAAGTGTAATTTTTCATTGTCCTTACTGGATTTTTCAAGTTTACGCAGGATTTCATAAATTTCCCCTTCAGCTTCCATTACTTGCAGTCGTTTATAGTAGGTAAGGCTTTCGGTCATGTGTGCCAGCGCAATCATTGCCGTTAAGAAAGGATGGTTGTTAGTGACATTCACTTCTTTCAATTTTCCGTGTTCCAATTCTACTTTCAGCGCAAAAGCAAACTCATCCATATTGAATTCTTCATGCTTGCTTTTCGGATTCAAATAGGCTTTGATGGCCTCAACATTATTCATTGTAGAGAGATCAACTGCTGTATTTTCAGTAGCACTCAAATCTTTATAGATGACATTTCTAATTGCCCGTGCTTCTTCAATAGTTGGGTCGTTTTTTGGGTCTTCAAAATCCCTTTCAGACCAATCCCAGTTTTTAGGATGTATTGGTTTTATGTATTTTTCACAAAAATCCTTTACATCATTTTTCAGGCTAATCAACTGACCGTCCCTTTTAATATATACATCTTGATATGCTCCGCTCATTTTTGCCATTTTGTTTTTTATATAAATATAATAAATTTGGGTTAAGGTTTTTTAAAAAAGATAAGTAGTGGAGACATATATGTAAATGGGGGAGGCATATTTGTAAATGGAGGAGACATATTTATAAGTGGAGGAGGTATATTTATAAATGGAGGAGACATATTTATAAGTGGAGGAGGCATATTTATAAATGGAGGAGGCATGTTTACAAGTGGTGGAGGCATATTTATAAGTGGAGGAGACATATTTATAAATGGAGGAGGTAATTATACAAATGGAGGAGGTAATTATACAAGTGATTCAATTCTAGATCTTGTTTATTATGCACTTGCGCCAGCGGGAGATATAGATTTTGTTTTATTAGATATATTAAATTTTTGTGTGCAGGGATTGCAAATCCGAGCTGTCAGATTTGATATAAGCTTTATAATTTCCAATAGTTAGATATAAAAACAATAATCCTATAAATGAGAAAACTCCAATGCCCCAATAATTGTTTTCAGCATGCCAACTATTAACTTTTCTAATATCTATTTGAAGTATATTTTTATTGTCAATAATTTGGTAAACTTGGATTTTAGAGAATCTTAAATACTTATCAATAAAATTTAATTCTTTTGTTTTAGATATTTTTTTTTCGAATTCATCTTTTTGTATTCCAATCTTTACTAAAGCACCCCTTCTAAATGTTTTTAGAAATATATCATCATCTAATATACCTGTATAATTTGCACCAGAAATGATAAATACAAAATTTGGGTAATTTGTTAATTCAAATTCAAACCGTTTTCTTCCTTTTCTTCCTTTAATAAGGTTTATGTCATTTACTAATTCACTTGAAATATATGAAAAATCACTATTTTTAATTGTCTTAAAATCATAAAAATAACTTGAAAAATAAAACATTATACAGCTAATAATCCCACAAATTATAGAGTATTTTAGGAATTTTGGTTGAGATAATTTTTTGTTTAAATCTTTGTTCTTTTTTACTCTAATCTTTATTTTGGAAAAGAAGTCATAAAAATTCGAGTACTCTTTATCAATAAATGTCAATTTCTCTCCTGAATTCAAAATCAAATAATATTCTGTCCAAGAATTGTATTTTCCTTCAAAATAGTCTGAATAATGAGTTGTTACTTCAGAAAAATGATATTTTCTTGTTTGTGATAAATTTTTGATTTCAAAATAGTTTTCATATACATAAATTCTTTTTTGATTAAGTAAATAATATATACAGTAAAAAATGATTAATGCTAAAACTAAAAATCCTATTATTTTAAGATTTTCTTCATAATCATTTTTGGGTTGGAAGTTATTATTTAATAAAAATATGAAGAATGAAAATAAAATTATACCAATAAGAATAATGATAGTATTTGTTAAACTTCTTTCGGATTTTGAAATTATTTTATTGTTCATTTTTTGCATTAAGTTTTGAATACGTGTTCGTTGTTGTAAAATCACACATAACTTGTTTATATGTATAACAATCATACAAAGCAACCAGATTTAAAGTAGAGTAGTATAATAAATCCAATTTATAAATCACTGTATATTTTCAAATATAAGATTTTAATCCAAAAAAAAAATTAAAAAACCAAAAACCATTTTTTCCATCTGTTAAAATAAGCCATTCAAGAATATTTTAAACCTAAGTCATTGTTTTTTAGTGCTGTTTTGACTTAAAAATACTTTTGATTTGAAGAATCGTTTTTTCTGTTACCCATAATTTATTTAGGAAAGTTTATTTTTTTAACAAAATAACAAATGTTAGTTGATTTATAACTCATAAATTAACAATTAACTAAATAAAAGTTCAGTATATAACAAAATAATCTTTTTTTTCGTAATTTAAAGATATAATTTAGCGCACCGAAACAAGGGTTTAACCAATAACATTTTTTTAAAAATTATGAAGACAATATCTAAATTGTTAGTTGCCAATCGAGGCGAAATAGCGTTGCGTATTTTCCGTGCTGCCACGGAACTTAAAATCAAAACCGTAGCTATTTATACTTTCGAGGACCGGTATTCTCTTCATCGATATAAAGCGGATGAATCCTATCAAATCGGTAAGGATTCGGAGCCTTTAAAACCGTATTTGGACATTGATGAAATAATCCGTGTTGCCGTTCGCGAAGGTGTAGATGCCATTCACGCCGGTTACGGTTTTCTTTCTGAAAATGTGGAGTTTGCGACTAAATGTTTAGAAAACAATATTCTTTGGGTGGGTCCAAGCCCAAAAGTAATGTCACAATTGGGTGATAAAGTGGCTGCCAAAAAAATTGCCGAAAAAGCCAATGTGCCTTTGATTCTTGACAGTCAGGCGGATTTGATTGATTTTGCTACGGTAGAAAAAGAAGCAAATCGCATCGGACTTCCCGTGATGATCAAAGCTGCTGCTGGTGGTGGTGGACGTGGAATGCGTGTGGTTCGTGAAGCGCGTTTATTGGAGTCATTGTTCAACGAAGCAAAACGTGAAGCAAAAACTGCCTTTGGTGACGATACTATGTTCATCGAGAAATTCATTGAAAGTCCAAAACATATCGAAGTTCAGATTTTGGGTGACAACCACGGAAACATTGTTCACTTGTTTGAGCGTGATTGTAGTGTGCAACGTAGATTCCAGAAAGTGGTAGAAATTGCACCTGCTCCTAATTTAAAACAAATTACAAAAGATAAATTATACGCCCATGCTTTGGCAATTGCCAATGAAGTAGGCTATAACAATGCAGGAACAGTGGAGTTTTTAGTTGATAAAGAAGAGAATATCTTTTTCATCGAAGTGAATCCGCGTATCCAGGTAGAACATACCGTGACTGAAGAAGTGACCGGAATTGACATCGTGAGAAGCCAGATTTTGATTGCCTGCGGTCACGAATTATCAAGCCCTGGGATTTATATTTTAGGTCAGGAAAGCGTGAAATGCAATGGTTTTGCGATTCAGTGCCGAATCACAACTGAAGATCCTGAAAATAACTTTACACCGGATTATGGAACTATTATCGCCTACAGAAATGCCGGTGGTTACGGAATTAGAATTGATGAAGGAAGTTCGTATCCTGGGGTAAAAGTGTCGCCTTTCTTCGACTCGATGTTGGTAAAAATCACCGCTAGAGGAAGAACTTTGAAAGGAACGAGCGAAAGACTTTTGAGAACGTTGAAAGAGTTTAGAATCCGTGGAGTAAAAACCAATATTCCTTTTCTTGAAAACTTAATCGTACACCCAGATTTTCAAAGCGGAAATATTACCGTAAACTTTATTGGCGACAATCCGTCATTAATGCAGGTAAAAAAATGGGAAGACAGTAGTACTAAAAACCTTAAATATATTGCGAATACTATCGTAAACGGAAATCCGGATGTGAAGTTTATTTTGCCAAACAAAAAATTCATCACGCCAAAATTACCTGATAGTTCTTCTATATTGGCACATCCTGACGGAACAAAACAATTGTTGGACAAACTGGGACCAAAGGAATTTTCGAAATGGGTTACCAATCAAAACCAGATTTTGTTCACCGATTGTACGATGCGTGATGCGCACCAATCACTATTGGCAACTAGAGCAAGAACAGCCGATTTGCTTCCTTTTGCACAGTCGTTTACCAAGCATTTCCCTCAGATGTTTTCGATGGAAGTTTGGGGTGGAGCTACCTTTGATGTAGCAATGCGTTTCCTGAACGAAAGTCCGTGGGATCGTTTGGAACAAATCAGAACGGCCATGCCAAACGTATTGCTTCAGATGTTGATTAGAGGTTCAAATGCAGTTGGTTATACCGCTTATCCAGATAATTTAGTAGAGAAATTCATTGAAGTTTCTGCCCAAAAAGGTATTGATGTTTTCCGTATTTTCGATTCGTTGAACAGTATCGATAATATGAGAACAAGCATCAATTCGGTTATCAAAGACACAAATTCAATTGCTGAGGTTTGTATGGGGTATTCGGGTGATATTATGAATCCGGAACGTCAGAAATTCAGCCTGAATTATTACTTGGATTTGGCTAAACGAATTGAAGATACTGGTGCACATATTCTTTGTATTAAGGATATGGCTGGTTTATTGAAACCGTATGCTGCAGAGAAATTAATTACCGAATTAAAAAAATCAATTGATATTCCAATTCACCTGCATACTCACGATACGGCTGGAATCCAATCGGCAACCTATTTAAAAGCGGTTGAAGCTGGAGTTGATATTATCGATGTTGCCTTGTCTTCAATGTCTGGATTGACGTCGCAGCCGAACTTTAATGTTTTTGTGGAAGCATTGAAAGGAACACCAAGACAGGCTGATTTTGATGTAAACATCCTAAACGAATACAGTAATTACTGGGAAGATGTAAGAGAATATTACTATCCTTTTGAATCGGATTTAAAATCAAGTACAGCCGAAGTTTATAAGCACGAAATTCCGGGTGGACAATATTCTAACCTGAAACCACAAGCCTATTCGTTAGGTCTTGAAGAGCGAATGGCAGATATTAAACAAGCGTATGAAGATGCCAATGATTTATTTGGGGATATCGTAAAGGTTACACCATCATCAAAAGTAGTTGGGGATTTAGCGATGTTTATGGTGAACAGTAATCTGACCAAACAAGACGTTCTGGATAAAGGGAATACGTTGTCTTTCCCTAATTCAGTAAAAGGAATGTTGATGGGAGAATTAGGACAACCTGATGGTGGATGGCCAAAAGATTTCCAAAAAATGGTATTGAAAGACGAAAAGCCATTTACGGATTTGCCAAATGCACATCTTTCGCCAGTAGATTTTGATGGTGAATTCGAAGCTTTCAAAGCCAAGTTTTCATCTAAATTGACTTTGCCTGATTTCCTTTCGTATAAGTTCTACCCAAAGGTTTTTGAAGATTATTTCAATGCCAATAAAGAATGGGGAAATGTAAGTGTGCTTCCTTCTACCGCTTTTTTCTATGGCTTGAAGCCAAATGAAGAAATTATTGTTAATATTTCAAAAGGAAAAAACATAATTATAAAATTCCTTTACAAATCGGAAGCTGACGAAAAAGGAATCAGAAATGTTTATTTCAAACTGAACGGACAAACCAGGACTGTTGAGATTAAGGACAATTCAATTAAATTGGTGGAAAACCAAAACCGTAAAGCAGTTGGCGAGAAAGAAATTGGTGCGCCACTTCCAGGCTTGTTAAGTAAAATATGGGTTAAAGAAGGCGATGTAATCAAAGAAAACCAAGCTTTATTTACTATTGAAGCAATGAAAATGGAAAATACAGTAATGTCCAATCTAGCGGGAACAGTAAGTAAAATGATTCTAACTGAAAATAAATTAGTAGAATTGGGTGACTTGATTATTGAATATAAATAGGATTTATATGGTGGCTTCGACAAGCTCAGCCACCGAGAAACTTTATAGCGTGGCTGAGCCTGTCGAAGCTACATTACATAAAAAAACCTCGTTTAATAAACGAGGTTTTCCATTTTTTATACATTAACTACAATTCTATCTTTTCCAATTCATTATGATTTTTGTGTAATTTCTTCAACAGAATGCCATATACAATTTGGTAGAAAACCCAGAAAGCAATAGACCACATAGCAAATTTTGTAAACAATGTAGTGATGTGTCCTGTTTTGGCATCAGCCGGACTGAATTTAATAACAATGTATAAACTGATAGCATAAGCAATGAAAAGCATTACATAATTATACCAGATATAAATTTTTACGCTGCGTCTTGTTTTGAGAATATTTTCCATCAATTGATGGGTGGTATCAGTAGTCGAAATGGTTTTGTAATTTTTATAAAACAAATAAATAAACACTGTTAAAACAACATAGTTGAACACATTTACCCAAAATTCCAATTCTTCAATTCCGTACTTCTGCAGAAATTTATGATGCTGGGCATCATTCTGATAGATATAAACTGCGGTCCAGAACAAAAACTCTATGATGCTGATAATAAAAATCCACATCACAATGGATGATGATTTTTTATGAATCATTTTGTAAATTTCTGACTCTGATATCTGTTCAAAAGAATTGGAGTTTTTCTTCCAATCTTTTTTCAATAAATCCAATTCCTTCATAATCCTTAAGGATTTAATATTTTTTTTAATTTTCCTTTTATTCTATTCATTTTCACTCGTGCATTGACTTCGGTAATTCCCAAAGTTTCTGAAATCTCAGTATAATCCTTATCTTCCAAATACATAAAAATCAAAGCTTTCTCGATGTCATTCAATTGGTAAACCGCCTGATACATTAATTTTAATTGTTCTTCTTCTTCAAAATTATAATCTTCCTGAGAGATAAAGAATTGTTGTTTTTCATAATCTACTGTAGAAACTGCCCTTGTGCTTTTTCTGTATAAAGTAATTGCGGTATTTAATGCAACGCGGTATGCCCAAGTAGAAAATTTGGAATCACCGCGAAATCTTGGGAAGGCTTTCCAGAGCTGAATCGTGATTTCTTGAAACAAATCCTTATGTGCATCCGCACCCGAAGTATACAGCCTACAAATCTTGTGGATGATATTCTGGTTGTCCCGCAGTTGCTGTACAAACGATTTTTCTAAATCTTCGCTCATGTAATAGTAGTGTGCTTTGTTTCGATTTTGTTACAAAAATAGGATTAAGTTGTGAATAATTAATCGTAAATTAGTTTTTCACTATTTGTCATTCCGACGCAGGAGGAATCTCATCAATATATACAATGAGATTCCTCCTGCGTCGGAATGACAAAAAAACTCCAAATAAGAATCAAAACTATGAATATCCCCAACTCAGATCTACCTCGAATTATAATCATAGGCGGCGGCTTTGCTGGAATCGCCTTGGCGAAAAAACTCAAAAACAAAAATGTTCAGGTCGTACTTCTTGACAAACACAATTACCATACTTTTCAGCCACTTTTATATCAAGTTGCCACGGGCGGATTGGAAGCGGGTTCTATAGCTTATCCTATCCGGAAAGTAGTTCAGGAATTCAAGGATTTTTATTTCAGATTGTGCAATGTGACCGAAATTGACACTAAAAACAATAAAATCATATCCGATATTGGGGAATTGCATTATGATTATCTCGTTCTTGCAACCGGTTCTAAAACCAATTTTTTTGGAAATAAAGAAATCGAACGCAACAGTATGTCAATGAAAACAATTCCGCAGTCTTTAAATATCCGAAGCCTCATTCTTGAAAATTTCGAATTGGCTTTACTGACCGATGATATGAATGAACGCAATAGTTTAATGAATTTTTGCTTAGTAGGCGGAGGGCCAACAGGAGTAGAACTAGCTGGTGCTTTGGCAGAAATGAAAAATGCCATTCTCCAAAAAGATTATCCGGATCTTGACATGAACAAAATGGAAATCAACCTGATTCAGGGTGGCGACCGCATTCTGGATTCAATGACCGAAAAATCTTCTCAGCATGCCGAAGAATTTTTAACTAAGCTAGGCGTAAAAGTCCATAAAGATGTTAGGGTTACAGGATATGATGGCAAAATAATCACTACTCAATCGGGTTTGACATTTGATACTGCAACGGTTATTTGGACAGCAGGTGTAAAAGGAGCTGTAGTTTCAGGATTGGATGCTAGCGCTTTGGTAGAAAGAGCGGGACGAATAAAAGTAAATGATTTTAATCAGGTTAATGGTTACGAAGATATTTTTGCTGTTGGGGATGTTGCTTTAATGATAGAGGAAAAATATCCTTTAGGCCATCCTATGGTTGCACAACCAGCTATACAGCAAGGGAATCTTCTTGGTGAAAACATTCTGAAGATGTTAAAAAACAAACCAATGAAAGCTTTTGTATATAATGACAAAGGTTCTATGGCAACTATAGGAAGAAATAAGGCAGTCGTTGATTTGCCAAAGTTTCATTTCAGCGGGGTTTTTGCTTGGTTTGTCTGGATGTTCGTACATTTGTTTTCGCTAATTGGCTTTAAGAACAAAGCGGTGGTTTTCCTGAATTGGGTGTATAACTATATCCGTTTTGACCGCGAAGGAAGATTGATAATCCGTCCATACAAAAAGAAAAGTTTCAGTACTTTCACGAGTGATGAGGTTTAGGGGAGTTAAGAGTTGTAAGTTAAGAGTTAGAAGGAAATCAATATGAAAATAAAACATTCAGTTTTTACTATAGTTTTTGTTGCTTTTTTAAGTTTAAAAGCTATTGCACAAGATAAAAAAACAGTTGGTGATTATAGAAAACAAATTATTGGAGAATGGATTTTCTTATATACTAAATCTGATAAGGATAGTGTTGTTGAACAAGATATAAGAATTGAAAAAATTAATTTCTATGCTGATAATTCTGTTTCTATAAAAGGAAAAGAGAAAAAAATTACTGGAAAATATCAAATTTCAGGTAATTTAATAAAAATAAATCAAATTTTTAGTGGGGAAAAAAATAGTAAAGATGTTCAATTTAATTTCACGTTTGAAGGCGAAAAAAAATTAATATTAATTATTCCGATGGAATTAGGTTCAAGGAAATTATGTTTTGAAAAGAAAAATAAATTGTAAAAAAAATTATAATTGTTTTCTTTGCCCAACACCCAACACCCAACACCCAACACCCAACACCTAATACCCAACACTAAAAACCCTTTTCCTTATAATATCCCACCATCAAATTCACAAACTTGCTATAGCTTTCCAAGCCATCTTTTTGCTGATTCATTTTCAAGAAATTGTCATAAAAAATATGAAATCCGGTTTCGATAAAACTTTCGTATGATTTCCAGAAATCCTTATTTTCCTTATAATTTTTGAGGATTCCGGGATGAATCGTTTTTCGTAATTCATAAAATGTTTTTTCGTTTCGGATGCCCCAATTATTTAGGCAATACCGCAATCCTGCGCTGTAACCGGAATATTGGATATATACATCATCATTTTTTATTGAAGCCAAAAACCCGATGAAATTGGCTTCGCTCTCCGAAGCATATCCCAACTGATGCGCCATTTCATGATTGGTCGTCATCGGAAAACCAAACATTGGCCCCAAATTATTTACCTGCGCTTCATTGGTAAACGGATTCAGATACCCGCTAAAGCCCATATAGCTTAAAGGTGTGCTCAATAATGATTTTTTAATACTCGGATTTTTATAACTGATAAAAGAATGTTGCTTCGATAGATTTTGATAGCCGTTCAGATTCATTTCGAAAACCTGTTCTTGTGAATAAGGGAATGCCACTTTCTGGTTTTTGTCTTTCGTAATTTGTAGTTGGAGCTGATTGGTTTTGGCGATAAGCTTTTTGGTGAAAACCAATAATTCGGCATCAGTATAATCCTTTTCAATATTCATTTTTTCGAACAAAGGCTCCCGATGGTAATTCAACGCCCAAAGCAAATGAAAACTAAAATAAAAAACAGAAAAAAAACTTAAAGCAGCAATGGTTTTTTGCTTCCAATTCATTTTTCGGTTTTGGTACAACCATTTTATAATCCAAATTATCAGCAATGTATATAAAATATCTCCCAAGGAAAAAGGAATCCAACCAAATAAAATCCGTGAGAAATTTGAAATCCACAGGTACAATCCATTGCTATAAAAACGCTCAATTATTTCTGGGAAATATGAAATAATTTGTAGTAGTATTATTTGGATAAGAAGTAAAAAAGGGAGAATGTATTTGCGGTTCACAGAATTAAATTTAAAACGTAAATATAATTATTTAACTTTGGAACTTTAAATAATAAAACCATATAATGAGCCAGGAAATAAGAAACCTCGAACCAAAACAGCTTTGGAACAAATTTGCCGATTTGAACGCCGTTCCGCGTCCATCCAAAAAAGAAGAACGTGTGATTGAGTTTATGAAAAACTTCGGAACCAATTTAGGATTGGAGACCTTTGAAGACGAAATCCGTAATGTAATTATCCGTAAACCTGCCACTGCCGGAATGGAAAACCGCAAAGCAATTGTATTGCAGGGGCACCTCGATATGGTACACCAAAAAAACAACGATACTGTTTTTGATTTCGACAAGCAAGGAATCGAGATGTATGTTGATGGAGATTGGGTTCGTGCTCGAGGAACTACTCTTGGCGCGGACAATGGATTGGGAGTTGCGACAATTATGGCGATTTTAGAAAGTAAGGACATTCCGCATCCTGCAATTGAGGCTTTGTTTACTATTGACGAAGAAACCGGAATGACGGGAGCTTTGAACCTAAAAGGCGGAGTGCTGAAAGGTGAAATACTTTTGAATCTGGATACTGAAGAAGACGATGAAATCGATATTGGATGTGCAGGTGGAATTGACGTTACTGCTACCAGAAGTTACAATGAAGAAGAAGTTCCAGAAGGATCTGTTGGACATATTATTACGGTGAAAGGTTTGAGTGGCGGACATTCGGGGATGGATATCAATAAAGGATTAGGAAACGCCAACAAAATCATGAACCGTTTGTTGTTTGACGGATTTGAAAATTTCGGTTTACAAGTGTCAGAAATCAACGGTGGAAGTTTACGTAACGCGATTCCGAGGGAAAGCGTTGCAAAAGTAATCATTGCCGAAATGTTTGATGAAGCCTATATTTTTGATATGCAGGAAATCATCAACGACATCAAATCAGAATATAAAACAACCGAACCAAACTTAACTATTGAAATCGTAAAGTGTGATTTGCCAGCAAAAGTTATGGATTTGGGTGTTCAGGAAGGAATTATTAGAGCGATTTATGCAGCTCAGAATGGTGTTTACCGAATGAGTGCAGATATGGACAATCTAGTAGAAACTTCTAATAATATTGCAAGAGTAGTTGTAAAAGAGGGAGAAGTATCAATAGGTTGTTTAACGCGTTCGTCGGTAGAAACTTCAAAAATGGATTTGGCAAACGGATTGCGTTCTACTTTTGAATTAGTAGGATGCGAAGTGGTTTTTGGCGGAAGCTATCCTGGCTGGACGCCAAATGTAAATTCAGAAATTCTAGATGTTTTAGTCTCTATCTATGAAAAACAGAATAACGAAAAACCAAAAGTAATAGCATGCCACGCTGGGTTGGAATGTGGAATTCTTGGAACTAATTATCCTGATATGGATATGATTTCTTTTGGACCAACGATTCACGGAGCACATTCACCAGATGAAAGAGCAAGTATATCTTCCTCTCAAAAATACTGGAAATTTGTATTGGAAATTTTAGAGAATATTCCGATGAAGAATTAATTTAAAGATTGCAGTGTTCATTAGTGTTCAGGTGCAGTTTATTACCATAAAAAACTCGTTTAGAAATAAGCGAGTTTTTTTGTTTTTGTATTCAGAAATACTATAAATTTATCCGAAAATACATAAGTTATAAAACCCATTATTTCAATGAAAAATATCATTATTCTCGGACTCATTTCGGCATTTATTTTCTCTTGTAAAAACGAGAATAAAATTCAAAATGTTGAACGCGCTTTTTATTATTGGAAGAGTAATGAATCGGAATTAAATAAAGTAGAAAATAAGATTATTGATACATTAAAAATAAAAAAAATGTATGTTAAGTTTTTTGAAGTTAAATTCGATGAAACTATGGGAAATATTCCAGTCTCAAAAAGTAACTTGAATGAATATTTTTGGCGTTATGATGAAAAACCTAAAGATAGTTTAAAAATTATACCTACAGTTTTTATAAAAAATGAAGTTTTTTTAAAAAGTAATAAAGAAGATATAGATACTTTGGCAAGTAATGTAAAACATTTAGTTTCTAAATATTATAAAGAAAAATTCTCAAATTATTTTGACTATAATGAAATTCAAATTGATTGTGATTGGACAATAAAATCAAAAGATAATTATTTTTATTTTTTAAAACAATTAGCTAAAGTTTCTAAGAAAGAATTAAGCTGTACTTTAAGATTATATCCATATAAGTACAGAACTAAAATGGGTGTTCCTCCAGTAAATAAAGTCACCTTGATGTGTTATAATTTGATTCAACCGTTTGCTGATAGAAATAAAAACTCGATTTTAGATAATGACGAACTGGATTCTTATTTAAGTGTAGATAAAAAATATCCTTTACATTTAGATATTGCTTTGCCTTTGTTTTCTTGGGGTCATCATTATCAATACGATCAATTTAAAGGGTTTGTTGTTTTAGATAAAAGTTTTTTAAATGCAATTTGTGATAAAAAAAATGAATTTTGGTATGAAGTAAAAAAAGATACCACTTTTGATGACGTTTATTACAGAATTGGTGATAAAATCAAATATGAAGATGTGAGTTTTTCAAAAATTGATAAAGCTATAAATTCTTTAAAAGAGAAATGTAAATTTGATAAAAACACTACCGTTACTTTTTTTCACCTAGATTCTACAATTACAAAAAAAATTAAATATGAAACGCTTAATAATTTTTATACTTCTTTTAGTAAGTAGTTCTATTTTTAAAGCTAATGCTTGTTATTTTTATCCTTATGGTGAAGATATACGATTCAGTATTTTTAATCCTGATAATTTCAAATATAACGGTTTTAGGATGTATAACTATACATCTACTTGGCTCTATAAAGAAGGTTTTGTAGCTGATTTGAATTCAGTTACAGAAAATGATTTGATCTGGTACAATTATAGCCAAAAAAAAATCCCTATTCAAGAGATAAAAAAAGCGATTTTTGAAATTGACATTAACGAATGTTCTAAAGACTCTAAAAACAAGTTTATACAGTATTTGTATAAACAAAAGGACTTTGAAGCTATTAATTACCTTCTTTTTGCTAAAGAATTAGAAAAATTGAATCCAACAGCTCAGGATTTATGGGAAAATAATAAAAAGGATGATTTGAAAAATCAATTGCGTAGAGAAAAAATTGATGAAGCATTTAAAAGAATTAAAACAGTTAAAGATGTAATTCTTAAAAAAAGATATTATTATCAAATATTTAAATTACTTTCCTTTTTAAAAGACCAAAATCAAACAGTTGAGATCTATGAAGCATATTCAAAAAAATACAACTCAAGAGATTTTTTAGATAATTGGGCGCTATTTTATAGAATGATTGCTGAAAAAGATGACATTCGAATGAATTATTTGGCAACACAAGTTTTTGCTAGAGGGACAGATAATAAATTCGATATTAAATGGTATTTTAATCGAAGTATTCCGATAGAAAAAGTATTGAAGTTTGCTAGAACAAATGAAGAGATAGCTAATGTTTATGTTTTATACTCATTCAGAAAAATAGATCAAAATCTTGATAATTTAAAAAAGGTACATCATTATAATCCAAAAAACATAGGTTTAAGTTTTTTGCTTTTAAGAGAAATAAACAAATTAGAAGATTGGATTTTAACTCCAACTTATACAATGTATTTGCCAAGTATAAGAGAAGATTATTGGGAGAATAGTAATGATCAAAGAATACTGAATAGAGTAGAAGTAGATAGGAAATATGCCTTAGAAGTATTGAAATTTGTCAATTCTGTTGATGTCAATTCTGTTGACGACAAAGATTTTTGGATGTTATCAAAATCATATTTAGAATTTTTAACCAAAAATTATGTCACGGCAATTAAAACAATTAATTCATTTGAAATGCAAATTAAGAGTGAAAAAATTAAGCATCAATGCGAAATGGTTAAAGCATTAATAATTACTGCTAATCAGGAAAAAACAACTGCTAAAATTTCAAAATCTATAGAAAATATAATAATCAAGGAACAAAACAACAAACATTTTATTTTTGCAATTGCAAAAGAATTAGAGATTTTAAATGATAAAGTCGATGCTGTTTTTCTAATTTCTAAAATTAAACAAAGTTATGATGATGAAGAAATGGGTGTTTTTTGGAAATCAAGAAGTGGAAAGGCTACATTACAAGATGATTTTTATTATGATTGGTATAGTTATGCTGATGCAGAACTATCAGTTTATGATATGAGGCTTTTAATAAACTCTGTTGATTCTAAAACACCTTCTGTATTTGAAAAGTGGAAAACAAATGAATTAAAAAAGGAAAAAAATAAAATTAATGATTTAATAGCCTTGAAATACATGAGAACTGATAATCTCAACATGGCTTATCAGTACTTTTTAAAGGTTGATAAAAATCATTATACAAATAATCCTCTTTTTAATGAAAATCCTTTTTATAAAATAAAAGGTTATATGAATTTTGATGATTCTAAAAAATCAAATAATCTTACTAAAGCTAAAGTGGTCAATTCATTGATTAAATTAATAGAAAATGCCAATAAAGTTGAAAACAAAAATAGAAACAAAAGTTATTTTTTAGTAGCAAATTGCTATTATAATATGAGTTATCATGGAAACTCATGGATGATGAAACGTATTAGTAGGACTGGTAGTTTTGATTTAAATTATGAGGATGAATTAGAATATTATTGTTCAAGTAAAGCAAAATTATATTATCAAAAAGCGTTAGAAAATTCAAATTCAAAAGAATTTAAAGCGGTTTGTATGTATATGATTGCCAAATGTACAGCCGCTAAAGATGAGTACTTGCTTTTTAAGCAAAAAAAATATTATTACACACAAAAAGAAGATTATGATAAAATTAATAATGAAGCCTTTTCTGATATCAAATCAAAATATCCAGATCAATATATAGAATTCCTCTCTAATTGTGAAATTTTTTCTGAATATTTTAAACACAAAAAATAAATCTTATTTCTTAGTAACCTTTTTTATTATTGATGTAAATTCATAAACTCTTTTATTTCCCCAAATCTTTTACTCCATGGGAAAATATATTGGGTAACCATCGGTACGTGTTTTTTGTCTAAAATAATTGGTTTTAGATTGGGCTGGAATTTTTTTATCTCGGCAAGGAATCTAGCATTGGCAACCTTTATTGAAGGATAGGTTTTGCTTCCTAAGTAAACCATAAACGGTGGCGTTTTTTTGTTCAGAAAGAAAATAGGTGAGGCGTCTTTCCAGTTTTCGGGATTGGCAGTCCAAGTGGCGAGATAGTCTTCGGCTTCGGTTGGAGGGAATTCTTCAAGATAATGATTCATATCCAATGCAGCTGCATCGTTTAGAATCACACCTTTTACAATGCTTTTGTCTTCAATGTATTTTGGGTTGGTTGCAACCAAAGCCACTAAATGACCGCCCGCCGAATGCCCGGTTAAAAAAATAGCATTGGGGTCACCTTTATAGTTTTGAATATTGGCTTTAGTCCATTCAACTGCTTTTGCGACTTGCTTTGCCATGTCGTCATAACTTGCTTTTGGACTCAAGGTATAACCTACCACAACGGTTGTGATTCCCTTTTTGGCAAAATTCCTACCTAAAAACCAATAGGTTTTTTTGTCACCTGTATTCCAATTGCCGCCATGCACAAAAATAAGTACAGGATTGTTTTTCTTAGAATTTCTGGGTGTAAAAATATTTAAGGTTGGCTGATTTTCTTCCAGCTTTGAAGGTTCTAAATAGGCTATGTTTTTATGCTTTTTTGAAGCGCAATTCATCAATGAAAAACAAGAAAGCAAAAGCAATAGTGGAGTGAAGATTCGCATAATAAGGTTGTGGTTGTTTCTTTAGAAATACGTTTTTTAATGACAATGGGTTTTGCAATAAAAAAAGCCACGAATTATTCTAATTAAATTAGCGTAATTCATGGCTGTGTTTAAAAACTAATTAAAGTTTATTTTCTTTTCATAGGATAGCTTTCCTTAGTTTCTACACCATCTTTAATTCCTGAAATTTCAGCTATTAAATTGTTGTTGCTGACTTTGATGTAAATAATTTTTTGAGGAAAATCGTGCATTTTGTTTTCAAAAACCAATTGGCTTTCAGTAGCCTCAGTCATTTTGAATTGAACCGACATCCCGTCATTTTGGACCTTGATAGTAGGCACATAATACAAATCATTCCCTTCTTGCTTCATGACGATTTTTTCAGATTGTATGGTGTCATTTTCATTTACAATACAGGATAGGGCAGTAAAGGTTGAGTCGTTTTCCTTTGTCCACTTTTCGGTAAGCATGCCTTCTTTAGTCGTGTTTTCCCATTCACCTACCAGCCAATTCGCTTTTTCAAGTAGTTTGAATGTTTTTATTTCCGCAACTGAAACGATTTCAGGAGATTCCTTTTTTTGGCAACAAATTATAGTGGTTGTCAAGGCTAGAGACAACAGTAGAGTAGTTTTTTTAATCATAGATTTTTTCGTTTAAATGGTTCGATAAAGATAATTATTTCTTGTTAAATTTTGTGGTTTAATTAAGAAAAGTTGAAATGGTAAACTTTTTTTACTTGGAACAAAATTTTGTACTTTTGCACTCCAATTATAAGGAATTAAAAAATGTTAGATAAACTTCAATATGTAAAGCAACGTTTCGACGAAATTTCGGATTTGATTATTCAGCCTGATGTGATTTCCGATCAAAAGCGCTACGTTTTGCTTAATCAAGAATATAAAGGAATTAAGGCTTTAGTAGAAAAAAGGGAGGAATATATTATCTTATTGGCTAATATTGATGAAGCCAATGAAATAATTGCTGATGGAAGCGATGCCGATATGGTCGAGATGGCAAAAATGCAACTTGACGAAGCTAAAGAGCGTTTGCCAGAATTGGAAGACGAAATCAAATTCATGTTGATACCAAAAGACGCTGAGGATGCTAAAAACGTAATGGTCGAAATCCGTGCTGGAACTGGCGGGGACGAAGCCAGTATTTTTGCAGGTGATTTATTCAGGATGTATACTAAATATTGCGAAAGCCGAGGATGGAGAACTTCCGTTGTAGATATGAACGAAGGTACGTCTGGTGGTTTTAAAGAGGTGATTTTTGAAGTTACTGGTGAAGATGTTTATGGGACTTTAAAATTTGAAGCTGGAGTTCACCGTGTGCAACGTGTGCCTCAAACGGAAACGCAAGGACGTGTACACACTTCTGCAGCAACAGTTATGGTACTTCCTGAAGCCGAAGAATTTGACGTTCAAATTGATATGAACGATGTTCGTGTTGATTTTTTCTGTTCATCAGGACCAGGAGGACAATCAGTAAATACAACTAAATCTGCAGTTCGTTTAACGCACATCCCAACAGGATTGGTAGCGCAATGCCAGGATCAAAAATCACAACACAAAAATAAAGACAAGGCTTTTGATGTATTGCGTTCTCGTTTATACGAACAGGAATTGGCAAAAAAACAAGCTGAAGATGCAGTAAAACGTACTTCTCAAGTGAGTTCAGGTGACCGTTCTGCAAAAATTAGAACCTATAATTATGCACAAGGTCGTGTAACGGATCATAGGGTTGGAATCGACGTTTTTGATATGGATGGTGTAATGAACGGAAAAATCCAAAAAATTGTTGACGAATTGCAATTGGTTAACAATATGGAAAAACTGAAAGAAGCCAGCGAAACTTTTTAATTCAAATTGATAAGGACAATAAAAAATACCATACTGAATCCTAAATTGAGTATGGTATTTTTTTAATATACAATAAATAAACGATGACTACAGAACAATTACACCAGCAAATAAGCCAAAAAAAATCCTTTCTCTGTATTGGCTTAGACGTTGATTTAGATAAAATTCCACAGCATTTATTAGAGTTTGAAGATCCTATTTTTGAATTCAATAAAGCCATAATAGATGCGACTCACGATTTGTGTGTTTCTTACAAGCCTAACACGGCTTTTTATGAAGCGTATGGCATTAAAGGCTGGGTTTCGTTGCAAAAAACGATTAATTACATCAATGATAATTATCCTGAAATTTTTACCATTGCAGATGCAAAACGTGGTGATATTGGCAATACTTCATCAATGTATGCCAAGGCTTTCTTTGAAGATTTAAACTTCGATTCGGTTACTGTTGCGCCATATATGGGAAAAGATTCTGTAGAACCTTTTTTGGCTTTTGAAAATAAGCATACTATAATGTTGGCTTTGACTTCAAATGAAGGTGCGTTCGATTTTCAGACCTTAAATGTAAACGGAACAAAATTATACAAACAAGTTTTGGAAACCTCTAAAACTTGGAAAAATAGCCAAAACCTCATGTATGTTGTGGGCGCTACTAAAGCCGAATATTTTACTGAAATCCGCAAAATAGTTCCAAACAGTTTTTTATTAGTTCCAGGTGTTGGCGCTCAAGGCGGAAGCTTATCCGAAGTTTGCAAATACGGAATGAATGCCAATGTTGGGTTGTTAATCAATTCTTCCCGCGGAATTATTTATGCATCAAGCGGTTTGGATTTTGCCGAAAAGGCTAGGGAAGAAGCATTGAAGATGCAAAAAGAAATGGAAGGGATTATGAGTTTGAAGTTTCAGGTTTAAAGCTTACATCGTAATTTTAAACCATTAGATTATGAAACTGATTGACCAAATTGGCATTACTCATTCATTCGAAATTTTACCTCAAAGAATTATATCATTGGTTCCTTCTCAAACGGAATTGATTTATGATTTAGGACAGGAATCGAAATTAATAGGTTTGACTAAATTCTGCGTGCATCCAGTTGGTTTTAAAAAGACAAAACAAATAATTGGTGGTACAAAAAACATTCATTTTGATAAAATCAAAGCACTGCAACCCGATTTGATTATTGCCAATAAAGAAGAAAATACCAAAGAAATCGTTGAGCAATTGTCACAAATATGTCCTGTTTGGGTAACTAACATTATTACTGTTGAAGACAATCAACAAATGATTTCCGATTTCGGAAAATTGTTGGACTGTGAAAATGAAGCCCGTAAATGGGTTGATAAAATTGATGCAGCCTATCACGATTTCCAAATTTTTATAAAAGAAAAACCATTCAAAAAAACTGCTTATTTTATTTGGGCAAAGCCATATATGGTAGCTGGCAGTGATAATTTTATCAATGAATTATTAAAACTGAATCATTTTCAGAATATATATGATGAAGGACGTTATCCAGAAATTCAACTGGAGAGAATTACTGAAAAAGGGAATCCCGAATTGGTCTTATTGTCCTCAGAACCTTATCCGTTCAAAGAAAAACACATTGCAGATATCCAGCAATTTATCCCAAAAGCAAAAATTATTCTCGTTGATGGCGAAATGTTTTCTTGGTACGGAAGCCGCCTTTTAAAAGCCTTCGATTATTTTAAGGCACTGCATTCTACGATTTAAAATATAAATTCCAGCGTCGTATAAAATGTTCTTGTGTCAGATGGAATAATTCCAGGACCTGGATAACCTGTTGCTCTTCGTGTAAAATAGTTGTTGTTGGTAAAGTTCGAAATCCCGGCTTCCAATTTAAACCTTCTCCATTTATAGGAAGCGGAAATGTCAGCTACATAATATGCGGGAATCTGTCCAAAAATACCGTAAGTATTGTCGTTTGGGTCAGTCATACTATTGTTTGCATCTGTAAACTGTGATGATACATACGTAAACTGAATACTCGACATAAAATTTTTATAACCTATTCCCGTACCCGTTTTGAAATTGAAAAGCGGCACGAATTCTACTTTGTTTCCTTCAATATTGGGTGCATCGGATTTTAAATATTCAGAATTGGTTATTGCTGAATTCGTAAATAAGTTCCATGTAAAATTTTCATTTTTACTAAAAAATGTTTTACTCAAACTCCAGTCAATCATGGTTTCAAAACCATAAGTCAATGCTGTTCCTATATTGTCACGAAAACGAACTATTGCCGCTGCACCATTTGGGTTCGTGGTTTCATATTCACCGATTTTATCATTGTAATACAGCCCATAAATACTGGTGTCAAAAGTAACTTTAGTACCTAATTGACCCCTGATTCCAATATCGGATGTATAGCCTCTTTCATCAGTAATATCGGCAGAGATTACTTGACTGGGACTAACTGTTCTGATGTCGTTAAAGGTAACTGAGCGGTAGTTTTGAGAAACGTTTCCGTAAAATTCCAATCTGTTTTTTGGTTTGTAACTCAACCCAATTCCTAAAAAAACAAAATTTCGGTCTTTGATGTTGTTTTCTTTAATCGTCTGGTCCAAGATTACATTTCCTGCCAAATCAAGATTTATTTTTCGGTATGAACCTATCGCCTGCGTTTTTATCCTTTCAAATCTAAAACCCGGGGTTACTGAAAATTTGGGTGTGATTTTAAAAATGTTTTCCCCAAAAACTGAAATATTTAAATTGGGAAACGTATAATTCGATTGGTTGGCATAAAATGGGAATTCGCTGTCGGCCACATTAAAATTGGCATTAGTGCCAGAACTTCCTGGACCTTGAATTGCGGTATTTTCTGATTGATAATATTTACTTCCGATTAAAAAAGCACTGCTGTTTCCTAGAAATTTATAACGCTTTAAAAATCGCGCTTCTGCACCCCAATTAACAAAACCACCAATAATTAAATCCCTTACAGTATCTGGAGTGTCAGGGTTTGAAACCCTATTGGAACGGTATCCAATAGCTTTTCGACTGGCATCCAAACCAAATAATTGTAAGGAGAAATCTGCAGTAGGAGTAATTTTATGTTTTAATCTCAAGGCAAATAAGTTCCAGTTTATAGCAAACCAATTCCGGGTTCTATTGCTTTGTTGCGAATTGTCGTTAAACATAACATCCGTAAGCCCTCCCGCTTGTTGGGCTAAATAATTAAAATGAGTATAATCAAAATGGACGGAAGTTTTTGATGTAAACTGATAATTAAGGTTGGCGAAATAATTTTTACTGTCAAATTGAGAATTCGGTCTGAATCCATCCCCTTTTTTGAAATTAAAAAAAGTATAGTAACTGAATTTTCCTTTTGTTCCGCTCAAGGAAGTGAAATTGGTATATAAATTATATGAACCGATTGTATTTCTGGTAGTAAATTCGATTTGTTTTAAACTAGGAGTCTTGGTTTTGAAATTTACCAAACCGCCAAATTGTGTTCCGTACTGTAAAGAAGCCGCCCCACGGATAACTTGAATTTCTTCCAATGCTTCGGTAGGAGTTGCATAATAACTTTCTGGATAGCCCAAAACATCGGCACTAATATCATAGCCGTTTTGACGTGTATTAAAATTAGAAGTTCGGTTGGGATCCAATCCCCTGCCACCAATACTTAGCTGTAATCCACCATCTGAACTTTCATTGATTGTTAGGCCCACAACTTGCGCAAAAATTTGTCGGGCATTGTTGGTAGCCTTGTTAGCAGTAATTTTATTCAACGAAATTACTTCTGTTTTTTTTCCAGCATATATAGCAGTTTCCTCAATGTCCTTTAATTTATTTAGTGCAAATAATTTTTCCTTTTGACCATTGATGACTACTTCTGAAATAGTATTTACTTTATCTAAAACAATAGTTGTTTTAATGGCTGAGGTAGAAAGTGTTTTTTCTAAAATCACATAGTTGTCTTTATAAAAAACAATTTCATATTCGCCGGGACTGTCATTTTCTATGGTAAATTCCCCTTTTGAGTCGGTTATTTGTTTTGTTCCGGAAGTTTTGTTATAAACTTCTACATAGGATAATTTTTCGCCATTAGTATTGGTGATCACTCCCCAAATTTTATTTTGTGAGAAGCTAGTTATGGATAATAAGAAAAACAAGATTATACTAAAACCCTTGGATGGAATCATTGAAAGGCAATATCCAGGTTTTGTGTTTGAATGATTCATTTTCTATGGCTAAATTTATTTTAGGGTCAATGTATTTTTTACTTAATCTTCCGTTGAGGGCAACATAACTTTCGACTCGCACTTCTGGGTTTTGCATTCCTTTTTTTTGATAATAGTCGTGTAAATGATGTGCATATTCCAATATAAAATCAGGTTGGAAGGCCATTTGTTTTTCCTGAAACGGAGTTAAAAACTGGCTGTTGTTCACCCTGATATTTTGTTTTGTATTCTTGTCAGAAACTACAAACTGCGTATAACCCGCCTTTTCCATAAGCATTACCCGCCATGAAAAGCGATAACCTTCTTCTGTCCAGAATAATTCATCTTTATATAATAGATAGCGAAAAGGAAACAATAGTTGAAACAATATAAAACTAGACAAAATCCCTATTTGAATCTTGTGAGACAAGCTATCTGAATTCGATTTCTTTTCTTTTCCATTTTCAGAAAGTGCCAGCCTGTATTTCGTGATTTTTGAAAAATAAACTAAGCATTTTCTATGAAAACCGGCTTCAAAAAACAATAATGAACTTATAATCATCACATACGGAAAAATTCCAATAGGAAATAATATCCGTGTTAAAATGTGAAATACCACAACTAACATAAAACCAAAAACACGCGTTCGTTTATACAACAATAAAAAAACGATTGTAAGGTCATAAAACATTCCAGTCCAACTGAAAGCATAATGGATCCAGTTTTTATTTAAAAGGGTTCCAATAATGGGCAACTCCGTATTTCCCGGTAACCATATTTTTAAAGGCATTGCTTCCAATAACCAATCGGAATTAATCTTTGCTATACCTGCATAAATATATACTACAGCCAACAACAATTTTAATATGTCGGTGTTCCAACGTGGAATTTTTTCAAAAGCCAGTTTTGAATCTCTATTGGCATCGACTGAAAAATTACAATTTGCTGGCAAAAAAATCAGTACAAAACTAATTACGGTAATAAAGTAATAATGGTTCAAATAGGTGGTTTTGTCCATTAATTCGATATAAGTGAAACTCAAAAAGAAAGTAACAATCGCTAATTTATATTTATATCCAATAGCCACAAAAAAAGCCGCAACTCCACAAATTATAAATAGGGCATATGTGTAATTTCCAATAGGTTTTACCCATTCAAATCCATAATAGGTAAAGTGAAATTGAGGTTTTATATAAAACTTTTCAATCCAACCGTAGGCAGCAAACCGAATCAAACTTAAAAGCATCATAAAACCAAACGCTAGCCTAAAAAAAGCTAGCGTTGTAGACTGTGAATACGTATTCAGGTATTTATTGATGCTGTTCATAATTAATCGCCATCGCCATCAACATAATCTATTGTTATGTTTAAAGCCTGCATCATGTCAAGTTTAGTATAGATTACATTTTGCTGTAAAGCATCGTATGAATTAATCATCTTGGTATTATCAGTGTTTATCTGTTGTGAAAAACTAGTTGACAATACATTATTTGTGATGTAAATAGTATTGAATTGCGTATTGATAATGTCACTTAATTTTTCACCATCCCTAACGGTATTTAAAAAATCCAAATATCCTTTTAAGCTTGCTCCTGTTGTTGAAGTTCCAAAATGCTTTCCGTTAAAAAAATCCTGAACAGCTCTTATTGATTCGTCGAGTAATATTTTTGAAGCATCGTTTTTATAAAAAGCTTCTACTTTTTCTGGATATTTTGTTCCTGCAGAAAACACTCCAGCAGGGATTCCTATTTTTCCTGTACGTACCGTTTTTTCAAGGTTCTTTACAAAATTATTGGTTGTCTTGTTTACTGAACTGCTAACGGTATTTCCGTTATTAGCAATGTAAGTATCCCTAAAACTAGTGTTCCAATCGGTTACAACCAAATCAATAGTCGATTTCAATCTTGTTGTAACAGCGGTTAAATAATCTTTGTATTTCAAGGCATTGGGATTAGTTGTGTAAAAACTAACTATAGCAGAATCTGTTGTTCCAAGTCCGTTTATAAGATAATCCAAAGCTGGGAAACCTTGCTTGTCAAATTGGGATATCAAAGTAAGGTTGTAAGTTCCAGAACTGATATTGGTTTCAATTCCTGTTGTATTTGTTGGGTAAGTATTGGAAGTTTCATTATAATAAACTTCTTCTGCTTTTCCGAAATTATACATTGTTGTATATTGAAATGCTTTGTATGCATCTAACCACGAAGCCCTTAATGTTTGAAGATTAATAGCGGTTGGTGCAGTTGTAAAGGTGCTGGTACTAGCTATCAATAAATCTATTTTTGTTTGATAATTTTCATAGCTAGGAACGATAATATTATCAGCCCAATTGGTTAAGAGAACAGTTCTGTCATAATTATCGCCATTGTCTTCAGAACCGCTTCCGCTTGAAGAACAAGCTGAAATAATAACTAACAAACCTAATAAGATTATCTTTTTCATTGTCTTAAAAATTTTTGCAAAAGTACAAAAAGGAAGAGAAGATATTTCCCTTGCTTTCTTTTTATTTTATGTTGTTTTTAGTTAACAAGGATAGCTTGTTCAACTGTGAAGCCAAATCTTGTAGCTATTTGTAAAGCAATAGCATCAGATTTCGCCCCTACATGGTCAATATCCCATAAACCATTTGGACCACTTATTAGTGATGCTAACATGGCATCAACCTCTGCTTTTGTAAAGTATGGGGTGTTAGTTCCAGGTTTGTTAGTGTAACGTAATGACATAATGAAACCGTATCCTTCTGAAAATCCGTGAAAAGCAGCAGCTCCACCATCTGTAGTTAATTTAGATTTACCTTCATTCATGTAAAATACAGCTCTTACAGCAGGAACAATTGCTAATTTTTCTTTAATGATTTTAGCTTGATTATCACGCTCAGCATAATCATGCGCAACGATTGCTGCTCTACCGGTACGGAAAGCCAAATCAATATCTGCTCTTAAAGTATTAAAATCAACATCAGCATTTACTTGGTTGATATAAGAACTCCAGAATTTATAAGATGCAGCTGTACTTCCTGTAGCGGCAACATCAGCTCCATAGATTAAACCATACGCTTCATCCCAAGCATGTTCCATAGCAGTATATGATTTTCCAGAAACCAAAACGCCATTAGTATTGTCTGCTTTGTTTGACCCTTGGTCCAATATACTTTTGCTTAAATAATTGTTTACGATTTGATCCATCAAACAAGCTCCCATCATTCCTTTTGCCAATACTTGTCCTGGCTCTAATCCATTCGCGGCAAACAATCTGTTTGTACTGTATTTACCAGCTACTCCAGGAGCAGCAACAGTTCCTAAACTTGCTAGTTTTGCATTGTCGAATTGAGTTTCAAATAGAGCTCTAACTGCAGTTTGTTCTGCTAAAGTTCCTCCACCTAAATAAGTAACGAAGTAATCTTTTGATCCTGCTGTTTTGTCTTTCAATTGAATTCCAGTCGCTAAAGCCGCTCCAGTAAAAAATGTTTCAGCACCTGTATTTGAGAACATTGCAGATAAACGATTGTCATCTACAATTGCAGAAGCAGTTGCTTGGGTAGAAATGTATTTCCCCATTTGATCTAACATCAATAAACGTGATGTAGATGCAGAAAAATCTACAGTAGAAGTTGTTTCTCTTTCAAAACTGTAAGTATCAGGCGTTGTGTAGTCAAAAACTTCTGGCGAAGCATCATCATCTGAACAAGATGTGAATGTTATTGCTATAATTGGTAATGCGGCAAGTAATAAATTTTTAAATTTCATTTTGTGTTTATTTAGAATGATTAAGAATAATTATGGTGCAAATATAAAATCAATTTTGGAATAAAAAAATTTATTTTAAATTATTCTAAATAAGGATTGATTATTTTAAAAAGTATGTATTTTTGCCAAAAAAATAACTGTTTTAATAATAGGGAATTATGAAAAAAATATTTCTTGGGTCAATAATTATTTTTGGTTTGACTTTTTTTATTGTGTCCTGCAATAAAGAGGAATCCAATAATGATGTAACGAAAAGGCAAGTAATAGAAAACTATGCAGCTATTGCTTACGCCAATTACAAGCAAGCTTATGATGATGCAGTCGAATTGGAAACTGCAATAACTACTTTTACAACAACGCCTACACAAGCTAATTTTGATACTGCTAAAGCCAAATGGAAACAGTCCAGGGAAAGTTATGGTACAACTGAAGCTTTTCGTTTTGCGAATGGACCTATAGACGATGAAAATGGCCCTGAAGGATTGATGAATGCTTGGCCTTTAGATGAAAATTATGTAGATTATGTACAGGGAAACACAACGGCAGGGATAATAAATAATGTAGGATTGTTTCCAGTAATCAATAAATCAATTTTAGAAGGATTGAATGAATCGGGAGGGGAAAAAAACATCAGCGTTGGTTATCACGCCATAGAATTTTTACTTTGGGGTCAGGATTTAACAGCGCCATCTGCAAATCAATCTGGTTTAAGACCATATACTGATTATGTGACTGGAGGAACTGCCTCAAATCAAACAAGAAGAAAAGACTATTTAAAAGCTTGTGCCGATTTGTTGACAGATAATTTAGATTATATGGTGAACCAATGGAAAGTGGGTGGAGCTTATAGAACTACATTTCTAGGTTTAGCTTCAAATGTAGCGATTAAGAATATTTATTTGGGAATTACTACTTTGGTATCTGCAGAATTGCCTATTGAACGTATGGATGTAGCATTGGGTAATGCAGATCAGGAAGATGAACATTCTTGTTTTAGCGATAATACACACCGAGATATTGCCTTAAACCTACAAGGGGTTATTAACGTATATCAAGGAAAATATGGTTCAATTGATGGTGCATCATTAGAAGATTTAGTAAAACAAGCTAATGAAGAAGCGTATGATTCTACCGATGTTTCCCTAAACGCTTCTTTAGCTAAAGTGGCTGCGATTTTGATTCCATTTGATTTGGCTATTTCAGGAGGGGCAAGTTCAACTGAAGGAGCAAAAGTAAAAGCGGCAGTTTTGCAATTACAGGATTTTGGTGCTAATTTATTAGCAGGTGCTTCAAAAATCGGAATTACGGTTAACGGATAATAAGAATATTTTTATTTAAAAAAGTGTTCATTTTTAATGGACACTTTTTCTATTTTTGCAAAGTATGAGAAGAACTCATTTAGTATTTATTTTATTGATTGTCACACAATTTTTTAGTTGTGGGAATGATGATGAATATGTTTTATTGACTGCCGAAGAGGGTGAACAATATTCGGGAGGCGATGCAACCGTGTTTAATGAAACTGAAGAGGCTTTTGGTTTTTTTTCACACAATCTAACTTCAGATGAAAAATCTGATTTCGGAATAGGAAATTCTTTTTTTAGGCAAAGTTGGGTTACTGCTCCCGCATCAACCACAGCAAGGGATGGTTTAGGTCCTTTTTTTAATGCCAATTCCTGTTCCAGTTGTCACTTTAAGGATGGCCGTGGAAGGACTCCTTTATTTGATGGAGAAACGGCTCATGGATTGCTTTTAAGATTAAGCATTCCGGGAACTAATTCTAATGGAAGTTCTTTTGCAGATCCAAGTTATGGAGGTCAATTGCAGGACAATGCTATTTTAGGCCAAACCATAAAAGGAAAATTCAACATTACTTTTGAATCCATGACAGAAACTTTAGCAGATGGAACGGAAGTACTATTAAAAAAACCAATTTACCAATTCAATACTTTAGGTTATGGCGCTATGGCAGCCAATTTACAGGTTTCTCCTCGAGTTGCAAATCAAATGATTGGACTTGGATTATTGGAAGCCATTTCCGAAGATATTATTCTGGCATTCGCCGATGTAAATGATGCAAATGGGGACGGTATTTCGGGTAAACCAAATTATGTTTATGATGTTGTTTCCAATACTCAAAAACTAGGTCGTTTTGGATGGAAAGCAAATCAACCCAATATCAAGCAACAGGTTGCAGGAGCTTTTTTAGGCGATATGGGAATTACCACTAGTTTGTTTCCTAATGAAAATTGTCCACCAGGTGTAGATTGTAATTTGATTTCAAATGGGGGTTCACCAGAAATATCCGATTCAAATTTGAATAAAGTAGTCTTGTATTCCAGTACTTTATCAGTTCCGGCACGAAGAAATTATAACAAACAAAATGTTTTGAAAGGGAAAAAAACTTTTGAAATCATAGGATGTACCGCTTGTCATATCCCAAAAATACAAACAGGAAACACACACTCAATTACGGCTTTAAGAAACCAAACAATTAGACCTTACACCGATTTATTGCTCCACGATATGGGGATAAATTTAGCCGATAATGCACCGGATTATTTAGCGACTGGTAACGAATGGAGAACACCGCCTTTGTGGGGAATTGGATTGATTCAGACGGTCAACAACCACACTAATTTATTACACGATGGTAGGGCAAAGAATGTTACCGAAGCTATTTTATGGCATGGCGGGGAAGCAGAAAATGCTAAAGTTAAATTCAAGCAATTGGCAACCGATAAGAGAAATGAATTATTGGATTTTATCAATTCACTTTAAATTTAAATAAAAAAAAACCAGCATCCTAAAACACTGGTCTTTCTTAACTAACTAACCCAACGAAAACCTCTAATTTATTATAAGGCAAATATCTGGTTAAACATCGAAATTCTTGTAAATTCTATATTATATGAATGTTATTGAATTGCTATTATTTAAATGCACTCAACTAAACACTACTTCTTGTCCTGCATAGCAAAAACTCTCTTTAATAAATCCGATGTTCTTGAGTTCAAATTAGTTCTAATGTTTTTTTCTTCAATAGCAACCATTTTAAAAACACCTTTCATTGCTTCTTGAGTAACATAATCCTTTAAATCAGGGTTTACTTTTTTTACAAGCGGAATCGAATTGTATTTGGTTATAATATTTGCCCAGACTTTGTCAGCGCCTACTTTTCCTAAAGAATTTTGAACAACGGGACTAAATTTACTGTATAAAGCTGTTGAGGTTGAATTCTGCAAATAACTCGTAGCCGAATCCTCACTGCCCATTAAAATAGTTCGGGCATCATTAAAAGTCATGTTTCTTACCGCATCGACAAATATTGGAGTAGCTTCTTTTACTCCATCTTCCGCTGCACGGTTAAGTACTTTTAGTCCTTCATCGGCAAGACTGCTCAAACCAATATCCCTTAAAGTTTTATCTACTTTTTGTAATTCTGGCGGAAGCAAAATTTTTACCAATTGGTTTTTATAGAAACCATCGGTGGCGGTTAATTTTGTTACCTGTTTAGATATTCCGTTGTTAAGGGCTTCTTTAAGACCCATGGCGATATCTTGGTTACCCAATGCGCCAAGTTCTGGATATTGACTGGCAATTTGCTGTAATTCGGCACAGCCAAAAAGCAGGAATAATGATGATAATGCTACTATTTTTTTCATAGGTATTTAATTTAAGACTGAATACTGAAAACTAATTACTGCTAACTACTTCTTATCCTGCATCGCAAATATTTTTCTCAAAACATCCGATGTTCTTGAATTAATATTGGTTCTGATATTTTTTTCTTCAACGGTAATCATTTTAAAAACACCTTCCAGTGCTTTATTGGTAACATAATCAGTAATGTCAGGATTTATTTTTGATACTAATGGGATACTGTTGTATTTTTTAATAATTGATGCCCAAATTACATCAGCTCCTACTTTTCCTATGGATTGTTTAACTATAGGATTGAATTTTGCGTAAAGAGGAGTAGTGGTTTCAGATTGTAAATAAACTGTAGCTGCATTTTCATTACCCATTAAAATGCTTTTTGCATCGGTTATACTCATGTTTTTTATAGCTGAAACAAAAATTGGAGTAGCTTCTTTAACTGCATCTTCCGCAGCGCGGTTAAGAGCTTTAATTCCGTCATCGGCAAGATTTGCCATTCCAGCTTTGCGTAATGCCTTATCAACTTTTTGCAATTCATCCGGCATTAGGATTTTTACAGTTTCATTTTTATAAAAACCATCTTCTGCAGTTAATTTCGAAACTTGCTCAGTAACACCTTTGTTTAACGCTTCTTTTAAACCAGCACCAATATCCAAACCCGAATTTGGGGTTGCTAATGCTGCCGCTTTGTCCCCTGCTTTTTTTATTAAACCTTTTAATTGAGCATTACTAATCATAGGAACTAGTAATAATAGGAAGAGTATCTTTTTCATAAAATTTATTTTTCTCAAAGATAACAAATAGCATACCATTAAAAAAACCCTTAAAACAATAAATATAAATCATTAACTATCTCTAAAAAGCTATTTTTTTATAAAAATAAAATTTTAAAACCTCTAATTTTTAGGAATTTCGTAAATTGCGTCCCTAAAATTAATATCATATTAAACTATGGAAGCGCAAATCCCTTATATTCCTGTAAATAAAGTAAGAATTGTAACTGCAGCATCACTTTTTGATGGGCATGATGCGGCAATTAATATTATGCGGAGGATCATCCAGTCAACAGGAGTTGAGGTGATTCATTTGGGACATGACAGAAGTGTGGAAGAGGTTGTAAATACTGCTATTCAAGAAGATGCTAATGCAATTGCAATGACATCTTATCAAGGTGGACATAATGAGTATTTTAAATATATGTATGATTTGCTCAAAGAAAAAGGAGCAGGTCATATCAAGATTTTTGGTGGAGGCGGAGGTGTGATTTTACCTTCGGAAATTGCCGAACTACAGGATTACGGAATCACAAGGATTTATGCTCCAGATGATGGTCGCGCCATGGGTTTACAAGGGATGATTAATGATTTGGTTCAACGTTCGGATTTTCCTGTTGGAGATAAACTGAATGGTGAAATCAATCATTTAGACGAAAAAAACCCTACTGCTATTGCTCGTTTGATCTCGGCAGCAGAAAATTTCCCTGAAACGGCAAAAACTGCTTTTACAGAAATTCGTAAAAAAAATGAAACCTCCAAAATCCCGGTTTTGGGAATTACTGGAACGGGTGGGTCTGGAAAATCATCTTTAGTAGATGAATTGGTTCGCCGTTTTTTAATTGATTTTCCTGAAAAAACTATCGGATTAATTTCTGTGGATCCATCGAAACGTAAAACTGGGGGAGCGCTTCTTGGAGATAGAATCCGTATGAATGCTATAAATAATCCAAGAGTGTATATGCGCTCATTGGCAACGCGTCAGTCAAATTTAGCTTTGTCAAAATATGTTGCTGATGCTATTCAGGTTATCAAAGCAGCAAATTATGATTTGATTATCCTTGAAACTTCGGGAATTGGTCAATCAGATACAGAAATTATGGACCATTCCGATGTTTCTTTATATGTAATGACACCTGAATTTGGAGCTGCAACCCAATTGGAAAAAATCGATATGTTGGACTTTGCCGATTTAGTGGCTTTGAATAAATTTGATAAAAGAGGAGCATTGGATGCCATTCGTGATGTAAAAAAACAATACCAACGCAATCATAATCTTTGGGATGTGAATCCGGATCAAATGCCAGTTTTTGGGACGATTGCTTCTCAGTTCAACGATCCGGGAATGAACACGCTTTACAAAGCGATTATGGATAAGATCGTTGAAAAAACGGAAAGCGATTTGAAATCCACTTTCAAAATCACTCGTGAAATGAGCGAGAAAATTTTTGTAATTCCACCACACAGAACCCGATATTTATCAGAAATTGCAGAAAACAATCGTAAATATGATGCTACGGCTTTAAGCCAACAAAAAGTAGCACAAAAATTATTTGGAATCTTCAAAACATTAGAAAGTGTTTCGGGTAAAGTACCGGTAATTAAGAAAACTGGAATTGATGAAAATTCAGTTACCGCTGATGCTGAAAATAAAGTATTTATCAACCTTTTACTAAGTCAGTTTGATAAAGTAAAAATGGATTTAGATGCTTACAACTGGGAAATCATTTTAACTTGGGATGAAAAAGTAAATAAATATAAAAATCCAGTTTATACCTTTAAAGTAAGGGATAAGGAAATAAAAATTGCCACCCATACCGAAAGTTTATCACATTCTCAAATTCCAAAAGTTGCTTTACCAAAGTATGAAGCTTGGGGAGATGTTTTACGTTGGTGCTTACAGGAAAATGTACCTGGGGAATTTCCATTTGCTTCGGGATTGTATCCATTTAAAAGAGAAGGTGAAGATCCCTCACGTATGTTTGCCGGAGAAGGTGGGCCGGAAAGAACCAACAAGCGTTTTCATTATGTGAGTGCTGGATTACCGGCAAAACGTCTTTCAACAGCTTTTGATAGTGTGACTTTATACGGAAACGACCCGCACTTACGTCCAGATATTTATGGAAAAATCGGAAATGCAGGAGTTTCAATTTGCTGTTTGGATGATGCCAAAAAATTATACTCAGGTTTCGATTTAGTGCACGCACTGACTTCGGTAAGTATGACGATAAACGGACCAGCACCTATGTTGCTTGGTTTCTTTATGAATGCTGCTATCGATCAACAATGTGAATTCTATATCAAAGAAAATGGTTTAGAAAAAGAAGTAGATGCAAAAATCAACAAAATATATACTGCTAAAGGAGTGACTCGTCCTCGTTACAATGGTGATTTGCCAGAAGGAAACGACGGATTAGGTTTGATGCTTCTTGGTGTTACTGGAGATTTGGTTTTACCAGCTGATGTTTATAGTGAAATCAAAGTAAGAACACTTTCGCAAGTTCGTGGAACGGTTCAAGCTGATATTTTGAAAGAAGACCAAGCACAAAACACTTGTATATTCTCTACAGAATTTGCCCTTCGTTTGATGGGAGACGTTCAGGAATATTTTATTACGAATAACGTTCGTAATTTCTACTCGGTTTCTATATCTGGTTACCATATTGCAGAAGCGGGTTCAAACCCAATTACGCAATTGGCTTTCACGCTTTCGAATGGTTTTACTTACGTGGAATATTATTTGAGCCGCGGAATGGATATCAATGATTTTGGTCCTAATTTATCGTTCTTTTTCTCAAACGGAATTGATCCAGAATATGCGGTAATTGGTCGTGTAGCACGTAAAATTTGGGCGAAAGCCTTGAAAAATAAATATGGTGCTAATGAAAGAGCACAAATGTTGAAATACCACATTCAAACTTCCGGTCGTTCATTACACGCACAGGAAATCGATTTTAACGATATTCGTACAACTTTACAAGCGTTGTATGCAATTTATGATAACTGTAACTCATTGCATACAAATGCATATGATGAAGCCATTACAACACCCACAGAAGAATCGGTTCGTCGTGCCATGGCAATTCAGTTGATTATCAATAAAGAATTAGGTTTAGCTAAAAACGAAAACCCAATTCAAGGTTCATTCATAATTGAAGAATTGACTGATTTAGTTGAAGATGCGGTATTAGCCGAATTTGACCGAATTACAGAACGTGGAGGTGTGCTTGGTGCAATGGAAACGATGTATCAAAGAGGAAAAATACAAGAAGAAAGTTTGTACTATGAAACGTTGAAACATACGGGTGAATTCCCAATTATTGGAGTGAATACTTTCTTAAGTTCAAAAGGTTCACCAACAGTTGTTCCTGCTGAAGTAATTCGTGCAACTGAAGAAGAAAAACAATTCCAAATCCAGACTTTAGAAAATTTACACAAGGCAAATATAAAGGAAGTTGAAGCGCAGTTAGAAATCATTCAGGAAGCAGCAATCAAAAACGAAAACCTATTTGCTCATTTAATGGAAGCGACTAAAGTGTGTACTTTAGGTCAAATTACCGCTGCTTTATTTGAAGTAGGAGGGCAGTATAGAAGAAATATGTAAGCAGAGAACCATTTTCTTTGCAAAAGAGAAAGCGTAAATCGCTTATACCGAGCGTGTCGAGGTATCTTTATAGAACCATTTTCTTTGCAAAAGAAAATGTGTGAATCGCTTATGCCAAGCGTGTCGAGGTATCTTTATAGAACCATTTTCTTTGCAAAAGAAATGTTCTTTGAATTAAGAAAGAACCTGTAGGTTAACTAAATACTATAAGTGTAATATAAAAATTATTTAAAACCTTTCTAGAAATAGAAAGGTTTTTTTTTGGCTTGATTATTGGTTTGGAATTATTATATTTAATATGAATTTAAAAATTTTGAAAATGAAAAAAATATTTTTACTTATAGGGATGGTCAGTTTGTTTGGTTTGCAAAGTTGTAGTGGACCAGAAGGTCCAGAAGGACCTCCAGGGAGCGATGGAACAAATGTAGAAGCTGAAGTTTATGAAATAACAGATGTTGATTTTTTATCTAATGGAAATTTTAGCATTGTTGCAGATTTGCCACATACAATTCTTTCTTCGGATATGGTATTGGTTTACAGATTGTCTGATGTATTCAATGGTGCAGATGTTTGGAGATTGGAACCTGAAACTTTTTACTTTGCAGATGGAACATTGGATTTCAGATATAATTTTGACTTCACTAGAACTGATGTAAGCATTTATTTAGAAGGAAATGACTTAGGTACTGTTCCTGAAGAGTTTCGATTAAATCAAGTGTTTAGAATAGTTATTATTCCAGGATATTTTTCAAATAAGAAAGCAGTTGATTTGAAAGATTATAATGCGGTTATCAAGGCTTATAATTTGAATGATTCAAATCCTATAAAACTATAGTCAAATTATTTAATATTAACATAAACAAAAAGGCCTTTCAAATGAAAGGCCTTTTTTTTTGTTAATGATGTGAACCTTACTTTAGATATTTATAACTTTAACAGCGTCTCGTCTATTTAAGTGATTATTTGGGAATAATAATGTTAGTTGTCTTAGCTTATTTTTGATTATTCGTTTCATTCTGATTACTATTATACTAAGTATTATAAATATTCAATTAGCTTTTATGAATGACTTTGTATATGAAATTATAATTGTAGTTTTTTAATAAATGCTAAAAAAAAAGACCTTTCATTTGAAAGGTCTTTTTTAATTATTGTTTTATTTTAGTGTCAACTAATATAACAAACTCACTTCGTCTATTAATCTGGTGTTCAGCTTCACTACAATCTTTTTCTAAGCAATTTACCTTAGGCTTAGTTTCACCATAACCATTAGCAGTCAATCTGTCACCAGAAATTCCGCTTTCTACAATATATCTTCTTGTAGATTCAGCTCTTGCCTGAGAAAGTATTTGGTTGTATTCATCACTTCCTCTGTTATCTGTATGTGAACCAATATCAAGTTTAACTAAAGGGTATTTTTTTAATTTAGCAATTAGTTTGTTTAAGTTAACTCTAGCATCAGCTCTAATTACAGATTTGTCATAATCAAAAAGGATTTCTGGTAAATCAAACATTAAAACACCATCGTCAGTAATAACTCTTGGCTCTCCATCATCAGCAATCAACTGTGTTAAATATCCTTCAGGAATTTTAGTCATTTTAATGTCAACTACATTTCTTTCAGTTCCATTATCTAAAACAGTAAATGTTTTTTCTGCTTGAACATATAATGGGTGATTTGCAACAACTTTATAAGTTCCGGTTTTCAATAAATCAAATCGATAAGTAGTAGCTTGCAAGAAAGTCATTTTTGCTACTTCATTGTCTTTCTCATCATATAAAGTAACAACTGAATTGTCTATCAATGCTCCGGTTGTATCGTCTTTTACTACACCTTCTACATAATATTTAAAGTTTTCTAAAGGTTTTACTTCTAAATAACCATAGATATCATCGTCTCCTTTTCCACCTTCACGGTTAGAAGAGAAAAAACCTCTTTTAGTAGCGTCATCCATGATGAAACTAAAATCATCTGCATTTGTATTTACTGGTAAACCAACATTTAATGGTTTGATATATCCTTCATCAATATACTCAGACATAAACACATCTAACAAACCATATCCTGTATGACCGTCTGAAGCAAAGAATAATCTGTCATTATCTGCGATAAACGGAAAGTGCTCTCTTGTTTTTGTATTTATTTCAGGACCTAAATTTACTGGCGTTCCAACATTTCCTGCTGCGTCTATAGTAGCGTAAAAAATATCAAATGAACCAATTGTTCCAGGCATATCAGATGAAAAATACAAACGAGTATTGTCTTTGTTTAATGCTGGGTGCATTACAGAATACTCACTATTGTTAAGGGATAATGGTTTTATGTCCGTCCATTTACCATCAGCAAGAGTAGCCATATAGATACCTATATTGGTCACTTTATTTTTATCTTTTTTTCTTTTTCCTTTGTCGGTCATATTATCCCTTGAGAAATAAATAGTATTACCGTCTTTAGAAAGAGCAATGTTAGATTCGTGTAATTGTGTGTTTAACTCTTTTGAAAAAGGAGTGCCAAGACTATCAATTTTATTGTTTACAATATTTGCAGTGTATAAATCTAGATACGCTTGTTTTGTCCATTTGTATTTTTCTTTAGATTTTCCAGGAGTTGCATATACAATCGCATTGTTATAGAAAGCAGCTCCAAAATCTGAGTTGGCAGTATTTAATGCTAAGTTTTTAGCGTCAAATTTGTCACCTTGTTTTTTGATTGCCTCTAATTTGTCCAAGTTTGCTTTATAGACTACATCAGAAACTTCTTTTTCGTAGATTTTCATCCATTTATTGGCTTCTACGTTTTTCTTCAAAGCTTTTAAGGTTTGTGCATATCTAAAGATATAAGTATCCTCTACAGATTCTTTGTAATCGTTTACCAATATGCTATAAATTGGCTCTGCACTTTGAAAATTTGAAATAAAGTAATAAGAATCTGCTGCTCTTTTTATTATTTCTACGTCAGTAGTACCTTGGTTTACGATAGATGCATAGACTTCAGCTGCTTTTTCAAAGTTGGCAGTGGTATAATATTTATCACCTTTTTTACGGCTATCCTGAGCATAAGTATTTATAGTACTTAATGCGCTTAATATAAATAAGAAAATTATTTTTTTCATAGTTTGTTATTTTAGAAGAATCTAGGTGATTTATCGTATCCTTTTTTACCACAAAAGTCTAAATTATACAAAATGAGTATCTCGTGTGAACCTGAATTAAATTGGCTTAGGTTACTAATAGTATAATCATAAGCGTAACCGACTCTTAACTGAGAGGTTATTCTATAGTTAACTAAACCACTGAAAGAGTCCTGTAAACGATATGCAGCACCGATTTCAAATTTATCATACAATAAAACGTTTGCAGTTACATCAACTGCCAAAGGAGAATTACTTACGACTTTTGTCATAAATGCTGGTTTCAATTTTACGTTTGGTGATAACTGGAAAACATAACCTCCTGTAAAAAAGATATGCATTTCATCAACACCAATACCTCTAATTCCACTCCCATCTTTTAATTGCTTGTTGGGTAAAAAATTTGGCACAGATAACCCTAAATAATATCTGTCACTAAAATAAAACATACCAGCACCTAAATTTAAAAATGATTGATTTAAATTTTGGAATGCAGGATCATTTAATTGATTTGTATAAAATTGACCAGGTAAAGATCCAGGTGGCGGTATAGTGGTATTAAATAGATTTATCCCTAATTTTGTTCCAAATGATAATTTTGAAGTTCCATTTAAATTAACGACATATGCTAAATCTCCAGCAATAGTGGTTTCATTTATAATTCCGTCACCAATTTTATCATTTACAATGGTCAAGCCTGTTTCCAATTTATCTGAAATAGGTGCGTGTAAAAATATAGAACCTGTTTTTGGAGCGCCTTCAACTCCAACCCATTGTGTTCGGTAAATTCCACCAACATTCAGGATACAAGGATCATTCGTAGCATATCCAGGGTTGATCACACTCATGTTATACATGTATTGTGTATATTCTGGATCTTGTTGTGCAAATGAAATTCCAAATGTCAACAAAAATAGCGCGTATATATAATTTTTTTTCTTCATCTTGATTTGATATTATCTACTTAAATATAATCTTCCTTGAACTGGACTTTTTCCTGCAGCGTTGTTATAATACAGGATGTAGAAATAAATCCCTACTGGTACAACATCGCTACCTAAGGTAGATTGATTTGATTTTCCATTAAATTTAGGTGTGTTTATGTTTCCTTTGTAAACCATTGCTCCGTATCTGTTATAAATTTCCAATTCATAAGCAGGGTATAATAAATCAATAAATTGGATTTCAAATGTTTCATTTAATGCATCGCCATTAGGAGAGAATCCGTCAGGAATTACAATATCAGCACAATTAGTTAAATCAACAGTTACCGCTAATCTTGTTTCGCTTTCACAACCATTTGCTGTTAAAGTAGCATAGTAAGTTGTTGCTTGTTCTAATAGGGTGCTATTTGGATAAGCAGTTCCACCTGTTGGGGCATTGTATACTGTAATTACATTAGTAGGAGCATTGTTAGGTACAATGTTAGCTATCAAATCACCAACTGTAGGGCCATCTGCAATACAAAATATATTTCCGTCTGTAACTAATGTTGGAGCAGGTGTTTCTGTAACTGTAATTGTAGTTGAGAAACTACCTGTACTTGGACAACCACCAGAACTAAAGTTTTGCATTACTAAAGTATAAGTTCCCCCCGTTGGAAATTGTGAACCTGGTATAGTAAATGAACCTTGACCCGACCCATTAATAACTAATCCTGTTACTGAATTTGTAACACCATTCAAAATATAGTCAAAGCTGTAAGTTGCTGCTGTTAATGGAGTATTAACTGTAATTACCACACTCGTTAAAATACAAGCAGGATTTGGTAAAGCACTTGCTGTTGCAGGAGTCACATCAACTGATGGAATAATGTTGAACGCAGCTGAAACTGTTAATCCGCTAGTAGAACATCCAGTAGTAGTGTTAGTTAAACCTGTAATAGTTATTGTAGTACTTCCAGGACTCAGTAAAATACTATTTAGAATAGTGAAAGAGCCATTTCCACCAGATATCGATACACTCGAAGCTGAATATGAACCAAAATTAGCGCCACTTAAATCATAATTTATAGTATAAATTCCATCAGGCATTTGCGATGCGCCAGCTATAGTTGCAGTTGCATTGTTTCCTAAACAAATATCAGCTACAGTGATTTCACCATTGTTGATAATTGGATTTGCATTTACATTGAAAGTCGCTTGAACCCCAGTTAATATAGCGGTACAACCAGTTACAGTATTCATTATTGAATTTATTGTAATGGTTGTTGAACCTGCGGTTGATGTAGGAACTAATATTGGGAAAGTTCCAATACCACTAGATACAGTTACATTTACTATTGCTCCTCCACCATTTGCGCCACCAATTGTATAATCGATATTATAATTACCATCAGCAAGACCAGTTATGGTTACAGTAGTTCCAGAAGGATTGTTAGCACATATATCTCCAACTGAAACATTTCCAGAAGTGATAGTTGGCAATGGATTTACATTGAAAGTTACACTAACTGGACCGTCTGTAGAAGTACAACCAGCACTATTTGTAACTGATGTTACCTGAACTGTGTTTGATCCCGTAGCTGGTGTAGTAATTGTAAAAGAACCTCCAGGGGTAGAACCGTTATTATAAACAACGGTAGCTGGAGTTTGAGCTATACTGTTTAATGTGTAATTTACAGTATATGTTCCATTTGCTAAATCAGGCGCTCCTGGAGCATCGTTCATATTTACGGTTACGTTTTGTCCTGCACAAACATCAGCAGCTGTTAAAACAACACCTGCAATAGTTGGTAAAGCAAAAATCTCAAATGTGTCAGATGGAGTAAGGAAAAACGAAGTTCCACAAGTTCCATTAGTTATATTTGTGATAGTTATTGTGTAAGTTCCAACTCCTAAAATTGGTGTAGGTGTAAAACTTCCAGCTCCTCCAGTTAAAACTACAGATTGAGTAAAAGTTCCTGCTGCACCACCAGGAGGGTTAATTTCATAAGTAATATCATAACTTCCGTTTGGAGCTGATGTTATTCCCGCAAGATTTACGATTAATGTGTTGCCAACGCAAATATCAGGAGTATTTACTGTCATTAAAGTCGCGTCTGGCACTAAATTAACGTTAAAAGTAGTTGTAATGTTAGTTGGTAAAGACTCACATGTAGTAGTTACGTTTGTGAATAAAATTAAAGTTATTGTACATGTTCCGTCGGGAAGTATTGGAAGTGTAGCCGTACCTGTTCCATTTACAACTGTAAACGTTAAAGTACCTCCACCACCACAACTTAGAGTATAATCTACAGCGTAAGTTCCATTAACTAATTGAATTCCGTTTCCAGGATTAATGTCGCTAATTGTAACTGTATTAGTTCCTAATTCACAAACATCATTTACCATAACTTGCGTGTCACTTGGATCTGGAGCGGCATAAACTTCAAAAGTTCCACAAAGACCCGCTACAGGTCTTGAACATTTTACAGTTGAATATGGTGGCATATTCATAGGTGTTTGACTATCATTTTCTACAGCGTTTGTTACACATAACATAGTAACCCCAACATTAGCTGCAGTTACTGGACCTGTAATGTTTAATGTAATATCACCACTACCTCCAGAAAAAGTAACTGGAACTGTGGCATTACCACCAGCAGCAGCAGCATTTGGTCCTGATAGTGTATAACTAATATCATATGTTCCGTTTTCAACAGGATACATAGGGTTTTGATTTATCGTCATAACGATAGGAGTAGTTGTCGCTTCGTTCAAACAAACACCAACTGGATTTGCTGTTATGCTAGGATCTGGTGCTCCATTTACATTCAAATCAATAACTCTTTCTATTACAATAGTAAAAGTAGCTTTTTGCTCTGGATTACAAATTGGGTGTGTAGGATAAACCGTATATTCAAATGATAATTCGATATCCTTATCTGTATGTGTAGTATCGTGACCAAAAGCACCTACATACGTATCATAAATAGCTCTAAGATTAATTACAGAATCAGCAGTATTTGCAATACCATTAGCACTTCCATAAGGAGGTCCGCTAATACCACCAGTTGGATTTCCAAAAGGAGGTGCAGTTTCATCAGTCCATTCACCACCTAGATCTCTCTGTGGTGTTGGATTAAATAAAGTTTGTAAATCAAGTGCAGTAGGAAAAGTTAAATAATCTGTTTCACATAAATACAAAGGTATTGTAGTTCCTGCCTCTGGTTTTTTGTTAATAGTTACAACAAATGTAGATTGTCTTGAGGGACAAGTGCCTGTAGCTGGAACTGTGTAAAAAATTGTATAATTTGGATATGGAGCCACAGGCGCATCAGGATCTGGTAACGTAGCGTTAAATTCGTTACCACTTACTATTGCTGGGAATGCTGGGCAAGTAAAAACTCCACCTCCATCAAACGGCGGTACATTTAAGGCGTCTGGACTCGGGCTACTTCCTAAAAACTGAAATAAATTTACATTAGCATCATCATCGCACGCATTTCCATTTGTTCCAACTCCTGGAAAACCACCAAGAGTTAATGTAACTGTAGAAGTACTACCATTTGCAGCAGTAAAAGTATAGGTATAAATGCAGCCTCTTCTAATTCCCCAAATGTTTACTATTCCAGTAGTTGGGTTTAGAAATCCTCCAAAAGTACACGGAAGCGCAGTTGATTCAGACCAAACACCTCCAACAGGATTTTCGCCAGTTATTATGTTAAAAAGACTTAATTGTCCTGGTGCAAGCGGAGCGCCTTCATTGTAGTTTTCCTTGTCGCAAATAGTGATTGCACCACTTGTTCCTGCTTGCGCATAAAGGTCATTGGTTAAAAAAGAAAGAAAAAAGAGTAAAGAAAAAATCTTTAAACATTTGAGATTAAACGGATTTTTTATCATAATCTGTAAAATTAATTATTTAGTTTTTTTTGGGTTGGTTATAAAAAACTATTATTAGTCGTGCAAATTAAATGTTTTTTTTTGAAATATAGGCAATTTAGGCTGAAAATTTTAACTATTGATTTTCATTGAGTTAGCTAAATTTGCTGTTAAAAAAATATATTTTCTATTTTTTTGCAATCCTTTTTTATTGAAATGAATGTTTATTTTTTGTTAATATTTTAAAAAGTTAGACAGGAAATATGATTTTGTAATCTCATTTAGATGGCTAAATATCATTTTAAGGTTAAAATACTCCGTTGCTTACGTCAGCTTAGTGCAAAGGGCAAGTGTCAATAAATTGTCAGTTTTAATTTATCGTTAAGTAAATGCTTAAAATTATTGTTTAAAAATATTTGCCCCTAAAATTATGGGGTATAATTTTTATTATTGCATTTTTTTATATCTTTGCATCGAAATTAATAGGGTATAAAACTTTAAATCTAATTTTTATGGCAACATTACGATTCCAGGCATTAAAAGAATCGGCTTCTAGACAGCCGAGTAAATTTGAAGAAGCGGACAGAAAATCAAACATTTTCGGTTCAAACGTGTTCAATGACAAGGCAATGAAGCAGTTTTTGACTTCAGATGCACATAAAGGTGTAAAAGATGCTGTTCAGCACGGAACTAAAATTGACAGAAAATTAGCAGATTATATCGCAATGGGGATGAAAGAATGGGCTTTGTCTAAAGGAGTTACCCATTATACCCACTGGTTTCAGCCTTTAACAGGAACAACAGCAGAGAAGCATGATGCTTTTTTTGAAACTGATTTTGAAGGCGGTTCATTTGAGAAATTCGGTGGCGCACAATTAGTGCAACAAGAACCGGATGCTTCAAGTTTCCCGAATGGTGGGATCAGAAATACTTTTGAGGCTAGAGGTTATACCGCTTGGGATCCAACATCTCCAGCATTTATCTTTGGAACAACACTTTGTATTCCTACTGTTTTTATTTCTTACACAGGAGAAGCATTAGATTATAAGACTCCTTTATTAAGAGCATTAAACGCTGTTGACCATGCAGCTACCGATGTTTGTAAATATTTTGACAAAAACGTAAAAAAGGTTACTGCTACTTTAGGATGGGAACAGGAATATTTCTTGGTAGATTCGGCTTTAGCCAATACTCGTCCTGATATTTTAATGACAGGAAGAACCTTATTAGGACATACTTCTGCAAAAGGGCAACAATTAGACGATCATTATTTTGGATCTATCCCAACAAGAGCCTTGAATTATATGCGTGAATTGGAACAAGAATGTATGTATCTTGGAATTCCGGTTAAAACACGTCACAATGAAGTGGCGCCAAATCAATTTGAGTTGGCACCAATATTTGAAGAAACCAATCTTGCTGTAGATCACAACTCCTTATTAATGGATGTGATGCAGAAAGTGGGAGAACGTCACGATTTTAAAGTGCTATTCCACGAAAAACCTTTTAAAGGAGTTAACGGTTCTGGAAAACACAACAACTGGTCATTAGCTACCGATACTGGAATCAACTTATTGAGTCCGAGCAAAACGCCAATGAGCAATTTGCAGTTCCTTTCATTTTTTATCAACACGATAAAAGCGGTAAATGATTACGAAACTTTAATGAGAGCTTCAATCGCAACTGCAACAAACGATCACCGTTTAGGAGCAAATGAGGCGCCACCGGCTATTATTTCGGTATTTATTGGTGACCAATTAACAAAGGTTTTAGCTGAATTGGAAGGTGTTTCAACTGGAAAATTATCACCAGAAGAAAAAACCGATTTGAAATTAAACGTAGTAGGTAAAATTCCGGATGTACTTTTAGACAATACCGATAGAAACAGAACTTCGCCATTTGCCTTTACAGGAAACAAATTTGAGTTTAGAGCTGTAGGTTCTTCTGCAAATTGTGCCAATGCCATGACTATCCTTAATACTATTGTTGCAAAACAATTGAAAGATTTCAAAAAGGAAGTAGATGCCCTTATTGAAAAAGACATGAAAAAAGACGATGCTATTTTCAATGTTTTGAGAGAATACATCAAAAAATCGAAGAAAATCCTTTTTGAAGGAGATGGATACAGTGAAGCTTGGGAAATTGAAGCAGGTAAAAGAGGTTTGAGTAACTTTAAAACCACACCACTAGCTTTGAAAGCAAGGGTTTCTAAACAAGCATTGGATGTGTTTGAAGAAATGAGCGTAATGAACCATGTTGAAGCTGAAGCGCGTTACGAAATCGAATTGGAAGAATACACTAAGAAAATCCAAATTGAAGGAAGGGTTCTTGGTGATATCGCGAGAAACCACGTAATCCCAACTGCTATCCGTTACCAAAATACCTTGATTGAAAACGTTAAGGGATTGAAAGAAATTTTTGGTGATGATTTCAAAAAAATCGGTAAGGAGCAAATCGTTTTGATAAAGGAAATCTCTGAGCATATTGAAGGAATCAATACGAAAGTAGAAGAAATGACTGAAGCCAGAAAAGTAGCAAACGTTTTGACGAATGCTCAGGAAATGGCCGAAGCTTATTGTGATAATGTGAAGCCTTATTTTGATGAAATTCGCGAACACTGCGATAAACTAGAATTGTTAGTTGATGATGAAATCTGGACTTTGACAAAATACAGGGAATTATTGTTTACAAAATAATTTTCATCGGTTCGAGTGATTTCGCTTTTGCGGGAAATTGTATCGAGAACTATTTTTAATATTTAACACCCGACACCTTTAAACAGTGTCGGGTGTTTTTTTGTAATGTATTTATGCTTAACTTCGTTAGAATATAAATTGGTTATCGATGAAAATAAAATATTTTTTAGCGTTGTTTTTTTTGAATGTAACTATTCAGGCGCAACAAAAAATAGAAATATTCTTTGATTTTGATAAATATGAAATCAATTCCGATTCACAAATAAAATTGTTGGATTGGATAGTTCAGACGAAAGATATCGAAGTGCAAAAAATTTATGGTTATTGTGACTGGAAAGGTTCGAATAGTTATAATGATTCGCTTTCCATAAAAAGGGTACAATCGGTTTATGATTTTCTCAAAGGAAGGAGAATTCAAATTAAAGACGATTATGAGACCAAAGGTTTTGGGGAAGATTTTGAACAATCAAAAGTACAGTCAGAAAACAGAAAGGTAACAATCGTTTATGACAAGATAAAGGTTGTAATTCCGAAAACGGCAGAAGCATTGGATCTGGAAGAAATGAGTAATAAGATTAAAACCGCAAAACCAGGGGATTTAATACGGCTTAAAAACATCAATTTCTATAATTATTCCGCTAAATTGGTTCCGAAATCAAAACCTATTTTATATGAATTGTTGTGTATTATGAACGACAATCCAAAACTCAAGATTGAAATTCAAGGCCATATATGTTGCCAAACCGAAGTGGATAAATACGATGTTTCGTATGCAAGGGCAAGGGCAATTTATGTTTTTTTGGTTCAGAATAAAATTAACCGAAAACGATTGACGTTTAAAGGCTACGGAATAACAAGGCCTATTCATCCTATTCCTGAAAAAAATGAAGCCGAAGCCGATGAAAATCGTAGAGTCGAAATTATGATTGTAGAGAATTAATTAATTAAAAATTTAATATTAAAAATTAAAAACCCGTAATTTGCAATTCGATGATTCGATAGTTAGATTGTTCGATAATTCGATAAATCTAGAAATCCAAAAATCTAAAAATCGTAAATAAAAAAATGAGTTCAGATACTTCCAAAAGATATGCACTTCGTGGCGTTTCCGCTTCAAAAGAAGACGTTCATAATGCCATAAAAAATATTGACAAAGGTTTGTTTCCACAGGCATTCTGCAAAATCATCCCTGATTATTTAACCCAAGATGAAGACTATTGTATCATCATGCATGCTGATGGTGCTGGAACGAAATCATCTTTGGCATACATGTATTGGAAAGAAACTGGCGATATTTCTGTTTGGAAAGGCATTTCTCAAGATGCTTTAATCATGAATATCGATGATTTATTATGTGTTGGAGCTACTGATAATATTTTGTTGTCTTCTACCATTGGAAGAAATAAAAACTTAATTACTTCTGAAGTTATATCGGCAATCATTAATGGAACCGAAGAATTAATAGCCGAATTAAAAACTTTTGGAGTTACCATTCATTCTACTGGTGGTGAAACTGCCGATGTTGGCGATATTGTTCGCACTATCATCGTAGATTCAACAGTAACGGCACGAATGAAACGTAGTGATGTAATTAATAATGCCAATATAAAAGCAGGGGATGTAATTGTTGGTTTAGAATCTTTCGGACAAGCAACTTACGAAAAAAGCTATAATGGCGGAATGGGAAGCAATGGATTGACTTCGGCTCGTCACGATGTTTTCGATAATTATTTGGCTATAAAATACCCAGAAAGTTTTGATGCAGCTGTTCCTTCTGAATTAGTATATTCTGGAAAAGTAAAATTGACAGATACTGTAAAAGATGCTCCAATTGACGCTGGAAAATTAGTGCTTTCGCCAACGAGAACGTATGCGCCAATTATTAAGAAAATTTTAGAAAAATACAAATCGGATTCAATTCACGGAATGGTACATTGCAGTGGTGGTGCACAAACCAAGATTTTGCATTTTGTGGAAAACCTCCATATTATAAAAGACAATTTATTTCCAGTACCGCCTTTGTTCAAATTAATACAGGAACAATCAAAAACAGATTGGAAAGAAATGTATCAGGTATTTAATTGTGGTCACCGAATGGAAATCTACGTTCCAGAGAATGTTGCAGCAGACATTATTGCGATTTCAAAATCATTCAATGTAGATGCTAAAATTGTAGGTAGAGTAGAAGCTTTAGATTCTGATCGTCATCAGAATAAATCTAAAAAATTGACTATCACAAGTGAATATGGAACTTTCGAGTATTAGTTTTTGAGGATATTTTTTTCGTCAGTTCGAGTAATTTTCTCCCGATAACTATCGGGAATAAAATTGTATCGAGAACAGAAAAATTTCTTTAAAAATGGTTCTCGATACATTTTTGTTCCGTTTTACTACACAAAAAACACTCGAACTGACGGATTATAATTATAAATAAAAAATATGTACGAATTAGTTTTTTGGAATTACATAGACGGAATTTATCTGAACCACCAAGAAGTTTATGAAGCAATTGAAGAAGGAGAGAATATTGATGGATTAGAAGAGCTTCCTACCACTGTTATTCTCAACAGAATTAATTCGGTTTTTTCTAAATGGGAAAGAGTAGATGAATATAGCTGGAAAAACAACGATGGACCGGGTGCTTTTTGTGTGAAAACAACCCCGCAAAGTATAAAAATTGACTGTTATGGTACCCAAGGAAAAACAATGGACAAATTAGTTGATATTATGGCTGAATTCAAAAGTCCGCTTTATGATCCTCAAGTTCCGGAGCGCTATGATGAAATGAGTGAGAAATAATGATGCAAATGCCAGAAACTCTTATTCTCGAAGACGACCAAGTCTTACTGAGATCCTTACAGGAAACTGATGTCGAAAATCTCCTTGAATTTTCAATTAATGAACCTGAGTTATGGAAATATTCTTTGGTTCGTGCCAATGGAAAAGAAAATCTAAAAAACTATATTGCTATTGCGCTAAAAGCAAGAGAAAACAAAACCGAATTTCCGTTTATCGTCTTTGATAAAATCACTGGAAAATTTGCAGGAAGCACCCGTTTTTATGACATCCTTCCTGGTTTTAAAACGGTTCAGATAGGCTATACTTGGTACGGAAAAGCTTTTCAGGGAACCAAACTCAACAAACATTGCAAATACTTACTACTTAAATACGCTTTTGAGGTTTTAGGAATGGAACGTGTTGAATTTCGTGCCGACAATAATAATGAAAGAAGCAAAGCGGCTATGTTGAGTATTGGCTGTAAAGTTGATGGTGTTTTGCGCAGTAATATGCCCACTTTTGAAAGTGAAATTCGTCGTGACAGTATTGTTTTAAGTATTCTTAGAAACGAATGGTTTGATGAAGTGAAAGAAAACTTGAAAGGTAAGTTGTAGATTATTTTCTATATAAAAAATTAATTCTGAATTATTTATCAGAATAATGGCCCATTGCAGATATAACTTCGACTATTATTGTTTTCTCTAAAATTTTATAAATCAATCTGTCTTTTTTGTTTATTTCTCTTGACCAAAAACCAGATAAAGAATGTTTTAAGGCTTCAGGTTTTCCTATTCCTGTAGTTGGGTGATTTTCTAATTCTTCAACTATTTTTTGTATCTTATTTAAAGTTGCTTTATTTCCCGCTTTCTTATGTTTTTGTAAATCCTTAATAGCAGTTTCAGTATACTCTATTATATACTGTCCCATAAATTTTTTGATTTTATTTTTATACGTTTGTCGTTTTTGTCAGATTCCAGAATTTTATTTACAAATGATTTATCATAAACCTCAACTTTAGAAGGTTCTATAAATTCGATGATATTTTTTTCTTTAGCAGTTGATCGTAATAATTCCATAATTGCTTTTCCAATACTGGAACGCTCATTTATTTTTATTGTTATTATTGCCATGACAATTTTGATTTAAAGTACAAATATACAAAATACTAGCTATTTTTATAAGGATGTTTTATTGGAATAGTACCACAAAAAAAATGCCTCAACATTATTGTTGAGGCATTTTAGAATTTACTTAATAGATTTTATCTGCCAACCACTAATTTATGTGTTTCAGAATATAAATCCGAACTAATTTTTACAATATAAACTCCTGTTGAAATTGTATTTAAATTCAAATCTAAAGTTGATAAATTGATATTGAATTCTTTAATTAATTTTCCTGAACCTACTTCATAAAGTTGTCCTTTTGCATTATCCCCATAACCTGAAGCCAACGCAATGGTAACTGAACCTTTTGTTGCTGGATTTGGATATACCAAACTTCTTTTATTATTTGAATAAGTAACCGAATCAATCCCTAAAACGGTTTGTGCTTCATAAGCCCCAATATCTCTTGATGTTCCAAATACAGCAGCTCCTGTTTGATCTGCAAATGAATCGGCTGCATCCCCTTTGTCATAAGCTGGACTTCCAGTTTGGATAGCATGGGTTAAAGTTGTACCTCCATTATTGGCCAAAGCCGCAATTAATGGATCTGAACCTTCAATATCAGTTCCTGCAGGAGTAAATGCATTTGTACCGTCAATACCAATTAAGTTGTATCCGTTTGAAGTGAATACTCCAGTAGCACTGAATATATCTGTTCCTGTCGTTGCAGTATTATTTGAAACAATAGTGTTTTTAAGACTTGGCGCAGTAGCACTGTTATTTGCAATTCCACCACCGTTTACTGCAGTGTTAAAAGCTATAGTAGATGCGTTTACTGTAAGTGGTGCATCACTATAAATTCCACCTGCATTATTAGCAGAAGAGTTGCCTGAAATTGTAGAGGTAACTATAGTAGCAGTTCCTGTTTTTACATGGATACCACCACCGTTTCCAAGAGCACCATCAACATCATTATTTGATACAGTAGAAGAATTTACGAATAAATCCCCACCATTGTTGAAAATTCCACCTCCACCGTGATTTGCGGCTGGACCATGAGCTGAGTTTCCATCAACGGTCAAATTAGTCACTGTCATTGTACTTCCAGTTTGATTCCATAATCCACCACCTTCACGTCGAGCTTCGTTTCCATTAACAGTACCTCCAGAGATAGTTGTAGTAACTACTGCTGTAATATGAAGAGCCCCACCGTTTCCAGGATTTGGAGTTCCTGCAGTTCCGTCAACATCATTATTGGTTAGGTCAGAATTTGTGATATTTAATGTTCCATTTACAACTTCGATAGCACCACCAGCACGATTAGCTGAATTTCCATCGAAAGTAGAATTTGTAATAGTTACAGCTCCAACTAAGCTTAATAAACCACCACCACTTCCAGCAGCTCCTGTAGATAGGTTATTTGTAATATCAGCCGAATCAATAGTTAAAGTTCCAGCATTATTAAAAATTCCTGCTCCACCATCATCAGCTGCAGCACCAGTAGAAGTATTGGCATTTATTGTAGTTCCTGTAATTGACATTACACCTGCACCATTCCATAAACCACCACCTTCAAGAGTTGCGCTATTTCCGTTTACAGTTCCGTCAACTATAGTTACACTTCCACCGCCAGTAATGTGAAGACCACCACCATTTCCTGGAGGTCCTGAAACACTATTGTTGTTTAAGTTAACAGAAGTTAATAGGATTGTACTTGTACCTGAATTATCTTCAATTCCACCACCAGCTCTTACTGCAGTATTTCCAGTAATAGAAGAACTTGAAACTGAAAGTTGTGCACCAACGTCATTTAAAATTCCACCACCAGAACCAGCAGTTCCATTAGCGATATTGTTACTGATAGTTGCACCAGTTATGTTTAAAGTTCCTGCGTTTAGGTTATAGATTCCACCACCACCATTATCTGAAGCAACACCAGATGCAGTGTTTCCGTCGATAGTTGTTCCGTTGATAGTCATTGTTCCTGAACCGTTCCATAAACCTCCACCTTCAGCAGCAGCAGTATTTGTGTTAACAGTTCCGCCAGTGATATTGATAATACCAGCACCTGTAACGTGAAGACCACCACCATTACCAGGAGCCGCAACAGCAGGGGCAACCCCAGCATTGTTTCCAGTAATGTTTACATTTGTTAAAGTTACTGTAGCAGTAGCGCCAGAATTGGTTTCAATTCCGCCACCAGCTCTGTTAGCAGTGTTTCCAGAAATTGTAGAAGCAGATATAGTAAGGGTAGAACCCACATCATTTAAAATTCCACCACCAGAACCAGCAGTTCCATTAGCAATATTATTACTAATAGTTGCATTCATAACATTTAAAGTTCCAGCATTTAGATTATAAATTCCACCACCGCCATTATCGGCTGCAACTCCTGAAGCGGTATTCCCGTCGATAGTTGTTCCGTCAACAGTCATCGTTCCTGAACCATTCCATAAACCTCCACCTTCGGCACCAGCCATATTTCCATTTACAGTTCCTCCGGTTACGTTTACGATTCCAGGACCTGTCATGTGTAATCCACCACCATTTCCAGGATTAGTGTTTGTTGTATTGGTATTTAAGTTAACATTCGTCAAATTAATTGTAGAAAAACCTCCAGTTGCTCTTCCTTCAATACCTCCACCGGCTCTGTTTGAAATGTTTCCTGTAATTGAAGTTCCGCTGATTGTAATTGTTGCGCCTAAATCATTAAAGATTGCACCACCTGAACCAGCAGTTCCTAGAGCCGTATTATTTGTGATTGATCCACCAGTTACATTAACTGTTCCAGCCGAGTTATAAATTGCACCACCACCATTATCAGCAGCAACTCCCTGAGCTACGTTTGCATTCAAAATAGAATTGGTGTCAATTGTTACAGTTCCGGTATTGTTCCAGATTCCACCGCCTTCAAGTGCAGAAGTATTGGTGGCAATTGTAGTATTTGTAATTGTTACTGCTAATCCGTCATTCAAAATTCCACCTCCAAGAGCCAAAGCTCCTGTAGCCATATTGTTAGTAACAGTAGCATTTAATATATTTAAAGTTCCACCTGCAAGATTGTATAAACCCCCACCGCCATTATCAGCAGCAGTTCCTGACGCTGTATTTCCGTCGATAGTTGTTCCGTCAACAGTCATTGTTCCCGTACCATTCCATAAACCTCCACCTTCAGCACCTGCAGTATTCGTATTTACTGTTCCGCCAGTAACGTTTACGATTCCAGAACCAGTCATGTGTAATCCACCGCCATTACCTGGATTAGTGTTTGTTATATTGTTATCCAAATTCACATTGGTTAAATTCACAGTAGAAACTCCACCAGTTGCTCTTCCCTCGATTCCCCCACCAGCTCTATTTGAACTGTTTCCAGAAATTATAGATCCATTAACAGTCAAAGTAGCACCAAGGTCATTAAAGATACCTCCACCAGAACCTGAAGTTCCTGATGCGTTATTGTTTGTAATACTACTAGCATTTACATTTACTGTCCCGGCAAAATTATAGATACCACCACCACCGTTATCAGCAGCAGCACCTAGTGCAACGTTCATATTGATGGTTGAACCTGCATCAATCGTTACTGTTCCCGTGTTGTTCCATATACCGCCACCTTCAAGGTTAGAAGTATTGGTGTCAATTGTAGTGTTGGTAATAGTAATCGCAGTTCCATCATTCAAAATACCGCCTCCAAGAGCCAAAGCTCCAGTTGCCATATTATTTGAAATGGTTGCATTAAGAATATTTAAAGTACCTCCAGTTAAATTATATAAACCCCCACCGCCATTATCAGCAGCAGTTCCAGCAGCAGTGTTTCCATCGATAGTTGTTCCGTCAATTGTCATCGTTCCAGAACCGTTCCAAAGACCTCCACCTTCTGCACCCGCGGTATTGCCATTTACTGTTCCACCAGTTACATTTACAATTCCGGGACCTGTCATGTGTAATCCACCACCATTACCTGGAGAAGTAAATACGGTATTGCTGTCTAAAGTAACACCTGTTAAATTTATAGTAGAAGTCCCTGCAGTAGCATTCCCTTCAATTCCTCCACCAGCACGGTTTGCAGAATTTCCTGTAATTGATGAGTTTGTAACATTTAATGTAGATCCAACATCATTTAAAATTCCACCACCAGATCCCGAAGTTCCGTTTGCTATATTGTTTGTAATATTTGCATTCAATACAGTTAATGTTCCTCCGTTTAAATTGTATATTCCACCTCCACCATTGTCTGAAGCAGCTCCAGAAGCAGTGTTTGCGTTAATAGTTGTTCCGTCAACCATCATAACTCCAGCTCCATTCCATAGACCACCACCTTCGGCAGCAGCCACATTATTACTTACTGTTCCGCCAGTAATATTTACAATTCCAATCCCTGTACCGTGAAAACCTCCACCATTTCCAGGTGCAGCAACTGCTGGTGCAACACCCGCATTGTTTCCAGTTAAGTTTGAATTGATTAAGGTTACAGTAGTTCCAGCAACGGCTTCAATTGCCCCACCGGCTCTATTTGCTATATTTCCTGAAAAAGTACTTCCGGTAGCAGTTAAAGTCGAACCTGTTCCAACAATTACAGCTCCACCGCTTCCATTTGCAGCATTAGCTGTATTATTTGAAAGTATTGCATTGGTTAAAACTAAATTTGCGCCAACAACTTGAATAGCACCTCCATTAGTATCCAAACCATTAGTTAGGGTTATTTCCCTAATAATTACATCACCAGCAGTTATATCGAATATTCTTCCTCCAGCATTTCCATCGATAGAGCTACTTGCCATTCCGTTACCGGTTATAGTTAATGCTTTATCAACAGTGATTTGACCAGAAGTTAAAACTATATTTGTTACACTCACATCAAATGTGATTTCAGTTCCAGCAACAGCAGTTGCAATTTGATTTCTTAATGTTCCCGCTGAGCCATCATCCAGATTACTCGTTACAATTTGCGCTTGAATCGTAATTGTTCCTAACAAAAAAAGGAAGGCAATAACAATTCTTGAGGTAATGTTTTTTTTCATAGTCTAAAAGGTTTGGTTATTTCTGATAATTAAATATTTATATACCAGACAATTATTTACGGTAAAATTATTTTTTTGGTTTTCGATTCACTTACATTTTTTTGGTTTTTATTTACATAATATTTAGATATTTTTTGGTTTTAAAAGCAAAAAGTCTAATAATGAAATCATAAATTTGTAAAAAAAATACATGAAAATAAATCTAAAGACAGGAGTAGACAAGTTACTTTTCGGGATGAAACAGAATGATGTGATTTCGATTTATGGCAAACCAGACCGTAACTATAAAGACGAAGACGACAATGTTATCTTTGCTTATAAAGACAAAAAGCTACGTCTGACATTTTATAAAGACGAAGAATTTAAACTAGGATATATAATTGCTTCCGCCAAAGAACTCGATTTGTTAGGGATATCAATTATAGGAAGATGTATTTCTGACGTAAAAAATGATTTAAATTCTCAAGGAATTACAAAATTTAGCCAAGAAGATTTCGACACTTTTGAAAACTTTTTTAATGAAGAAAATTGGTTCATTATTCAAACTGAATTCGATGAAGTAGTTAAGTTTGAAATTGGCGCTATTATTAATAACAAAGACGAATTTGACTGGAAGTTTTAAAAAAAAATAAAGTTAAAAAAAGCCTCAAAATAAAATTTTGAGGCTTTTTTTAACTATCTAAAAAATAATTATCTCGGAGTTGTAGTTGGCATTTTATCTAATAATTCCAATTCAAAAATAAGGTTTGCTCTCGCTGGTATAATTGGACTGGATCCTCTTTCTCCATAGCCTAATTGATAAGGGATGAACAGAGTTACTTTATCACCTATTGACATTAAATTCAATCCTTCAAGGAATCCAAGAATTAATCGGTCTTTTTGACCATATTGAAAAGGGAAAGGCTGATATGCCATTTGAGAAGCCCTTTCTTGGCTGAATTTTCCAAACATTTTTGCTACTTCTTCATGGCTGCTTTCAAACAATCCACCATCTTCAAGGAAACCAGAGTAATGAACATAAATATTTGCTCCATCAGCTGGTTTAATTCCGTCGCCTTTTTCTGTAATTACATATTGTAATCCTGATTCTGTTTTTGTTGCAGTTGCTTTTAGCGCTTCCAATTCAGCTTTTTTCTGTGCTTTTACTGGAGCATATTTTAGATCATACAATCTACTGGCTTCCATATCTTCAGCTAATTTTTTTGCTTTTTTCTCCGCTTCAATAGCCGCTTGTTTTTTCATATCCTCCGCTTTGTTGTTGAAGTATTCTGTAAAAACTTTTGGTGCATCAAATTTTTTAGCTTCGCTTCCTTTTCTGATGATAGTCATTTTTAAAATAACATCATTTTGAGCAATTGCATTCACAACATCCATTCCTGTAACAACATGCCCGAAAACAGTGTGCTTTCCGTTTAACCATGGAGTATCTTTGTGAGTGATGAAAAATTGGCTTCCATTACTGGTTGGGCCTGCATTCGCCATTGATAATATGCCGCCTTTATCATGTTTCAATTCAGTGAATTCATCTTTAAAAGCGTATCCTGGACCACCATTTCCGTTTCCGTCTGGATCACCGCCCTGAATCATGAATTGTGGAATTACCCTGTGAAATTTTAGTCCGTCATAGAAAGGTTTTCCTCTAAACTTTTCAGAAACAATTGTATTTGTCCCTTCGGCTAGTGAGACAAAGTTAGCTACAGTAACGGGGGTTAATTTATATTCTAATTGAACAAGGATTTCCCCTTTTGTAGTTTCAATTTTAGCAAATATTCCTTCATCAGGATTTGAGTTGTTAGCGCTTTGAGCTACAGCTGCTTTTTTGTCTTTGGCTAATTGCTGTCTTGTTTTTTGAGCATAGATTGAAGTTGTTATTCCGAAAAACAACAAAAACATAATTTTAAATTTCATTTTAACTTGGATTAAAATTCCTTACTAGTTTCGCAATTGCAGGGATATTCAGGTTTGCTCCCTTTTTATTTATTATTGGTTAGGCATGTTTTCTAATAATTCCAATTCAAAAATAATATTGGCATTTGGTGGAATTACACCGTTTGCACCTTGTTGTCCGTATCCTAGTTCTGATGGGATAAATACAACTGCCTTGTCTCCAAATGACATATTTTCTATTCCTTCAATAAATCCAGGAATCAATCCTTCTTTTGCACCGGCCTGAAAAGGAATTGGAATATATTGCTGAGCATCTGCACGTCTTTGATCAAATTTACCAAAGGTTTTTGCCGCAGATTCCAAGCTCGTGTCAAAAAGCGTTCCATCTTCTAAATATCCGGCATAATGAATATAAACTTCTGAACCGATTTTTGGTTTTATACCATTACCTTTTTGGATGATTTTAAATTCCAAACCTGATTTGGTCTTTGTTGCTTGTGCTTTTATATTTTTAAAATAAGCAATCTTGGAATCAATTGCAGTTCGGTATTTTTGGGCATATATTTTTTGGTTTTCAGCATCAATTAATGCTTGTTTTTTTAAGTTTTCATCTTCATGGGTAAAGAAATCGGTAAATACTTTGACAGCATTGAATTTTTTTGCTGCTTCCCCTTTTCGGATGATTTTTATTCCGACTATTACATCGTCTTGTTTGATGGCATTTACAACTTCCATTTCATTCCCTACAACATGACCAAAAATGGTATGTCTTCCGGTAAGGTTTGGAGTTGCAATATGCGTAATGAAAAATTGTGAACCATTGGTCCCCGGACCTGCATTTGCCATAGCAATGATTCCTCCTTTGTCAAATGACAATCCGCAAATTTCATCCTTGAATTCGTATCCAATATTTCCTGAGCCGTTCCCTAATGGATCTCCTCCTTGAATCATGAAATTATCTATTACCCTATGAAATTTTAGTCCGTCATAAAATGGTTTGCCCCGATATTGCTCGTTTACAAACTCATTGTCACCCTCTGCTAAAGTAACAAAATTCGCCACGGTTACTGGTGTTCTTTCAAATTCAAGTGCAACTAAAATTGTTCCTTTTTCGGTTTCTATTTCTGCATATAATCCATCTTCAAGATTGGGATATTTGTCAGTGCAGGAAAAAACGGTAAATACGGCAAGTAATAATAAGCCAATTCTCTTTTTCATTGTTTTATTCTGTAATTAATTTAGTTTGACTTCCTTTTGGGTTGGGATCCGGTTTAAAATCATTTAAAGTTACGGTATAAATTAAAGGTTCGTTAGTGCCGATTCTTTTATTGTCACCATGATATCCATTTGCCATATGAGACGGAAAAAGGAAAGTTACTTTTTCTTTTTTATGCATTAATTTAATTCCATGACGCAAACCAATAATTATTTTTTGTTCTTTATCAACATAATAGGTCTGTGGTCGCAATTCTAATTGTGAATAAATGATGTTTCCGTTTAAATCTTTTATTTCATAGTCAAAATAAGCAATATCACCTTTTTTTGGACGTAGAGTGTCCATTTCATTTTTGCTTTCATAGTGATACCAATATCCTTTTGAAGAAGCAATGTATTTAATATTCGGATTGCTTTTTATGATAGAATCGATTTTTCCTTCTTCGGTAGCAACTAATTTTTTATTGCGCTCGGCTGATTCTTTCATGAATGTTCCTGAAGATTCCGATATAGGTCTTCTCACTTTTTGCTGGCTACAACTAGTCATTAAAACCACACCTAATAAAACAAGGACTATATTTTTCATATTGTATAATTTATAGTTTATTGACTAAATCTTCAAATTTTTTAATCGTTTCAACCATCGTTAATTCCGATTTTCCTCCTGCAGCGTTGATATGTCCACCACCACTAAAATGGTCTCGGGCAAACTGGTTGACATCAAAATTACCTTGTGAACGGAAAGATATTTTAATTATGTTTTCGGCTGCATTTTCAATAAAACAAGCTGTAAAAATAATGCCTTTTATTGACAATCCATAATTTACAATGCCTTCAGTATCTCCTTTTACATAGCCAAATTCATCCAATTCTTTTTGTGTTAAAGTAATATACGATGTGTTTTTTGCTACAATTACTTTCAAATTCTGTAGCGCCCTTCCAAGCAATTGTAATCTGTTGTATGAGTTATTGTCGTAAAGTAAATTAGGGATTTCAGTGTTTTCAACACCTAAATCAATCAGATTAGCAACAATCCTATGTGTTTTTCCAGTGGTTTTTGGGAATTTAAAAGAGCCAGAATCAGTTAGAATTCCTGTATAGATACAAGTAGCAATGTCTTTGTCAATTAAGTGGATTTGGTCTAAAGATTCTATAAAATTATAAACCATTTCGCAAGTAGAACCATAACCTGTATCAGAATAAGTAATGGTGGCATATTCGTCTGGTTTTTGATGATGGTCAATCATTATAAAAGGAGCGGTAAGTGTTTTTAAGACATTTTCCATTTCCCCAGTACGATGCAAGGCATTGAAATCCAAAGTAAAAACAAGTTCCGCTTCCTGAAGTATTTTTGATGTACTTACTTTATCATTCTCATAAACCAAAACATTTTGGGAACCGGGAAGCCAGGCTAAAAAATCAGGAAATTCATTTGGTGAAATTACTACCGCCTGATGATTTAATTTTAATAAAAAATGATATAGAGCAAGTGTAGAGCCCATTGCGTCCCCATCAGGGTTTCTATGGGGAATTATAACAATTTTTTTAGGCGTTGATAATAACAACTGTGTCGCTTGTATATCTGAATTTTTCATAGTTTGCGAAGTTACATTTTTTTCAGAAACTGGAAATATTTTAACGTGATGTTATAATTTATTTAGTCAAATACAATCCTAACCATACAGCAAGTAAACCAATGAATATGCTTAAGCCAATATAAACAAAAGCTAATGCTGAATTGTTGTTCTGTAATAAAGAAATATTTTCGTGTCCAAAAGTTGAAAAAGTAGTATACCCACCACAAAAACCTGTAATGAAAAACCACTTTAAATCAGAGTTAGTAATTTGGTTCTTTTCTAAAAAACCAATTGCTAAACCAATTAGAAAGCAACCAATAATATTTGTAATTAAAGTAGCTATAGGAAACACAGAAGCATAGTGTTTCTGAATAAACAATGAAGTAAAATATCGAAAGACACTTCCAATTCCACCTCCAATAGCAATAAGAATTATTGTGCGTAGCATTGCTTTTACTTTGAAGTTGCAATAACAAAATTCAACTTCAATTTAACACCCATTTGCATTAAGTCAACTAAATCCTGAACTTTATTGTCGGCAGGAACCCTAACAACAACAACTTTGTCATTTGCGGCAGTTGTCTTGTCGTAAAGTACTTGTTCCAATTGATCAAAAGCGACTAATTCTTTATTGACATAATACAATTTGTCTTCTGTGACAGACAATGAAATATGGTCTTTGTTTGTAGTTTCGTTTGTTTGCGCTTTTGGCAAAGTCAATTTTATGACATTTGGGTTTGCCAAAGTGGAAATAATAAGGAAAAACAAAAACAAAAAGAACATGATATCCGCTAATGAGGAAGTCGGAATTTCAGCGTGAAAACGTTTGTTTCTTTTAATTGCCATTTGGATCCTGTATTGCAGTGATGATTTCTAAAGTCTGTTTCTGCACTTTCAATGCATAACCATCAATCATCATGTTAAACAAATGATAAGCTGAGTAAGCAATAACCCCAACTACTAACCCAGCACCACTACTGATCATTTTTTCATATAAACCTCCTGAAATGGTTTGGATATTCAAATTTCCGGTATTTGAAATGGTGTGAAATATTTTTATAACCCCTAAAATGGTTCCGATAAAACCTAAAATTGGTGCAATTCCAGAAATCAATCCAAGATTACCCAAACCTTTTTCCATTTCGGCAATTTGAACATTCGCGGTACGTTCCATTATCGATTCTATTTCGCCAATGGGTCTTCCTATAATTGTGATGCCACTTTTTAAAATCGTTCCTGATGCGGTATTTTCACGACTGCAAAGCATTATGGCATTGTCAATTTTTCCGGCTTTTAGTTGCGCTTTTACGTCGCTAACTAAATTAGTGTCTTGTTTAGTTGCTTTTTTGATGGATAAATAGCGCTCAATAATAACGTAAATACAAAAAAACAAGAGGATGATAATGGGAATAATCATAACTCCTCCCTTTAATAAAAAATCCAAATAAGAAATGTTTTCGGTTACGCTGGCATTCATTTCGGGATTAGCAACTGCTGTATTGGCAACAGTATCAGTAACAGTATTGGTTTGTAATAAAATATTTAAAAACGTCATAGGATTTACTTGTTTGAAAAATTGAAAATAATACTGACAAAAATAATGGTTTTTGATAGCAAATATTTAAGATTAACGAAATTTTGTTGGTTTAAGTATTTAATCTGGATTTAGGTATTGCTATTTGTGAAGAAGTTAGCTTTTGGGTTTAGATAAAAATTCTTAAAATTTTCCCTGCTTTCGATTTTTCAGTTCCAAAATTTAAAAGTATTTTTGCACATGCAACACAACGTACTTATTTTAGATTTCGGATCGCAATACACACAGCTTATTGCCCGTAGAGTTCGCGAGTTAAATATCTTTTGCGAAATTTTCCCATACAATCATTTTCCGAGTGATTTATCCAGTTATAAAGCCGTAATTCTTGGCGGAAGCCCATTTTCTGTTCGCGCAGATGATGCTCCTCATCCAGATTTATCTCAAATTAGAGGCAAATTACCTTTGCTAGCCGTTTGTTATGGTGCTCAATATTTGGCACATTTTAGCGGAGGCGAAGTGGCTGCGTCAAATACAAGGGAATATGGCAGAGCCAATTTATCTTATATAAAAGAAGGAGAAACTTTCTTTGAAGGGGTTTCTGAGAATTCGCAGGTTTGGATGAGCCATAGCGATAGTATCAAAAAATTGCCAACAAACGGAGTGAAATTAGCAAGTACGCACGATGTAGAATTTGCTGCTTATAAAATAGAAGGGGAAACAACTTATGCCCTTCAATACCATCCAGAAGTTTTTCACTCTACCGATGGAAAACAAATGCTGGAAAACTTTTTAGTAAAAATTGCTGAAGTTCCACAAAATTTCACGCCGAATGCTTTCGTAACCGATATGGTTGCTGAGTTAAAAGAAAAATTACAAGATGACAAAGTCGTTCTTGGTCTCTCAGGTGGTGTAGATTCTACAGTAGCAGCGGTTTTATTGCATCAGGCTATCGGAAAAAACCTTTACTGCATATTCGTAAATAACGGTTTGCTCCGTAAAAATGAATTTGAACAAGTATTGGAACAATATAAAGGAATGGGCTTGAACGTAAAAGGCGTAGATGCTTCGGCACGTTTTTTGGGTGAACTCGCCGGAATCAGTGATCCTGAAACTAAAAGAAAAACCATTGGTCGTGTCTTTATAGAAGTTTTTGATGATGAGTCAAAAGTGATTGAAGATGTAAAATGGCTGGCGCAAGGAACAATTTATCCTGATGTAATTGAATCGGTTTCGGTAAAAGGACCATCGGCAACCATCAAATCACATCACAATGTGGGTGGTTTACCAGATTATATGAAATTAAAAATTGTTGAGCCTTTGAGAATGCTCTTTAAAGATGAAGTTCGAAGAGTAGGGGCAACATTAGGAATAGATGCTGCGTTATTAGGCAGGCATCCTTTTCCGGGACCAGGATTATCTATCCGTATTTTGGGAGATATTACACCTGAAAAAGTACAGATATTACAAGATGTAGATGCTGTGTTTATTGAGGGTTTACGTTCATGGGGATTGTATGATAAAGTTTGGCAAGCAGGAGCAATTTTGCTTCCAGTTAATAGTGTAGGGGTGATGGGCGATGAGCGTACTTATGAAAAAGTAGTTGCACTCCGAGCAGTAGAATCCACTGATGGCATGACTGCTGACTGGGTGCATTTGCCTTATGATTTCCTAATGAAAGTCTCTAACGATATTATCAATAAAGTAAAGGGTGTGAATAGAGTGGTTTATGATATTAGCTCCAAGCCACCAGCAACAATAGAGTGGGAATAAATCATTAACGATGGCAATTTCATAATCAATAGTAAATTGAATTGAAATTGCCATTGATTTTTGAAGTTGAAAATTTAATACATTGAGATTATGATAAAGAGAATTGTTTTTATTTTCGTTTTAGTTTTTACTTGCTCTGTTTCTGCACAAAACTACATTAAGCATACTGTAGCCGTAGGTGAAACCATGACTCAGATTGCAAAAAAATATAAAGTCTCTACTTTATCAATTTACGAATTGAATCCTGATGCTAAAAAAGGAATCCAACTCAATTCGGTATTGCTCATACCAGCTAATGCTCCTGCAAAACCAGCAACAGCTATTGCAAAAAAACCTACAACTATAGTTGCTAAACCTCCAGTTATTGTCACCAAAAACAATCCAGTTATTACCAAAACGACTACGGTAACCACAAAACCGATAGTTGCGAAAGAAAAACCAGCAACTGTTGAAAAAACAAATGCAAACACAAAACCGGTTACACATACAGTTATTACTAAAGAAACTTTATACAGTATAGCCGATCAATATAATGTTACGGTTGAAGATTTGCAAAAAGCAAATGCCGAAGCCTTAAAAGAAGGTTTGAAAATTGGACAGCAAATAACTATACCTGCAAATATGGTCCAAAAATCCCCAATGGCAAAAACTGATAAAAATGATGATGCGATTTATCATGAAGTTGTTGCAAAAGAAACCAAATATGCCATTGCCAATAAATATGGAATTACAGTTGAACAACTTGAAAAACTAAACCCAGAAATTGCGCAAGGATTAAATATTGGACAAAAAATAATAATTAGCGGTCAAGCAAAAACCAATGAATTGGTTAAAGGAATCACTCCAAAAACAACTTATAATGCTCAAGGCAAAAATTTGAATTTTACTTATATTGACTATGAGATAAAAGCAAAAGAAACATTGTATAGCTTAACAAGAATGACAGGATTAACCACAGATGAACTTATAGCGCTAAATCCTGGTTTAAAAGATGGCGTAAAAGAAGGAATGAGCATAAAAGTCCCTTCTGCATCAATTCTTAACGTAAAAAATGAATTGGCCGATTTGTCAAAAACCATCAACAAGCAAAAAAGAAAGGAATTGGTTCTTTTGTTGCCTTTTAATATTTCGAAATTAGAAAACGATACTATAAATTCAACTTCGGATAGGTTAAAAAAAGACAAGTTTCTTAATATGACTTTGGATTTTTATTCTGGTGCCTTAACAGCAATTGATTCGGCAAAAACATTAGGATTAAATATAGATGTAAAAATATTTGATTCACAAGAAACTAAAAACTCATCGAATGTTCTTAATTTGATTCCAAAATTGCAAACAGCAGATGCTGTTATCGGACCATTTTATCAATCCAATGTAGAAAAAGTAGCTGAATTATTGAGCAGTAAAAAAATCCCCGTTATTTCCCCTTTGTCTAAAGAAGTGGTGAAAAACTACGCTAATCTATATCAGTCCATGCCATCAAATGAAATGGTTAGGGATATAATGTTTGACTATCTTCATAGCAAGGAATCAAATGTTATTGCAGTTATAAGCCCAAAAAAAACTACTATAAAGCAATATTTATCCGAACAGCAAAAAGAAACCAAAGTAGCCGAATTAGATGCAAATGGCGTGTTGATTATAGAGAGTTTTAAAAAGCTTTTTATAAAAGACAAAATGAACTATGTAGTGATGGATTCACAGAATACCAATATGATTTTTACACTCACGAATGCAATGATGACAATGATGCCTGAATATCAAGTTCAATTGGTTATTTTGGAACCCAATGCAACACTGGATTTTGAAGAAATAGATTTGGAGAGATTAACAAAGTTAAAAATGCTTTATCCTTCATTAACTCGCGAGAATGAAACTGCTACTGCAGAAATGTTTAGAAATGATTACCGTCAAAAAAATAAAATCCTTCCCAATCAATATGCTACCAGAGGTTTTGATGTTACTTTTGATACTATATTGAGACTTTCGCAGGATAAAGATTTTGCTCAAACGGTTTCAACAGCAACTGAACAAGTGGAAAATAGATTTGATTATACATCGAACCCTGGCGAAGGATACACCAATAAAGGGATTTATATAGTCAATTATGATGTTGATCTAACGGTAAAACCAGCACAGTAACCAACTTAATAATAAAAAAATGACATCAAAAATAACTTATCTTGGTGATTTAAGAACTTCTTCAATTCATATCCAATCGGGTTCTGAAATTATATCTGACGCACCGATAGACAATAACGGAAAAGGAGAGGCTTTTTCTCCAACTGATACCGTTGCAAATGCTTTGGGAAGTTGCATGATGACCATAATGGGAATAAAAGCCCGTGATATGCAATTGGATATTGAAGGCTCAACAGCAGACGTAACTAAGATTATGCAAGCAGAACCAAGAAGGATCTCAGTTATAGAAATCAAATTCAATATGAATGCCGTTGTTGATGAAAAAACAAAAACTATTCTAGAAAGGGCTTCCATGACTTGTCCGGTTTATTTGAGTTTAAACCCGGAAATTGAGAAAAAGATTAGTTTTAATTGGAAGTAAATTAAAGCAATCCTTGAACCAAGACCAACAACAACTCATCAAACTTGCTCATACAAAAATGCCCTTCGGAAAATACGAAGGGTATTTTCTTATTGATATACCTGAATATTATATTGTTTGGTACAGTAATAAAGGTTTTCCAAAAGGGGAATTAGGCGAACAACTGAAGCTTATTTATGAACTTAAGCTAAACGGTCTTGAAGAATTGATAAGAAACATCAAGAAAAGATACCCAAAACCTTAAAATAGATTTTTATGCTTGTCGGGTTTTTAGATTAAGTGCATTAATAATTTGTTATTTTTATAAAAATCTAATAATCCAACAATCTAATTAGTCAAATTATAATCGTATTTTTGCCGAGTTTTTTTACACAAATACAACACAAACCCAATATAATGAATCAAACGAAATATATTTTTGTTACAGGTGGCGTTACTTCTTCTTTAGGAAAGGGAATTATCGCAGCTTCATTGGCAAAATTATTACAGGCAAGAGGATACAGAACAACGATTCAAAAATTTGATCCTTATTTGAACGTTGATCCAGGTACATTGAACCCATATGAACATGGAGAATGTTATGTTACTGATGATGGCGCTGAAACAGATTTGGATTTAGGGCATTACGAACGTTTTTTAAATGTACCTACATCACAAGCCAATAATGTTACTACTGGAAGGGTTTATCTTTCGGTTATTGAAAAAGAAAGAAGAGGGGAATTCCTAGGGAAAACGGTACAAGTTGTTCCTCATATCACTAATGAAATCAAGGAAAGAATGCAATTGCTTGGTAAAACTGGCGATTTTGACATTGTGATTACCGAAATTGGAGGAACTGTCGGAGATATAGAATCATTGCCTTATATAGAATCGGTTCGTCAACTGGTATGGGAATTGGGTGAAGGTAACGGAATCGTAATTCATTTGACCCTAATTCCTTATTTGGCCGCAGCCGGAGAATTAAAAACCAAACCAACACAGCATTCGGTTAAGACATTAATGGAAAGCGGAATAAAAGCTGATATTTTAGTGTGTAGAACCGAACATGAATTGTCTGATGAATTAAGACAAAAACTGGCTTTGTTCTGTAACGTAAAAAGAGAAGCTGTTATCCAATCGATTGATGCTTCAACAATTTATGAAGTACCTAATTTAATGCTCGAAGAAGGATTGGACAAAGTAGCTTTGAAGAAATTATCATTACCAGAAAAAGCAACTCCTGATTTAAAACAATGGAATACCTTTTTACATAGTTTAAAAAATCCAAAACATTCTGTTAATATTGGTTTAGTAGGGAAATATGTTGAATTACAGGATTCTTACAAATCAATTTTGGAAGCCTTTATTCATGCTGGAGCAGCAAATGAAACTAAAGTAAATGTAGTATCTGTACATTCTGAATATATAGATGCAGGAAATGCAGCTGAAAAATTAAAAGATTTAGACGGAATTCTGGTTGCGCCAGGTTTTGGTGGTCGTGGAATTGAAGGAAAAATTGAAACAGTGCGATACGCAAGGGAAAATAATATTCCGTTTTTAGGAATTTGTCTCGGAATGCAAATGGCGGTTATTGAATATTCCAGAAATGTTTTGGGTTTAAAAGATGCTAATTCCACAGAGATGGATCAAGGTACTTCAAATGCCGTGATTGATTTAATGGAAGAACAAAAAACAATTACTGACAAAGGCGGAACTATGCGTTTAGGTGCTTGGAAATGTGATATCAAATCAAATACATTGGCACATAAAATATACGGGAAAACCAGTATTATGGAACGTCATCGCCATCGTTATGAATTTAATGGGGATTACCTAAAAACATTGGAAAACGCAGGATTAAAAGCATCTGGAACAAATCCGGATACAGGATTGGTTGAGGTTGTGGAATTAGAGAACCATCCTTTTTTTATAGGTGTTCAATACCATCCTGAATATAAAAGTACCGTAGCAAATCCGCATCCACTATTTGTGAGTTTCGTAAATGCAACTGTAAAAGGAAAGAAGAAATAGTAATCAGTAATTGGAAGACAGTATTCATTTGAATTTGTCTGAATTAGTTTTTTCAGGATTCGAAGATTAATAAAAAAAGAGAATAAATATCAAGTCTCGAGGCTACTTTGAAAAGTACTGAGGTTAGAAAAAGAGAATAAAAATTATGGAAGAAAAAAAATTAGACCTTAATTCAATCATCGGTTTTGTATTGCTTTTTGGTATCGTTGCTTGGATGTTTTATCAAACCCAACCTACACAAAAAGAACTTGATGCCGAAAAAACCAAGAAAGAACAGGTTGAAAAAGCGAAAACTGTTAAAACAGAAATAACAGTAGCGCCACAATTAAATGTGCTGGCTTCAGATTCTTCCCAAATTGCCCAATTGAAGACTGCATTAGGAAATTTTGCATATTCAGCTACTTTGCCTACTGCAAAAGAAGGTTTTACAACCATTGAAAATAATGTTATTAGCTTAAAAATTGCCAATAAAGGAGGTTACATTGTTGAAGCTAAACTGAAAAAGTTTGAAAGGTTCAGTAAAGGTTCGGGAGATGTGGTGTCGTTGATAAAAAACAACAATGCTAATCTTAACATTAAATTGTCAATAGAAAACAACCGTATTTTAAATACCAAAGATTTGTTTTTTGAACCTACTTTGACAAAAGTAGGGGAGAACCAGATTTTGTCCATGCGTTTAAAAGCGGGGGAAAATGAATTTTTGGAATACAAATACGTATTGAAACCAAATGATTACATGCTTGATTTTGATGTTCGTTCCCAAGGCCTTAACAAAGTTTGGAACACTTCAAAACCTTTGGATCTAGAATGGAGCCTTAAAGCATATAGAAATGAGAAAAGCGTTTCTTATGAAAACCGTTATGCAGAATTAAGTTATGACTATGAAGATGGAAAACACAGTTATGTGAATGCTGGGGAAGATAAAGTAGAAACTCCGGAAAAAGTAAGCTACATCTCTTTCAAACAACATTTCTTTACTTCTATTTTATTGACTAAAACACCATTCGCTACTTCTAAACTGTATTCTGACAATTTAGTGAATGACGACAAAATCGACACGTTGTTTACCAAACAATTCAAAGCAAATGTTCCTTTGGCATTCAATAATGGTGAGGTGGATTATAAAATGAATTGGTACTATGGCCCAGCTGATTATAAAATTTTAAATACTTACGATAGGGATATCGAAAAAACAATACCGTTAGGTTGGGGGATTTTCGGATGGATAAATAAACTTATTTTTATTCCATTATTTGGATTTTTAAGTTCGTTTATTGCTTACGGAATTGCAATTATAGTTTTTACTATTATCATTAAAATTGCTATGTCGCCTATTACTTATAAATCATTCCTTTCTCAGGCAAAAATGAAAGTTTTGCGTCCAGAAATTAATGAATTAGGAGAAAAATATAAAAAAGAGCCAGCCAAAAAACAACAGGAAACAATGAAATTATACAATAAAGCTGGAGTAAATCCCATGGCTGGTTGTATTCCCGCATTGATTCAACTTCCTTTTATGTATGCTTCTTTTCAGTTCTTCCCTTCAGCAATTGAGTTGAGACAAAAAGGGTTTCTTTGGGCAGATGATTTATCTTCATTTGACCAAGTAGCAAAATTACCTTTCCATATTCCTTTATATGGGGATCACGTTAGTTTGTTTCCAATATTAGCGGCAATAGCTATTTTCTTTTACATGAAAATGACTTCAGGGGATCAGGCAATGGCACAACCACAACAGGAAGGAATGCCTGATATGGCAAAAATGATGAAAGTGATGATTTATATCTCGCCAGTAATGATGTTGATTTTCTTTAATTCTTATGGTGCAGGTTTGAGTTTGTATAACTTTATTTCAAATTTAATTACAATCGGAATTATGATTGTCATTAAAAGATATATTGTTGATGAAAAGAAAATCCATAATCAAATTCAGGAAAACAAATTAAAAACGCCAAAAGCCCAAAGCAAATTCCAGCAAAAAATGCAAGCCATGATGGAACAGGCAGAAGCTCAGAAAGCACAACAAAAGAAAAAATAATTTAAAAGCACCTCAAAAGGTGCTTTTTTTAGAATGGCTTATTTTTTGATAAAATAAAAATTATAATTTTGAGTTTATTAAAATACAAACAAATTATTTATGAAGAATACTATCAGCATATTTTTTATGTTTTTTGGAATTATGGTTTTTGCCCAAAATGATTTCAATAAATTGGATGAAAAAGGAAACAAACACGGACTTTGGAAAGGTGTCTATGAAGTATCTAAACGACCAAGATATGAAGGGAATTTTGAACACGGAAAAGAAGCTGGGGTTTTTACCTTTTATGATGATACTGCTTTACAATCAGTAATTGCCACTCGTGAATTCAATAAAAATGATGCTTCTGCTTACACTACTTTTTTTGACCAAAAGAAAAATATTGTTAGTGAAGGCAAAGTAGTTAATAAACTGCATGATGGAACCTGGAAATATTATCACGAAGCTTCGAAAGTGATAATGACATTGGAGAATTATAAAAACGGAAAATTAGAAGGTGTAAGAAGTGTCTATTTTCCAACGGGTAATATCGCTGAAGAAACTACATATGTCAACGGGGTCAAAGAGGGTGTTTATAGAAAATATGCTGAAAATGGGATAATACTGGAAGATACAGCTTATAAAAAAGGCGAATTTCATGGGATGACTACATACAAAGATGCTTATGGTGACATTGTGGCGAAAGGATTGTTTAAAGACGGTAAAAAAGTAGGTATCTGGGATTTCTTCGAAAAAGGAAAAAAAGTAAAATCGGAAAACTTTAATTTCCAACAGAAAAAATTCAAAAAAAGGGATAAAGTATTGCCAGAACCAGATCAATATTAAATTACAAAACTCTTAACGGTATAAGATAAATTTAGTAATACCTTTGCAGTCAATTTTTTCAATTACCATAAAATGAAACGTGTTGTTGTAGGTCTTTCAGGTGGAGTCGATTCTAGTGTTGCCGCATATTTATTGCAACAGGAGGGTTATGAGGTTATCGGTCTGTTTATGAAAAACTGGCATGATGATTCTGTAACTATTTCTAATGAATGTCCATGGCTGGAAGATAGCAATGATGCACTTTTAGTAGCCGAAAAATTAGGAATTCCTTTTCAGACTGTTGATTTAAGCGAACAATATCAAGAGAAGATCGTTGACTATATGTTCAGCGAATATGAAAAAGGCAGGACTCCAAATCCTGATATCTTATGTAATCGCGAAATAAAATTCGATGTTTTCATGAAAATTGCATTGAGTCTTGGAGCTGATTATGTGGCAACAGGCCATTATTGCAGAAAAGGGGAAAAAGAAATCAACGGAAAAAAAACATATCAATTGTTAGCAGGAATTGATGATAACAAAGACCAATCCTATTTTCTCTGCCAATTATCACAAGAACAACTTTCAAAATCATTATTCCCAATAGGAGAATTAACTAAACCCGAAGTGAGGGAAATTGCCTCTCAAATGGGTTTAATTACTGCCGATAAAAAAGATTCGCAAGGATTGTGCTTTATTGGAAAAGTGCGTTTGCCAGAATTTTTACAACAAAAACTACAGGCTAAAGAAGGGGCAATTATTCAAATTGATAAAAATCACCCAATTTATAATTCTGAAAAAATTCTATTTGATTCTGAAAAAGCAGCTTTGGAACACGAATCAAAAAGTATTCAATATACTCCAGAAATGGGAAAAGTTGTTGGTAAGCACCAAGGAGCTCATTATTTTACCAATGGCCAACGTAAAGGATTAGGTGTTGGAGGAACAACAGAGCCTTTATTTATCATTGCTACGAATGTTGAAACTAATACAGTCTATACGGGTTTAGGAAGTCAGCATCCAGGATTGTTTAAAAAGGGACTTTTTATAGAAAATGATGAAATACATTGGATAAGGGAAGATTTGGCTATAGCCAATGGAGAAAAAATGGAAGTAATGGCTAGAATCCGTTACCGTCAGCCTCTACAAAAAGCGGTATTACACCAATTTGAAAACGGAATGTATGTAACTTTTGAAGAACCTCAATCAGCAATTACTGAAGGTCAATTCGTGGCGTGGTATTTTGATGATGAATTAGTTGGTTCGGGAGTAATTTCTTAAATTAGCACTTTCCTAAAACTGGAAATTATGAGAAACCTATTCCTATTTGTTTTATTCCTCTATTCAGTAACTGTTTCTTCGCAAGAAGACGCATGGGTTTTCTTTAGAGACAAACCAAATGCACAAACTTTTATTGATTCGCCTTTGTCAATGCTTTCTCAAAGAGCCTTGGATAGAAGAACACGACAAGGTATTGCTTTGGATACAAAAGATGCACCAATTCACAATGCTTATATTGACCAGATAACTGCTTCGTCAGGAATTACGGTTTTAGCAAAATCAAAATGGCTTAATGCACTGCATATTCGTGGTAGCCAAGTTAATATTGAGGCATTGACCACCTTGCTGTTTGTAGATCATGTACAATATGCCGATCATTCATTAAATCCAGGTGGCAAAAGGGCGCCAGCTCCTAAGAAAACAAAAAAAGGCAAATCTTTGAACAATACTGCTAAAGGTGTAGAAACTACATTTAATTATGGAGCTTCTGCAACACAGATTCAAATGCTGAATGGTCATTTTTTGCATGAACAAAATTATACCGGGACAGGTATGGTAGTTGCCATAATGGATGCAGGTTTTCCTGGGGTAAATACAAAAGCTCCATTTCAAAGATTACGTGACAACGGATTGATTTTAGGAGGTTATGATTTTGTTGACAGAACAACAAATCCGTATGTTGGATTTCAACACGGCACACAAGTATTGTCAAATATTGGCGGATATGTTGATGGCCAGTTAATTGGAACAGCACCAGACGCTTCGTTTTATTTATTCAGAACTGAAGATGTAGGTTCAGAAAACCCTATTGAAGAAAGCAATTGGGTGGAAGCTGCTGAAATGGCAGATAGTTTAGGAGTAGATGTGATAAGCACTTCTTTAGGTTATTTTGAATATGACGATCCAGATTACAGCTATACCTATGATGATTTAAATGGCCTTACTTCTTTTATTTCAAGAGGTGCAGATATTGCATTTAGCCGTGGAATGATTACAGTAACTTCAGCAGGAAATTCTGGAGGTTCATCAGATCCTTATGTTGCTGTTCCAGCAGATGCATTTACAACATTGGCAATTGGAGCGGTTAATTCAGGAGAATCAAAGGCAGGTTTTAGTTCGATTGGGCCTTCTTTTGACGGTCGCATAAAACCCGATTTAATGTCATTGGGAGTTGCTGCAGTAGTGGCGACAGAAACTGGTTCTATTACTACAAATAGCGGAACTTCATTTGCAGGGCCGATATTGGCTGGGGCAATAACTTCTTTTTGGGGAGCATTTCCAAATAAAACCAATGTCGAAATCGTTCAAATGGTAAAAGCCTCTGCTGATAGATATTCTAGTCCAGACAATCAATACGGTTATGGTATTCCTGATTTTCAATTAGCATTACTTTCTTTGGAAGAACATACTTCAAATCAAATTAGTGTTTCCCCAAATCCAACCAGTGATTATTTAACGATTTCATGTTCCGCCGATATCATTGGCGGAAGCATTGTCTTTTATAATAATTTAGGACAAAAAATATTATCACAAAATATAGAAAACCAACTTCAGAATATATCTTTGCAATCATTAAGCAGCGGTATTTATTATTATACTATAGCTACTGCGAAAAAAACGATGAATGGTAAAGTCATAAAAAATTAGTTTAGAATTCTGTTATTACAAAACTGAAATAAATTCAGCTTAAATGAATAAAATCACCCAACTTTTTAATATAAAATATCCAATAATTCAAGCAGGAATGATTTGGAACAGTGGTTACAAATTAGCAAGTGCAGTAAGTAATGCTGGGGGTTTAGGCATAATCGGTGCAGGTTCAATGTATCCTGAAGTACTAAGGGAACACATACAAAAATGTAAAAAAGCCACAGATAAACCTTTTGGTGTTAATGTACCGATGTTATATCCTAATATCGAGGAAATCATCAACATAATAATTGAAGAAGGAGTAAAAATTGTTTTCACTTCGGCTGGAAATCCAAAGGTGTGGACTTCTATGTTGAAAAAAAATGGCATTGTTGTTGTTCACGTGGTGAGTAGTTCAAAATTTGCATTGAAAGCTCAAGAAGCTGGTGTAGATGCTGTAGTTGCTGAAGGTTTTGAAGCTGGAGGGCATAATGGAAGGGAAGAAACTACTACTTTCACATTAATTCCAATGGTAAAAGAACAAGTTTCCATTCCGTTGATTGCTGCAGGCGGAATTGCAACAGGAAAAGGAATGTTGGCAGCAATGATTCTGGGCGCAGATGGAGTTCAAGTAGGAAGTAGGTTCGCCGCTTCAATAGAATCATCGGCACACAATAATTTTAAACAGACCATCGTTGAAACTAAGGAAGGGGATACGCAATTGACATTAAAAGAATTGGCTCCAGTTAGATTAATAAAAAATAAATTCTATAATGACCTTCAGGAATTATATGAAAAATGCCCAACTCCAGAAGAATTAAAAACATTATTAGGGAGAGCCAGGGCGAAAAAAGGAATGTTTGAAGGAGATTTAATTGAAGGGGAACTAGAGATTGGTCAAATAGCTGGATTAATAAATGATATCAAGCCTGCTAGCCAAATTTTAACAGACATGATTACAGAATTTGAAGCTGCAAAAAAGCAAATTCAAAATTTATAAAAGAAAAAAACTTAAAAAAATAAAATGGTAAAGCTAAAAACACTGCTATTTATATTGTTCTTCACAATAGGAATCCAGGAATCCCATAGCCAGGTTTATAAATTCAAAACTACAGGATTTAGTGTTTTGGAGAAAGACAATAAAGGAAATTGGGGTAAATGGTCAGATTTGGCTAATGTAAATATCATAGTAACATTAGACACTAATAAAAACAGGATAATTGTTTACTCTCAGGAAATTCAGTTTTATGAAATAATAAGCTATCAGCCAAAAGAAGAAACCGAAACAGACCTGATTTATCCTTTTACTTGTAAAGATATTGATGGTGAAGAATTTACGATTTCAATTATCACAAGAAAAAATCAAAATAACAGAAAGCAATTATACATCAATCAAAAAAATGTAATTATTGTTTATAACATAGAAAATGTCTTAGAGAAAGCCGATAAGGATAAAATCTAAACTTAAACCGCTGAAAAGCGGTTTTTTTATTTCTTTAAGTTTAATTCCAAAAATGTATTTTTGCTAAACAATGCGATTTAGTACAACTCAAAAAAAATAATACAAATGAAAAATGCAATTTGCTTTTTAGCATTCATTGTTTCTACAAGCATAGTTGCCCAGCAAAGACCTAAATTAGTTATAGGAATTGTTGTTGACCAAATGAAAACGGAGTACTTATATCGTTTTTCAGAGGATTTTTCGGCAAATGGATTTAATAGGTTGATGAAAGAAGGTTACACTTTTCACAACATGCATTACAATTATATGCCAACATACACTGGGCCGGGTCACGCTTCGATTTATACAGGTGCTACTCCTTCAATTCATGGTATTGTTGGTAATGAATGGTTTAGCAGAAAAGAAAACAAAGAAGTTTATTGTGCCGATGATGAATCAGTAAATACAATAGGTGACGGAACGGCTAAGGAAGGAAAAATGTCCCCTACAAAACTACAGACCACGACCATTACCGATGAACTGAAATTAGCAACAAACTTTAAAGGAAAAGTAATTGGAATGAGTCTCAAAGATCGTGGAGCGATTTTGCCAGCAGGACATTTTGCAGATTGGGCATTTTGGTATAGCAAAACTGGTGCTTTTATTTCTAGTAGTTTTTATGGTTCTGTTTTGCCTGAATGGGTTACTCAATTCAATCAAGAAAAACATTATATGCCATACATCAATAAAGGTTGGGATTTATTCAAACCATTAGCGACTTATAACGAAAGTTTGCCAGATGACAATCCGTATGAGGGTAAATTATACAAAAGCGAAAAACCAATTTTCCCATATAATCTAACTGAAATGTATACAAAAAATGATGCAGGGATTATACGTTCAACGCCTTTTGGCAATGACCTTTTAGCTGAATTTGCAATGAAGGCAATTGAAAAAGAAGGATTAGGAAAAGACAGTATTACAGATTTTTTGACAATAAGTTTTTCTTCTACCGATTATGTTGGGCATCTTTTAGGGCCTCGTTCAATGGAATTACAGGACACTTATTTGAGGCTTGATAAAACTATCGCAGATTTCTTGGTTTATTTAGATAAAACCGTAGGGAAAAACAATTATATGCTTTTCCTAACTGCCGATCATGCAGGTGCAGAAAATGTGAACTATTTAAAAGACAATAAATATGAAGTGAAAAGTATTAACCCAGAAGACATTATAAAAGTATTGAAAAAACATTCTGTAGAAGTGTTTGGTGAAGATTTGGTTTTAAATTATTCTGATTTTAATTTGTATTTCAATAGAGAAATTATCAAAACAAAAGGATTGGAATTAGCTAAAGTAAAACAATCTTTCAGGGATTTCTTGATGAGACAGGATTATGTGAAACATGTTTATACTGAAGAAGAAATTTTGTCTAATTCAGGTATTGATTATTATTTGAACTGTATTGCAAAAGGCTATGATATGACTCAAAACGGGGATTTAGTTATTCTTGACAAACCAGGTTTTATAGAATATCACGGTACAGGAACTTCACATGGAACACCTTACAGTTATGATACGCATGTCCCTCTTATTTTTTACGGTTGGAATATCCCAAAAGGAGCAACCCATGATAAAAAAGTAATTACGCAAATAGCACCTACATTAGCTCAAAAATTAAAAATTTCTTTTCCTTCTGGAACAGAAGGGGAGGTTTTAACGGAGATTTTAAATGATAAATAAAAAGTGCGGTAATTATACCGCACTTTTTTTACATTTCTATTTCCACTTGGTTTCTTAATATATCCTCAAAAGTTTCCCTTTCTCGGATAAGATGTGCTTTGCCATCCATCCATAATACTTCTGCTGGTTTGTATCTTGAATTGTAATTGGATGCCATAGAGAAGCAATAAGCGCCAGCATTACGGAAACATAAAATATCTCCTTCCTTGATTTCGGCAATTCGTCTGTTGTTCCCAAAAGTATCTGTTTCGCAAATATATCCTACAACGGTATAAAATCGTTCTTTTCCTTTGGGATTTGAAATATTTTCGATATAATGTTCTGAACCATATAGCATTGGACGTATCAAGTGATTAAATCCAGAGTCGATTCCTGCAAAAACTGTAGAAGTGGTTTGTTTCACCACATTTACTTTTGCTAAAAAATAACCTGCTTCACTTACTAAAAATTTCCCGGGTTCAAACGTTAAAGTTAATGGTCTACCGTATTCTTTTTCGAAAGTATTGAATCTTTTTGAAAGTTTTCTTCCTAACTCTTCAATATTGGTTTCAATATCCCCTTTTTTGTAAGGTACTTTAAATCCGCTTCCAAAATCGATAAAGTCCAATGTTTTGAAATGTTTTGCTGTATCAAAAAGAATTTCTGAAGCATACAGGAAAACTTCAATATCCAAAATATCCGAACCAGTATGCATATGAATTCCGTTAATATGCATTCCTGTATTTTCAACGATTCTTAAAATATGAGGCAATTGGTGAATTGAGATTCCAAATTTACTATCTATATGACCAACAGAAATGTTTGAATTTCCACCAGCCATTACGTGAGGGTTTATTCGAATGCAAATGGGAACCTTAGGATGTTTTGTTCCAAATTGTTCCAAAACAGAGAGGTTGTCAATATTGATTTGAACACCTAATTGCGCCACTTCCTCTATTTCTGCCATAGAAACCCCATTGGGAGTATAAATGATTTTGTCAGGAGAAAAGCCAGCGTGTAGTCCTAACATTACCTCTTGAATGGAAACCGTGTCTAAACCCGAATCCATTTGTTTCAGTAGCTTTAATATACTTAGATTAGACAATGCCTTAACTGCATAATTGATGCGTAAGCTTTCTACCTTAGAAAATGCATTGGTTAATCGTTGGTACTGTGATTGAATTTTCGCTGCGTCATAAACATAAACGGGACCTTCAAAATTGGATGCTATTGAAAGTAATTGGGTATTTTCCATTGTGTAATTTTTTTGCAAAAGTAGGTTGTGGAAGTTGACTAACAAAATTTATAGAAAATAATAATAAAAATATAACAAAATGTTATAAATCAAACAATTTTACAAATAAAAATATACATTCCTAAAAATAAAATGCTCTAAATAATAATTAATATTAGATTGAATTTGTTATTTTTGTGCACCCGAAATGTCGGGATTTAAAAAGTCAAAAACTTCATTATGGACATACACGAATACCAAGGAAAAGAAATATTAGCCAGTTATGGTGTGAAAGTGCAACGTGGTTATGTTGCTAGTACCCCGCAAGAAGCGGTTACTGCTGCAAAACAATTAACTGCTGAAACTGGAACTGGATGGCATGTTATTAAAGCACAAGTTCACGCAGGTGGTCGTGGAAAAGGTGGAGGAGTAAAACTTGCTAAAAACTTACAGCAAGTTGAAGAAATTGCAGGACAAATTATCGGAATGCAATTAGTTACACCACAAACATCGGCTGAAGGAAAAAAAGTACACCAAGTTTTAATTGCTGAGGATGTTTATTATCCTGGTGAAAGTGAAACTTCAGAATTTTATATGTCAGTTTTATTGAATAGAGGAACTGGTCGCAATATGATTATGTATTCTACTGAAGGTGGAATGGATATTGAAGAAGTAGCGGAACACACTCCACATTTAATTTTTACCGAAGAAATTGATCCTAATGTAGGACTACAAGGTTTTCAAGCAAGAAGAATTGCTTTTAACTTAGGATTGTCTGGAGCAGCGTTTAAAGAAATGACACAATTTGTTCCAGCTTTATACAATGCATACATTGGTTCTGATGCCTCAATGTTTGAAATCAACCCGGTTTTAAAAACTTCTGACGATAAAATCATTGCAGTTGATGCTAAAGTAAATTTAGATGACAATGCATTGTTCAGACAAAAAAAATACGCTGAATTCCGTGATATTCGTGAAGAAAACCAAATCGAAGTAGAAGCGAAAGAAGCAGGATTGAACTATGTTGATTTAGATGGAACTGTAGGTTGTATGGTTAACGGAGCTGGATTAGCAATGGCAACCATGGATTTAATTAAATATGCAGGTTTTGAGCCGGCTAACTTCCTTGACGTAGGTGGAACAGCTGATGCTAAGCGTGTTGAATTAGCTTTCCGTATCATCTTAAAAGATCCAAACGTAAAAGCAATCTTAATCAATATTTTTGGTGGTATCGTTCGTTGTGACCGTGTTGCTCAAGGAGTTGTTGATGCATACAAAAATATGGGGGATGCTATAAAAGTGCCAATCATTGTTCGTTTGCAAGGAACAAACGCTGAAATTGCAAAAGAATTAATTGATAATTCAGGAATGCCAATTTTATCTGCAGTGCAGTTTCAAGAAGCAGCTGATCAAGTAAAAGCAGCTTTGTCTTAATATATTAGACAAGTTTATATAATAAAAAAATCCTGAGTTAACGCTCAGGATTTTTTTTGGCTATATTTTTATATGATATGTTTAGGGCTTTTTATTTATGTTCACTGAGTTTGTCGAAAGTGAATAAAAAAACCACCACAAATAAATGTGATGGTTTTATTTTGAGCCGGCGGAGGGACTCGAACCCACGACCTGCTGATTACAAATCAGCTGCTCTAGCCAACTGAGCTACGCTGGCGACTCAATACGGGTGCAAATATAAGTGGTAATTTTAATTTTCCAAAATATATTTAGACTTTTTTTTATTGTAAATCGTTGATTTTTGTAATCAATTGATTAGCAGTTTTCTCTAAATCTAGATTGATTTGTTTGAAATGTGCTTTTTTGTTTTCAACGTTTTTTGCATTTACTTTAGTGATCAAAACATCAAATGAAGCAATAGCTTCGTCAATTAATGCATTTGTTTCTGGAGTTGGTTGTCCAGTTGTAGCAATTTCATATAAATATACTGCTTCAATAATATCTCCTAAAACGTAGTTGATGTCTTTCTTTAAATTTTTAACGTTTGCCATTTTTTTTAATTTTAATTTGCGATTGCAAAAATACACATAATCTTTATATTACAGGCTATGAAATATAAATTTCTAGGAGTGAAGCATTTCCACTCAAAATATATTTATTCATAACGGCTGGAATCAGGATAGTGTCCCCTTTTTTGTAATGTATTTTGGTTTGGTTGTAAAGTAACTCAAAATTCCCTTCCATGCACATGTAAACAGTAAAGGAATCAATGGATTTAGCAATTTCTTGTGCCCCATTTATTGGTAGAAAATTAGTTGTAAAATAGGGGCAATCTACAATAGTGTTGCTTTGATTTTGTGTTTTTTTATAATTTTTTTGTGATGGTGTTTTTTTATAATTGATTGCTTCTAAAGCCAAATCAATATGCAATTCCCTTTTTTTTCCATTAGAATCAACTCTGTCAAAATCATAAATACGATAAGTTATGTCAGAAGTCTGCTGTATTTCTGCCAAAAGTATTCCTGCTCCAATAGCATGCACTGTGCCCGTAGCCAAGAAAAATGAATCGCCCACATTTACATTGATCTGATCAAGAAGAGTAACTAGGGTTTTATTTTCAAGATGTTTTAAATATTGAGTTGCATCCGAATCTTCTTTAAATCCAACAATGATTTTTGCGTTTTCATCGGCCTGCATGATATACCACATTTCTGTCTTTCCGAAAGAATGATGACGTTTTTGCGCTAATTCATCGTTCGGATGGACTTGAATCGACAAATCTTCTTTTGCATCCAAAAATTTAAAAAGCAAAGGAAACTGTTTGCCGAATTTTTTAAAAACTGCAGTTCCTAATATGGATTCAGGATATAGTTCGATGAGTTCCAAAAGTGTTTTTTCCTTATAACTGCCATTTGCCACAATACTTACATTATCCTCTACAGTAGACAACTCCCAACTTTCCCCTGTTATATCTGAAGTAATTGGTTTGTTGAGTATGGTTTTTAATTTGTTTCCGCCCCAGATTCGGTCTTTAAAAATAGGATGGAACTGTAATGGATATATTTCGAAACTCATTTTATTCTAGTTTTTTTAATGCTTCCAATGCTTCAAACTGATGATTTTTTGCGGATATGCTATTATAAACGAGGACTATTTTCCCATTTTTATCGGCTACATAAGTCACTCTGCCTGGAAGTAAGCCAAATATATTTGTTGGTACCCCAAATAGCTTTCGGATTTCCTTATCGCTATCCGACAAAAGTATAAAAGGTAATTGATATTGCTTTGTGAATTTTTGATGAGATTCTGTACTGTCGCCACTTACACCAATAATTTCGGCTCCAAATTTTTTAAAATCACCATATTGATCCCTAAAATCACAAGCTTGTGCGGTACAACCTGGTGTATTGTCTTTTGGATAGAAATAAATGACTGTTGGTTTTATTCCTATTACTTCCTTACTGTCAAAATTATTCCCATTAGTGTCTTTTGCCCTAAAATGTGGAATTGTATCTCCTATTTGCAACTTCATTTATTTTCCTTTATAGGTTACGAAATTTCTCGGTGTTTCATAAAGAACTACTTCCAAATCAAAATCAGGTTTAATCCTTGTTCTGATTTTGTTCCAAATCAATACAACAATATTTTCGGCAGTAGGATTTAGGTTTTCAAATTCAGGTACGTCTAAATTCAAGTTTTTATGATCCATTTTTTGCTCAACTTCTTCAAAGATGATGTCGCTTAATTCTTTTATGTCCATAACATAACCTGTTTCAGGATCGATTTCGCCTGTAACGCTAACTATTAATTCATAGTTATGTCCATGATAATTTGGATTGTTGCATTTTCCAAAAACGGCATCATTTTTTTCAAAAGACCAATCTTTTCGATACAATCGATGTGCGGCATTGAAATGGGCTTTTCGGCTTATGGTTACTTTCATCGGATTGTTAGATTATTAGACTTTTAGATTGTTAGATTTTTTAATTTCATTTGCCAAGTTCCATTTCCTGGTCGATATGGAATCGGAATGATTCCGAATAAAAATCCAATAGTATATTTAAATTTCCAAGAACCATTGAATTCATTTTTATCTTTTGAAAAAGTTCCGCAATAATACAATGGTTTATGCTTTTTATTGGGGTTTTTTCTAGTTCCTTCTAAATCCATTATTAGGCTTGCTTTTGGCATTAATTTTTTAAAGCTAATTTCACCATCTTTAAATTTACCATAAATATCACCAGTTTCTTTCATTCCGCCTGTTGTCAAGTCATCATTAACTTTGCCTTGAAAATTAATTCCGTCAAACGAATCAATAGTTATTGTAAAGTTAGTTTTGTCAAAGCCAATTGCTTTTTGAATTCTTTCATTATCATATTTATAATATCCTTTCCAAGTTCCAATCATATGAATTATATTTTGATATTTCTGTTCATTTTCAAAAATCCTAAATCTAAATTCTAAATTCTCAAATCTTATGGTCCTCTAAATAATGATAAAATTCTTCGAAAATTATTTTAAACCAAACGGTATAAATATCTGGATGTAAAATCATATCCTCTTTAACATCCTCTATTTTCATCCATTTCCAATTTTGGACTTCTTCCTTGTTTATATTTGGGTTCTCATTAAAATAACCAATCATTACATGATCCAATTCGTGTTCGGTTAAACCGTTGTCAAAAGGAGCCTTGTAAATAAAATGAAACAACTCTTTTAGTTCGGCCTCAAATCCCATTTCTTCAAACAGTCTTCTTGTTCCTGCCTGGATATTTGTTTCGCCTTCACGCTGATGACTACAACATGTGTTTGTCCATAATAAAGGGGAGTGGTATTTGTGTTCAGCACGTTGTTGAAGCATTATTTCGTTTTTATTGTTTAGGATAAAAACTGAAAATGCCCGATGTAAAACTGCTTTTTCGTGTGCTTCCAATTTTGGCATTAGCCCAACTTGCTCATCAAGTTCATTTACCAATATTACGTTTTCTTCTGTCATAGTATTCTTTCTCTGGTCAAAAATACAAAAAAAGTATTTGTTTGCATTTTTATAAACCACGAACTCATAACTAATGATTCTTTTTTTTGCCGAAAGGCGAAATATGAATTACTTTTGCGGTAGTTTAACTTTTACATAAAAAATGAAACCAAGTAAGCAACAATTAAGTGATTTAACAATCCAAGTAAGAAGGGATATTCTCAGAATGGTACACGCAGTAAATTCAGGACATCCTGGAGGTTCTCTTGGTTGTGCAGAATTTTTGGTTGTATTGTATCAAAACATAATGGACCGCAAGGAAGGTTTTGATATGGACGGCTTGGGAGAAGATTTGTTTTTTCTTTCAAACGGTCATATTTCTCCGGTCTTTTATAGTGTTTTAGCAAGAAGCGGTTATTTTCCAGTAAAAGAATTAGCTACTTTTAGGAAACTGAATTCAAGATTGCAAGGACACCCAACTACTCATGAAGGTTTGCCGGGAGTTAGAATGGCTTCGGGATCATTAGGTCAGGGAATGTCTGTAGCGATTGGTGCAGCTCATGCTAAAAAACTGAACAACTGCAATCATTTAATCTATAGTTTACATGGTGATGGTGAGTTGCAGGAAGGACAAAATTGGGAAGCAATTATGTATGCTTCTGCCAAAAAAGTGGACAATCTTATTGCTACAATTGATTTGAATGGAAAACAAATTGACGGAACTACAGACGAGGTTTTGAATATGGGAAGTATTCGTGCCAAATTTGAAGCATTTGATTGGGACGTTCTTGAAATTGCCGAAGGAAATAATATTGAAGCTATTATTTCTGGAATGAACGATGCTAAATCAAGAACAGGAAAAGGAAAACCGGTGTGTGTCTTATTGCATACTGAAATGGGGAATGGAGTTGATTTTATGATGTACAGTCATGCATGGCATGGTAAAGCACCAAATGATACACAACTTGAAACCGCCTTGAGCCAAAATTATTGCAAAGACGAAATCGATTATTAATTATGAATCGAATAATCCTCTTTTTCTTTCTTTTGACGCAATCGTTTGTTTTTTCTCAAGAGAAAATGAGTTATTATTTTGATACTTTTATTGAGTTAAAAAATACTCGATATTTTGATAATTCGAATACACAAGTTATTATTTACAAAAACAGTAAAGATTCTAGTTACAAATTACAGGTATTTACTTTAAAAGATTCGGTATATGCTGATTTGTATGATTACAAGCAATCATTACTTATTAAATATAGTGTTGATGAAACTTTTAAAAACAGTAGAGATTTAAATAAATTGAAAAATATTCGAATCTATAAAAACGTAACTTATCATAAAGAAAAAAAACAAAAAGAATTATTTGAAGATTTTGAATTTGAAAGAGATACTATTAAAAACCAAACTTTAGTTCATATAACTAAATATAAAAATAGTAAAAGAAAAAAAATAGTTTATGAAAATTATTATGATTTTACTAATAATAAAAATATAGTTTATTCAAATGAAAACAGTTTAAAAAATCATCTATTAGAAAAATATAATCTTTTAGATATTAAAAATCAAAATTTGGAAACAAATATTATTGTCATTGATGGTAAAAAGCATTCAGAAACGAAATTTTTAAAAGTTAATAAAATAGATTATACATATACATTTACTATAAATAAGGTACTTCCAAGGTATTCGTTTGGTAAAATGTGGTTAAATTAAAAAATAAAATGAAAAAATACACAAACACAGGAAGTAAAGATACCCGTTCAGGTTTTGGGGCAGGAATGACTGAATTAGGTCAGAAAAACGAAAATGTTGTGGCACTTTGTGCGGACTTAATAGGTTCATTAAAATTTGATGATTTCAAGAAAAATCACCCTGAGCGTTTTTTCCAAATCGGAATCGCTGAAGCCAATATGATCGGGATTGCTGCAGGATTAACCATTGGAGGAAAAATTCCATTTACAGGAACTTTTGCAAACTTTTCTACTGGAAGGGTGTATGACCAAATCCGTCAATCGGTGGCTTATTCTGATAAGAATGTAAAAATCTGTGCTTCACATGCTGGTTTGACTTTGGGTGAAGACGGGGCAACACACCAAATTCTTGAAGATATTGGTTTAATGAAAATGCTACCGGGAATGACCGTAATCAACACTTGTGATTACAATCAGACTAAAGCGGCAACATTAGCTATTGCAGATCATCACGGTCCAGTTTATTTACGTTTTGGACGTCCAGTTGTACCCAATTTTATGCCTGCAGATGAAACTTTCGTAATAGGAAAAGCTATTCTGTTAAGTGAAGGAACTGATGTTACTATTGTAGCTACGGGACATTTGGTTTGGGAAGCTTTAATTGCTGCCGAAGCATTGGAAGCAAAAGGAATTTCGGCCGAAGTGATTAACATTCATACAATTAAACCTTTAGATGAAGAAGCGATTTTAAAATCGGTTGCCAAAACAGGTTGTGTGGTTACTGCCGAAGAGCATAATATTCTTGGTGGATTAGGCGAAAGTGTTGCCAGAACATTGGCATTAAACAATCCGACACCACAAGAATTTGTGGCCGTTCAGGACAGTTTTGGCGAAAGCGGAACTCCAGAACAATTAATGGAAAAATACAAACTGAACAATCAAGCTATCGTTGAAGCAGTTGAAAGAGTCATTAAAAGAAAATAATTTCTTTTTGATATTATAAAAAATCCTAAGTGAAAGCTTAGGATTTTTTGGTTAATTTCTATCTAGTTAAGGGATAATCAAGAATCAATAAGTTAGGAGAGAGATTTAAACGCACTGTTAAATTGCGAATCATTTCAACTGTTAGTTTTGAGAACTTTTGATTTGAAATTAAAAAAAATCCTAAGCTAAGCTTAGGATTTTTTGTTCTTACCATTCTTATATTGAACCTTTTCTACAGGATTTACTTTAGCAGCAGGTTTTTTATCTTTGGAATTGAATGCTGGCTTTTTCTTTGCGGCATTGGCAGGTTTTTGATCTCCTCTGTACTTTTCTTCGTCTCTGTTAGTTGTTTTGGCTTTAAATTCCTCTCTTGGTTTTGCATTTTCCTTTTTAGGGATTTCAGCTTTATGTTTTGCCAAAACATCAGTAGGATTTTTAGGATTTTCTTTAGTTCCGCGTAAATGAATTACTAATCCATTGAGGAAATTACGCAATACCTGATCACCACATTCCATATAATTTTCGTGATCTTCAGCTCTGAAAAAAGCACCGAGTTCCGATTTTGAGATTCTGAAATCCACTAATTCCAATATTTCTACAATTTGGTCATCACGCAACATTAAGGCTACACGTAATTTTTTAAGGATATCATTGTTGGTCATTTCCGCCATATCAATTTTATTTTATTTCTTTTGAATTGAGATTACATCAGCCAAAGGTACGCTTTTTCAAAACCTTGTCGCCATAATTTTTCGCTATCCAGTTCTTCACTTAAAAAGACTTTTGTTAGATTTAAACAATAGCAACGATTCGTGTTTAAGGCATATTCCATTTTATAAATATCCTTTGCGATTTTTGCGTTTTCTGTTTCGGAAGAGAAAATAAAAATTTTGGACTTTAGTTTTTTCTCTTTCAGAATTTTATCATAAATTGAATCATTTTCTGCTACTGTAGGAGATAAAACGCCAGCTTTGCCGAAGGTTTTCTGGTCGTTTAATACAGCCTTAAAAGCAATCAGTCCATTTTGTGAAGAACCTATAATTCCGGTATTATAAGCATCAGATTTAGTCTTGAATTGCTTGTCTATTTTTGGTTTTAAAACAGTAGTTATAAAATCCAGAAGATTGTCATTAACTGTATTTTCTATACCAACTAAAATAACATTATCGTGTAGTTCGGTAAGCATTTCATCAATATTCCAATTGGTAGTTTTATTGATATCAAAAATATTCTGCCCTTCCAATATATAAATGACAGGGAATTTTTTATTTTTTAAAGTATAGTTTTTAGGTAAATAAACCCATACTTTTTTAGTCGTTTTTAATTGCGGATATCCAATTGACAAAGTAGTGGTTCGCTTTGAAAAATTGTTTTCTTGGGCTTTCGCCAAAAAAGAAAGTGAAATTAAAATAAAAAATATAAAACGATGCATTTGATTTATTTAAATCTGTTCCTGTAATTTCTTAATCTCATCCCGCAACTTTGCAGCCTGCATAAAATCAAGTTCTTTTGCTGCTTTTTCCATGGCCTTGCGTTTTTCCCGGATACGTTTTTCAATTTCAGGTTTTGTCAAGTATTCATTTACTGGCTCGGCAGCTTGGTTTAACGTATAGCCTAATTCATAATCAACCAATGGGTTTTTAGTGAATGCACTTTCTATTTTTTTATTCAGCGCCTGAGGAACTAAATTATTATCGGTATTGAAATTAATTTGTTTTGTTCTTCGGTAATTCGTTTCATCAATAGTTCTTTGCATACTCGCAGTAACCTTATCGGCATACATAATTGCTTTTCCGTTTAGGTTTCTTGCCGCACGGCCTATAGTCTGTGTCAGTGAGCGATGGTTTCGCAAGAAGCCTTCTTTGTCGGCATCGAGAATTGCAACTAAGGAAACCTCTGGTAGATCCAACCCTTCACGAAGTAAATTAACTCCTATCAAAACATCAAAAATACCTTTTCTTAAATCCTGCATAATTTCAATACGTTCTAATGTATCGACTTCAGAATGAATATATCTGCAACGAATTCCGACTTTCGCCAAATACTTGGCTAGTTCTTCCGCCATTCTTTTTGTCAAAGTAGTAACCAAAACTCGTTCATCGGCTTCGGCACGCAGTTGTATTTCTTCGATTAAATCATCAATTTGGTTTAAACTGGGGCGGACTTCAATAATTGGGTCCAATAAACCTGTGGGACGAATTACTTGTTCTATATATATACCATCTGTTTTTTGCAATTCATAATCAGCGGGTGTTGCTGAAACATAGATTACCTGATTTTGCATTGCCTCGAATTCCTCGAATTTTAACGGTCGATTGTCTAATGCAGCTGGAAGTCGGAAACCATATTCAACTAAATTTTCTTTTCTGCTTCTGTCGCCACCATACATAGCATGTACTTGCGAAACAGTAACATGGCTTTCATCGACAACCATTAAATAATCTTTTGGGAAATAATCCAACAAACAGAATGGTCTTGTTCCTGGAAGTCTTCCGTCAAGATAACGGGAATAATTTTCGATTCCGGAACAATAACCTAGTTCCCGAATCATCTCTAGATCAAAATTAGTACGTTCTTCGAGTCTTTTTGCTTCGAGATGTTTTCCGGTTTCTTGAAAATAATAGACTTGTTTTACTAAATCCTGTTGGATTTCCCAGATTGCATTTTGCAACACATCAGGAGAAGTCACAAACATATTGGCCGGATATATTGTCAGTTTTTTGAATTTCTCCACTACTTTTAAAGTTTTGATATCAAAAACTTCTATTTCCTCGATTTCATCCCCAAAGAAATGAATACGAAAAGCGTCATCTGCATAGCTTGGATAAATTTCAACGGTATCGCCTTTAATCCTGAAAGTTCCAGGTAAAAAATCGGCCTCGGTTCTGGAATATAAACTCTGAACCAATTGATGCAGTAATTTAGTTCGGGAAATTATTTGGCCTCTTTCAACAGGAATAATATTCTTTTGAAATTCTACCGGATTTCCAATACCATAAAGACATGAAACAGAAGAAATCACAATAATATCGCGACGTCCCGATAAAAGAGAGGAAACTGTGCTCATACGCATCTTTTCCAATTCTTCATTGATGGATAAATCCTTTTCAATGAACACTCCGGTAACGGGCATAAAAGCTTCTGGCTGGTAATAATCGTAATAAGAAACGAAATATTCTACAGCGTTATTAGGGAAAAATTGCTTGAATTCTGAATATAACTGTGCCGCAAGTGTTTTGTTGTGTGCGAGAACCAATGTGGGTCTTTGTGTTTCTTGTATGACATTCGCAACTGTAAATGTTTTTCCGGAACCAGTTACACCTAATAAAGTTTGAAATTTTTCGCCATCAATAATTCCTTGGGCTAATTTTTCAATTGCTTGAGGCTGGTCGCCTTTTGGTTTGTAATCAGATACTACTTGGAAGTTCATTGTGCATTATTTCAATTTACTAGGATTTTGTCTTGTATCCCAAACCGAGTGGATTATAATATGTTTTTCGTTAATTTGATAAAAAACAAAGTAATTTTCAATTAACAAAGCCCGAACATTTATAACATCGGTTTTATTACCAATATTGGGTTGTTGAATCAATAATCGTAATTCTGACTGAATTATTCTGTTTAATTTGAGAGAATAAGATTTATTTTTATTTCTAAAATTAAAATATTCAAAAATAGATCTCAATTTCTGTTTAGCATTTTCTGATCAAATAATTACTCTTTTAGCCATTTTTCCATTTCTTCATTTACAGTGTCATTGGAATGAAATTGACCCTTTAAGTATTCTTTTTGGGATTTTTTTACCGATTCTTTTTGTTGTTCTGAAAGAATCATTATTGTTTCAGATTTACTATCCAAAATAGTATTCAAAGCTTTCAAAAAAGTATCATCTTTAATTTCTGTTATTTTAGAAATCAACATATTTTGAAGTGTGATTGTATTCATGATAAAAAGAATTTATGTAAAATTACAAAAAAAATAAAGTGAAAGATTGTTATTAAACCTCAAACTTCCAGTTTTCCTGTTGGCTTTTAGTTAAAAAAGTCCAAGCTAAAAACCGACTTGTTTTTTGGCCTTGAGCCATATCAATCGTTTTTACTTCTACAGCACTAACTTTATTCAATGTTTTATAGAGACTGGAAAGGTTTTCTTTTTTTGAAACCAAAGTTGTGAACCAAAGTACTTGCATTGGGTATTTTGCACTTTCAAAAATCATTTGGGTAATGAAACCCAATTCCCCACCATCGCACCAAAGCTCCAAATCTTTCCCTCCAAAATTTAAAACAGGTTTTGTGGTACGGGTCCCGAAACTTCTGGATTCTAGATTATTTACTTTTCTTGAAGCTGCTTTATTGGCTTCCTCATTCGAATTATGAAAAGGTGGGTTGCAGATAGTAAAGGCAAATTTATCCTCAGGAAGGATGATGTTTTTGAAAATGAAACGTGATTCAACCTGTAGTTGTAAACTTATCGGATCTATTAATTGAGGATTGTTTTCGATGATTTTTTTGCAGTTCTGAATCGCATTTTCATCAACATCTGTACCAACAAAACTCCAATTATAAACCGCATTACCCAATATCGGATAAATACAGTTGGAACCAATTCCAATATCCAAGCCTTGAACACCTTCTCCTTCAGGAATAATTCCTTTGTTGTTTAATGCGAGTAAATCGGCTATATAATGAATATAATCAACACGTCCTGGAATGGGCGGACATAGATAATCTTTTGGGATATCCCAATTTTGAATGTCGTAATTTTGTATTAATAAGGATTTATTAAGTGATTTTACTGCTTCAGGATTACTAAAATCTATGGTTTCTGTCCCAAATTCATTAGTAAATACATAGTCTTTTAAATGGGGTAAATTATTTATTAGATCCTTGAAGTTATATCCGTTTCTGTGTAAATTTCTTTTATGTAGATTGTTTTTCTCTACAACTGTTTTTGATTTCATTTTTATTCATTTCGGCGCAAAGATATGAAATCCATTTCATTATTAATCAGCTAATAAGGGATATAACAATGAAAAAACAGCAATAAAAATTTCTGGAAAAATTAACAATGGAAGTAAAGGAATTTAATGTAATTTTAGAAAAAAAACAACCTCTTGTTTTATGGATTTAAAAGTACTAAAATCGTTTTTTAAAATAAAATACATCTTCATAGTTTTACTTCTGTCTTATATTATAATGTGCCAATCCTGTATGAGAATGCGAATGTCAACAAAGCAAACTGCAACTTTTTTTAAAGACTCTAAAACAAGCTATGTTGATGAAAAAATTACCATTGACGATCACGAACTGCATTATATCCAGACGGGAAGTGAGAATCTGCCCACCTTAGTTTTCGTTCACGGTTCTCCAGGAAGTTGGGATGCATACAAACAATATATGAAGGACAGTTTGTTGTTGAAAAAATACCGTATGATTGCCGTTGACCGACCGGGTTTTGGTTACAGTGATTTTGGCAAAGCCGAAAACTTAGATACACAGGCCGCTTTAATAGCCGAATTATTGAAAAAATTGGATAACAAATTGCCGATTTCCCTAATAGGACATTCGATGGGCGGACCGGTAATTGTAAAAATGGCCACCAATGATCCCAAATTATATAAAAACCTGATAATTCTTGCGGGTGCAATTGATCCAAAAGCAGAAACCCCAGAAAAATGGCGCTACATAATCATGTCAAAACCAATAAGGTATTTTATTCCGGGGGCATTGCGACCGGCAAACGATGAATTATGGTGGCTGAAAGAAGATTTGAAAGTAATGCAACCCGACTTGAAAAAAATCACTTCAGATATTGTCATAATTCATGGAACAAAAGATCAGTTAGTGCCCTATAGTAATGTTGCATTTATAGAAAGGGAGTTTGTGAATGCCAAGACAATTAATTTGATTTCTATTGAAAATGCAAATCATTTTATTCCATGGGAACATTATGAAACGATAAGAAATGCATTATTGAAATTATAGTTTAATCCATACATTCCATCATAAGCAAATCCCCTTCAGTATGTTCTATGACTACTATTCCGTCTTCTGCCACATGATTGCTGCTTCCTGTCCTGTAGCCAATGGTTAAAATTTCATTGTTCAAAGGATAGAATAAATTTTGGGTGCTTATTCCTGATACCTGACCAATTGGGATTAAAGAAATCAATGTATTTGCAGGATACCATTTTTCATATTTTTTCGGCAATAAAAAAATCTTGGAGTAATCATCAAGAATGACGATTTTCAATTTTTCGCGGTAGCGCACAATGTTCGTCATATTGGTAATAGTATGATCGGCACGTTTCCCGGTTGCCCAAATAACATTTACTGCAGGTATTTTCCTTTCGATTAAATAATCAAAAGCTTTTTCCAAATCGGTTTTATTTTGATCTGGGGCATAAACAATTTCGAGGGGAAATTGTTTTTCATTATAATATTCGGGATTAAAGCCCCGGTCAAAATCACCCAATAACACATCTACTTTTATCCCTAAATCCAACACTCGTTCTATTGCAGAATCCAAAACAATGACCAAAGGTGACCATTCCAGTAACTGTCCCATCAATTCGTTATTACAAGCTGCGCCATTAGCAATAATTAAAGCAGGTTCCTGATCGTCGCGAACAATGTGGTGTGATGACATATTTTTGAATTAGGAATTAAGAATTAAGAATTAAGAATTAAGAATTAAGAATTAAGAATTAAGAATTACGATTTAGGAATTAGGATTGGTTTTAAAGTTTTTGAGTAAAGTCAATTTATCTTTTTCAGAAATATTTACAATATCCAATTTTAATTTTGTTCCTATTATGTATTTATTCTTGAATTCTATTTTTAATTCATTATTCTTTAAAAGAAATCCTGTTGTGATAAATTTGCTGTAATAAGAGTAATCGTTATTTTGTTTAGATTTTAAAATCATTGGATTAGAATAAATATCAGTTTGGTATGTATTTCTACAGAATAAATAAATTTCGTCTTTTAAAAAATAAAATTTACAATAATTAAATTCAGTTCCAAAATCAATTAGAAAATTCCTATAGCTATAGAAAGCTATTTTTAAATCATCTGTATGGTCTGAATTAGAATCAATATTACTTGCCACTTTTTTACAGTCATTCCTTCTTTGTACAAGTGTTTTAAGAATAATATATGCCATAAAACAAATAAGGATTATTTGCATGATTTTATAAAATAGCTCCATAAAAATTGAATTCTTTATTCTGTTTAATATAATAATTTACATTGCTACTCTACAATATAATTCATAACATCCACTTCAGCTAAACTAAAATAGCCCAATGCATAATTTTTATCGTTTGTAGTATTTACAATGTTTCCTCTCACAGTTGCTGGGGGCGATGAAAACGGACTTCCTGCATTGCCACCTGAAATACTCAATAAAATATTCATATAATTATAATAACGCTCTGAGATACCACCCATGCTTATTTCTAAATTTTGCCCAGCTTCCAAATTTTCGTCAGCATACAATCCAAATATCTCGTTGCCTTGGAAAAACTCATCTTTTTCAACTCCATAAGAAGGCATTGGTTTAGTAGCTAATTTGAATTTGAATAAATAAAAATCGTTTCTAGTGCCATCATCGGTAAAGAAAATTTTTATTATGATATCATCACCAGTAAAACCGCTATCGTTGACTTGTTCGATACGTTCAATGGAGACTACAGGTTTTAAGGTTTCTTCCGCTGTATAGGTTTGACCGTTGTGGATTACCGTTAAAACATACGTGCCATTTATGACTGGGTTAAAATCGGTACAAATGTATTCCCCGGTTCCAGGGGTTTCTATAAAATTAAAAACGGTATTGTCGGCATCGGTAATAAATACCACCGCACCACTCACAACAGGAATGATGTTGCTATAAAAATTAGTTGTAGTTGATAGTTTTATTTTTTGTTCTTTTCCCAGCGTTCCCTTTGTCCATTTTATGGCAGCGTCAATTACTAATCTTGGTGCAGCGGTGCTTAATGGAACATCTATTTTTTCCTCACAGCTGTTTGTGCCCATAAGCAACAAAAAGAAAACGATGATTGTTACTATTTTTTTCATTTTTTTAAAATTTAAAATTATAGCTTACGGCAGGTACTACTCCAAAAATCGAGAAACGATACGCTTCATTGATTCCTGTTTTGTCATTTTGCCTAAAGCTGACTGAAGCTGCATTGTGTCTGTTGTAAATGTTATAAATACTAAAAACCCATTCTGCCTGCCATCTTTTTTTTCTGCTTTGTGTTGGGGTTAGGGTTGCCGATAAATCGAGATGGTGATAGGTTGCTAATTTATCACCGTTTCTTCCTCCGTAACTCGGAATAGAAATATCCTGATACACATATTGTCCGTTTGGATACGTGACAGGTTGTCCAGTTTGTAAAGCAAAATTTGCAGCAAAAGCCCATTTTTTATTCAAGTCATACGAGCTGGTAACTGCAAGATTATGCAATTTGTCATAGGCAGAACTATACCAATTTCCGTTGTTGATGCCAATTTCGGTTGGCGTTCTTCCTTTTGTCTGTTGTTCAGAACGGGACAAAGTATAAGATATCCATCCATTTAATCGGCCTGTGTTTTTCCTTAATAAAAATTCAAGCCCGTATGAACGCAACTGTCCGTTTAAGATAATTTGTTCTATGGCTTTATTGGCAATTAAATCGGCTCCATCAATATAATCAATTCGGTTTTTTACTTTTTTATAAAAAGTCTCGATTTCTAATGAATAATCGTCTTGATGAAAATTATTAAAATAACCTATTGCCACTTGGTCAGCTAGTTGAGGTTTAATATAAAGATCACTTGGAGTGTAAACATCCAGCGGAGTAGGTGATGAGGTATTGGTAATTAATTGCAGGTATTGCACCATCCGGTTATAACTCGCCTTTATGGATTTTGATTCTGTTATAGAATAGGAAGCGGCAAAACGAGGCTCAAAATTCGCATAATAAGTAATCAATTTATTGCTTCCATAATATCGAGTGCTTGTAGGAACCCCTTTTTCATAAATTTTTAAATCTTCATTATAGGTAACCGCTTGATTGTTTTCATAAAAGTTGATTGTTGAAGCCCCCAATCGTGCAAACATACTGTAACGCATACCATACATTAGAGCAATTTTATCCGATAATTTATGTTCGGCTTCCAGATAAGCGCCCGGTTCAAATGCATATTTTTTATCCAATTGGTCATAATTGATTCCGGATGTTGAGTTTGTAGGGTTAATTGTTCCGGGATTAAAATCATAATAAATGGCATTTGCACCATAATTCAGTTTTAAATTATTGGAAAGATAATGTTTAAAGTCATATTTGATATTGTAGTTTTTTATACCCGAATCATATTTGAAACCTGCAAAATCCAATTTCAAACCATAGTAATAATCACTGTATATGAAAGACATGTTGGAAAATATCTTGTCATTGAATAAGTGATTCCAACGCAGATTTAAAGTCGAGTTTCCAAAAGTATTCGTGAAGCTTCCGTCCAAATCAAAAACATCCCTTCCGAAATAACCCGATAAATACAAACTGTTATTTTTATCCAATTTGTAATTCAGCTTCGTATTCAAATCATAAAAATAAGCAGTGTTGTCATTGTTTGCCAGTTTTAAAAACAAATGACCATACGAGGCGCGGGCACCAATTAAAAAAGAAGCTTTGTCTTTGACAATAGGTCCTTCGGCAAGAATTCTACTTGTAATTAAACCTACTCCGCCATTCATATGAAATTTATTCGAGTTACCGTCTTTTTGATAAATATCCAAAACTGATGAAGCTCTTCCTCCATATCGTGATGGAATACCACCTTTGTACAATTTCAAATCCTTAATGGCATCAGGATTAAATACGGAGAAAAAACCAAAAACGTGTGAAGAATTAAAAATTGTAGCTTCATCCAATAAAATCAAATTCTGGTCGGCACCGCCACCTCGGACATTAAATCCTGAAGCGCCTTCACCCGCATTCGTAACTCCTGGAAGTAATAAAATTGATTTTAAGACATCTACTTCACCTAGAACAACGGGCATTTTCTTTATAGTAGCAATAGAGAGTTTGTTCACGCTCATTTCTGCCTTTCGGGTATTGGTAGTTGTTTTTTGAGTAATTATAACTTCTTGCAGTTCTTCGCTATTTTCGTTTAAAACAAAATTTCTTTTTTCGTTTTTTTGGATGTTAACTGTGATTTCTTGGGTCCCATAACCAATATTACTTACGATTAATTTACATTCGGTATCAGGTAATGTTAACGAGTAAAAGCCATATTCATTTGTAATAGTCCTGATATTTAAAGACGGTACATAAATGTTGACGCCAATTAAGGTTTCATTGCTTTTGCCATCTGTAATGGTTCCGGAAAGGGTGAATTTTTGTTTGTTTTCGTTATTAGTTTCAGCAACTTGGGAATGGGCTGCAATTGAAACAAAAAAAACAGTGATAAACAGGATAAATAGGCTTCTTAAATTCATTGTATTTATAATTGAATGCAAAATTACTTAATAAAACAGTAGTCGCACTGTTAAATTATGTTTATGGATTTGCGTAAACAGTTTCTTTATAAAACCAATTCAGCATATAGCTTTTCAAAAGTTTGATTTAAATCTGAACTAAACCCTGAATGTGGCCGAGAAGTTTGAATACTTGAACTTTTTACGGCAGTTAGCCAACGAAAACGTTCTGAAATTTCAAAAGTGGCAATTGGTCCTCCGTCTTTTTCGCCGGTACCTATTTTCACAAATGAATCTAAATTTTCCTTCAGCTGTTCAATATCGAATTTTGGGCAGATGGATTGGATTTTTTCAGGCACAAGAAAATATTCAATCCGTAAATATTTTTGATGTTTGCAAAAAAGCAACAATCCAATATTTATAAATTCTTCGCGCTCTACTTTAGGTAAAACACGAATTACAGCATATTCATATAAGTGTTTTTCGTGCATCTTGAGCTTGTTTTAAAAATAGTTCTGCGTTTTTCAATCGGATGGATAAAAACTGAAAATAAATTTCTTTTATTTCTTCAGGAGTAATTGCTCCGTCTTCCCATTGCAACCAATCTTCAGGAATCTGATTCACGATTTCCTTTAAAATTGTATCGTTTAATTTCGTTGTATATTCTAAATGTGCTTCTTCTAGTTTCGATGCTTTAGACAATAAGACGTGATCCTTTATCAATGCAAATGGAGAAACGGCATTAGCTTTCCAATTATCCCAAGAATGGTGAAAATAGAATGCTGCTCCATGATCAATCAGCCAGAGTTCTTTTTTCCAAATCAACAAATTGGTATTTCGGTATGTACGGTCAACATTGGTAATAAAAGCATCAAGCCAAACTATTTTTGAAGCCAATAATTCATTGCAATCATTTGCCGCGGCATCATAAGTTATGGATCCAGAAAGGTAATGCAATCCCAAATTCAACCCTTGGCTAAACTGAAGCAAATCCTGAATTTCTTCATCGGCTTCGGTTCGTCCAAAAGCTTCGTCAAGATTTGCAAAAACTAATTCTGGAATGGGTAAACCAAGGTATTTAGCAATTTGTCCGCCTAGAAATTCAGCAATTAATGCCTTGACTCCATGACCTGCTCCCCGAAATTTTAAAACATATTTAAAATCATCGTCCGCTTCCGCCAATGCTGGAAGTGAGCCGCCTTCACGAAGTGGGGTAATGTATCGGGTTACGTTTACTGTTCGTAAATTTAAATTCATAAAACGGAAATTGTTTCAACAAAGATAGTTTAGATTTTTAGATTGTTAGATTGTTAGATTATTAAAATTTATAATTAAAGACTAATTTTTTAGCAATCATAACAAAAAAACTCCGAAGTATTTCGGAGTTTTTTAATATAGTAATAAAGTTGAAATCAGCATTATGCCGAATGTGTCACTGCTTCTTTATTGATTTTTCCAACCAATCCAACCAATACTTTTCCTGGGCCTACTTCTGTAAAACTAGTGGCGCCATCAGCAATCATTTGCTCTACCGATTGCGTCCATTTTACTGGTGCAGTTAATTGTAAAATCAAATTATTTTTAATGTCCGATGGGTATAAAACCGAAGTTGCTGGAACGTTTTGATAAATAGGGCAAACTGGAGTTGAAAAATGCGTTGCTTCTATAGCTGCTGCTAATTCTTCTCTTGCTGGTTCCATCATTGGAGAGTGGAAAGCACCTCCAACAGGTAAAATCAAAGCTCTTTTTGCACCAGCTTCCTTCATTTTTTCACAAGCCAATTCTACTGCTTTGTATTCGCCTGAAATTACCAATTGACCTGGACAGTTATAATTGGCTGCAACTACCACTCCGTCAATGGATGCGCAAATGTCTTCTACTATTTTATCGTCAAGGTTTAAAACCGCAGCCATAGTCGATGGTTTTATTTCACAGGCTTTTTGCATAGCCATCGCACGTTGGGAAACTAATCTTAATCCATCTTCAAAAGATAAAGCACCACTTGCTACTAATGCAGAAAATTCCCCTAAAGAATGACCTGCCACCATTTCTGGTCTGAAATCGGTTAACGTTTTTGCTAAAATAACCGAATGTAAAAAAACTGCAGGCTGGGTTACTTTTGTTTCCTTCAATTCTTCTGCTGTACCTTCAAACATAATATCTGTAATTCGGAAACCTAGAATTTCATTTGCCTTTTCAAATAGTTCTTTCGCTAATGCGTTGTTTTCGTATAAGTCTTTGCCCATTCCTGTAAATTGTGCACCTTGACCTGGAAAAATATATGCTTTCATTTCACTAAATTTTATTTGTTATTTGTGTTCAATGCTTTTTGCCTTACAGGCTCGAGTCATTTCGTTATGTTAATTTATAGCAGCTTTTTGTGTAAAGCTGAAGATTATTTATGATGAGCAAAAATACTATTTTATTTAAATAATGTAACTTTAATTTTTCTATTGCGTCTAATTAAAAAACAAAACTAAAACCAATCATGAAACAAATCAAAGCTTTTCTAATCCTTGTTATTGTTGCTTTTTTATTATTTTATTTTAACCTTCCGGTATTGAATTACGGTTTTCTCGGGTTGCCATTTATACTTTTATTAATTACAGGTATTGGTATTGTTCTTTTTACGCGTCTTGAAGTAGGTAAAGACAAAAAAGTCCGTCTTATCGAAAAGCCTAAAAAAATCTTTTTCATAGCCATTTTAGGACTGCTTTTTTACATGATTGTTTTGCCAATCTTCACTAGTCTTCCTATGTTTCGTAGTGAATCCTATAAAAATTTAATTGGTAAAGTAGCTGATGGAACGTCAATTTCCAATCATATTGCACCGATTTCAATCGACGAAATCCGAGTGGTTGATGAAAGTTTGGCTTATTTACTTGGAGAAAAAATCCTGGGCTCGCAACCCGCTTTGGGAAGCCAAGTCGAATTGGGTCATTTTTGTATTCAAAAAGTAGGTAAGGATTTATATTGGGTTGCACCCTTGTTGCATTCCGGTTTTTTTAAATGGCTGAACAATCAGGAAGGAACTGCTGGTTATGTTATGGTTTCGGCTACCAATGAAAGAGATGTGAAATTGGTTCAAAATGTTGGAGGAAAAAATATCAGGATCAAATACCAGCCCGAAGCTTTTTTTGGAAGTGAAATCGCAAGGCATTTATACATGAATGGCTTTTCAACTTCTGGATTAGCCGATTATACTTTTGAAATTGACGATGCCGGAAACCCGTTTTGGGTGGTAACTAAATATGATAAAAAAATTGGTTTTGGAGGAAATGATGCCATTGGAATCGTAATTGTTGATGCGCAAACAGGAACTATTGCAGAGCATGCAATTGCCAATACACCACAATGGGTTGATAGGATACAGCCAATTGATTTTATAGAGGAACAGTTGAATGATTGGGGTAATTATGTAAACGGGTATTGGAATTTCTCTAATTCAAACAAGTTACAAATAACCGAAGGATTGACTTTAGTTTATGGAAAAAACAATAAATCGTACTGGTACACCGGATTGACGTCTGTAGGGAAAGACGAATCAGCTGTGGGATTTGTTTTAGTGGATACAAGAACTAAAGAAACTACATTTTATAAACAAAGTGGCGCAACCGAATATGCGGCGCAAGGCTCAGCTGAAGGAAAAGTACAGGAAAAAGGATATAAATCATCTTTGCCCATTCCTTATAATATCAATAACATACCAACTTATGTAATGACTTTAAAAGACGATGGTGGATTAGTGAAAATGTATGCAATGGTTGCAATTAGCGATTATACAATTGTGGGTGTAGGAAATTCAATGCGTGAAGCGTTGACTTCTTTCAAAAGTGCCTATAACATGACTGGAAGCAAACTAAATGCAACAAGTTTAACTGATAAGAAACAGTTGAAATCCGTAGTGACTAGAATTACTAATGACGTGAAAAACGGAAATAGCTTTTATTATTTCACCACAAAGGATTACCCCAATATTTTTGTAGGTTCCTCACAAATATCAAATCAATTGCCAATCACGATTGTTGGCGACAGCATTCAAATTTCATTTGATATTGATAATGAAGAAGTAATAGATGTTGCGACTTTCGAAAACATGACAATGAAAAAGAAATAAATATATATAAATATGAAAAACTTATTATTTGTGCTATTTGATGACAGTTCGCTCCTGGAGCTTACTGAATTTTAGATTTCATTTTTGTATAAACAGTAAGTCCCGACGGGACTAAAATAACTCCGTAGGAGTAAACTGTTTGTAGAATAAAGTTTGAATATTGTTTTTTAGATCCGTAGGAGCGGCCTTTGTATTTGCCGAAATTCATCGAACAATAATTAAAATTTTCATAAAAAAACCTCGGGCTCATTACAAAGTCCGAGGTTATAATTAACCAATTAATTTATTATTGTTTCAAAAGTTGTAGTTCAATGTTGAACTTTACATCTTCACCCACTAAAACCCCACCTGTTTCTAAAGCTGAATTCCAAGTTAAACCGAAATCGGTACGATTGATTTTACCGGAAATATTCAACCCAATTTTTGTGTTTCCCCACGGGTCTTTCATGATGCCACTTAATTCTGCTGGTAGTTTTACCGATTTTGTAATCCCTTTTAAAGTTAAATCACCGGTTAACTCATAATTTTCATCATCAATTTTAGTCAGTGAAGTAGATTTGAAAGTTAGTTTTGGATGATTTTCTGCATCAAAAAAATCCCCGCTTTTTAAATGCCCATCTCTGTCGGCATTGTTGGTGTCTATCGAATTAATATCTGCAGAAAATGCAATGTTTGATTTTGTAAAATCATCATCTTCTGTAGTGATTGTTGCATCATAAGTATTAAATTTTCCTGATACATTGGTGAACATCATGTGTTTTACTTTGAAACCAATTTCTGAATGTGTTGGGTCAATTGCCCATTTTGAAGTTGCCATAATTTATTTTTTAATAGTTTATCTAATTTGATAGTACAAAGATAAAACCGATGTGAAGAGGCAACACTTAACCTAGATTAAGAAATAAAAAAGTGATAACTTTTTTATAGTTATCACTTAATAAATTCTGGTTATTTCTCAATATTTTTATAGTAAGTCAATGCACCGGACGGGCATTTGTTTACCGTTTCAATAATTTTCTCAGACGAAGAATTGTTGGGAAGAATCCAAGGTTTTTCTTTTGGATGAAAAACATCGGGATTGTTTTTTACGCAATTGGCAGAATGGGTACATTTGCCGGATTGCCATACAATGGTCACTTCGTCATTTGTATATTCTTTTTTTAAATCGTTCGCATCCATTTTTTAAAATTTAAAGCACGTCTTGAAACGCAGGTGTTTTATCAATGACTTTTTTTGCAAAAGGACAAAGCGGAATTATTTTCAGGTTTTTCTCCCTAGCATATTCAACTCCTTTTTCCACTAATTTTTTACCAAAACCTTTGCCATTGTTCCCAGGGTTAACTTCAGTATGGTCAATAATTATTTTATCGGGTCCTGCAAATACAAAAGTCATTTTGCCTTCAGTTTTTCCATCTACTGTAATATAAAAACACCCATTTTTATCGTTTACTTCCAATCCAATTTCTTCGTTCATAATTAGTGAGTCATAGGAATTTCCATTATTAAAAACTCAGCATCCGAAGTTGCTTTGATATCTAAAGTTTCAAAACCAGAAACCCCAAAACCATCGCGCGTTTCTAATTCCTGTCCATCAACGGTAATGTTTCCGGAAATTACAAATACATACACTCCGTTTCCATTTTTGTTTAATTTGTATGTCGTTGTGGTATCCTTGTCAAATTTTGCCAAATTAAACCAAGCATCCTGATGAATCCAAACTCCACCATCATCTGCATTTGGAGAAAGTATTTGTTGCAGTTTGTTGTTCCTGTCTTCGGGATTTAATGTAATTTGCTGGTATCTTGGCTCAACGTTTCTCACTTTTGGAAAAACCCAAATCTGTAGCAGTTTGGTTCGTTTGTCATGGTTCGGATTAAATTCGCTATGCTGAATTCCGGTTCCCGCACTCATTACCTGAATGTCACCGGTTTTTATGGTTTCAACATTGCCCATGCTGTCTTTATGTGCCAAATCGCCTTCAAGCGGAATGGTAATAATTTCCATATTATCATGAGGATGCGTGCCAAAACCCATTCCGGCAGCAACGGTATCGTCATTTAAAACGCGTAATGCGCCAAACTGTACTCTTTCTGGGTTGTACCAACTCCCGAAACTGAAACTATGGTAAGCATTTAACCAGCCGTGATCTGCGTGTCCTCTTGTGTTTGCTTTGTGTAAGACTGTATTTCTCATATTATATAAATTTAGTGATTATTATAATACAAATTTACGATGAAGTAAAAGCGGAATGGCTTAACCTAGATTAAGAAAACTATTTTCTAAGCATTTTGCTTTTCATTTTGCTAAAAAACTCTGGGGTTACCCCAATGAATGAAGCAATTTGTTTTTGTGGCACTTTCTGGATTAATGTTGGATGTTTTTTACAGAATTTTTCAAAACGTTCCTCCGCTGTTAAACTCAAATTATCCATTAACCGTTCTTGATTGGCTACTAATGAATTTTCGATTAGGATTCTGAAGACTCGCTCCAGTTTCGGGATTTCTTTATATAGTAATTCTTGATTTTCTTTTGATAAAACAACAACTTCAGCATCTTCCAATACTTCGATAAATAAATTTCCGGGTTTTTGGGATATAAAGCTGTACATGTCACTAATCCACCAGCCTTCACAGGCAAAACTCAAAACATGTTCTACAATATTGTCATTGATGTTAAAACTTCTCAGTAAGCCGGAATTCACGAAATAAGAATTTTTGCAAATTTCCCCAGCGCTTAACAATATCGTTTTTGCTTTATAGTGACGAATTTCGGTTTTACTCAAAAAGGAGTTCTTTTCTTCTTCAGTAAGTTGAACGTGCATTGCTATATTATTCAGAATCTGGGACATGGTTCTTTGTTAAGGATTGACCCTGCAATATAGTTATTTAGATTTTACCCTTTTTTCTCAATTCGAATAATTCTTAAACATATAAATCCATAGTAATCTTGAAATCCGAATATTAAAAGGAGATAAAAGAACGATCACGCCAATGATGATAAGGATAATCCTCAAATCAAATGTTTCTTCAAAGAATAAATGCGCAATAAGATAGGTTATGATTCCTTGACCAACAGTGATTCCGTAATTGACATACATCGCGCCAAAAAAATAACCTGGTTCTTTTTTGAATTTATAATGACAATGCGAACAATATTCATGCATTTTAGGAAAATTGAATTTAAAGAAAATACTCTTTTCTTTAAAGACTTTTCCTTTTTTACAATTCGGACAATCGTTGTTTAGTATATGAAATAATGTGTTTGACATGATAATGATATTTTTATCAAAGATAAGGCTTTCCGTGGGTTTGTTTATTTTAGTATATTCGCTTTATATAGGACAATAAAGACATTTTTGGAAATGAAAAAATATCCCGTTTATAGCATTGAGGCGTTTAACTGCAATTCAGTCACTAGTGATTTGTATATTAATACGTTCAAGAATCATTTACAGAATCATAGTTTTATAGAAAAACCGCACCGCCACAATTTTTATGTATTGGTTTTCTTTACCAATGGAACAGGAATTCATGAAATTGATTTCGACCGATTTGTCATTCAGCCCGGAAGTGTTTTTGTTTTACAACCGGGACAAATGCATCATTGGGTATTGTCGGATGATATCGAGGGTTTTATTGTTTTTTATTCTGCCGAAACCTATAATTTGTATTTCTCTAAAAAAACAATTGACGGATATCCTTTTTATTTTTCGATACAAAATAGCCCTGAAATTTTGCTTGACGCCAAACAAACACAAACTATTTTGCCTTATTTTGAAAGTTTGATTATAGAAATACAAGACAACCAGTTATTCAAAAGGGACAAAATAATGAACTTGTTGGATATCGTTCACATTGAATTGTCCCGAAAATACAATAAAACAAATGTTCACGAAGCACATTCCTATAACATGAAAATCAAAAGCTTTGAAGAGCTATTGGAACAGCAATACAAGAAAGAGAAATCACCAGCGTTTTATGCCTCAAATCTGAATGTATCATTAAAGCACCTTAATAGGATATGTAATGAAATCCTAAAAAAAACCACCACCGAAGTAATTATTGAAAGGGTTATTTTGGAAGCAAAAAGGATGCTGTTTGATAAAAACTGGACGGTAAATGAAATCAGTACTGCTTTAGGCTATGAGGATTACTCTTATTTTACCCGTTTGTTTAAAAAACACACCACTATGACGCCTACGGCTTTTCGGTTACTAAAGAATGATTGATTTATTTATTCAGCCTCTTTAGCAGGTAACAGTTTAAATGAAGTTGCTTTAAATCTATTGTTGACAATTTTCCCTGTTACTTTAGCTTTGCGAATAGCCGAACAAAAACCATCTGCGGCGTGTGCATCACCGTGATTGTCTATAGCGGTACCATCAACAAAATAAGCTTTCCCATTAATTCGGATAGCCAAATCACAGCCTTTTTTTGAAGTCATCCCAAATTGGCATTGCCCACATGAAGCCTCTACGATTTTGGATTTTACTGTTTGTGAGAAACCCGCAAGAGACAAAAATAGCAATAGGACTACAATTGATTTTTTCATGTTTTTTGATTTAAAAGAATAACCAGATAATATTTATAAGGGTAAATTTTGGATCAAATCCCCAAATTAACTGCAATATAGTTATAGATAAAGTGATTACGATTTGTTTTTTATATTTTAATAAAAAAGAAGTTTTTTCCATAGTGGGGTTTTTATTAGAATTCGCCATTGAGACTATAAGTTTGAAAATATAAATTCTATTAAACGAGAAAGGATTCGTGGGAACGGGCGCTTGACCTTTGTTACTAACCATTATTCTTAAAATATCCAACCTACTTTTATGTTAAGTGGTAGGCTTATAGTCCATTCTTTTGCTTCACTATTACTAATAAAGTTAATGTTTGGATGAGGAGTGCCTACCATTTCGTCATTTGGATTGATTCGCTCAAAATGTTGTACACTTCTATATTTTAGTCCAAGTCCAGTATAAAAGTCAATTACTAACCGTTTAATTATAGTTTGATAACCCCATTTGAAATTGAAACTCAACGTTTTTTTATTAATTCCATAAGTGTCAGAGTAGTCGGAGTTTAAGTAGTTAGGATCAGAGTAAATTTCTTCAACATCAAAGGTCGAAGTATCATAATATTTTTTTTGCAAATAATTTATTTCAAAACTTAAGTATGGACCAATAGGAGCAGATTTTCTATAAAAAAATTTTTCCTCAACAGAAGTTCTAAAACCAGTTAATGGTAAGTTTGATTGCTTATTGTCAAATAAAAGTGAACACATATATTGAGTTGCAAATTCTGAGTTTGTTTTTCTTTCATACGCTAATTCAATTCCTGGGTTTACCAATCCAAATAATTTAAGTGGGGTAAACTTAATTTGATTTTTTAATAAATCATTTATTTTTTTGTACGGAAGATAAGTTTGATACGTTGTTAAAGTGTCTTGTATGTCTATATAGATTGTTCTCGGATAATAGTATCTCTTTGGGTTGTTCTTGTCAATTAACATTCCAATGCCGTCATTGTATAGATTAGCCCAAAACATAAATGAGTTTTTAGCATGTACGAATACTGTTTTTTTATTTCCTTCTGACTCTGCAGTAATTTTAAGAGGCTCTTTAGTTCTATTAATCCAAATTTCCGTATCATTCACTAAAGCGCTGTTTTCTTGACCATTGATTGTTAATTTACTTGGCTGATTAGTAACGATATGCGTGTAGGTTTGCTTTGAATTAAATATTGAAGCACAAGAACTCAAAGAAAGGACTATTAAAACTGTAATAAAATTTAGTAATTGTTTTTTCATATGGTTGGTGACGTTCTGGTACTACAGCGGGTTTGGGACTAAATTAAGCCCTGTTTTCGGATTTGCCAATCCCGATAGCTATTGGGACCAAATACAAAACTAGCTTTCCAATAAGTCAAATCTCAAATCCGTTGAAGTAGCTGTTATGCGTTCGGTTTTATTTTAAGAATGATAAGTCAATGTATTTTATTCTTCTATTTATTTTATCAACTTGTGCTTTTGTCTTTTTTTGTATTTCAAAGAATAATTTTAGTTTAGTAGTTTCCATTCCAGTCTTAATTTCATAATCGATAAAACTTTTTTTATATGGAATTTGAATTACTACGCTATTTATTTTCTTTTTAATAAACTTCAAACTTTCATCTCCTCCTGTGTCACTTAATCTACTAAAATAATTTTCTAACGAATCATTTTCTACTTCTATTTCGTTCCATTTTTCAGATTTTATTTTCGCACTAATTAAGTCAACAACAATTTCTTCATATTCTTTTTGTACAAATTTGCGTTCTTCAAATTTCTTGTTTTGGTTTTTGGTTTGAGATAGTTGTTTTGGTTTATAAATTTTCCGAAAAACTAAAATTAACACAATTGAAATCACAATAATTATAACTAATTCTATATTTTCTATAAACATATTTAATTCCAATTTAGATTTTTTCTACGTTCCACCAAACTGACGTATAACGTCCCGCCACTTGGCGAGGTTGGGGACTAAATTAAGATTTAATTTTCGGTTAAGCGCAAAATTTCAAAATACAACACCAACTTTAATCCCGATAGCTATCGGGAGCCTAAAACCCCAATCTATCCAAACCGGTGTTAGTTGCGGTTTGTTAGCTTTTCGTAGATATCCCAATCAAAATTATTTATTTTCATTAGTGTGTCATTTTCACTGAAATAAAAATTAGTGTCGGATTTTTTCAAAGTTATTCGTTTTGCTTCAATTTCTGATTCAATAGTATCAAAATCCAAGTTGGTGTTTTTTAAAAAGGAAAATAAATCATGAAATGCGGTTTCCTCATTGAGCATGATTTTGTTTTCGCATAGCTCAAAAAAGATTTTTTCAGTATCATATGAAAAATCAATTTGTATTCCGATGACAATGCTTTCTATAACAGTAATTTCAAAGTATAAATTACCTACATAATAACCAAATAAAGCTGGAATATCACCTTCTTGACTACAAATTAATTCCAAGTTTGAGATACTATTTGCATCATGTCCAATTTTAATTGTTAGAAGTTTTTTATCTAAAATTAATTCTGATAAGTTCATATTCTGTAGTAGGTTTTCTGCAAATCGCTCATAACGTCCCGCCACTTGGCAAGGTTGGGGACTAAATTAAGGTTAATATTTCGGTTAAGCACAAAATTTCCAAATACAAGACCAACTTTAATCTCGATAGCTATCAGGAGCCTAAAACCCCAATCTAGCCAAACGGGCTGTTGTATGCTGTAATTATCCTTTCCACTTAACATAATTTGTTATTCCGCTTTCGTCCCAATCAATTTTCAAAGTGTCTTTTGTAGCATTTTTAATTATTCCAACACTAACATAATCATTATAGTAAACTCTGATTGTGTCTTGGTTTATTATATATGGTATATCTCCATCTCCGTCATAATCTACGACATAAAATGATTTTTTTGTCAATTCAAAGTCTGCGTGTGGACCTTCAGGATCATATGTCCAAATCCCAAAAAGTAATTTCATATCAAATTTCGATTTGATTATTTTACTCTGCTTCGGTCGGTCAATATTTTGTTCACTTTCAATATCTGTATTCTTTTCTGAAACTCTTTCGACAATTCTATTTTCTTTTTTTGGTGTTGAATTCTCGATATTTGTTTCTTTTATGCTTTCTTTTTTCTTGCAAGAAATTACAATTAATACACAAATAATTAATAGGTATTTTTTCATCGTTCTCTTTTTTGTATTATAGCATACACGTCCAGCCGCTTGGTGAGCTTGGGGACTAAATTAAGATTAATATTTCGGTTAAGCACAAAATTTCCAAAGACAAGACTAATTTTAATCCCGATAGCTATGGGGAGCTTAAAACCTAAATCTTGCCAAGCTGTTACCTGAAGTTGCTATTCAGGATATGTGCCTCCGTTAATAATCCAATTTTCTACTTTTTTCTTTCTAATCATTTTCGATTCATTGTTAACTCCATATCTATAATCAAAATAATTAAAATTTTGGGGGAAGTCTGTTTTTCTTGCGATTATAGAATTTGGAAACCTAATTCTGTATGTATTATATTCTCTAACTTTTTGATTGTAATTGTCTAGACTCAAATTTATTTTTTCATTTAGTGTTGAGTTTAAACTTTCCGACATAGCGAATTGATTTATTTTGTATTCATTAAATTCAAGCTCTTTTGAACATTCAGTCAAAGCAATAGATTTCGCCTTATTCCAATAAAATTTCAGACTATCGTTTTTAAAATTCTGCTTTGATAATTCTGCGTTTCTTTCTTTTAGATTTTCTGTATAATTAGTCCAACTCTGTTTTACGGTGCTATTTGAACTTTCCAAGTTATTTATAACACTATTTTTAAATAAAAGATATCCAATGAAACATATTCCAATAAATATTATACATGTTATTAAACAACCTTTTAGAAATTTCATTTTTTTGTTTTTTTTACTTTTTTTCTTTTCAATTACTGCTAACGTTCTCGCGCTACAAGCAGTTTGGGATTAAATTAAACTCTATTTTCGGATTTGCCAATCCCGATAGCTATCGGGACCCAAATACAAAACCATCTTTGCATTAAGCCAAATACCCAAATCCGTTGTAGTGGCTGTTAGCCGGCGTTTTTTATGTCTTCAAGTTGTTTGTCAATAATTTTGTTAAGCTCTTCTTTCGTTATTTTTACTATTTCATAGTTTTGGCAAATAACTTCCAATGTTACATCTTTAAAGCGTACAATGTAATGTTTGTAATTTGAATAAAAACTATCTGAATGTTTAGAGTGACTTCTATTGTTTATCATTAATTCTTTAATCCAATCTGAATTAAAAACTTGTGAGATTCCGTAGATTTCCACACCCGAAATTTTGGATGGTAATCCAACTTCGTCATTTGGATAACCATACTTATATACTTTGAATCTGAATTTTATAGCTTCAATAATTCCGTTGTTTTCTTCTAAAAACAAGAATAAATTTTGTTGATTGGAAACTATAAAGTTTTCATACATAAAATTGTAATCTTTCTCAAGTGTGATTTTTTGAGCATATTGATTTGAAGATTCTAATTTCAGCCCTAATAAATTTAATAATCCCATTTGATTGATTTCTTTTGGTTTTAATTGGTGTAAAATGACGGCTAACGTCCCGCCACTTGGCGAGGTTGGGGACTAAATTAAGATTTAATTTTCGGTTAAACACAAAATTCCCAAGTACAAGACCAACTTTAATCCCGATAGCTATCGGGAGCCTAAACCCCAATCTAGCCAAACGGCTGTCAGCAGTTGTATTGTTAAAGGAATACGTAATCTTTTAATATAAATATAACCAATGTAAATACTAAATATATAGAAATTGTCACACCTATAAACTTCGAAAAAACCAAATTATTCAATAGATTCAATTTTCGTAAAACTAGTAACATTAGAAATGTCAGTAAACATGAAACAAAAATATTGAGTATAATATTCCGTAACGGGTTTTCTTGATTAAAAGCTTCTTTCAATTCAGAAATTATAAATATACCACAAACAGCTGACACAACATAAGAAACAAAAACCAAAAAATTCGTTCCCGATTCACTCGGGTTATCCTTTTTGATTGGCTGTGAAATGAAAGAGAAGAATTCTAAAATTTCTGAAATCATACTTTTTAAGTTCTGTTCTGGCAATATAACCGCCAACATCCCGCCGCTACACTAGGTTGGGGACTAAATTAAGATTTATTCTTCGGTTAAGCACTAAATTTCCAAATACAAGACCAACTTTAATCCCGATAGCTATCGGGAGCCTAAAAGCCCAATCTCGCCAAACGGCTGTTGTATGCTGCCATTTTTTTACTTTTTAATAAATGACGAATTTACTCGCCATCCTTTTTGTTTTGCGATTTTTTGTCGACAATTATTTGTACCTCTGTTATCAGCAATGAATATTATCTTTGATTCATTTTCTATGATTTTGTTATGTAGTATTAAAAATATATTATTTAGAGCATCAGCAGTAAATTTATTACTTGCAATGCTCAAAATAACTAATGTTTCATTTTTACTTACATCAAAACTAGTCAATTGATTATTATCACAATCCAAGGTTGTTAATGCTGTATTTTTACTCACATCTAAAGAAGTGAAATTATTAGAACCACAGCGCAAATTTTTTAGTTCTCCATTGGTATTTAATTCTAAAAAAGTTAATTGATTTCTTGTGCAGTTTAACTCTTCAAGTTCTTTCAAATTGCTTAGACTTAAAGCAATCAAATGATTTCCTCCACAACCTAACTCAACTATTTTGTTATTTTTGCTAAAATCCAAATGTGTTAGTTTGTTATCATAGCACAACAATTTTTTCAGTGCAATATTATTTTCAATTTTCAATGATGACAATTGGTTACTGCCACAATCAAATTCTATCAGTTTTTTATTCTTACTAATATCTAAATTTGTTAAAAGATTGCCTGAGCAACATAGTTTAACTATCTCTTGACAATTGCTAACATTTAAAAATGATAAGCGATTATTAATACAAAATAAATCGTATAAAAATTTATTATTACTCAGGTCTAAAGATGTTAGTCGATTTTCGTGACAAGTTAATCTCTTAAGTGCTATATTTTTACTTAAATCCAACGAGATTAATCCATTCCAGCCACAAATCAATGTTTCTAAAAATATATTCTCACTTACATTCAAATTTGACAACTTACAATATGAACAATCCAAAAAAGTAATAATATCACCACTAATAGTAATTGCATGGCTATTATTGTCGTTATATGTATGTTTATGGTGTGACCTGTTAGGTATTAGATTTATTGAATCGACTGGAGTTCCGTCTCCCCAATCAATTGTAGCATTACCAGTGCCTTCCAATGAAATACGAATATCGTCTCCAACTACAGATGTAATCATTGTCATTGTAGTTTGTTTCTGCTTATTCTCCTTTTTATCTTGTTTTGAAGAATTAAAGCCTAGTAATGATATAACAATTACTATAATTATGAAGAGAATATTTTTCATTCTGACTTGGCCATTTGGATGTTTTATCTGTAGCTGTTCTTTATGGTTGCTTGTAGCGTGTGTTAGCACTAGTCGCTTATTTCATTGTACTGTTCAATCCATTGCTCAAATGAAATTGATAAATTTTCGACTGAATCAAAATCATGGTCATAATAGTATATATTGCAGTCTGATTTTCTCGACGTTAAATCCTTAAAAGCAAAACAAAATATATTTCCCATGCAATCTGAAGCAAACGGAATTAAATTTTCTTCGATATTTGAAGTCCATTCATTTTCTTTATCCAAAATAATCTGCTCAACATTCCAAAACTCTTGAACATCTGCAATTTCGATTTCCTTTTCCTCAATTAATTCCAAAATGTTGGGTGTCCAAATGTTTCCATATTTCAGAGCAAAATGTTTATAGCTTTCAGGAAACTCAATCTTTAGCCGTTCTTCTATGGAATTAAATTCTTCAATTTGAAATGGTTTTGCAAGCGATGTTTCGGAATTTACGCCAAATCGGTTAAAAAAGGTTCTTTGATACTCCATGTTTGTTGTCGTTAGTGCTAACGTCCCGCCAATTGGCAAGGTTGGGGACTAAATTAAGATTTATATTTCGGTTAAGCACAAAATTTCAAAATACAAGACCAACTTTAATCCCGATAGCTATCAGGAGCCTAAAATCCCAATCTAGCCAAACCGGTGTTAGTGGTTGTTTGATTTATAGGGCTTCAGTCGTTTAGCATTATTAATATTACTTATTAATTCTCCATTTCTATCAAAATACTTCTTTTCTTCCAATGTCACAAAAGTAGTTCTGTATATTCTTTCATAATCGAATTGTCTTTTCTAATTAAAGCTCCATCCGAATCATAATTTAAAATTTCTAAAGCCCAAATTACCTCGCCAATATCCTGATTTACAGTTACGACGAGTTTTTCATTTTTATAAAGCTCGGTTCTATTACCTGTCATATAAAGAGAATCTTCATTGTTTCCTTTAATCTTCTTTACAATTTGGTTTTTTGAATTATAATATTCTTTGATATTTAAATAGTTTAAGCCATAAACGGTGTCTTTTTCGACACTTCTAACAATAGAAAGAGAAATTTCTGCGTCAATTTTCTGGTATTCTTCAATTAACATACTTTCGTCGAATTTAGTTTGACAAAAGCTTAGATTGATAAATCCGACTAATAATGAAAAGATTGTAATATTTCTCATAGTTCTGATCAAATTACCGCTAACGTCCCGCCGCTTCGCGAGGTTGGGGACTAAATTAAGATTAATATTTCGGTTAAGCACAAAATTCCCAAGTACAAGACCATCTTTAATCCCGATAGCTATCGGGAGCCTAAAACCCCAATTTAGTCAAACAATTGTTAGCAACAGTTATCTCTTCACAAAAATTATTATCGCTAAAACAGCATACTTCATTATTTCAATTCCAGACTTAGCATATACTAAATTGATATCATGATTAACGATTTTCAAGTAATTTGAAAAACTTTCCGAATAATTCTCTACATGAATGCCATATTGTAAATTAGACCAGAAAATGATCACTGCATATTGCATTAATAAAATCAAGACGTAAGCAACTATGGAAAATGAAAAACTGCTGACAAGAGATTTCGAATTACTATTTCCGATTTTTTTGAACATTCTTACCACTACAATAATTAAAATAGTCAATGATATCAAATAAAAAATCTCTGATTCCCAAAAAATTGTTTTTGGATTATACTTCGAAATGATTAGAGAATTTTTAAATATTAAGTATAACAAATTACTAAGTGTCTTGATTGAAAGCCATAAAAATATTCCTATTCCAAGAATTAGAACCGAAAACCCCTCCGCCGTATTATCCGTTGTTTTATCCATAGCTGTTTAATTGTCTCCTAACTTCCCACGACTTCGCGAGGTTGGGGACTAAATTAAGATTTATATTTCGGTTAAGCACAAAATTTCCAAGTACAAGACCAACTTTAATCCCGATAGCTATCAGGAGCCTAAAACCCCAATCTAGCCAAACGGCTGTTGGTTTATATTTTCCAATTATTTTTCATTGCTTCTAATTTCGGAACTATACAAGATTTAGTTTCGTCGTTTTCTGAAACAAAAAGTTTGATTTTATCTTCAGCCTTTTTTTCTACCATTATCGAAAAATCAGTTGTTTTAGATTTCCCAAATATTTTTTGCCCGTTTGAACCTGAAAAATAATAGTTTATTATAAGACTTTGTCCAATATTTGTAATTGGTAATCCTGAATTTGGTGTTAAAGAAATAATAGTTCCTTCTTTTACAATTCCATTCTTATACAAATTATAATCTCTAAAAACGGGAACTAATCCTATAATTGAAAAGATAGAACCAAGTACAAAAAAGATGAAAGGTAAAATATAAAACACAAAAAAGGGAAAAGTAAAAGGCTCTAAATTTTGAATTTTGGATTGATTGTCAAAAGTTTTAATCTTTATTTCATTTCCAATTTTCATTTCGTTAGCTTTCTCTAATTCCATAGTTTGGAATTTATCAGATTTAGTTACACCATTATATAAAAAATCATAACTTATTTTTAACGGATGTTCTCCATTTATTGTAACATTATATACGGGTCTTAAATCAGTAATTTTTGCATTTTGTTCAGTTCCATTTTGCTCAATTTTTTTAAAATCATATTTTTCATATGGTTCAACAAATGAGTTTGTCATAAACAAAACGCTTGGTAGAATAATGAAAATTGATGAAAAGACAAATACAATTCCAAGGATTGAAAATGGTCTTCTATTTTTAATTAGTGTGATTAAATTTGAAAAAGTAACTTCTCTTTTGTTCATTTTATTTTTGGTTTAGTTTTACGCTTTTGTTCGGGTAAAATATCACCCAAAGTCCCGCGGCTTCGCGAGGTTGGGAAATATGAGCAGAGTATTTTTCTGCCTTACGAATATATTAATAAAAACGGTAATTCCACTAAAACCCCAATCTAGCCAAACGGTTGTTAACGGGTGATTATGGTTTTATCTTTATCATTATTCCAGTTTTAAATGATATATGAACACTATTTTCATGATGAATTCCAAATTGAATAGTGTCTTTTTCAGTAGACCAAAATTCTGTATAATCTGTTGAAAAACTTTTATGTTCAACTTTATCTATTTTTCCTGCAGGTATGTACATTGCATAATCCCTCAAATGAATAATACCTTCTCCATTTTCTTTTAAGTATTTAGTCATTTCGCCTTTTCCAACAGTTTCGCCTTTCCAATTTATTTTATAATAATCTTTTTCTCTGAAAGTTATAGTATAACCTTGTTCAAACTTATCATAAAACTCTACTTTATAGTCACCAACTGGTCCTTTATTTTCGCGATCACTTTTGAATAATGAAATTAACAGAAACGTTAATAATAATATTGATTTCATATGTTCTTTTGAAGATGTGAGTTGTTAATAACTTGCAGCTAACGTTTCAGCTCTTTGCAAGGTTGCGAACTTCGGAATTGATTATTTTCTGTTAAAAATAAAATTTCTTGCGAAACGTGAACGTGAATTTACTACAAAATTCGCAATCTTTTCAAACGCCTGTTAGTGGCTGTTTTTTTTATTTAAGTATTTTTCTCTTAAATCTATTTCGTCTACTATATATTCTTTAGTTGGATTTTCTAAAACACTTTCTTTTTGAGCAACTTTAATAATTGAGTCTATAAAATTTTCTCCAAACTTTTTTCTAATTTCTTCGTGCATTTCATATTCATAACAATAAGGTTCAAATTCACCAAATCTAATACATCGTCTTAATTGTTCTTTCGTTTGAATACCAAATTGATTTAATATTTTAGTCATTTTTTTGAGCTCTGGATGAGAATCAAAGTATATTAATTTTCCGTTTTTGATATCTTTTATGGCTTTAGCTTTTTGATTTTTACAAAATGTGTCAATGACTGTTACTTTTACATTTCTGTTTTTTATCAACATTTTTGCATAAACTTCTTCACTATAAATAATTTGAGTTCCATTTTTATCAAACTTCGGTAACTCTTTAGTTTTGTTATTTTCATTACATGAAAATAACAAATAGCCAAAAAATAATAATGTGAGTATTTTATTCATTTTTGTACAATTATATTATGGAAAACTTTTTCTTTCTTGCAGTTTTACTTCGCGTGAAAATAGCCACTAAAGTCCCGCGGCTTTGAGAGGTTGGGGACTAAATTAAGGTTAATATTTCGGTTAAGTACAAATTTTCCAAGTACATGACCAACTTTAATCCTATAGCTATCGGGAGCCTAAAACCCAATCTTGCCAAACGGCTGTTGTGAGTTCGTTTTTATTTAAATTTAGACTTTATTTTATTCCACAAGGAGTTATTGTTTTGTTTCTGATTATCTTCTTGAATAACTTTGGTTAAGTCAAAAGTTATTGAAGATACTTTTCCATCAATAAATTCAACTTTATCAGCAACTTCAGCTCCAGCATCTAAAAATTCTTGAGTAAGTTTTTCGGATAAATCCCTAGCACCTTCCCAATCTTTGGAATCGAAAACTAAATCTTTACATTCTGACAGGCTTATATTAAATTTATTTTTTAGCAGTCTCATTGATTCAAGAGACGATGCTCCTAAAACTTTTAAATCCGTTATAAAATCAGAAATTTTATAAAAATCTGAGTTGATTTCTGTATTTATGAGTTTATCTTTCAGATAAGCTTTAGCTATTTCTTCTGCTTTTTCTCTAGTTACTTTTCCTCCAATAAATCTTTGCTCATATTCATTGGAACTATCAATTTGATTTTCTTCTTCAGTAAACATATCATACACACACCACCACCAATAATCTTCATCCATCCATTCCGCACGAAGCATTAACCCAGCCCAATTTGCAGTACAATCATCATTTAAATCACCTTTCCAAATGATTGGCTCGTGAATATTTCGATTTAATATGTTTGTTTTCATCGGGTTTTAAAATGACATAAAACGTCCCGTCGCTTGGCGAGGTTGGGGATTAAATTAGGATTTATATTTTGGTTAAGCACAAAATTTCCAAGCACAAGACCAACTTTAATCCCGATAGCTATCGGGAGCCTAAAACCCCAATCTTGCAAAACGGCAGTTAGCGTTTGTTTTACTCTATAATAATTTTATCGATTAATTTTCCCACTTTACTTTGTCCAATTTTCTTTATTGCCTCTTCAAGTTGCCTTTTTGATTTTTCAAAATCATTATTTTGAAAATCAAACATAACTATTGTTTCATTATCTTTGTTCGATTTCATTTGTTCATTTTCGTTTTTTAAATCTGAAATGTATGAGTTTTTTATTGTCTCCGTAAGTATAGATTCTATTTCTGTTAATTCGGTTTTATATACTTTTTGAGAGAAACAAATTGTACAACATACGTCTGGGTATAATGCATAATCATATTCGTAGTCAAAGTTAGAATCAAGTTGTTCTTTTGAAATTATATTTCTGGATTCTAAATATTGTAAATAGTCGTTTACTTCAAAGTCAGTACACCAACTAAATTCTATATTTTCTTCATTCCATACATTTAATTGGGGTGCATTTTCAACATTTACATCAATGTTCAGTTTCCAATAAGCTGTAACTTTAGTTGAAATAGATATTGGATTAATAATATCTACTAACGCAAACGCATGGTTATCTTTGTAAATAGTTTTTAAAGGTGCCAAACCTACGTGCAGTCTAAATTTATGATTTTTTATTTGATCAGTAACTCCTAAGGTAAGATAAAATTGATTTAGTAATTGAAAAGCCATTTGCTCTCTAAACGTTTCTGAAAAAGTAGCTCCTTCATTTACAAACATAGTCCAGTTATTATATTTAAATTCCATAAGATGATTTTTATTTTTGGAAGTTCTTTAAAAATGTTTGCTAACGTCCCGGCGCTTGGCGAGGTTGGGGACTTCGTAAACGAGTATTTTCTGTTTAAAGAAAACTTGATACGAAACGGTAATTCCACTATCTCAAAACGCCTGTTAGCATTAGTGTATTAATTTAATTTTTTATAAACTGTAATTTTTCCATCTTTTGCGGTTGAATCCCAACTCGTATCAAATTCTTTAAGAACTAATTTTTTGCCATCAGATATAAGAATTCTATATACATAAACTCTTGGAGGAAACTTATCTTCTGTTCTTTCTTTTTCAATGGCAATAAAAGTATTTTCGTCAATCCATTTTAATCGTAATTCAAAAGGAGAACAGCCAATTTCGTTTATAAAGGTTAATGAATCGTCATTATTAAATTGAAAACCAGCACAACTTTCGATACTGAATAAATAGATTCCTTTTGGTTTTAGAATTTTATTTTCTTGCGAGAAGCAATTTGTTTGACTGACAATAATAATCAATAATATTGTTCGGAAATGCTTTATCATTCTGAGTGTTTTTAGTTTGGATAATCTTGCGCATTACTGCCAACAACTTATATATACCGGCCATAAACTGGCTCCAATCTACCCAAATTTGGGTGGCTTGGACTGACAAATGTCAGCTTATATTTATTTCAAATGTAATGTTTATTCTACACATTACACTTCCAGTTTCTTTACGATAAGATTGGTCAGGGTTTCGTTTTCGCGCTGCAATAATTTTAGTTCGAGTTCTAATGTGGCTATCTTTTCTTCTTGGGTAGCGTCTCTTTGAGTATCCGACGAAAATTCAAGGGGTAGGGTAGCGGCGATGTCGGCAAAAAAGTTGTGCTCTAACAACGTGCTGATTTTCAATAAAAAATCGGTGGGCATGGTCGCCTTTTTCAATCTTGCTTCCAGAGAAGAGGGTGCTGTTTGCAGGGCGCGGGACAATGCTGCCTTAGAAACCCCGTTTTTATTAAAATAATCTTGAAGCATATTCCCTATATGGAGTGTGTTTTTCATAATAAATGATTAAGCGGTTTCTAATCAATGGTTTTGTTTTATTATAATTGAATAAAATTTCATTATTTATAAATTTAATTACTGAATAGTAAAATTTAATTCTACTTTTTATAAATTAAATTCTAGTATACTGAAATTAAATTCTACTTTTTATAAATTTAATATCATTATTAATGAATTTAATTTTACTATTTGTAAATTTAATTTCAGTATTTATAAATTAAATATCATTTTTTATAAATTTAATTTATTTAAAAATAAATTTTAGTTCATTAAAAATGAATGATTAAGTAATTTTACTTCTTTAAACGCTTGTCGGCCGGTCTTCCCTTGTGTTTTTTAAACCGCTCGTTCAAATGTTCATAAGCAGCAGATGCTCCCGGAACGCCAGAGTGGGCTGCTTTTTCATACAGTTCATACACCTGAAGCGCAACATCATATTCTTCTTTACTGGTAATTCTTTTTAATATAGCAACACGGTTTTTTACTTGATTTACTGTTGATTCGATACGGTTGAGCTGTTTGTTGAACTCAAAGTCGTTGATCAATTCGTTTATATTAATATAGGGCGGCATGATTTCCGTCCCATTCTGTTTAAGATGTATGATGCAATCCTCTGTAAATACTTTGTTGCCAACACTTACTCCCTTTAATGATTTTAATTCTTGAGGTGTTAATCCGAGTTCTGGCAAGAGTGTCAAAGCATTTTCTAAATCGGTAATGATTGAGGCTATATCAGTAACTGAAAGTACTGTATTGATTCGGTTTAGTGTGATGTTTGCCATTTTTGTATGGTTTTTATTTTATAGGGATATCCGTAAAAGTGAACTAAAGTCGATAGGACACAAATTATCACGAATTTCTATTGTGATTTTCTGTTCATAACGATTTACTTCGTCTGTTCGCTAAGTGTGTAATTCGGTGGTTGAAAAAATATAGGGTATTTGATTTAAAATAAAATCAATATCAAGGGCTAGTGACTGGTGTTAATTCAGGAGTGGGACTGTTTTTAGTCATCTGGATTTCATATTTCCAGTTCTGTTTTGTTTTATATGAGCCAAGGACATTTACCCCTTTGCATCCCGCATGAATGAGTAGTATGCCCGGAACTGACAGTAAAGCATAGGCTTTGTCTTGAGTAAAGACAGTTGCCAATAGACTCAGACCTACAACCCCGGTACCAATATAAATTAATAAACCATCAGTGGCAATTGACAATAATAATGGATGACGTTTTAGCTTTACAATGCTATCCAAGTTTATTACTGTATTTTTTATTTTAATGCTGTTTCCGTCAACAATACTGAACTTTCCAGATAGTTTCTTCCCGTCAACGGTGAGTATCCTAATCCTTTTATTCTCTTTTATGATTGATTCTTCTTGGGTAACTTCATTGGTGATTTTTATACAATTTTCTTGCGAAAAACAAAGGCTAATAAAAAGCAGACTGAATATAAGGTACGTGTTTTTCATAATGGGAATTAATTTAAATTATTTTGGCTTGTATTATATTTTAACCCTTTGGGTTATTTAATTTTTGATGCTGATTTTCGACAAATCTAGTGATTCCGTTTTTGAAGGAACTGTATCGAGTAACAATATAGTATATGTTCAGAAAAAAATTAATTAAAAACAGTTCTCAATCAAGGGCTAGTCACTGGTGTTAATTCAGGAGTGGTATTAGTTTTTGTCATCTGGATTTCATATTTCCAGTTCTGTTTTGTTTTATATGAGCCGAGGATATTTACGCCTTTACTTCCTGCATGAATCAAGAATACTCCTGGAGCGGCTAGTAATATCAGACCAGGTTCTCCAGAAAGTCCCGCTACCAGTACTGCTAAGGCTACTACTATTGCTCCAGTGTAAATGAAAATATAATCGGTAAAAAGAATCAAACCCAACGGATGGCGTTTTAACTTTACGATTTGGTCAATATTAACAACGGTATTTTTGATCATGATGCTGTTTTCGTCAACAATACTGAACTTTCCAGATAGTTTCTTTCCGTCAACGGTGAGAATCCTAATCCTTTTATTTTCTTTAATGATTGATTCTTCTTGGGTTGCACTATTAGTGATTTTCAAAAAGTTTTCTTGAGAATAACAAAGGGTAATAAAAAATAGACTGATTAAAAGGCATGTAATTTTCATAATAAAGGGATTTTAGTTGAATTTAATTTTTTGGCTTATATGTGTTTGTACTTTATAGTATAGTAATTAATTGCGCAGTGGTTTTTGCCCGTTCTGTTACTTCTTCAATTGGTGTTTCTAAAGTGTCATTAGTCAAAACAACCCCCATTCTGCGATAAGGTCTTGAAGTGGGTTTGCCAAAAAGCCTAAAATCAGTTTTAGGTAAACCCGCTACTTTTTCGATTCCAGTAAAACGTGGGTTTTCACTATTGGCGGATGCCAAAATCACGGCACTTGCGCCCGCTTTTTCTAACTTGATTTCGGCAATTGGTAAACTTAAAATGGCACGCAAATGCAATTCAAATTCATTGAAATTTTGAGTATTTGCCAGCGTTACCATTCCAGTATCATGTGGTCTAGGGGAGAGTTCAGAGAAATAAACACCATCATCGGCCAGGAAAAATTCGACCCCAAAAAGTCCAGCGCCTCCTAAAGCTTCGGTTACTTTTTCGGCCATGTCCTGTGCTTCGTATAAATCCTTGTCCGAAATTCGGGCGGGCTGCCAACTTTCCTGATAATCCCCACGTTCCTGACGATGGCCTATTGGCGCACAGAATAGTGTTGGGTTATTATTTTGAACTACTGTTAATAAAGTAATCTCCGAATTAAATTTTACGAATGCCTCAACAATAACTTCTACCACGTCACCACGGGATCCTTCAACAGCATATTCCCATGCTTTATGGATGTCATCATTGGTTTTTATGGTAGATTGCCCTTTGCCCGAAGAACTCATTAAGGGTTTTACGACACAAGGCATTCCCACAGCTTCGACTCCTTTTTGTAGTTCCTCAGCAGAAGTGGCATAACGATAATTAGCGGTTTTTAAGCCTAATTCCTTTGCTGCCAAATCCCGGATTGCTTTTCTGTTCATCGTGAAATTAGCCGCTTTCGCAGAGGGTACCACAGTAATCCCTTGCTTTTCGTAATCATAAAAACGCTCGGTGCGGATGGCTTCTATTTCGGGAACAATAAAGTCAGGTTGGTGTTTGGCTACGATACGGTCTAATTCGGCTCCGTCAAGCATATTGATGACTTCAAAACCGTGGGCAACTTGCATTGCCGGAGCATTTTCATAGCTATCTACGGCGATAATCGTTTGACCAATTCGTTGTGCAGCGATTGCAAATTCTTTACCTAATTCGCCTGAACCTAAAAGGAGTATTTTTGACATTTGTGTTTTTAGTTTATGGTTGGTAGTTTATGGTTTGCGTGAGATTTGCTCCGCCAGTTCGCTCTTGCTCGTGTGAAATTAAAAGGAGGACAGCCAGTGGCTGTCAGGTACCTTTTGCGTGAGGGATTGAGGCGGTATCCTCGTAGTGTAACGGAGAGATAAAGCCGAAAGCCCGACCCTTGTGGTCACGCCCATTCTAATAGGAAACTGCTAACTAGCGAAGCAAAAGTATAAAAAAAACCGATGCCTTTTTTAAGGAAAAACATCGGTTTTGTGATTTAATGTATGTGGTCTTCTTCTATTTCAAATTCGGCGTCTTTTTCCCAAATCTCCATTTCGCAGGGTTTGCAGTTGAATTTGAGTTTGTATTCTAATTCGCCTTGCTTTAAAACCAATGGTTCTTTGACCTTTTTATCCATGTTTTCACGATGGTATTTTGGACAGCGTTCCAATTCGTATTTGATACAGTATTTAGTGGTCATTACACGGGATTTGCCTGGATCCCATTGCAATTCGAATGCCTTTTCGATTTCGGTTACCCCATGGCGTTCATAAAACTGGCGTGCTTTTTTATTGGCCACATTATACATGAAATCCAATTTGGTTTCAGGATACGGATGCGACGTTTTTACCATTTGGTGTTCGTGGCGTTTGTAATTTGCTAAACGAATTTCTGATAATTGCTCATAAACGGTTCTTCGCATTTCATTGATTTTAGAAATAGGAAGGAACCAGTTTTGAGAAAATAGGATATTGATTTCATCGGCATTATAAGGAGTAAACCCTGTTTTTGCCAACTGCGTTTTTATGTTGTCCTCTATTGACAGGTTGTTTTTAGTAGTTTCCTTAGGGTGAACCAAACTCACGGTGCTTACAAAACCATCTTCGTCGGTGGCGATTAATTCGAAGCCGTTTTCATTTTCTGTCAATAATAAAGTAGTGCTTATTTTACGGATGGCACTGTCCTCGCGTTCCACGATTTTAATGAAAGCAGCATCATTGTTGCGGTATATGAAAGTGCCTTCTTTCAATTCTTTTAGGACATTTGGGTAAGCCAAACCGTTTTCGACTTTGTTTACATAAATTCCGTCGGCCTCATTGTTTTCATTGATATAACACAATCCGTCACCATTGTTTAATAATTCGCCGTTTTCAATTTCGTAAGCGTTTCCAATGGTTTTGATAAGTTTGCCAATGTATTGTCCTTTAGATTTTGGGCTTTCCCAAGAACCAATGGATTGGTGCCTTTCGTTTACGAAATAATCGGTGTAGCCACGGTTGAAACTTTTGTTCAAAGCCGAGTCGAATGTAAACGTGCATTTTCCCGAAGAAGCTTTGGTGTATTTATCACTTCCTTCTAAAAAAGCATCGAGTTTCTGTCTTAAATAGGCGACATTGTTTTTTACATAAACGATGTCTTTCAAGCGGCCTTCAATTTTGAAAGAGCAGATACCGGCTTCGATCAAATTTGGAATCTGGTCTGAAACATCAAAATCCTTGATGGAAAGCAAGTGGCTGTTTTTGATTAAAGTTTCGCCATGTCCATCAATTAGGTTGTAAGGCAAACGGCAGTTTTGAGCACAGGAACCACGGTTTGCACTACGTTCACCATTAGCAACACTCATATAACAGTTCCCGCTGAATGATACGCATAAGGCGCCGGTTACAAAAAACTCTAGTTCTACATCTGTAGCTTCGCTGATTTCCTTAATTTGATGCAGGTTCAGTTCGCGTGCCAAAACCACACGTTTCATCCCGGCATCTTTAAGGAATTTGATTTTATTGGCATCGCGGTTATTGGCTTGGGTACTGGCATGAAGGACAATAGGAGGTAAGTCCATTTCCATAATCGCCATATCCTGCACAATCAAGGCATCTACTCCAATATCATATAATTGCCAAATCATTTGGCGGCAGTTTTCCAATTCGTTGTCGTATAAAATGGTATTGATAACCACAAAAACCTGAGCATGATATAAATGCGCATACTTTACTAACGCTGCTACGTCTTCAATAGAATTGGTGGCATTGGAACGGGCTCCGTACAAAGGCGCACCGATATAAACTGCATCCGCGCCACTGTTAATAGCGGCCATTCCTTGGTATAAATCTTTTGCTGGAGCGAGAATTTCTATTTTCTTTTTCATCTTTTGATGATAATTTTTAATTGCTTATGCTTTAACCTTTTAGGGATTCCCTAAAAATAGCCTGCAAAGGTCATATAAATTCCTGAGGATTTCTAATTGAGGATTGAAATTTTATAAATATCTTGATTTAATATCATAAAAATTAATTTTTACTTGAGAAACAGGTCGCTCCGATGGAGCTTATTTTATACGTTATTTTATTTTTCTACAAACAGCAAGTCCCGATGGGACTAAAACAACTCCGTAAGGGGTAAGCTGTTTATAGAAATTAAATTTAGTTCTTTTTTTTAGCTCCGTAGGAGCGACCTTTATAATTGTCTAAATTTTTCTGACATTATTAATTTTTAATAAAAAAATGCTTCAAGAAACCTTGAAGCATTTTCTACTATTAAGCAAATTTTTAAGCTACTGCTTCTTTAATTCTTTTTAAAGCTTCTTTCAAAATGTCTTCGCTGGTTGCATAAGAAAAACGAATACAATCGGGATTCCCAAAAGCATCTCCGGTTACTGTGGCAACATTGGCTTCAGACAAAAGATACATTGAAAAATCATCGGCATTGTTGATTTTCGTACCTCTAAGCGTTTTTCCGAAGAAAGAAGAAACATCAGGGAAAACATAAAATGCCCCTTCTGGAACATTGATTTTCATACCCGGAATTTCTTTGATTAATCCCACTACTAAATCACGACGGCTTTTGAATGCCGCTACCATTTCGTTTAAGACACTTGGATCTGCATCTACTGCGGTGATTGTAGCTCTTTGTGCAATAGAATTTGCTCCAGATGTTACTTGTCCTTGCATTTTTGTACAGGCTTTAGCAATAAATTCCGGTGCTCCAATGTATCCAATTCTCCATCCTGTCATCGCGAATGCCTTAGCAACTCCATTGACAGTGATTGTTCTTTCGAACATTCCCGGAACTGATGCTATACTACAAAATGTTCCTGAAAAATTAATGTGTTCGTAAATCTCGTCAGCAACAATATAGATGTTTGGGTATTTTTCCAAAACCTTGGCTATAGCCGTAAATTCTTCACGAGAATATACAGAACCGCTTGGATTGCAAGGAGAACTATACCAAATCATTTTCGTTTTTGGTGTGATTACTGCCTCTAGTTGCTCTGGTGTAATTTTAAAATCATTTTCGATCGATGTAGGAACTTCAACTGGAATTCCACCCGATAATTTAATGATTTCTGAATAGGAAACCCAGTAAGGTGCTGGTAAAATTACCTCGTCACCGTCATTTAACATTACTTGAGCAATATTGTATAATGATTGTTTTGCACCTGTAGAAACCACCACGTTTGCTGGTTTGTAATCTAAATTATTGTCCCGTTTGAATTTTCTACAAATCGCTTCTTTTAATTCCATATATCCATCCACAGGAGAATAAGTAGAATAATTTTCATCTATGGCTTTTTTTGCGGCTTCTTTAATAAAATCCGGAGTGTTGAAATCGGGTTCTCCTAGGCTAAGACTGATAATGTCTTTTCCTTGTGATTTCAATTCTCTGGCAAGCGCTGCCATTGCTAATGTTTGTGAAGTTGATAAATTGTTAATTCTATCGGATAATGGATTCATTTGTTTTGTTTTTGAAAAAAAGTAAATAGTTATTTAGGCGGACATTGCTGGTTTTTGTCCCAGGTCTTTTAAATGTTTGATGTGAGCAAGTAAAGCTTCACCCATTGTTTCGAATTCAAAATAAGGCAAATCGCATTCTTCTGCGGTTTGTTTTACGAAATCTGCGATTTTTCCATAATGAACGTGGCTTACATTGGGATAAAGATGGTGCTCGATTTGGTGGTTCAAACCACCGGTGTAATAATTCAACAACCAGCTTTTTGGAGCAAAATTCGTTGTAGTGTATAATTGGTGAATTGCCCAAGTATTATCCATCTCACCCATATCGTTAGGGGAAGGATTTTCAGTTTCTTCCACAACGTGAGCCAATTGAAAGATAAGGCTTAAGATTAATCCAGCGGTATAATGCATTACAAAAAAGCCTAATAATACTTTCCACCAAGTTACTAACATAAGCGGAATCACTAGCCAAAATGCAAAATATACGATTTTAGAAATTACCAATCCAATCCATAAACGGGTTGTATTTGGAAATTCCCCATAGGATAATTTTCTTTTTAAGTAACCACCCATTTGTTTAAAATCGGTAGTTAAACACCAGTTAAAAGTCAGTAATCCATAAGCTACTAAAGCATAATACTGTTGGTACTTATGAAAACCGCTCCACTCAGCGTGTTTGGTAAAACGAATGATTCTTCCAGCGTCAAGATCTTCATCATGACCAGGGATATTGGTATAAGTGTGGTGTAGGACATTGTGTTGTACTTGCCAATTGTAAACGTTTCCAGCAAGGATATAAATGCTTCCTCCCATGATTTTATTAAGCCATACTTTAGAGGAGTACGAGCCATGGTTACCGTCGTGCATCACATTCATTCCGACTCCCGCCATACCAACGCCCATTATTACACTTAAAAGTAAATGCAACCAGAAAGGCATTGTTGTAAAAGCCAAAATCAAAAAATAAGGAGCAAAGAAAAGCGTGAACATTACAATCGTTTTCAAATGTAATCTCCAATCGCCAGTTTTCTTTATATTATTATCTTTAAAATAATCATTTACACGTGTATTTAGTGTTTTGAAAAATTTTAAAGGATCCTGCCGTTTAAAAGTTGGTGCAACTCTATTCATAAAAAGGGGTATTAAAATGCCAACAAAGGTACTTAATTATTAGTTTTTTTGAATCGTTTAAACCGTTAAATATTCTATCATAAAATGACTACTTTTGTGAAAAATATCACAAATGGAAGAAATACTGCGCCATTTTCCAGAATTAACACCTATACAACAAGAACAATTCAAACAATTAGAAGCGTTGTATCACGATTGGAATTCAAAAATCAACGTGATTTCACGAAAAGATATTGATGAATTATATACGAAACACGTACTTCATTCTTTGGCTATTGCCAAAATTCAAAAGTTTGAACCAGGAACCTATGTTTTGGATGTTGGTACTGGCGGTGGTTTTCCAGGAATACCATTAGCGATTCTTTTTCCCGAAACCCGATTTTATCTGATTGATGTCATTCTGAAAAAAATAAAAGTGGTTCAGGCTGTAGCCGAAGGTTTGGGTCTGAAAAACGTAAAAGCTGAGCAAATCCGTGCTGAAAATGTTAAAGGGGATTTTGATTTTATTGTAAGCCGAGCAGTAACGAATATGCCCGATTTTGTTTCTTGGATTAAAGACAAAATTAAAAAACAAAACAAACACGAATTGCAAAACGGTATTTTATACCTAAAAGGAGGAGATTTAACCGAAGAACTGGCGACTTTCCCAAAAGCTAAAGAATACAATATCTCCGAATTTTTTGATGATGAATTTTTCGAAACTAAGAAAGTAGTGCATTTGCCTTTGAAATTCAAGGCATAATAATTAGTAACATTTTTTACCACAAACTTGTCATTGCTTCGCCTATTCACTATTGCTCGAGCCCGACGAAGGAGGAATCTCAATCCTAAATTAGCTGAGATTCCTCCTTCGTCGGAATGACAAAAAAATGGAATTATTAATTTAAATACCAGTTCTAATTCTTCACAAACTTCGTATTCGCATTTCCTTTATCAGTAATCATTTTTATAAAATAATTCCCTGTTTTTAAATTCGAAATATCAATACTTGAAACCGATTGTGCATTCGGAATTGCAATAACCAATTGTCCTAATGTGTTATATATTCCAATTGAATTTACTGAAATTCCATTTTTTGTAGAAAGGTTCAAAACATCTTTTGCTGGATTTGGATAAACAGTAAAATATTTAGCAAATTCAAAATCTGATTTTCCTAAAGTCTGCACAGTAGTTGATGCTGTATTGGTTACAATTGGGAAATTGTAATCGAAATAAATATTAGCGGAATTTGTAAATGTATCTCCCAAAACCAAACTCGATTTTGTTTTGATTTTAAATGCTACAAAACCATCGTTATTGGCATCATCAAAAGGTAAATTGATATTTTCAAAAATAAATTCTACTTTATTGGTGTCTGAAATTTTAGTAACAAACTCGTAACTCCCTTTAATTGGAATTAATGTACTAATATCAAATTTTGCCAAATCAATCATATCTTTTACCACAATATTCTCAGCAGGAAAAGTACCGGTGTTTTCAAAACGAATTACATAATGCACATATTCCCCAACCATGTCTGGAGTAATCGTTGTTCCTTCCAAACAAGTTTTGTCGTTTGGATCGTATGAATTGTTCACGATTTGATGAAATGTAGATGTATTGTCACTTGGTGTATCATCAGTTTCAGGCGAAGTAATAGTTGCTAAATAATCAAGAATATCACCATCATTTACCGCTGGAGTTTCTGTTGGTGAGTTTACATTTAATATCAAATCAATTTCTCTAGTCTCAAATGGTAATAAATTTATATAATCCCAAGATAAACTATTTACAGCTTGATTCGTGGTTACGGGAGTTGCAGAAATTAAATCTAAAACCGCATCATCAAAAGCTAGATTTACAGAGCCAGATTGAATATTTGTCCCTTTGTTTTTATAAATAATTCTATATTTTGCATCAAAACCTGGTCTCGCTCTTCCTATTGGTAATAAAACAACCTCTAAATCTGGATGAATACCATTTGCAGTGATACAAAAATCCTGTGTAAAAGGACTTGTTTGGGTTGGGAAAGTAACGGTTGCACTTGTTGGAGATATACTGTAATAGGTTGGGTTTTCTATAATTGGAGTCATTGTATGTGTCCCTGCAATAACAGGAATAGAATAACTTCCAGAAAAATTCGCAATTATACTTCCCGTAACGGTGCCGTCATTAATAGAAAACTTTAAATTAGGATATACAATATCAGTAGCGCTACAACCATTGTTGTCAAAATCATACTTTTCGTTTCCTTCAATAGTATAATATGTTGTGCCTGGAACAAATGAGCAATATGAATTAACGTGACAATTAGTATATCCGTATGATGTTATTAAGTAATTAACTAAATTAAGTTTACTTTCATCAGCACAGATGTATTGTAAATTTGGATTGTTTTCAAACCGTATATTAAATATCCCAAACTGTTCATAAATCATACTTTTAATAAACAAAGAAGTTAATTGATTGTTATCGCATATTAAAATTTGAAGGTCAATCAAATTACTTACATCTAATGTTGTTAGGTTATTATCACTACAAATCAAACCGAAAAAATTAGATTGACTGCTCATATCCAATGAGGATATCTGATTAAAACAACAATTTAAATTTCCCAGTTGTGTCAAACCATTTATATTTAATGCAGTAAGTTGATTTTTATAACAATCCAAATTCTGTAGATTTATTAAAGTACTTACATCTAAAGAAGTTAATTGATTTGTTGAACAATCCAATTTTTTAAGGTTTGTAAGACTGCTTAAATTTAAAGAGGTAATTTGGTTATCATTACATTCTAAAGTAGTAAGATTTGTTAAATAGGTAGTGTCTAATGAAGTAAGTTGATTGTATGAACAACCTAAAATTTGAAGATTGGATAGAATGCTATAATCTGGAGTTGGAAGATGTGGATTTCCTGACCAATCTAAACTTTTAAGATTTGGAAAAGTTGTCAAATCTATAGAAGGTAAAGCACAATTTGCATAACTGAGGATTTCCAAATTAACTAGATTAGATAAGTCTATTGATGTTATAGCTGTCCCAGAAAAATCTAATTCTTTCAATTGAGGTAAACCGGAAACATCTAGATTAGTTACTGTATATACGCAACATTTAAGAGATAACATATTTGTAAAATTTTCTATCCCGCCAAGGTTGTAGTACATATTACTACCGTTTTGCCCTGAAACATTCATTTCTTTTACAAGTAAAGCTTCACTAACTTGAATTTGACCATCATGATTTGCGTCAAGACTAAAATAATTTCCAGAAAAATCTCTAACAGTTCCTGTGTTAGGACTTGAATAAATTAATCTTTCTTTAAATTTAGAATCAGGAAAATTAATAATTTGGGCATTTCCGGTAATAAAAAGGCATAAAGCCAATAAAGAGTAGAGTTTTTTCATAAACAGTTTTTAAGTTTATGTAAATATAAGAAAATAATTACTTACTTAATAATTTTTAGATTGCTTCGTACCTCGCAATGATAAAAAACCCACAAAAACTTAATAATTCAAGTTCTTGTGGGTTTTTTGTTCCCCCTTTGGGGGTTAGGGGACTTTTATTCCCCCAAAAACGGATACCTGTAATCTTCCGGAGTAACAAATGTTTCCTTAATTGTTCTTGGTGAAGCCCAACGCAATAAGTTCAATGCTGAACCCGCTTTGTCATTGGTTCCAGAAGCTCTTGCACCTCCAAAAGGCTGCATTCCAACAACGGCTCCGGTAGGTTTGTCGTTCACATAGAAGTTTCCAGCTGCATTTTGCAAAGCAACTGTCGCTTGTTCCACTGCATAACGGTCCTGACTGAAAATTGCACCAGTCAAGGCATACTCTGAAGTTTCATCAACCAGTTTTAAAGTTTCTTCCCATTTTTTATCTTCATAAACATAAATTGTCATCACCGGTCCGAAAAGTTCGGTTTCCATTGTAGTGTATTTTGGATTGGTAGTTACAATAATCGTTGGTTCAATAAAGTAACCAACCGACTTATCATAATTTCCACCAACGATAATTTCGGCATCTTTATCTTTTTTGGCTTGGTCAATATAACTCGCCAATTTATCAAAAGAACCTTCGTGAATCACAGCCGTAATGAAGTTCCCGAAATCTTCCGGAGAACCCATTTTCATAGATTTCACATCGGTAATCAATTGTTTTTTCACTTCTGGCCATAAGCTTTGCGGAATATATCCTCTCGATGCAGCGGAACATTTTTGACCCTGAAATTCAAATGCGCCACGAACAATTCCCGTAGCTACTTGTTTTACATTGGCACTTGGATGCGCTACCACGAAATCTTTTCCGCCTGTTTCCCCAACAATTCTTGGGTAGGTTTTATAATGGTGAATATTGGTTCCAATTTTCGCCCAAATATCCTTGAATACGTGAGTAGATCCTGTAAAGTGGATTCCGGCAAAATCACGGCTTGCTATAACCGCATCGGTAATCATCAAAGCATCACCAAAAACCACATTAATTACGCCATCAGGTAAACCAGCTTCCTTGAAAACATCAATAATAATTTTTGCAGAAAAAACTTGGCTGTCGCTTGGTTTCCAAACCACTACATTTCCCATCATCGCAGCACTTGCAGGTAAATTTGCTGCAATAGCCGTAAAATTGAAAGGGGTAATGGCATAAACGAATCCTTCTAAAGGACGGTATTCCAAACGGTTCCAAACCGAAGAATCCGATTTTGGCTGATCGTTATAGATTTGGGTCATAAACTCTACGTTGTAACGTAAAAAGTCAATCAACTCACAGGAAGCATCTATTTCTGCCTGAAAAATATTTTTGGATTGCGCAATCATCGTTGCAGCATTGATTCTTGCTCTATAAGGTCCCGCAATTAATTCGGCAGCCTTTAAGAAAATAGCTGCTCTTTGTTCCCAGGCCATGTTCGCCCATTTCGCTTTTGATTCGAGAGCATTTGCAATCGCTTTTTGAATGTGTTTTTTCTCGGCTAAATGATAAGTTCCCACGATATGTTTGTGATCGTGTGGCGCCGTCATATTTTTAGTTTTCCCTGTTCTAATTTCCTCGCTTCCGATGTATAACGGCACATCGATAGTCTCGTTCCACATTTTTTTATAAGCTGCTAAAACAGCTGCTTTTTCTGGAGAATTAGGGGCGTATGATTTTACGGGTTCATTTACTGCTTTTGGTGTATGAAAAAATCCTTTGAGCATATTTATTTTTTTTAATTATTATTTTTATAAAAACCAATGCAAAAGTACAAAGGTTATTTTAAAAATAAACCAAATTTAAGTTCTAGTTAAGAATCCAAAGAAACCGAATTGTTTTTGAGTAATTTTATTACATCGTAACTTTATAAAAAATTGCCGTTACGATATAATCCAACATCAATTTCTGCTCGTAAATTTATTAAAAAATTATATTATGAAGATTCCATTATTGGCATTCAACGCTAACGGAATTTATTGTCAGCAGGCCGACGTATATCTTGATCCGTGGCGTCCTGTTAATAACGCTATTATTACTCACGGTCATTCCGACCATGCGCGTTGGGGGCATCAGAATTATATAACCCACCACACTAATATCCCGATTATCAAACACCGTTTAGGTAATATCAATGTGACTGGGAAAGACTGGAACGAAACTTTTGAAATCAACAATGTCAAATTTTCCTTTCATCCCGCTGGACATATTATAGGGAGCGCCCAAATCCGTGTTGAACACAAAGGTGAAGTTTGGGTTTTTAGTGGGGATTATAAAACAGAGGATGATGGGATTTCTGTACCTTATGAACCAGTAAAATGCCATGCTTTTATTACCGAAAACACTTTTGGTTTACCAGCATTCAATTGGTTGCCGCAAGCGGAAGTCATGACAGATATCAATAATTGGTGGGCAGAAAACAAAGCCGATGGAAAGACTTCTATTTTATTTGGTTATACATTAGGCAAAGCACAGCGATTGTTGAAATACCTTGATACGGATATTGGAAAAATCTATACTCATGGTGCGGTTGAAAACATGACTTCAGTATTACGTCATTTAGTTGATTTTCCTCCAACTACCCTTATCACAAGGGAAACTACAAAAGAAGAGCTTCATGGAAACATGGTTTTAGCTCCTCCAAGTGCTCACGGAAGTATCTGGATTCGCAAAATGACTCCTTTTGTTACAGGTTCTGCAAGCGGATGGATGGCTTTTAGGGGAGCAAGAAGAAGACGCGCGATAGATAAAGGTTTTGTGTTGAGTGACCATTGCGATTGGTATGGATTATTGGACAGTATAAAAGCTACTGGTGCCGAAAAAATAATTTGTACCCATGGTTATTCTGATGTATTTGCAAAATACTTATGCGAAATAGGGTATGACGCCAGAACGGAACAATCCCAATACGAAAATGACGAAGGCGAAACAGATTCCAAAGAAGATAAAACTTTGATAAACCCGATTGATATCGAATCATGAAAAATTTTGCTGAACTTATCAAAACGCTAGACAGTTCTAATAAAACTGCTGTAAAAGTAGCCGCATTGACGCATTATTTTCGCCATGCTTCTGATGAAGATAAGGTTTGGACTATTGCAATTCTTTCCCATCGTCGACCGCCACGACCAGTCAATACTACATTATTAAGGCTTTGGGCCAATGAACTGGCGGAAATTCCCTTATGGTTGTTCGAAGAAAGCTATCATATAGTTGGGGATTTGGCAGAAACCATCGCATTAATAATCCCTACAAAAAAAGAACAGTCCGATAAAAGCCTTACGGAATATTTAAAGGAAATCATTGCGCTCAAAAAATATACTGACGATCAAAAAAAAGCATACCTACAAGAAAATTGGTTGGCACTGAATTATTATGAGCGTTTTGTTTTTACTAAACTAATAACGGGAAGTTTTCGCATTGGCGTAAGCCAAAAATTGATGACACGCGCGCTTTCAAAAGCCGAAGGCATTGATGAAGATATAGTAGCGCACAAACTGATGGGAAATTGGGATCCAGCAACTATTTCTTTCCAAGAATTGATATTGGATGAAAAGAGTAGTGATTATTTGTCAAAACCGTTTCCGTTTTATCTAGCGTACCCGATTGAAGGTGAAGTAAATAGTTTGGGTAATCCTGGAGATTGGTCTGTAGAACATAAATGGGACGGCATCCGTTCACAAACAATAATCAGGGACGAGCAACTCTATATTTGGAGCCGAGGGGAAGAATTAGTAACTGATAAATATCCGGAATTCCATAATTTAGTTAAAAGTATTCCTGATGGAACTGTAATTGATGGTGAAATATTACCTTTTATTAATGGCGAAATAGGGACTTTTAATGATTTGCAAACCCGTATAGGCCGGAAAACAGTTTCACAAGCGTTACTTCAAAAAACACCTGTTGTCATTCGCGCTTATGACTTGTTGGAATGGCAAGGAATTGATATTCGTAACAAAACTTACGAAGAAAGAAGGGATTTACTTGAAATCTTATTACAATCGGTTGAAGGTCAAAATTTACCATTGCAATTATCGGAGCGGGTTTCTTTAAATACATGGGAACAAATTTCGGAAGAAAGACTACGGTCCCGTGAAATGAAAAGTGAAGGGCTGATGCTCAAAAGAAAAAGTTCACCTTATCAAATAGGGCGTAAAAAAGGCGATTGGTGGAAGTGGAAAATTGAACCATTGGTAATTGATGCCGTTTTAACCTATGCAATGAGAGGCTCGGGCCGAAGGGCGAATTTATTTACCGATTATACTTTTGCATTATGGCAAGACACTGCGGATGGACAGAAGGAATTAGTAACTTTCGCAAAAGCGTATTCCGGTTTGAACGATGCCGAATTTCGTCGTGTTGATGATTTTATCAAAAAGAATACACTGGAACGTTTTGGACCTGTACGAAGTGTAGTGCCGCAACTTGTTTTTGAAATAGGTTTTGAAGGAATTGCACTTTCAAAAAGGCATAAAAGCGGAGTGGCAACACGATTCCCGAGAATCTTAAGATGGCGTCATGACAAGAAAATCGAGGATGCCAACTCTATTGCTGATTTGAAAAACATGATTGTCCAATGAATAAGAAGCAACTTCTGGATATTGCCGAAAATTGGTTTAAAAACCAAGGCTGGAAACCTTTTCCCTTTCAGGTACAGACTTGGAATGCATTCTTGCAGGAGAAAAATGGATTATTAAACGCACCCACCGGTAGTGGAAAAACTTACGCACTATGGTTGCCTGTCGTTCTGAATTACATTAAAAACAATCCTGATTATCTTAAAAAGCACCAACCTGGATTAAAAGCAATATGGATTTCGCCTTTGCGTTCCCTTTCGGTGGAAATAAAACAAGCAGCCGAAAAAGTAGTTACCGATTTAAAAATCCCAATGACTGTTGGTATTCGCACAGGAGATACCCAACAAGCCGAACGCACAAAGCAAAAAAACAAAATGCCGGATTTGTTGATTACCACTCCTGAAAGTTTGCAATTGTTGCTTGCTTCTAAAGGCTATGCAAAAACTTTTGAAAACTGCACTGCAATTATAATTGATGAATGGCACGAATTGCTAGGCACCAAACGTGGCGTACAGATGGAATTAGCATTGTCACGTTTAAAAACGATTACCAATCAACTTCGAATCTGGGGTATTTCTGCTACTATTGGAAATCTCGAACAAGCCCGAGACGTATTGCTTGGAATTGATTCGGCAGAAAATAAAAATTCGGTATTGATTCGGGCACAACTCAATAAAAAAATAAAGGTTCTTTCTATTATACCTGAAAAAATGGAAACGTATCCGTGGCGTGGTCACATGGGTTTGCATCTAATTGATGAGGTGGCAAAAATTGTTAGAAAAAGCAAAACGACTTTAATTTTTACCAATGTGCGTTCGGCTTGTGAACTATGGTTTCAAACATTACTCGAAAAATACCCTGAATTTGCCGGTGAAATGGCAATGCATCACGGCAGTATCGATAGGGAAACCAGGCTTTGGGTAGAACAGGCTATAAGAAATGAGGAACTAAAAGTCGTGGTCTGTACTTCAAGTCTGGATTTGGGAGTCGATTTTGCACCAGTAGAAACTATCATTCAGGTAGGTGGACCTAAAGGAGTGGCGCGTTTTTTACAAAGAGCTGGAAGAAGCGGACACCAACCAGGAAAAGAAAGCGTGATTTATTTTCTTGCGACCCATGCAATAGAGCTGATAGAAGCATCTGCACTTAAAAAAGCAGTGAGGGCAAATATTGTGGAAGATCGAATTCCTTATCTTTATAGTTGGGATGTGTTAGTGCAATACCTCAATACATTAGCAGTTTCGGATGGTTTTTTCCCCGATGAAATTTATAAGGAAGTAAAAGCTACTTTCTGTTATCACGAAATGTCACCAGAAAACTGGCAATGGATACTTAATTTTATTACCAATGGAAGCCAAAGCCTACAAATTTATAACGAATTCAAAAAGGTAGAAATCGATGAAAATGGGTGTTTTAAAATTAATAGCCGTAGAACGGCAATGCAACATCGAATGCAAATAGGGACTATTGTTGGTGACGCAGTGCTGAATGTCAAATACATCAGCGGTGGTTATATTGGTAGCATAGAAGAGTGGTTTGTGTCCAAATTAAAACCTGGTGATGTTTTTTCTTTCGCCGGTAAAAAATTGGAATTATTTAGGGTTCGAAATATGCAGGCACTGGTGAAAAAGGCAGATCCAAAAAAAATATCGAAAACTGTAAGTTGGATGGGAGGTAGGATTACACTTTCGGCACAGATGAGCGAATTGCTTCGGCAGGAATTGTATGCAGCAAATTCTAATGAAATGTCGGTTGAACTCCAAGCTTTGAAGCCTATTTTTACAAGACAGCGCAAAGAAAGTATTGTTCCCGATGCCAACCAGTTTTTAATAGAAACATTTAAAACAAGGGAAGGTTTTCATACTATTTTCTATCCATTTGAAGGGCGGTTTGTTCATGAAGCATTGGCGAGTTTATTAGCTTACCGTATTAGTTTGCTTGCGCCAATTACTTTTTCATTGGCTTATAACGATTATGGGTTTGAGTTGTTGTCAAAATCAGAAATCGATATGGAATCAGTGTTTGACAACAACCTTTTTACTACTGAATACTTGCATCACGATTTGCAAAAAAGCTTGAATGCTACTGAAATGGCAAGACGAAAGTTTCGTGATATTGCCGTTATTTCTGGACTAGTATTTACAGGAATGCCCGGAAAACAAATTAAAACCAAACACCTTCAAAGTGGTTCTCAATTGATTTTTGAAGTATTCAAGGATTATGAACCAGACAATCTTTTATTGCAACAGGCGTATCGGGAAACATTTGAACATCAGTTGGAAGAAGGAAGATTAATTCAAGCTTTGGAACGAATAAATGAACAGGAAATAATTTGGAAACCGTGCAAAAAACCAACTCCATTCAGTTTTCCTATTATTACAGATAGGCTACGTGCAAAATTGACAAGTGAAACTTTGGCAGAAAGAATAAAAAAAATGACCGCTTCATATATGAAACCATGATATTGGATATAAAAATAAACAATCAAATTTTTACACTTCATCAATCAGGTGTAGTTTTTTGGAAAGCAAAAAAGATGCTCTTGATATCTGATGTCCATATGGGTAAAGTTGCCCATTTCAGGAGGCATGGCATTGCTATACCAGAATTAGCGGTTTATGCCAATATTGAATGTCTGGAAAAAACAACTGCTTTTTTTAAACCAGAAAAAATAGTTTTTTTAGGGGATTTGTTTCATAGTAAAATTAATTCCGAATGGGATTTGCTGGCCGAATGGCTTTTGTCGGTCCCTGTGGATATTATATTGGTAGAAGGCAATCACGACATTATAGACTCGAAACATTATAACAGACTTTGCATGCAAGTGGTTCAGTTTATAGAAATTGATGGTTTTCGATTTACCCATCATCCAGAAGAAAAAGAAGGTTTTTTTAATTTTTGTGGGCATATTCACCCAGGGGTAAAATTGTATGAGGTAGGTCGGCAAGCAATGCAATTGGCATGTTTTTTTCAAAAGCCCAATCAAATGATTTTACCTGCTTTTGGTGAATTTACAGGACGGCATTATCTCAAGCCTTCAGAAGATGACAAGGTATATGTAATTACAGAAAATGAAGTGATTTTTATTAGTTAAGTGCAAAAGGCGCACTCAATCTGAAAGTAGGGACTTCAACTTTGAATTTTCTTGTTGAAGTGAAATTTATCATACTAAAAAAACCGCTCATAGCCCCAAAAGGAGAGGATAATAAACAGCCAGAACTATAAGTGTGTGATTCTCCTGGTTTTAGTACAGGTTTTTTTCCAACAACTCCTTCGCCATCAACAACTTCAATGTCGTTTAAAGAATCTAGGATTTCCCAATGACGCGATAGTAATTGCACAGAATCCTTGCTTTGGTTTTCAATGGTAATTTCATAACTAAAGGCAAAATGTATTTTGTAGTTTTTGAAGTAAGTGCCTTCAAAACTAGTGAATACTGAAATTTTTATACCTCTTGTGATTTGCGAAACCATAACAATTTATTATAATCTGTTATTCAATGTCAAATTTACTAATTTTAATAATGCCAAATACAAAAAATCAATTAGTAATGTCAGTAGAAGTTGTCACGCCTTTTCCAATTATTCTATCATAACGCTGACCATTCTCCCTATAATATACTAACGTAAAATAATCGTTTTCGGTTTGATAAAAATTGCCATCAATTGCATTTTCGTTATCAATTACCCCTTTTGAGTCGGCAACGACATATTGGTAATTCGTAAATCCCTGTTTTATCATAATGGCTTTTTCATAAACTCCTTTCGCTTCATTATAATCCATTTTGTTTTCTGGTGTCAAGGCAAAATTATTGAACATCCCATTGATGTAAATATCTTTTTTTAAATAAAAGGCGGGTGCTGACAATCTAAAAAATACCCAAGTATAATCGGCTTGTATTTCGTTGTTTTCAGCATTCAGGTTCTTAATGATATAATTGCCATTTGTATCCGGATTGTAAGTGTAAGGATTTTTAGCTCTGGCATTATTGGTGTACAAATGAGTGTTGTAAATACCATTGCTTGGATCTACCGATGCAACATAATTGTTTGCAGCACGCACATCTTTGTTTTCATAATATAAAAACTCGTTACCACCCCAAAATTGGGTTTCTACATCATATTTATAAATCAAATCGTTTCCAATAGTGTACATTGGTTTGATATTGGTAATGGCTGAATTTAGATTTCCGTTTTGAATCAGCATGACTTTTACATTCTGATTTGGGCTTTGAAAAGTTATAGTGTTCGATTTTATGGCAAAATCCATGTTTTGTTTATAATTTACAAGACTTACATTCCTTGACCTTTTTATTTGTGACGAAACGTTTACAATGTCTTCATAAAGAATAAATTTTCTTGAAAAAACCACTTCTTTGTCTTCGTTGAGGATTTTCAGAATGTAGTTCCCACTAACCCTAAAACGGGTATTTTTGTTTGGAAATGCAATTTTATAATGTGAATATACTTGAAGTGTATTAAATGAATTGGTATAATCCTGAATTCTCATGCCATCAAAACCTTGCAAATATTCGGCTTTCGCCAAATCCGACGCAGTCCAATCATAGTTGCAGTGAACCAACTCATAATAGTAGTTTGCTTCATTGCCAAATAAGTCATCAAACTGTAATTGAAAAGAATCGCTTAAGCTAAATAATGGAATCGAATTTTGATTATTCTGAACAAAAGAAACCGTTTTGATATTATAAGGAGGAGCTACTTCCGTTTCGGTTTGGGAAAAAGTAGAAAAGGAAATAAAAACAAAAAAAATTATAGATAAAACCCGATTTAACATAAGTATGAAATTTTCACGATGGTAAAGATAAGAAATTATACTAACTTAAATTGTGCCAAAGATTTAGGATATTTAATCTTTAAGATTATTTAAAACAAACAGGGATAATTTCACCTTTAGCCAAACAGTATTTTTCCACTAATTCTGAAGCGATTTTTTTAGTATAGTCTTCTTCGATTACTTTAAAGCCAATATTTCTCAATTTGTCAAAATAATCCCTGCCATAAATACGAACATGATCGTATTGTCCAAAAATTTTAGCCCGTTCTTTCTGGTCGGTTATTGTGTCGTCAGAAAAAGTTGTAGCTCGTGATAAATCCTGCGGAATTTGAAGAATTGCCATTCCGCCTGGTTTGAGGACGCGATACAGTTCCTGCATTGCTTTTGTATCGTCTGGGATATGCTCTAAAACGTGATTGCAAAGAATGACGTCATATTTATTGTCTTCAAAAGGCAAATTGCAGATATCTGCTTTTACATCTGCCAAAGGCGAAAACAAATCGGTTGTCGTATAATCCAGATTCTTTTGATTTCGGAATAACTTGTAAAACGCTTGCTCCGGAGCAAAATGCAGTACTTTTAATGCTGAGTTCGATTGAAAAAAATCGGTTTCATTTTGTAAGTACAGCCATAATAGACGATGTCTTTCTAACGAAAGTGTACTTGGTGAAAGCACGTTGTTTCGTTGCGTTCCATAACCGTAAGGCAAAAACATGCTGAAACTCTTTCCGTCTATTGGGTCGGTAAATTTGTTTCCTTTTAGTAAGAATGCTAAAATTGGTCTTGCTACATAACTTAATCGTATAAGTAATGGTCTTGGAATGGTGTTTAATATAAATTTAAAAACTTTCTTCATTATAATACCAATGCCTGTTTTCTAAACTCATTTTCTTCATCACTCACAATTCCAAGTGCTTCATAAATATAAGCAAAAGTGGAAAGCAGTTCTGGTTTTCCATCTATAATAGCAACGTCATGTTCAAAATGAGCCGATGGTTTTCCGTCTGCTGTAGTGATTGTCCAGCCGTCTTTGTGTTGTTTGATGTTTTTTGTGCCCATGTTAATCATCGGTTCAATCGCCACTACCATTCCTTCTACAAATAATTTCCCTCTTCCTCTTTTTCCATAATTAGGCATTTCTGGGTCTTCGTGCATTTTTTGGCCTAATCCGTGTCCAACTAATTCACGAACTACACTGTAGCCGTGACTTTCGGTATATTTTTGAATTGCATTTCCAACATCTTCCACTCGGTTTCCTATTTTGAATTCACGTATACCCACATATAAAGATTCTTTGGTAATCTGCAATAATTTTTTTGTTTCTGCAGCCACTTCTCCAATCTCGAAAGAGTAGGCATGGTCACCATGATAACCGTTTTTAAAAGCACCACAATCTACAGAAATCACATCGCCTTCCTGTAAAGGAACATTGTTCGGGATTCCGTGAACCACTTGTGAATTTGGACTCATGCATAATGAATTCGGAAAACCATATAATCCAAGGAAACTAGGTAAAGCACCGTGGTCACGAATAAATTCTTCGGCTAATTTATCAAGGTATAAAGTAGTTATGCCAGGTTTTATTTCTTTGGCAATCATTCCTAATGTTTTGGAGACGATTAATGCACTTTCGCGCATCAATTCTATTTCTTCACGTGTTTTTTGGATAATCATAATCTAATTTTCAAGTCTGCAAAAATACGATTTTTATAAAGTAATTCTCGTATGGTTTAAAATATAATGAATAAAAAAAGACAACCTTTCGAGTTGTTTTTAAATAGGGATTTAGTAATCGAAAACATGTTCTGTTTTTATTTTTTTTTCGTTCAAGAGTACCAGTAATTTACTTAAGTTTTTTACCTGGGTTACAATCACAATTCTTTTTTTGGTCAAATCTGATGAAATAGGTTGGGTAAAAATTATTTGAGTATTTTCAAATTTCTCATTGAATGTTGACGGTACTAAAACAGATAATAAAATAGCAGAATCATTACCTGCAATTTCTTTGAATTTTATTCCATTTAATGATTTTTCTAAAATTGATTGATTGAATTTGTCATAACGGGGTAAAATAATTATTTCATTAGTGTTTGTTACAACGGTTGTTGTAGGTAAAGTTTCATCATAAACTTGGTCAGTTCCTAGCCCAATTATTCTTCCATATCCCCATTTAACTAGCAGTTCAGATGTTAAAATATATTTTCTTTCTAGTTTTCTAAATACGTTGTTTCCAAAAAAAGAAGTTTCTTTCCAAAGATTTTTTAGTCTTGTTTTGAAATCAAATTCATACCATGGCATGTCTTTTATAAAGTCAACATAGTCTTGAGTATATTTTGCATTAAATTGGTCTTCTTCTGTTCGAACTTCTCCAGTATCTGTTATTCTACCAATAATAGTTTCATACCATGATTTTATTGAATATTCAATTGAAGCACTAGTTCCAATTACCCAAATCATAAAGTGATATCCTTTATTAGGAGGGAAGTTATCTTTTATTTGATTATTAACAATACTATAGCTTTCCCATATTTGCTTGGTATGACTCATATATGGAAAACTAGTAGAAGTGGTGTGTTTAAAATAATTAGCTTGTTCCTCGGGGCTGAAGACTAAATACCATTCTGGAAATGTTAGAAAAGTTTGATCAGCGGGCCTAATATCAGTTTTTGATGTAATTGGTGTTTGATTAGTTACAAGCCATTCTTTTCTTATGACTAATCCTTCAGCTTCTGCTATAGTAGTTTGCATTCTCTTTTTATAAAAGAAAATTATGGATGCAACAATTATTGAACATAAGGTAAGAATTCTTAAACGTTTCATTTTTTACAATTTAGTAAATAAAATCAATGTATTATCTGAAGGGTCTTGATCTTGCAATATTCTCGCTCCACTATCATTAAAACCATAATCTGAAATTAATTTACTCCATTCATCAATTGACTTTAAACAAATAAATTCTGCATTATCAGTTTCCCATTTAACATTTAAACCTAAATTAAAAACCGTATGTACTAAAGAAACAAAAGTTGCCATTTCTGAAGATTTCACATCGTGATCTCTCATAATTAATAAACCCCCTTTTCGTAAAATTCTATATAAAGATTTTATATACCCGTCTAATAAATGCAATGGACAGTGATGCAATCCGATATGACATGTAATAACGTCTATACTCTCATCGGGAATTTGATCTGAACTTATGGGTTGGTAAGTAAGTGGTATAAATCTCCCAATTTTGGAAATTTGTCCACGTTCCATGATATCCTCGAGAGAATTATTAGGAGCAATATCATTAGTCAAATAGATTTCTCCTGTTAGGGTAATATGTTTTCGTAATTCACTAATATATCTTCCCGTAGAGCCAATTTCTAGATATCCATTTATAATAGTTTTATTGCCAAGTAACTGTAAAACTTGATTACTCATTTCTTTCTTTTGCTTTTTTAATGCCGGTAAAGCCAATGTTAGTTCAGATAAAAATGGTTTTATTTTAGGTAGATTTTCTTGTATTGCTTTGTAAATATCTTCATCGGTATTTTTTTCTTTACTTAAACTTGCGATTAAATGGTGAAATTTATCTTCTGGGTATAAATGAAAGATTACCTGTAAGAAACGATAAAATTTATCGCTCCATACTTTGTCTGAAAAAACTGCTTTGAATTTTGATGTTGTAGTCATAATTTAATTTTGTTTAAAATAAGTATCCCAGAGTATGTTTCTGAATTTATAAGTAGGGTCAAGTTCTGATTTTAATTTCATCAATGTTTTTGCATTTGGATATGCTTTATGAAATTGCTCTTGAGTCGCATGAACTTGATAAGGTAAATAATAAGATCCGTTCAATGATAAAGAGGCATCAATCAATTCCCTTGTCCAGACACCAACCTTGTTTTTTTCAACATCGTTAGTGTATTGTTTGTACCATATTACATAAGCAAAAACTTCTTCCTTTGCCCAAGCCAATAATGAGCCTGGATCTTTTTCGGCATGCCGGATAGAAACATTTATTACATTCACCTTATTGCGTTTAAATATTTCTGACATCAAATCTGTGAATTTATCAAAATTATCTGGAGGTATAAAATACTCCTGTAAGACATAGGTGCTTTTTTTTCGGCTTTCTGGTTCTAACTCGGCAACATCGTAACCTGCTTCATAATTACGCCAGTGCACTTTTTTGCTTAAATATAAAATAGGGTCAATTATGTTTTCTCTTCTCCATTTTCCGAAATGACTTCTGCTAAATGCACCTATAAAATAGCGTTCAATAGGATAAGCATTAGAAAGAGGCATTAACCTTGTTTTTACAGTTACTTTTTCATTTGTTTTCTCCCAGCTTACTGTTCTTGCATTTTTAAAAGTTGGGGGATATAAATCAGCATTATGAAAAATAATGTTTTTATTTTGTTTAATATTTTTTGAAAAGAAATTACTGTATTTAATGCTGCTCATTGTTCTTGAAAATCTTTTCACAGTTAAATTTTCTGCCAGATCAAATTCTACTGTTGCAATAACTGATATAGCATTGTAGCAACCTATGGATGCGAAAAATAGTTTTTCATTTTCCGTCGAGGAGCAATTTATTAATTCACCATTGGCTAAAATTATTTCCATTGATTTTACAGAAAGAATCACTGCTCCCAAACCAATATATCTACCATGACAATTTACGCTTAATGCACCACCAACTGTAAAATTTGCATACGTCTGCATAATTTTAATACTCAAATCATGAGAATCTATAAATTGCTGAATATCGCACCAGCGTATCCCTGCTTCTACTTTTATAGTTTTATTTTCTGCAGAAAAATCAATTATTTTATTCAATTTTCGCATATCTACATGGATACTATCTGGACTTGCAGTTTGCCCACCCATACTAAATCTTCCTCCTCCAATAGAAATTGGTTTGTCAGAATTAATTATAATTTGTTGAAGATCACTAACCGTAGCTGGAACTTTAATTTCAGAAACAATTATTGGATGTAGTTGAGTTATTTCATTGATTATTTTTTTATTAGTTAAAGGTTGGGTATCTTGACCTTTATCATTTATATAATAATCAGGTGCAGAATTTGGAACACGTCCAAAACGATTGATGGTTTTATTTCCTTTTTTAAAACCTATTATAAAAATTAAAAAGAGAGGTCCGAAAACGGGAATTAGAATCAACCATAACCAATTTGCTGATTTATTAGTATCGTGAAGTCTTTTAGTAGCTGTTGTAATTAAAGCCCAAAAAAGTATTGGATAAATTATCCATGTAGCTGAATAATTTATTAAATATTCAAGCAGATTAAAAAGAATGTAAAAAGTGCACCAAATAAAAATAGAAACAGTCCAATAGGTTAACCGATTAATGCGTCCACGATTTGTGAATAGTAAATAGCTTACTGGTAATTTGTCTTTTAAAGTCATTAAGGGCGCTAAGTGTTTTGTTTGCTAATGTAATGTAATTTTATAAAAAAAGACAACCCTTTGGATTGTCTTTAAAAAATAAGTATCAATTAATTATGCGGTTTTATGCAGTAATTTTATCTAAAATAGCATTAAAAGTAGCGCTTGGACGCATTGATTTGCTCACCAATTCAGGATTAGGTTGGTAATAACCACCAATATTTTGTGGTTTTCCCTGTGCGCCAATCAATTCACTGTTTATTTTTGCTTCGTTTGCGGTTAACTCTTCTGCAATAGGTTTGAAGACTTTAGCTAATTCAGCGTCTTTAGTTTGTGCCGCTAATGCTTGTGCCCAATAAAAAGCTAAATAAAAATGGGAACCTCTATTGTCTATTTGTCCCACCTTGCGTGCAGGGGATTTGTCGTTGGCCAAAAATTTATCATTTGCTTCATCTAATGTTTCAGATAAAACTATTGCTTTAGAATTGTTTAAAGTTTGACCTAAATGCTCTAAAGATGCACCCAAAGCTAAGAACTCTCCAAGTGAATCCCAACGTAAATAACCTTCTTCGGTAAATTGTTCAACGTGCTTTGGAGCAGATCCACCGGCACCGGTTTCAAATAATCCGCCACCATTCATTAACGGAACGATAGAAAGCATTTTGGCTGAAGTTCCTAATTCAAGAATTGGGAATAAATCAGTTAAGTAATCACGTAATACGTTTCCTGTAACCGAAATAGTATCTAATCCTTTGATGATTCTGTCTAAAGTAAATTCTGTTGCAGCAACCGGATTTAAAATACGTATATCCAAGTTTGAAGTGTCATAGTCTTTAAGGTATTTTTGTACTTTAATGATTAATTCCCTGTCGTGTGCCCTGTTGTCATCTAACCAAAATACTGCAGGAGTAGCGGATAAACGCGCTCTGTTTACGGCTAATTTTACCCAGTCCTGAATAGGGGCATCCTTCACCTGACACATTCTGAAAATGTCATTTGTTTGAACAGGCTGTTCCATTAAAACAGTTCCGTTTTTGTCAACTACACGAACAACGCCGTCTGCTTTCATTTGAAACGTTTTGTCATGCGAACCGTATTCTTCCGCTTTTTGGGCCATTAAGCCAACGTTAGGTACACTTCCCATTGTAGCTGGGTTGAAAGCTCCATTTTTTTTGCAGAAATCAATTGTTGCAGTATATATTCCGGCATAACAGCGGTCTGGAATAATAGCGAGTGTGTCTTGTTGTTTTCCGGTTTTATCATACATCTGTCCCGAAGTACGAATCATCGCAGGCATTGAAGCATCTACGATTACATCTGACGGAACGTGTAAGTTGGTAATTCCTTTGTCAGAATTTACCATTGCCAATGCTGGACCGTTTTCAATAGCTTGGGTCAATGCTGATTCTACTTCTGACTGTTCTGATTGTCCGGCAATTTTTGCATAAACATCACCTAAACCATTACGGTTATCAATATTTAGTTTTTTGAATAACTCAGCATATTTTGTAAAAACATCTTTGAAATAAACTTCAACGATAGCGCCAAAAATAATTGGGTCAGAAACCTTCATCATGGTTGCTTTCAAATGTACCGAAAGCAATACGTTTTCTTTTTTCGCTTCAGCTATAGCATCGGCAACAAAACTTTTTAATGCAGCAATGTTCATTACAGAACTATCAATTATTTCACCTGCTTTTAAAGGAGTGCTTTCTTTTAAAACGGTTGTTGTCCCGTCTTTTGCAACAAATTCTATTTTAGCGTCATTCGCTTCTGTGATAGTAACTGATTTTTCACTTCCGTAAAAATCACCATTTGGCATAGACGCGACTTTGGTTTTTGAATCACTTGACCAAGCGCCCATTGAATGCGGATTTGCTTTAGCAAAATTCTTAACCGCTCTTGGTGCTCTTCGGTCAGAGTTTCCTTCACGTAAAACAGGGTTTACAGCAGAACCCAAAACTTTTGAGTATTTAGCCTTTATTTCTTTTTCAGTATCGTTTTGTGGGTCTTCTGGGAAATTTGGAATTGCATAACCGTGTGATTGCAACTCAGCAATAGCTTCTTTTAATTGCGGTACTGAAGCAGACACGTTTGGTAATTTTATTATGTTAGCTTCAGGAGTGGTAGCTAATTTTCCAAGTTCGGATAAAGCATCTTCTGTTTTTTGATTTTCCTTTAAAGATTCAGGAAAATTAGATAGGATTCTGCCCGCGAGTGAAATATCCCGGGTTTCTATTTCGATGTTTGATGTGGCAGTGAATGCCTGGACAATTGGTAAAAAAGAATAAGTTGCCAATAAAGGCGCTTCATCTGTTAATGTGTAAAAAATTTTAGACTTCGTTGACATTTTTTAAAATTTTTTTATTGTTAATTTTTCAGTTACAAATGTAGTAAAAACCACCGCTCAAAAAAGGCGTTCCTGTTATTAAGTTTGGGTTAATTTGAAAAAATATGAATTTAGGATTTTTTAAATTCATAAAAATGGATAATTAAAAATAGCAGGCTTTTTTTGCCGAATTGGAAATACTGGCCAAAAAAAAACCCCGACAATGTCAGGGTTTTTATTATAAAAAAGATAATGACTATCTTCTTTTGTCTTTGATTTTTGCTTTTTTACCAGTAAGTTCTCTAAAGTAGAAGATTCTCGCTCTACGAACTGCACCTTTTTTGTTGATTTCAATTTTCTGTAAAGCAGGCAAGTTAACTGGGAAGATACGCTCAACTCCAATAGCACCTGACATTTTACGGATAGTAAAGGTTTCAGTATTTCCAGAACCTCTTCTTTGAATTACAACTCCTTTGAAAAACTGTGTTCTTGTTTTTTCACCCTCTTTAATTTCATAATAAACTGTGATAGTATCACCAGCTCCATATTCAGGGAAATCTTTTCTTGTTACGAATTCGTCTTTAACGAATTTCATTAAATCTGCCATAATAGTATTTAATAATGGTTTTAAATCAGAGCAACATTCACGGTTCTCGCCAGAGGTTGGTCTAAGTGGGCGCAAAAATACAAAAAAAGTCGAAAGTTACAAGTCGAAAGTCGAAATTTATAAAAAACTTCACGTTATGGCATTCAGACTTTGGACTTTAAGACTCTTCCAATAAATCAGGTCTTCTATTTTTAGTATGTTCGTATGCTTTGTCTTCCCGCCATTTGTCAATTTTGGCAAAATGCCCGCTGGTTAAAACATCCGGAACTTTCCATCCTTTATAATCGGCTGGTCTTGTATAAATTGGTCCTGATAATAAATTATCCTGAAAACTATCGGTAAGTGCTGAGGTTTCATCACTTAAAACACCCGGAATCAATCGGATTAAAGCATCTGATAAAACCAAGGCTCCCAATTCTCCGCCACTCAAAACATAATCACCAATGGATATTTCCTTGGTAATAAAATGATCCCGAACCCTTTGATCAACTCCTTTATAATGTCCGCAAAGAATAATAATATTTTTTAGCATCGACATCGTGTTTGCCATTTTCTGGTTCAGCGTTTCTCCGTCGGGCGACATATATATGATTTCGTCATACTCGCGTTCGCTTTTTAAATAGGTAATGCAATCATCAATTGGCTGAACTGTCATTACCATTCCGGCACCTCCGCCAAAAGGATAGTCATCGACGCTTTTTTGTTTATTGGTAGTATAATCCCTCAAATTATGGAAATGAACTTCTACAATTCCTTTATCAAGTGCACGTTTCATAATTGAAGCTTCAAATGGGCTTCGCAATAATTCAGGTAAAATAGTGATGATATCTATGCGCATATTATTTGGTACAAAGGTTCAAAGTGGCAAAGGTACAAAGTTTACTACCAACTGTTAACTGCTACTGAAAACTGATTGTTAAAATTTAAACCCCAAACTGAACCATGTGATGATCTAAGTGCTTCCACATTAATTTGTCCCACTCGTCATTGCTCATTGGTCCAAAAAAAGGATGCTTGCTTGATTTTATTACAGAATGCCCTTGTCTGAAACCAATAACCTTTTCTATTAATTCTTTTTTTGTTTCTTCAAAATCATAATTGCCCGTTTTTATAAAAGAGGGTGCTGTTGGACTATTCTTTTTGAAGTTGGGCTGATTGAGAATGTTCTTTTTCATCATTCGGCCTAAAAGTCCCAAGAAGAAATTAGCTTTCATTTCTGATCCTCCATATAAAAAATCAATTGGGGCAATGCAGTGTGACATCATTTGAGAGACATCCATTTTTCCCCATTGTGCTTTGGAATTATAATTTAAGTTTTGGATTCTTTCAATCATTTCCTGATTGTCATTGGAATTAAAAATACTTTTCATAGCTATATAATTTATTTTTTTGTTGCAACCAATGCAAATACCATTGGGATTTTGTCTTCTAAGTGTTTTATTCTAAACTTGTTTTTTTTGAATTCTATGGTTTCATTGAAACAATTATATGGGGAGTAATTATATTCATCAAAAGAATTGAGTTCCAAACCATTTGTAATCAATGCGTTTAAAACCTCTGATGTTGGATGGTTCCAACAAACACTATTGGTAATAATGTCAGCATCTCTTTCGGCATAAGAACCGGTATAGTTTTCTATTATTGGCTTGACATTGAAATAGTTATAATAGACTTCCTTGAAATAATCGTCAAACATCCATACTACAGGATGGAATTCGGCAAAGACAAATTTTCCGCCGGGTTTTAAAAAATGCGAAACTATTTTTGCCCATTTGTTTAAATCGGGTAACCAGCCAATGGTTCCGTAACTCGTAAAAACAATGTCGAATTTTTCATGAAGATGGTTCGGTAGTTCGTAAATATCGCAACATATAAATTCGGTGTCGAGTTGAAGTTGTTCCGTGAATTCTTTGGCTCTTTTTATTGCCTTGTCGGATAAATCGATTCCAGTCGCTTTGGCTCCCATTCTAGAAAACGACATGGTGTCTTGCCCGAAATGGCATTGCAGATGTAGTATTTTTTTTCCTTTTATATTACCTAACAATCCCAATTCGATTTCATTTAAGGTTGATTTTCCACCTAAAAAAGATTGGACATCATAAAAATCAGAAGCAATGTGAACATCTGTTTTGTTGTTCCATGTTTGTCTGTTGGTTTCGATATAATCTTTTGGCACTTCCATTTTATGTGAGTTTTAATTCCATTTGAATGTCTGCACGATGATAATCGGTTTCGTCTAATGGAGTTTCTATGAAATTGTATTTCCGGTATAGGTAAAGTGCAGTCTCTAATTTTGTACTGGACATCAACATGATTTTTTCCGCCTTTTTTTCTTTGGCGAAAGCGATACAGGCATCCATTAATAAATAACTTAATTTTTGTCCTTGGTGCTTTTTGTCCACCGCTAATTTAGCCAATTCATAAATAGTATCGTTGATTTTTTGCATGGCTACCGTTCCTGCAATTTGGTCATCAACAATACAAAAGAAAATCTCTCCACCAGGTTTTAGAATAATTTCCTCTATATTTTCAAAAACTTCAATATCATGTTGTTCTACAAAGAAAAATTCTTCAAGCCACGCTTTGTTCAATGCAATGAAATCATTTTTGAATTGGGGATTATAAGTGATGATTTCTCCAGGCATTTTTTAGTTTTTTTGGCAAACAAATTTAATTAAATTTTAATTATCTTAAAAGGTTCATAAGGCACGTTATTATTATAATTTGTAATTTTGCACTCTAAATTTAAAATTCTATACAATGGAAAACGGAATATACGCTAAATTCAATACCACAAAAGGTTCAATAGTAGTAAAATTGACACACGATTTAACTCCAGGAACTGTAGGGAACTTTGTAGGTCTTGCTGAAGGAAACCTTGAGAATAAAGTAAAGCCGCAAGGAAATAAATTTTATGACGGATTAAAATTTCACAGGGTGATTCCAGATTTCATGATTCAAGGAGGTTGCCCACTTGGAACAGGAACTGGAGATCCAGGTTATAAATTTGACGATGAGTTTCACCCTAATTTAAAACACAACAGACCAGGAGTTTTGGCAATGGCAAATTCTGGACCTGGAACTAATGGTTCTCAATTTTATATTACGCATATTCCAACAGACTGGTTAGATAATAAACACACAGTTTTCGGTCATGTTGTTGAAGGACAAGATATTGTTGATGCTGTAGCTCAAGGCGATACCTTGGAATCAGTTGAAATTGTAAGAGTAGGAGAGGAAGCTCAAAAATGGAATGCCATTGAGGCGTTTAGAACTTTTGAAGGTTCCCGTGCAAAACGTGAAGCGGCAGTAAAAGCTGAAGCAGAAGCAAAAATGGAACAATTAGCTGCTGGTTTTGATAAAACCGAAAGCGGATTACGTTATAAAATGATTCAAAAAGGTTCTGGTAAAAAAGCCGAAAACGGGAAAACGGTATCGGTTCATTATACAGGACAATTAGAAGATGGAAAAGTATTTGATTCTTCTTATCCAAGAAAAAAACCAATTGAATTTCCTTTAGGTCGCGGAAATGTAATTGAAGGCTGGGATGAAGGAATTGCATTGTTGCAAGTAGGTGACAAGGCGCGTTTCGTGATCCCTTCTCATTTAGGGTATGGCTCACGTGGTGCGGGAGGAGCGATTCCACCAAATGCTACATTGATTTTTGACGTTGAATTAATGGATGTGAAGTAAGCAAAGAACCAATTTTGTGTAGCAAAAATGTGTGATTCGCTTATTCCGAACTTGTTTCGGAATCTAAATATAAAATTCCCAATAGCACTTTTGTTATTGGGAATTTTTTATATTTACTTTTTAAAACAAACAAATGATGAAAACAAGAATAATCGGAATATTTTTATTAGGCACTTTAGTCTATGCCTGTGCCTCTAAACCAACTGTGGCAACTGCTCCAAAAGAAGAAGAAAAACCTAAAGTTGTGGTACTTAGCGCTGCATTGACAGAAGGGCAAAATTTGTATGAAAACAACTGTGCAAAATGCCATAAACTATATGATGCCAAAGATTTTACGAAAGAAGAATGGAAGCCAATTGTTCTAAGGATGCAAAGAAAGGCACGTCTTGATGATGCGCAAACGGCAAGTATCTATAATTATATTACCTCAGGTTTATAAATATGGAAATTTCGTGGGCTGATTTTGAAATAGTCGAAATGCGTGTTGGGACAATCATTGCAGTTAATGACTTTCCCGAAGCCAAAAAACCAGCTTATCAGCTCACGATTGATTTTGGACCTGAAATAGGAGTCCTGAAATCATCAGCGCAAATTACTTTGCGTTATAAAAAAGAAGATATATTGAACAGCCAAATTATTGCTGTTGTCAATTTTTCTAAAAAACAAATCGGGAAGTTCATGAGCGAATGTTTAGTGCTGGGTTCTGTAGCTGAAAATAACGATATTGTTTTATTGCAACCTGGTTTTAAAGTCGAAAATGGATTGAGAATAGGGTAATTTTATTTATCTTAGATGATATAAAGCCACTAATCTTCATTTGATGATTTTAAAAAAGACATATTACTTTAAATGGTTGGTTACAATTGGAATTATCTTAATCATACTATCCATTTTGGTTAACAGTCCGTTGAAAGAAGTTCCCATTGAACCCAAACCAAACAATCGGGATAAAGTTTCTGATAAAGCGTCGAAAGGAATGACACGTAATGCTTTATTGCGTGATAGTATAGTGAATTACGGAATGCAATTACTAAACACGCCGTATGTTGCTGCTGGCTGTAGTAAAGACGGTTTTGACTGCTCCGGATTTGTTTATTTTGTTTATCAGCATTATAAAATTAAAGTGCCAAGAAGTTCTATAGAATTTGAAAATTTTGGAAAGGAAATCCCTATTGAAAAAGTAAAGAAAGGCGACATTCTAGTGTTTTTAAGTCCCACACAAAATGTTATTGGACATATAGGAATAGTGGTGAATCCAAAAGGCATGGAAAGCGATTTCATCCATTCTTCATCGAGTAAAGAAATGAAAGTAATGGTGTCTAGTTTAAAGCAAGATGGCTATACTAAAAGGTTTGTGAAAGCAGTAGATGTGTTAAAAGAGAAATATTGAAATTAAAATTGGTATTAAAAGAATGTCAATGAAGATTTTATAATTTACCAAATAAATTAGTAATTTCTATCACATATGAACAAAAGAAAATAAAAATGCTAAGTAGCAAAAAATTAAAATATTTATTAATTCTCAATTGAAGAACTTAATAATCTCGCTTTAACTTTTGTGACTTCCGAAGACGAGTATTTTTGGCTTGACTGAAATAGAAATAGAAATTACAATAAGAACTCCCACTTAAAAACAGGAGTTCTTATTGTAGTAATAGTATAAAAAGAGTGATGTTTTATTGCATCATACTCTTGATATAAGCATCCAGCTTGTTTTCTTTTTCAAGTTTAATTACCTTGTCCATTTCGCTGCTTTTTATAACATCAATACCTTTTTTATAAACATTAATCATAGAAAGAATACCTGCTTTTGCAGCTGTTAAATTAGTTGCCTTGTCTTTTAGTTCAATATAATTACGGGCGTAACTTGCAAGATAGAGAGCAAGGAGTTGGTTGTTTTCGCCATAGATTTTTCCGAGTGCATCATTGATTTCAACTGATACTGTTGGGCTTCCCGATATCCATTGGAGAACAAATCCATTGATTTCTTTTCTTTTGTCGATTTCTTTGTTAAGGTCGGTTTCTTCTAACCATTTTTCGGCTTGAACAATATCTTTTTCATATTTTGTGAAATCTGAAGCTGTTTTTAATTCAAGGTTATTAGGTGCTTCAAATTTAATTTGTGCTGAAGCATTCATCATAGTTAAAAAAGCAAAAGCGAGTAATAGATTTTTTTTTGTCATAATGTTGAGTGTTTAGGTTTAAATTGATTATTAAGATTATTGTTTGTTTTGATTATATTTTTGTGATGTTAAATTTATTATTGCAGTTAAAATAAGAAGCGCAAAACTGGAAGTCCATAGCCAGTAACCAATACTAAAAGACTTTATATTGCAATTCTTCCGATACCTGTCAACTGGATATACATCCTTTAATTTTATATTTATACCTTGATTATTTCTGTTTTAATCTTTTCATTTCTCTTTCTGTAAGCTCTCTAATAAAGATCCATTTGTTATTTTGATTTTCTTCAATATATCCCATTTCTTCTAAAATAACAAATCTAATAGTTCCTTTTGGTTTAAAAGTAGCGCTTACAAAATTTTTAAGTTTGATGTTTTTTTGCTCTTCTAGAGTTAATTTTTCTTGGTAAATTGTAAGTGTAATCTCGGAAGCTTTATATTGGTTCTTACCCGAATAAAAAATGGGTGAAATTAATTTGAGGTCTCCTTCATGTTTAGCCTTTAATTTATAGATTAAGGTTGTGCTGTTTTCTTTGACTCCATTAATTGAAGAACTATTTTTTGATTTGCTAGGTCCATGATTTAATATGATAAAATTTTCAAATTCTATATTTTGTAATGAATCAACTTCCTTATTGCATTCAAATTTAACTGTGATTTCTTCATCAATTTTATACAATAACTTTTCGGTATTAATTACTACATCCTGCGCACAAACGGAAGTAAAATGAACAAATGAGGATAATAGTATAAAGTAAATTTTGTTTTTCATTTTTTTTTGTCTTATGATATAAAATGCATTAATATTTTTAAGTTTTATAGCTACCTAATAAATAACTTTGATATTTAAAGCCATCATTTAATTATAATTAAAAATCATAAAAAAAGTCCAAAAAACCATGTGTTTTTTGGACTTTTAAAGTTTTCAGTTTCTAGTATAGTTAATTAAATATCATCAAAACTGATATCAGTAAAACTACTTACGCTAGTAGTTTCCATTTCTCCAGATTCAGAATCTGATCTTTCAGCTATATACTCTTTTTTATAGTCTTTTTGATGTCTTTCAGAAATCACTTCTTCTCCTTTGTTGTTGAGGACATAAGATGTCATTTCTTCTAAAATTTCTGCGAAAGAAACAAAATCTTCTTTGTATAAATATATTTTGTGTTTCTTGAAGTGGAAAGAACCGTCTTCTTCAGTAAATTTTTTACTTTCGGTTATTGTGATGTAATAATCATCTGCTTTTGTAGCTCTTACATCAAAGAAATAAGTTCTTCTTCCAGCTCTTAATACTTTAGAGAATATCTCTTCTTTTTCTAACATTTCGTTTTCTCTCATAATCTTTCTCTCAATTTGGTTTGTTAAGTAGTATTCAAAAATATAAAAAAATGACTAATTCACAACAATTATGCTGATTCTTTTTCAGAAAGCTGTTTTAACCACAGTTCTTTATAGTAGCCTTCTTCATTTATTAGCTGGTTATGAGAACCTTGCTGAATAATTTTCCCTTCTTCAAGTATGATTATTTTATCAGCGTTTTTTGCTGACGAAACACGATGGCTGACGATGATGGTTGTTTTGTTTTTACAGAATTCCAATAAGTTATTCAGGATGGCTTCTTCAGTTTCGGTATCAACGGCAGATAAACAATCGTCAAGTAACAAAATGTCAGGATTTTTAATAATGGCCCTTGCAATGGAAACCCTTTGCTTTTGTCCGCCAGAAAGCGTGATTCCGCGTTCGCCCAATATAGTTTCGTATTTTTTGTTGAAGTTGATGATATTGTCGTGAACTACAGCTTTCTTCGCAGCTTCCATTACTTCTTCTTCAGTAGCATTTTCTTTACCAAATTTAATATTGTTCTGAATCGTATCAGAAAACAAAAAGGCATCCTGCGGCACGATACCAATACTGTTTCTCAAATCAAATAAATTTACTTTGCTGATTTCTTTTCCGTCAATTAAAATCTGTCCATCGGTCACATCATACAATCTGCTGATTAATGAAAGGATACTGGATTTTCCGGAGCCGGTTTTGCCAAGGATGGCTAAAGTCTCACCTTTATTAATCGTAAAGGAAATTTTTTGCAGCGCTGTTATGTTCGTGTCGTCATATACGAAACTAACATTTTGAAATTCGATTTTACCATTGATTTCAGAATGTTCATTCGTGTTGTTTTGAATGTCTGGGACGATTTTCAAGAATTCATTGATACGCTTTTGAGATGCTTCTGCCTCTTGTACCATTGATGAAACCCAGCCCAGGGAAGCCACTGGCCACGTAAGCATGTTTACGTACAAGATAAATTCGGCAATTGTCCCTAAACTGGTAATGCTTCCGTTTAAGTACATCATTCCGCCAAAATAAATCACCACCAAATTGCTCACTCCTATAAGTGCCAGCATCATTGGTCCAAATAAAGATTGCACTTTAGCCAAGCTCATGCTTTTTACCTTGCTTTCTATAGATAAATCAACGAGTTTTTTTTGTTGCTGCTCTTCAAGGGAATACGCTTTTATAACACGGATACCTGAAAATATTTCCTGTGTGAAACTGGAGACTTTAGATAAGTATTGTTGAAAAATGGTGCTCCTTTTATTGATTTCTGAACTTAATTTGAAAACGATATAAGACAAGATAGGTAGTGGGAGCAGGGTATATAATGTCAATCGGTGCGAAACATCAAACATGTATCCAATAACAACAATAAACCGGATTGCAGTCATGATTGTGTACATTACTGCAGGACCAACATACATTCTCACTTTAGAAACATCTTCGCTGATGCGGTTCATTAAATCCCCAGTACGGTTTTGCTTGTAAAAATTTTGTGACAGATTTTCATATTGGCGAAACACTTCATTTTTAAGGTCAAATTCAATATGACGTGACATTACAATTAATAATTGCCGGGTCCAAAAAGTTAGAAAACCCGCGACTATAGTTGTTCCTATTATTAGTAAAATATTATTGATCAAATCATTACGTACAATTAAAGTATCAGCAACACCGCTTTTATAATAATTTTCGATGTCCTTAAATGATTTGCTGATTAATTTGGGAGTAAATAAAGAGAAAACCTGAGCTACAATTGTGATGAAAATACCTAGTAAAAAATTAAATTTATACTTCACGAAATATTTATTCAAATACTGTAATTCTTTCATTTTATTAAGATGATTTGTGTATTATGTTATTTATATTTAACAAAAAATAGTAAATATGTGTTATTTTTTATTCTTGTGAAACAAAAAAATCCATTGACATATTATTATTTTTAAGCAAAAAAAGCACGTTATTTTGATTTTAATTTTAATTTTGTGTTGACTTGTTGATAAAGTCGCAACTAAATTTTAATTTTTATACCATTATGACTGCAGAATTAATCAACTCAAAAGACCTTCATAAAATTGACCCTGTTTTTGGACAATTGTCTTTTGATAATCACGAACAAATTGTTTTTTGTAACGACAAAGATACTGGATTAAAAGCAATTATTGGAATACATAACACAACTTTGGGACCTGCATTAGGTGGAACTAGAATGTGGAAATATGCAAACGAGTGGGAAGCTTTAAATGATGTTTTGAGACTTTCCCGTGGAATGACTTTCAAATCTGCAATTACTGGATTAAATCTTGGTGGTGGGAAAGCCGTTATTATAGGTGATTCTAAAATTGACAAAACTCCAGAAATGATTACCAAATTTGGTGAATATGTAAATTCATTAAGCGGAAGATATATCACAGCTGAAGATGTTGGGACAACTACTGAAGATATGGACAGGATTCACGGAGTTACTAAGTTTGTAACTGGAATTTCACAAAGTAAAGGTGGTTCTGGAAATCCTTCCCCTGTAACAGCTTACGGTGTTTATATGGGAATGAAAGCTGCTGCTAAATACAAATTTGGTTCAGACAATTTAAACGGTAAGAAAATTTTGGTTCAAGGAATTGGACACGTGGGTGAAACTTTGGTTGAATATTTAGCTAAAGAAGGAGCGCAAGTTCAAATCGCTGATATCAGTCAATCAAGATTAGACGAAGTAAGTAATAAATACGGAGCTTCTATCTATACTGGTGCTGATTTATATAGTGCAGATGTTGATATTTATGCGCCATGTGCTCTTGGAGCAACTATTAATGATGAAACTGTAAACAAAATCAAGGCACAAGTAATTGCTGGTGCTGCTAATAATCAATTGGCAAATGATGCAGTTCACGGTCAGATTTTAAAAGACAGAGGAATTGCCTATGCTCCGGATTTTTTAATTAACGCTGGTGGAATCATCAACGTATATGCAGAAATTGCAGGTTATGATAGTGCTGAAGCGATGAAAAGAACCGAAAACATCTACAATACTACTTTGGAGATTTTCAGTTTTGCCGACGAAAATAAAATCACTACCCAACAAGCTGCAATGTCTATTGCACAACAACGTATTGATCAAAGAAAAAAAGAAAACGCAACTAAATAAGACGCTTTTTGAATATAATTTCTATTTTTGCAGAGCGAAAGATTTTCTTTCGCTCTCTTAATTTATTAAAGTTCTTATCCAGTGTTAAACAGAAGACATATCCGTGTTAAAGTGATGCAATCCATTTATGCGATGCACCAAAATGGTTCAGAAAGTATTGAAAAGGAAGAAAAATTCTTGCTGTTCAGTATTGACAATCTGTTAGATTTATATCTTATTATGCTTTCTACCTTGATAGAAATCAGAAATAAAGAAGCAGTTTATTTAGATAAGTCGAGTAAAAAACATTTGGCCACAAAAGAAGAACGCAATCCCAACCAAAAGTTTGTAAATAATAGCGTCCTGCAAATACTTTCAGAAAACAACTCCATTAGCATTGCTTTAGAAAACCGAAAAATTAATAATTGGTCATTAAATGATGATTATATTTTGATCCTTTTGGATGCAATCAAACAGAGTGAGTTGTATGAAAATTACATGGGTAATTCAATCAATACATTTGAAGAAGACCGTGATTTTGTTATAAATATTTTCATGGAAATCATTGCTCCAAACGAAAAACTTTATGATTACCTTGAAGACGATAAATTGACTTGGGTTGACGATATACCGGTTGTAAACACTCAAATTATTAAACAACTGAAACAGTTAAAATCGGTAAAAGACGATTCGTTTCGCGTTCCAAAATTATACAAAGATCAAGAAGACAAAGAGTTTGTGTCTAATTTATTTCGAAAAACTGTTTTAAACGAAGCAGAACTTGCAAAAGAATATATTGATAAAACACCTAATTGGGATACAGAGCGTATTGCAGAAATAGACACCATTATTTTAAAGATGGCCATCTGTGAATTTTTAAAATTCCCATCAATTCCGGTAAAAGTAACAATTAACGAATATTTAGAAATTGCCAAAGAATATTCTACCCCAAAAAGCAGTATTTTTATCAACGGTATTTTAGATAATCTTGTTAAGGAATTTCAAAACAACAAAAAATTAAATAAAATAGGTAGAGGTTTAATGTAAAATTAAAATTATGTTTAAAAATGTTATTTGCTTATTAGCCATTGGATCATTAGTAATGACTGTTTCTTGTAATAAGAAATCAGAAGATAAAAAGGAGGTTCATATTTTAACCGATCATGAAGCTACTGTAGCGGGTGAACCAACTAAAAAAACAATACCCGCTGATGGTAAATATCCAATGATGAGTTTTGAAAACAATGAACACGACTTCGGTAGTATTGAAAAAGATTCGAAAGTAGAATATTCATTTGTTTTCAAAAATACGGGGGAAGCTGATTTAGTTATTGAAAAGGCAATGGGTTCTTGTGGATGTACTATTCCAGAATATCCTAAAACTCCAATTAAACCTGGCGAAAGTGAAAAAATAAAAGTTTCGTTCAATTCAAAAGGAAAGAGTGGAAACCAAGAAAAATCGGTTACTATTATAACAAATACCGAAGAAGGAATCGAAAAACTGATGATTAAAGCATCAATTAAAGAATAAATTTAATTTATATTATTATGGGAAATTACACATTGTATATTCAGTTTGCCTTAATGGCTGTTATTATCTACTTTTTTATGATTGCACCAACAAGAAAAAGAGCAAAGGCAGAAAAAGAATTTGAAAACGGAATCAAAACTGGTGACAAAATCGTAACTAAAAGCGGAATTCATGCTAAAATAGTTGAACTTGGAGAAACTACTATTGTTATTGAAACAATGTCAGGAAAGTTAAAAATGGAACGTTCTGCAATATCTATGGAAATGAGCAGTGCCTTGAATAAGAAGTAATTCTTTTAATTATAATTATAAAAAAAGGCTGTCTTTTTAGACAGCCTTTTTTTATAATTTGACACGGAGAGATAAATCACACCATCTAATTTACTTAATGAGATTTCTTGTTCCTCGAAATGACAAAAATAAACGGTATTATTTTCGGTATTTATCGTTTAAACCAATATTTTCAAGGATCATCGGTATTGTCTTTTCAATTCGGGAAAGTTTGGTTTCTTCTCGTTTTGCACTTTCAATATATTCTAAAAACTCATACTGCTTATACTGTGTAAATTGTTCAAATGCGGACTTCAAACCGGGATTTTTGTCCAGTTCCTTTTGAAATAAAACAGAGACAATTGTTTCTTTTTTTGCAGGTTTATTAAACTTCCCCGCCTTTTCATTTTCTATGGCTTCTTGAATATAGGATAAAATCAGTTTTTCATTGATTTCATCTTTAGAAGTAAATCGCCATTGTCTAAGGGACTTGGTTACGCCTTCATTGGCATTGATCAAAAGTTTTTTTTCATCTTTCAGGAAAACGCCGTTGAAAAACCAAATCGTAAAGAAGTTTTTGAAACCACCTATCCCTATAACATTTTTACCATTTACGGTATAAACAGTTCCGCCCCATTTTGTAGTTTCAATGAGTTCTGTTTTAGCTATTATAGTGCTTAGTAAATCCAGTTCTTCTCCCCAATTATTTACTTTGTCCATGTTACAATAGTTTATTTGAACTATTTATTTCTTCTTTTTTGGATGGTTTTCTTTAGCTGAAAAATCGGTTACTGCTGTCAATTCTGCAATTTTCACAATTACTTCAATTGCTTTTTGCATACTTTCTACAGGTACATATTCATATTTTCCGTGAAAATTATGTCCGCCTGCAAATATATTAGGGCACGGTAATCCCATATAGGACAATTGTGAGCCATCAGTGCCACCACGAATAGGCTTTATTAATGGTTTGATTCCAATTTCTTTCATTGCTTTTTCGGCAATATCCACAATATGCATTACGGGTTCCACTTTTTCACGCATATTGTAGTATTGGTCTTTTACTTCGACAATTACAATATCTTCCCCAAATTGTTTCGCAAACTGTTTGTTTATTTTTTTTGCGATTTTGTGGATGAACTCTTTGCGTTTAATGAATTTTTTATTGCTGTGGTCTCTTATTATCAATTCCAAAGTTGTTTCTTCAATGCTTCCCGAAAGTTGAGTCACATGGAAAAAGCCTTTATATCCTTTGGTTTCTTGCGGAATTTCATGCTTTGGCAATTCATTGATAAAAGCATTTGCAATTAGCATTGAATTAATCATTTTACCTTTAGCATAACCAGGATGTACGCTTTTTCCTTTAAAAGTTATTTTTGCACCAGCAGCATTAAAATTTTCATATTCCAATTCGCCAATTTGGCTTCCGTCCATGGTATAGGCCCATTCTGCACCAAATTTCTTTACATCGAATTTATGTGCGCCACGACCAATTTCTTCATCAGGTGTGAATCCAATCCTGATTTTGCCGTGTTTGATTTTGGGGTTTTTAATTAGATATTCCATTGCAGTAACTATTTCTGTTACTCCGGCTTTATCATCTGCACCCAGCAAAGTTGTTCCATCAGTCGTGATTAAAGTCTGTCCTTTGTATTGTAACAAATCCTTAAAATAACTTGGAGACAAAATGATGTTTTGTTTTTTGTTTAAAACAATATCGCCCCCATCATAATTTTTTATAACCTGAGGTTTTACGTTTGCACCAGTAAAATCTGGTGTAGTATCAAAATGGGATATGAAACCAATTACAGGAACATTTTGCTTTACATTACTCGGTAAAGTAGCCATAATATAAGCATTCTCATCTATAGTAACTTCTGATAACCCAATGGCTTTTAGTTCATCGACTAATTTATTTGCTAAATCCCATTGTTTTGCAGTACTTGGTGTAGTAGTTGAATTTGGATCGGATTCGGTGTCAATTGTTACATAGTTGATGAAACGGTCAATGATATTTTGCATTTGGTTTTTGTTTAATAATTGAATAAAATTTGTTAGTTGATGGCTTTTACAATTGCTGAAAAATCATCTGCATTTAAAGCAGCTCCGCCAATTAATCCGCCATCTACATCCGGCTGTGAGAAAATTTCTTTTGCATTTTCTGGTTTTACGCTTCCTCCGTAAAGGATTGAAACGGTTTCAGCAATATCATTGCCGTACATCTTTCGAATTGTTTCCCTAATAAAATGATGCATTTCCTGTGCCTGTTCCGGTGAAGCGGTTTCTCCAGTGCCAATAGCCCAAACGGGTTCGTAAGCTAAAATGATATTTTCCCAATCTTTATTTTGGATTTGGAACAAGCCATCACGCAATTGGTTTTCAACGATATTAAAATGATTTTGTGATTGACGGTCTTTCAACTCTTCACCAAAGCAAAAAATAACCCTCATATCGTGTTCTAAAGCAGCATCTACTTTAAATGCAATTAGGGAATCAGTTTCATGAAAGTAGGCGCGACGTTCAGAATGACCCAGTATAACAGTGTTTATTCCGATACTTTTTAGCATGTCTGCTGAAACTTCACCAGTATAAGCGCCAGATTCTGCCTGATGCATATTTTGAGCCGCTACGTCAATATTTGTGTATTCTAAATGTGCCGCAGCAGAAGCTAGGTTTACAAATGTAGGGGCAACAATTATTTCTGCTGTTGCATCTATTGGTAACTTATCAATCAATTCATTAAGGAAATCTTCTGTTTGTTCCGCATTTTTATGCATCTTCCAATTTCCTGCCACTATTTTCTGTCTCATGCGATTAAACTGATTTTAATACTGTATTTATTTTTTCGAAATCGGTTTCAATTGCTCTGTATAAAAGAATTTTTCCGGTTTTGTCAATGATGATGTATCTCGGAATCCAGTCTAAATTAATAGCCTTTCCAAATGCACCTTTCATTCCGTCATTTACTAAATAATGTTCTCCTTTTAATTCGTGTTTTTCAATACCTGCTTTCCACTTATCAGCAGATTTATCCAATGAAAGGAATAAATACACCACATTTGGATTGTTTGCTTGTAGTTCTTTAACTTTTGGCATTGCTTTTACACAATCCCCACACCATGATGCCCAAGCTTCGATAACAACAGTTTTTCCTTTGTATTTTTCTAGGATGTCTCCAAAGGCTACTTGAGTTCCATCAAGAGCCGTTAATTTTTCAGTCAATGCTTCTTTTGAGAATTCCGTCTGTGCATTTGAAGAACAAGAAAACGTTGTTATTGTAATTAATAGAACCAATATTTTAGCTATTTTCATTTTATTTAAATTTAAGATTTATAATTATTTTTTTAATTCTGAATATTTTTTATTGATTAATTCTTTGTATTCTGCAGCATTGAATTTATTTTCTTTAATCCCATCATAATATTTGATTTCATTTCCGTTCCATAAATATTTCACACCAGGTGTGTCCCTGTTATTGCCCAATGCTTTCCAAAAAGGAATTACTTCAATAATTTTATATGGATATTCTGCACCGGCAAATTTGAAAAATTCTGGAATTAAAAATGCTTCTTCATTCATGAAAACAATAGAAATATCTGGAAAATTTTTGTCCACTTTTTTTAATTCAGTTAACTCTTTTGCTGCTTCCCTGCAGTGGTCACAACCAGGAACGAAAAAGCATAAAGTTTTTCTTCCCTTGTCAATGTTTGAAAAATAAACTGTATTGCCAGATTTGTGTCTTGCTGGTTCATCAATAGCTAAGGTTTGCTTCGCCAGTTCGCTTTCGCTCGAGCCAACTTTTTTAGGCTCAATTTCCTTCGAACTAATTCCTTTTTTTACTGTATCGGTATATACTGTTGAAAGGGTAGGGGTTATAGAAGTTATTGTATCTTCCTCTATCGTGTTTTCAGTAGTTTCAGATGTGGTAAAAGTTGCTTTTGGTTGAATTGGTGCCAACATGAACAAGAACAAAATCGAACCTAATGTTATAGTAGTGACAACCCAGAAGTTGCAATGTTGTTCGCTTTTATTTGGGAGTACTTTCAATAAATAGAATAACAATCCAATGGCGATTATATTTTTTATGATAGCTTCAATTGGAGTCATTGGAATTAATTCACCAAAGCAACCACAATTTCCTGTATTTCCTCCGCTCAAAAAGGTTACATAAGTCAAATGACAAACAAAAACCGATAATAATAATATAGTCGAAGGAATAATAATTTTTCTTAAATAATGTCCCTGTAATATTAAAAGTCCCAATGCGATTTCGATTCCGATTAATATCCTTGAAAAGTAAGGTGCAAGGCTTTCAGAAAAACCTAAGGTATAAAGTTGTTTTACTTCAAACGTTGAAATGGCAAAATAAGGTGAATCCAATAAGGATCCTTTAGAAAGTTTAGCTAGAGCAGAAACTATAAAAAGGGCAGATATAATAATTCTTAAAGACCAGGCAATGTTTTTTTTAGTACTGTTTTCCATATTTAACTATTTTGACCAAATGTATTATACATTAAGGAATTTGACTGTTAATGAGTTGTTATTTATTATACCCCATTAAAATCAATGCAAATACCGAGTAATTAATCATATCTTGATAATTCGCATCAATACCTTCCGAAACTATTGTTTTTCCTTTATTGTCTTCAATTTGTTTAACGCGTAATAATTTTTGTAGAATTAAATCGGTTAATGAACTAATGCGCATTTCACGCCACGCTTCGCCATAATCATGGTTTTTGTCCAACATCAATTCTTTGGTAAGTTTGATTTTTGCATCATATAATTCGGTTGCTTTTGCCACTTCTAAATCAGGTTGATCAACAATGCCAAGTTCAAGCTGAATCAAAGCCATTATTGAATAGTTAATGATTCCTATGAATTCCCCTGTTTCATCTTCGTCTATTTTTCGAACCTCATTTTCCTGTAAACTTCTTATACGCTGGGCTTTTATGAAAATCTGGTCGGTCAATGATGGCAATCTTAGGATGCGCCAAGCACTTCCATAATCTTTCATTTTATTGATGAACAAAGTTCGGCAAGTTGCTATTACATTGTCATATTCCTGAGAAGTATTCTTCATTATTGGTGTATATTTGTCACAAAAATAACGCTTTTTTTTGATTGGGAATGATGATTTGCCAAGTGATTGCAGAATTTTAAACTAAACCAATGACTATAAATTGTAAAGGGGAACTTATTGATTTATCTGTTCCAAAAGTGATGGGAATCTTGAATGTAACCCAGAATTCATTTTATGATGGAGGAAAGTATAAAAATGAAATTGAAATACTCTCCCAAGTTGAAAAAATGTTAATTGAAGGCGCTGCTTTTATAGATATTGGTGCCTATTCCAGTAAACCCAATGCTGAACTGGTTTCGGAAGAAGATGAATTAAACCGACTGATTCCTATTGTTAATTTAGTACTGAAACACTTTCCCAAAACATTGATTTCCATAGATACTTTTAGAAGCGAGGTAGCTAAAACCGCCCTTCTCAATGGTGCATCAATTATCAATGATATTTCTGCGGGAAACCTAGATGAAAAAATGCTGGGAATTATTGCAGAATTCCAACCTCCTTATATCATGATGCATATGAAAGGAACGCCGCAGACAATGCAGGGATTATGCAATTATGAGGATATTATAAAAGAGATGTTGTTTTACTTCTCTGAAAGAGTAAATAAAGCAAGAAGTTTTGGAATTAATGATTTGATTGTTGATCCAGGTTTTGGCTTTGCCAAAGCCATTGACCAGAATTATGAAGTATTGCAAAAACTAGAATTGTTTCAAATGTTGGAATTGCCAATTTTAGTTGGAGTATCCAGAAAATCGATGATATACAAAACATTGGATTCAACTATCGAAGAAGCTTTAAATGGAACTTCGGTATTAAATACTGTGGGCTTAATGAAAGGTGCAAAAATCCTTCGTGTTCACGATGTAAAAGAAGCGGTAGAATGTGTGAAGTTGTATGAGAAATTAAACTCCAAAATATAATTTCCAAATTCCAGACTAGGCTTGTCAAAAGATTTACTGATGATGATACGGTTCGTTTTTCAAAATCGTAAATCCCCGATACAATTGCTCGATAAAAAACAATCGCACCATTTGGTGTGAAAAAGTCATTAATGAAAGTGAAATTTTTCCATTTGCTTTAGCATAAACGGTTTCAGAAAAACCATAAGGGCCGCCAATTACAAATACCAAAGTTTTTACTCCCGAATTCATTTTTTTTTGCAATTCTTCTGAAAACCCTACACTGGAAAAGTTTTTTCCGTTTTCGTCCAAAAGTATTAATTGGTCAGTAGGAGTGATTTTTGCTAAAATCAAATCTCCTTCTTTTTCTTTTTGTTGACTTTCTGATAGGTTTTTTACATTCTTGATGTCAGGAATAATTTCCAAATCAAACTTAATATAAAATGACAAACGTTTAGTATACTCTTCAATCAGTGATTGTAAGTTTTTATTATCGGTTTTGCCAATGGCGATAAGTTTGATGTTCATTTTGATGGATTTCGCGGAAGCAAATATAAGTAAACAAAATTTCAGTGGATTTAATTCATAAAAAAACCTCCGTAAAAGAAGGTTTTTTTTATAATTTGAAATTTGAACTTAATCCCTTTTTACATGTAAAACCCCGTTTATCGAATGGTTTATTCCGGTTGCTGGATCAAGATAAATCCCATTAAATGTCATATCGATATATTGTCCGCTGTTGCCGTAAAAATTTAAATTTAAAGCAATGGTATTGGCATATTGTGATGATATTACATTTCCACTCACATTCATTGTAAATTGTGGAGTAGTATAAATTCCTGGTACTATCGTAGTTCCTATTATTGAAATATAGGTTTCACCAATTGTATAGGTATTATTAATTTCAAACCCTATATTTCCAGGCCCTGCATTAGTATTAATGTTATCTGTAATGTAGTTTACAGGATTGTTATCAATTTTAAATGAAATAAATTCTTCAATTGTGGTACAGGCTTTTAAATTGCCCACATTGGTATCTGGCTGAGTATTAATATAGTTAATCATGCCTGTTGTTTGATTATTGTCATAATCAAAACCTTCTAAAGTGAAGTTACCATTCGCTCCGCAAAATAAAGTTGAAAAACTAAAGCTTCCGTTGGATACAGCTGAAACAGCATTTCTTCCATTATTTCGTAACATTACATAGCCATTACTTATATTGGCATCATCACATTTTAATAAAGTCCCCTTTACTATAGACGATTGTATGGCTCCGCTATTTAATACTATATTTGGTAATTTCGTATTTACGGTAAATGCCTGGATATTTGTTGTCCGTAAAACATTATAACACCCATCATATACTTTTAATGTCAAAGATTCATTTGCAGGAACTAATCCGCTAACTTGGCCATTTTTATTAGTAAATGATATCGCTGGATTGTTAGAGCCATTTTTAAATATACCGACTCCAACATTTGAAATTGGATTTCCATCGGTATCTACAACAGTTACGGATAAATTGACTGTAGGAAATGGAACATCAAAATTCCACCAGGAAAAATGAGAAACAGTTCCCACATATTTATTTCCAATCTTAGATGCACTTCCTTCTTCTTTCCAATATCCAAGTGTTTCGTCAAAATGCCATAGAGGTATTGCGTCGTATGCAGAACCTTGTTGAGATAAAGTAATAGGCATTTCAATTTGTGCGGTATGGGTAATTTGTAGTTTTTGACCTGCACTGCCTCTTAATTCGATGTTTATCATTCCATAAGTTTCTAAAGTCTTGGCTTCGCCTAAAGTATTTTCTGCAAATAGCATTCCGGGCATTTTGTTATATACATTAGAATCTGAAGGATCTAAATGATGCATAATAACATTTACTGTTCCGTTATAAGCCGTTCCAGATTCAGTTTTAAAATTTCCATCAAAAATAACTTTAGCGCCACTTGTTAAATTAATACTGCTGCTTGCTCCTGAAGGTACTGTCCCTGAAATTGCTCCAGATAACATCATAATTGTTATATTATTTGTGCCTTCTTCGGTTGGAACAATTGCTCTTGATCCATCAATATATCCGCTCTTTTTAGCTTTTATGTATGCAAACTTTTCAAAAACTTCCGCACCATTGATAATGAAAACACCATTAATATCGGTCTGTACCGTCGAAGTTCCTATAGTGATTGTTGCATTTTGTACAGGATTGTTGTTTTCATCTATAACTTGACCAAAAAAATCTTTAGAAACAGAATTACCAAAATTTAAAGAATATGTATTGTCAGGTGGTGCTACATATTCATAATCACAAGAAATAAAAAATATTGAAATACAGAGTAAAACGGAAAGTACTTTTAATTTTGTCATAGTGTTTAAGGTTTGTATAAAGATGCAATAATTTAATATAGGTTGCGTACGAATTTAACAAAAATTTTGTAGTATGATTTCATACATAAAAACCCTGCTCTTGAGCAGGGTTTTTTATTATTCTGAAAATCAATTAAATTAATTACTGTTTATCTATAAGTGCTACAAAAAAATCCCGTTCACTTTCGCAAACGGGATTTCTGTTTAAAATTATTATTTTTAGAACAAAGTGATTTATTGTTTGATCACTTTCAGTACTTTTTCTAGTTCCCCAGATTTTACTTTTACAAAATAAAGTCCATTTGATAATCTCGATAAATCAACGGTTGTGTTTGGAGTATTAATTTTCTCTGTTTGAATCGTTTTTCCAAGAACATCCGTTACTATGATCAAATCTATATTTGTTGAAACATCTTTTAAGGCTACAAAAAGTAAACCCGTTGTTGGATTAGGATAAGCCGAAAACAAATTGTTTACAAAACTATCCGTGGCCAATGTTGTGATACATATATTTGTAGTTGCGGTTACTGAAGGACATCCTCCTGACGGAGCGATAGTATAAGTTACCGTATAGCATCCAGGAGTACTTGTACTCGCAATAATATCTCCTGTAGCAGTATCCAATGTCAATCCAGCTGGAGCTGCTGTGAAAGTTCCTCCCATGTAAGCTCCAGTTCCAGTTAAGGTTACGGGTTGCGATGAAGCATCCGTCGAAGTAAATGGCGTCCCTGCATAGCTGATACTTGCTGTTGGAGCAGGAGTACTGTTAACAGTAACTGATGTTGTATAAGTACATCCGTTGGCATCTTTTACAATAATAGTATAAGTTCCGGCTGCAAGTCCACAATAATTAGTTGTCCCAGTGAAACCAGCACCATTGAATTCATAGCTATATGGAGCAGTTCCACCAGTTACGCCAGTTATTGCAATACATCCATTTGCATTCCCACATGACTCATCTGTAATAGTAGTTGCAATAGCGGTTGGACCACCAGCATTACTAACTGATACAGTGGTTGTGAATATACACCCATTTGCATCTTTTACATTAACCACATAACTTCCAGCAGTAAGTCCACTATAAGATGTTGTTGCTGAATAACCAAGATTATTAAAGTCATACAAATAAGGAGAAGCCCCACCAGTAACGGCACCAAGAGTTACAGAACCATTATTTGCGCTACAGGCTGCATTTACAATAGTAGTTGCAATAGCAGTTGGACCAGGAGAATCTGTAAGGCAAACTGATGTAGTATAAATACATCCATTTGCATCCTTAACCTCTATAGAATAACATCCAGCAGTAAGACCATTAAAAAATGTTGATACCTGAAATCCAGAGCTATTGAAGTTATAAGTATAAGGTGCGGTACCACCAGTTACTGCGCCCAATGTTATTGATCCATTTGATGCACTACAAGTTTCATTTGAAAAAGTAGTTGCTACAGCAGTTGGACCGTTTGAATTGGTAAGACAAATTGATGTTAAAAAAGTACATCCGTTGGTATCCTTAATTTCTAAAGGATAGCATCCAGCAGGAAGTCCAGTGTAAGTAGTTGCGCCTGCAAAACCAGCGTTATTGAAATTATAAGTATAAGGAGCGGTACCACTAGTAACAGTTCCTAATGTTACAGAACCGTTTGATGCGTCACAAGTTTCGTTTACAACAGTAGTAGCAACAGCAGTTGGACCTCCAGCATTAGTGATTGCAACTGTGGTTGAATATATACAACCATTTGCATCTTTTACATTAACAGTATAGCTTCCAGCGGCAAGTCCTGTATAAGATGTTGTTGCTGAATAACCAAGACCATTGAAATCATAACTAAAAGGAGAAGTTCCGCCAGTAACGGTGCCTATTGTTACAGAACCATTACTTGCTCCGCAAGTTTCATTAACAACAGTTGTAGCAACAGCTGTTACTCCACTTGCATTACTGATTGATACTGTTGTTGAGAATATACAACCATTTGCATCTTTTACTTTAAGAGTATAACTTCCAGCTGCAAGTCCAGTATAAGCTGTTATTGCTGAATATCCAAGATTATTGAAGTCATAAGTATAAGGAGCAGTTCCTCCAGTAACGGTACCAAGAGTTACATCACCATCACTTGCTCCGCAAGCCGCATCGTTAATAGTAGTTGCAATAGCTGTTGGACCAGATGTATTAGTTATTGTAACTGTTGTGTTAAAAGTACAACCATTAGCATCTTTAACAATAATAGCATATGAGCCGGCGATTAAACTTGTATAGCTAGTTGTTGCTGTAAAACTACTTGCATTGAAAGAATAAGTATAAGGAGCAGTTCCTCCAGTTACAGTTCCAATAGTTACAGAGCCATTTGCTGCACCACAAGTAGTGTTTGCTATAGTTGTTGCAACAGCGGTTGGACCTGCAGCATTAGTTATTGTAACTGTTGTGTTAAAAGTACAACCGTTAGCATCTTTAACAATAATTGGATAAGTTCCTGCGATTAAACCAGTATAGTTGGTTGTTGCTGTGAATGGACTTCCGTTGAAAGAATACGTAGAAGGAGCAGTTCCTCCAGTTACGGTTCCAATAGTTACTGAACCATTTGCTGAACCACAAGTAGCGTTTACTATAGTTGTTGCAACTGCGGTTGGGCCAGGAGTATCTGTAATAGTTACTGAAGTAGTATAAGTACAAGTATTAGCATCTTTTACAACAACAGAATAAGTTCCTGCAGCTAAATTAGGGTAATTAGTTGTACTAGTAAACGCACTTCCGTTAAAAGAATAGGTATAAGGAGCAGTTCCACCAGTTACGGCTCCAATAGTTACTGAACCATTTGTTGCTCCACAAGTAGTGTTTACTTTAGTTGTTGCTACAGCTGTTGGTCCAGCAGTATTTGTAATAGTTACTGAAGTGGTATAAGTTGCCCCATTCGCATCTTTTACAATTATAGAATAGGTTCCAGCAGCTAAGTTAGGATAAGATGTAGTAGCTGTAAAAGGACTTCCATTAACAGAGAAAGTATAAGGTGCGCTTCCTCCTGTTACGGCACCTATGGTTATTGAACCATTTGCTGAACCACAAGTTTCATTTACAGTAGTGGTTGCAACAGCGGTTGGAGGTGATGGCGGGACACCGAAATAATAATCACCAGCTAAACCTGTAGAAAAAGTAGCTGTTAATGTAACATTAGTTGCAAAAGCTCCAATAGTTACATTGCTGTAAGTTGCATCTCCAGCTTTTAAGGCTTTAATGTTTGCTCTTACATTTCCTGTAGCTGTTTCCCAAGCGCTTAATTCAGCATCAGTAAAATAAAATGTCAAAGTGTTACTTGAAGTTGTATTTGCTGTACCAGTTGTTATTGTAAATCTTTTTGCTGTAACTTTTAAGTTATTAGCAGTGTTCGCACCATAGTTTACAGCAGGAGCTCCAGCAGCTGCAGCATCTCTTGAAACCGAAACTGTAGCACAACCATAATTGATATTATCAGTGTTAGTAATACTCAACATAATGTTTCCAGAGGTAGTGTCTGTAGCATTTGCCGTTCCTGTTTGCGGAATCAATGCGTTGTATGCAGTTGGTGTGTTAACTGCAGTTTGAACACTTGTAGTTTTTGATGTCGTTAAATTAACGGTGTCAAATGCTATAAGTCCATTAGCAGGAGCTGTGTTATGGTGTCTAAAAACTAAATACCCTGTTTGTCCAATTAAACTAGTTAAATCAACAGTTATTAGTTGAGCATTTTGGTTTACGGGGATTCTTATACTGCTTTTTAATAATCGAGTTCCAGTTGTGGCACTGATTGTTGCAGCAGAGGAAATGTCGCTTGCAAAATAAACTGAATAATTTTCTTGGTATGTTGTACCTCCTTGTTGAGTATATGCACCAGTTCTATAGGTTAATGTAGCACTATCAACTCCTGTTGGAATTGTAATTTGTTTGCTAATTAAAAAATGATTTGGAGCTGCAGAACCTGTTTGACTATAAATAGTTTTATCAGTTATCGATACAGCGGCTATATTAGTCAAATTCGCAATTGCCCCACTAGCAAAATTACTAAATTGAAATCCAACTCCATCTGCATCACCATCTATTTGTGACCAGTCTGAAGAATCTTCGAAATCTTCGGTTAAAAGTGTTGTTGTTACTACAGCCGTTGGTGTTACATCGTTATCGTTGATAGTAATAACCATGTCTTTTGCTGCTGGGTCAAGAGTTGCATCTCCACCATTAGCATTAAGAACTAAAGAAACATTAATAGTTTCACCTCCTTCTACAATACCATCGTGAAATACACGAATCGTCATGTTTTGTGCAGTTAATGAACCCGCTGTAAAACTTACGGTAGCTGGAATTATTTGATAATCCAATGCCTGTGTTGCAGTTCCGCCTGTTACGTTAAATGTAATATCGGCTTTTTGCGAAGCTCCTTTGCCAATAAATATTTTAAAATTAGTATCGGTATAATTACAATTAGTGCCCTCATCTATAGCTCCTGTTGTCTTTTCATATTTAATGATTGGAGTAGCTGTTTGACATTTTGTAGAGGCGTTTAAAGTGCTTCGGCGGTACCCGTTTGCCATAACCGCTTGTGCTCTGGTAATTTGATTTGGCGTATATTCATTTCTACAAGTCTCGCCTGTATATGACATGTGGTTATGAATTGGATCATTTCCTGGGTCAGATGGACAAGTGTTTGTTGAAGCAGTACAAGCAGCTGGAGCTCCATTACTTTGTGGAGTGTCATTGCAATAATCACCTGGTGAAGCACAGCCACCTTGAAAAGTATGGTACAAACCTAACCAGTGACCTACTTCGTGAACCATAGTTTTTCCTGTATTCCAATTTGGATTTAATAACCAGCTTGACTGATAAGCCGGATCACTGATTGTTCCCATACCATCAAAAACAGAAACTGAACCGTCAACACTTGCATTTCCGGTACCAGTAGGTAAGTCTGCTGGAGTACTAGAATTGGGCATATTAGGAAATGTAGCAAAACCTAATACACCACCTGAAGAAGTACTACCATAATCTGGACTTCCAGCTGTACCATTATTTGCTAAACGGAATGTCCAGAAGTTCATGTATTTAGTAGGATCCCAACTCGTTGCAGATTTTACAGTTGCAACCTGAGCATTCGTTTCCCAGTCTTTCTCGCTTGAAGTACCTGTTGGTCCATAAGATGAATTAGGGTAAGTATCTGTTGGAGGTACACGAACAATGTGTTCTACACCAGTAGTAGCTACTCCGTTTGGGTCAGTTTGAGCAATGCAAAAATGAATGTCAAAATTAACTCCTGTATTATTATAGGTCGTAGAACCCATATTGTTGAAAGCTAAATTCAAGACGTTAATCTGTGAAATAGCTTGAGCATCAGTAATGTTTTCTCCAGTCCCTAAAGCATCACCATCGTGGATTACGTGAATTACTACAGGAATGTTATAGGAAACCTGAATGTTACGCCCTGCTGCTCTGTCTTCTTCTATTTTTTTTATAAAAGGTGCTAACTGCGCTTCAAATTGTTCACGGGTTTGTCGATTAGGATCTAATCTGTCATAATAAGATTTTAACTCTTCAGAGGCACAAAAACCTATTGGTCTTGTTTCCTGATCTTCTGCCAAAGTGATAGGAGTGATTTTTGGTAAGGTCTGAGCCGTCAATGTAATGGATAATAATCCAAACAAAGATAAGACCAAGAACTTTACATTGGTTAGTTTCATAATTAGTTTTAAATTAGTTAGTTAAGACTGCTAATTTAGAAAAAAATAATGCCTAAAAAACTAATTCCAGTTATTTAACTTTCTTGTATTAATATTTTTTCCAGCTAATCTTTTTATTTAAAACAATTCTTTTTTTTAACATATTTATTAAGTTATCCATAAAGAAACAAATAAAGATTCTTTGTTTTCTGTTTTTTAGTAATTGTTTTCAAATTAATTCAAAAAAAAAGCCTGCTCAATTGAGCAGGCTTTTTAAATAGGTCTTGAAAATCAAGAACTTGATAACTGTTTAGTTTTTGATAAACTTTTTAGTAATGAAAGTTCCGTCTTTTTCAATTTTGATGAAATAAACACCATTGCTGTAAGAAGCAGTGTTGATTGTTAAATCAGCTTGGCTTACTTTATTTACCGTTTTAAGAACTTGTCCTAAAGCGCTATAAACAGTATAACTAGTTGGCAATCCAAAATCTGAAGTTGTACTGATGTTCAATACGTCTTTAGTTGGGTTTGGATAGATAGAAATGTTATTGTTTAATTCAAAAGTAGAAGTAGACAAAGCAGGATCTTGACCAAAGTTATAAACTCCATCTGCTCCACTTGGAATAGTTGCAGTTAATGTAACATCACTACCAAAAGCACCAATAGTTGCTGGGTAATAAGTAGTCGTTCCAGTTTTAATAACTTTTAAGTCCGCTCTAGTTAAACCTGTAGCAGTTTCCCAAGCAGCAACTTCAGCTTCTTTAAGGTAGAATGTAAATCCTACACTTCCAGATGCATTAGCAGTAGCGGCAACGGTAAAGTTTTTCGCCATTACTCTCAAGTTTGCGGCTGTGTTAGCTCCAAAGTTAACCGATGGTGCACCAGCAGTAGCTTGATCTCTAGAAACAGAAACCGTAGTACAACCATAGTTGAAACCATCATTATCAGTTAAGCTCAACATGATATTTCCTGTTGCGCTATCAGTAGCATAAGCAGTTCCTGTTCCAGTAACTCCTGCAACATAAGCAGTTGGTGTATTCACTCCAACTTGTACAACAGCTCCAGAAGTAGTAGCAGATATTTCCATATTGTCTAACAATATAATACCGTCTCCACTAGGATTTGCAATATGTCTTAATACGAAAAATCCAGTTTGACCTACAAGTCCCGCTGCAACTAAATCATGAGATATTGGAGCAGTAGTAAAATTAGCTGGAGTTATTGTGTCAGCTTGTAAAACTGTTCCTGCTAAAATTGAAGCTTCAGAAGTTGCATCAGTTGTAAAGTAAACTGCATAATGTTCTCCAGCACCAGTGCCTTGAGTAGCATATCCTATGTCATAATTCATTGTTGCTATAGTAGCTCCAGCTGGAATTGTAACTTGAGGAGTAATGATATAATTATTAGGAGTAGCAGTTCCAGTTCCACCTACAAGAGAAAGATCCGTTTCTGAGAATCCACAAGCTCCTGCAACTGATCCGATTCCAGCAGCACCTGTTACGGTACCCCAATTGTGAGTATCTCCGTCACCGTCAATAACTCCCCAACCTGGTACAGCTTCAAAATCTTCTGATAAAATACTAACAGTACCACCAGCAGTTGGAGCTAAATCGTCATCATTTACTGTGATAACCATATCTTGTTTAGTAGCGTCCAAAATAGCGTCACCGCCATTGGCATTCAATACTAAACTTACATTAATTGTTTCAGCACCTTCGACTAAACCATCGTGGAATACACGAACAGTCATGTTTTGAGAAGTTGTAGAACCTGTAGTAAATGTTACTGATGCAGGAATGATTTGATAATCACCAGCAGTTGCAGTACCACCCGTTACGTTAAATGTAATATCAGCATTAGCAGAAGATGGACCATCTATAGAAATAGGGAAAGTCACATCTGTAAAGTTACAGTTTGTAGCTTCAGCAATAATGCCAGTAGCAGCATCAAAACTGATTTTTGGGTTAACAGTTGCACCAAAGTTATATTCACCAGCAGCGCCAGTTGCAGTACTAGCTGTAAGTGTTACGCCTGTAGCTCCAAAAGAACCTAAAGTAGCAGCACTATATACCGTTTCACCTGTTTTAATTACTTTAAGATCAGCTCTAACGTTTCCTGTAGCAGTTTCCCACGCAGCAATGTCAGCTTCAGAGAAATAGAATGTATTAGTTGCGCTTCCAGTTGCATTTACATTAGCTGTAGCTACTGTAAATGTTTTAGCCATAACCTGTAAGTTAAGGGCAGTATTTGTCCCGAAGTTAACAGAAGGCGCTCCAGCTGTAGCTGCATCTCTTGAAACAGAAATAGTTGAACAACCATAATCAAAGTTATCATTGTCTGTTAAAGATAACATTACATTTCCTGAAACATTGTCAATTGCATGGGCAGTACCAGTTGCATTGATTGTAGCGGTATAAGCTGTAGGCGTATTTACTGCATCCTGAATAGTTGTAGTTGCAATAGGAGCAACGTCATTATCAGTAATTGTAATAACCATATCATCAGCAGCAGCATCTAAAACAGCGTCTCCACCGTTTGCATTCAATACTAAACTTACATTGATAGTTTCATTAGCCTCAACAATACCATCATTGAACACACGAATAGTTAAATCTTGTGGAGTAGTTGTTCCAGCTAAGAAAGTAACCGAAGGATTAACGATTTGGTAATCCCTAGTAGCAGTTGCAGTACCACCAGTAACATTGAAAGTTACAGTAGCATCAGCAGTAGCACCAGTAAGGATAGATATTGGGAAAGTTACATCTGTAAAAGTACAGTCAGTAGCCTCCGCGATGTTACCCGTTGCAGCATCAAAACTGATCGTTGGGTTTGCATCGATACCAAAGTTATATTCACCAGCAGCACCGGTTGAAGTAGAAGCAGTAAGCGTTACACCCGTTGCGCCAAAAGTACCAATAGTTACAGAGCTGTATAAAGTTTCACCAGTTTTAACTACTTTAAGGTCTGCTCTTACATTTCCTGTAGCAGTTTCCCATGCAGCAATGTCAGATTCAGAGAAGTAGAATGTAGTAGTTGCACTACCTGTTGCATTTGCATTTGCAGTAGCTACTGTAAATGTTTTAGCCATAACCTGTAAGTTAAGGGCAGTATTAGTTCCAAAGTTTACAGAAGGAGCACCAGCTGTAGCTGCATCTCTTGAAACTGAAACAGTAGCACAACCATAATCAAAGTTGTCATTGTCAGTAAGAGATAAAATTACATTTCCTGTTGCACTGTCAATTGCATGGGCAGTACCTGTTGCATTGATTGTAGCGTTATAAGCAGTAGGAGTATTTACTACATCCTGAATAGTAGTTGTTGCGATAGGAGCAACGTCATTATCAGTAATAGTAATTACCATGTCATCCGTTGCTGGATCTAAAACAGCGTCTCCGCCATTAGCATTCAATACCAAACTTACATTGATAGTTTCATTAGCCTCAACAATACCATCATTGAACACACGAACAGTTAAGTTTTGTGTTGTTGTAGTTCCAGCTAAGAAAGTTACAGATGGGTTAACAATTTGGTAATCCTTAGTAGCAGTTGCAGTACCACCAGTAACGTTGAATGTTACAGTAGCATCAGCTGAAGCTGGTAAGTCCAATAAAACAGCATAAGTATAATCAGTAAAACTACAATCAGTAGCTTCAGTAGGATTTCCTGTAGCAGCTGCAAAACTTACAGTTGGAAGTGGTGCTTTTCCGAAAAAGTAAACACCATTAGCTCCAGTTGCAACAGTAGTCGTTAATGTTACTCCCGCTCCAAATGCACCAATTGTTGCATTAGTATAACCGCCACCTTGTTTTAAAACTTTCATGTTAGCTCTAACATTTCCTGTTCCAGCTTCCCAAGCAGCAATTTCAGCCTCAGTAAAATAAAATTTAAGTGTTGATGATCCAGTAGGATTAGCATTTGCTGTAGCAACAGTAAAGCTTTTTGCCATTACTTTCAAATCAGTAGCTGTGTTTGTACCATAATTAACAGTAGCTGCACCAGCTGTAGTAGCATCTCTTGAAACAGAGACTGTTGCGCAACCATAATTGAAATTATCACTATCAGTAATATCCATCATCATGTTTCCGGTAGTACTGTCTTTTGGATGAGCAGTACCAGTTTGAGGAATCAAAGCTGTATAAGCAGTTGGAGTGTTAACTGTAGTTTGAACTGCAGTAGCAATAACACTTGAAATATCTAGGTTGTCCAATAATATAATACCATCTCCACTTGCATTAGCAATATGTCTGAAAACAAAATATCCTGTTTGACCAGCAATTCCTGCAGTAATTAAATTATGTGTTTTAGGTGCAGTTGTAAAGTTAGCAGGTGTAATTGTATCTGCCTGTAAAACTGTTCCTGCCATAATTGTTGCAGGTGTTGCAGGATTTGTTGTAAAATATACTGCATAATGCTCACCAGCACCACTTCCTGCAGAATAATATCCTATGTCATATTTTAATGTAGCCGAAGTAGATCCCACTGGAATTGTTACTTGAGGAGTAATTAAAAAGTTGTTTGGAGTTGCTGTTCCTGTACCACCTACGATTGTAAGATCAGTTTCAGAAAATCCACAAGCGCCCATAACGGCTCCAATTCCTTCAGCACCTGTAACAGTTCCCCATTCATTGGTGTCGCCGTCTGCATCAATACTTGTCCATCCTGTTAAATCTTCAAAATCTTCAGTAAGAATAGTATTGTTGATTGTAGCTGTAGGAGTAGTATCATTGTCAGCAATTGTGATAACAATATCCTTTGCAACAGGGTCAAGAGTAGCATCTCCACCATTAGCATTCAATACTAAAGAAACATTTATAGTTTCTGCGCCTTCTACTAAACCGTCATGAAATACACGAACAGTCATGTTTTGAGCAGCTGTTGATCCAGTAGGGAAATTCAATGAAGCTGTCATGATTTGATAATCCAGAGCAGTGGTAGCTGTTCCTGTAGCTGTAAAAGTTATTGTAGCAGCCTGAGATGGAGCTTTACCAATATAAACTGGGAAAGTAACATCTGTAAAATTACAATTTGTATTTTCGTTTATAGATCCTGTAGTACTTCCAAATTTAATAATTGGAGTAGCTGTTTGACAAACTGTAGAGGCATTTAAAGAAGCTCTACGTTGTGCACTTGCCATAACTGCTTGAACACGAATTTTTTGATCAGCTGTAAAAATGTTCATACAGGCATCGTCTGAATAATCCATATAGTTTGCTACCATATCATTTCCAGCAGCGCTAGGACAAGAGTTTGTTCCAGTTGCGCAGCCAAAATTTGGCGTAGCGACCGCAGGTGTATCGTTACAACGATCGCCCACTCCTGTACATCCTCCTTGGAAAGTGTGGTATAAACCTAACCAGTGACCTACTTCGTGCGTCATTGTTCTACCTAAGTTATAAGTAGGGTCCATGATAAAAGTATTTCCAGAATTCGCTGGATCATTTTTATTACCAAAAGCGTTGTATTTACATACCGCTCCATCTGTATTGTTATTTGCACCACCATCGTTTCCTGGCAAATCCCCTAATGAAGATCCGTTTGGAAATTGAGCATAACCCAATAAATCTGAAGTTCCACCATTTGCAGATGTATTACCACCAAAACGTACTGACCAGAAATTCATATAACGACTTGTATCCCAGATAGTAGTGCCTTTCATTACATTAATATCTGCAGTGGTTTCCCAATCTCCTGCAGCTCCAACATTGTTAGGTGGGTTGATATTAAGGTGCTCAACACCAGTAGAAGCTACTCCTGTTGGCGTTTGCTGAGCCAAACAAAAATTAACTTCTAAATCGGCTCCTGCAGGATCAGTGTTGTATCCTGGAGTTCCCATTAATCTTCTAAAGTCATTATTTAATACCTGAATTTGCGAAGCCGCCTGAGCATCAGAGATATTTTCTCCTGTTCCAATAGCGTCACCATTGTGTATTACGTGAATAACAACTGGGATGTTGTAAACGGTCTGTACATTACGTCCAGCCGCTTTATCCGCTTTAATTTGTGCAATTTTTGGTGCAAGCCACGCTTCAAACTCTTCACGAGTCTGTCTGTCTGGATTTTGTCTTTGCAACATTGCTTCGTACTGATCGGTTGCACAACGCACAACTCCGTCTGGACCTGGTACATCTGCAATATGATCATGATCTTCCGCCATTTGCTGAAATTGATTTTTCACAATGACTTTTTTTGGCATACCAACTGTCGTGTTTTGAGCTATCATTGAAGTGGAGAACAACCCAAACAATGATAAAACAAATAACATTACGGTAATTTTTTTCATAATGGTTATAAATTAGTTAATTAAGGGCGCTAATATAGAGATTAAAATTTAAACACAAAAGTTAATTTTTTTGTTATATACCTTTAAGAAAGGATTTCCTATTGTATTATTTTTAAATAAATTACAGATTCACTAAACTAATTAACAAAATCATATTGTATTTTTGAAGCCAAATATAATCCTATGAAAATCGTTATATCTCCTGCTAAATCCCTTGATTTTGAACGTCGATTACCAACAGAAAAATTTTCAAAACCACAGTTTTTAAAACAAGCAAAACAAATTAATGCTGTTTTAAAGAAAAAAAAACCTGCGCAACTATCCGAGTTAATGGATATTTCTGAAAATTTAGCCGATTTGAACTGGCAACGCAATAAAGTATGGAAAACCCCTTTTACAATTGAAAACGCCAGACCAGCAATCTATACTTTTGCTGGGGATGTATATATAGGTCTTGATGCCCAAACTATTCCTGAAGACAAGATAGAGGATTTACAAAACCGTTTACGAATCTTATCGGGTTTATATGGTTTGTTGAAACCATTGGATTTAATCCAAGCCTATCGATTGGAAATGGGAACCAAACTTGAAATCGGCGAATCGAAGAATCTTTATGAATTTTGGAAACCTACTATAACAAAAGCTTTAAACAAGGAACTGAAAAAAGGAGAGTTGTTTATTAACCTCGCTAGCAATGAATATTTTTCGGCTGTAGATGTAAAAGCTTTAAAAGTTCCAGTGATTACTCCAGAGTTCAAGGATTTTAAAGATGGAAAACTAAAAATGATTAGCTTCTTTGCAAAAAAAGCCAGAGGAATGATGGTGCGCTATATTATTGATACCAATGCCCAAACTATTGAAGATTTGAAGGGCTTTAACTATGAAGGCTATTGTTATGATGACAATCTATCAAAAGGAAACACTTTAGTTTTTACTAGGTAGGTTTTTTTAAGGTGGGGAGAAGGGAAAAGAGGAAAGGGAGAAGGGAGAAGTGAAAAGAGGAAAGGGAAAAGGGAGAAGGGAAAAGTAAAAATGGAGAAGGGAAAAGTTTGTCCAATATTTACAAACACCCAACACCCAACACCCAACACCCAACACCCAACACCTAAAACCCAACACCCAACACCTAAAACCCAACACCAACATTAATGCATTGCTTCACTGATATCCACTTTGTTTTTACTTCTCTTAATCAAGAAAACAAAAAAGATACAGAATAAGAACATAACACCCAGATACATAAAAATATCCATATAGGACATTACCGTGCTTTGTTTCATTACCGAAAAATCCATAATCTGATAGGCTTTATCCAATGCTTCATTCGAGCTAAAACCTTTGCTCATAAAACCTTTTTTCAAAATCTTTACACGTTCTTGGACTTCAATTCTGGTGAGGTCGAGATGCGGAATTAAATCAACTCTGTGTTTTTGAGTGGATCGGGTTATATAAGTAGTGATAATCGCGATTCCGAAAGAACCTCCCAACTGTCTGAACATTCCAGTAAAAGCAGCTCCTTCACCAATATGTTTTCCTTTTAAAGTTGATAATGATAAAGTGGTAACTGGAACAAACAATAAGCCTAAACCAATTCCTCTTAAAATCAATGGCCAGTAAAAATGTTCTACCCCCGTATCAGGTGTCATAGCGTTTCGCATCCAAAACGTAAAGAAAAAGAATACTAAAAACCCAACAGCAATCATATAGGCTTGAGGAACTCCTTTCTGAATCATTTTTCCAATAAAAGGCATTAATATAGCAGTGGTAATAGAACCTGGAATCAATAACAATCCGGCGTCCAATGCGGTCCAGCCTAAGATGGATTGTGTGTAAATAGGAATAATAAGTGTAGAGCCATATAATCCGAATCCGAGTATGAAACTCATTAAAATACCGATACGTAAGTTGCCGTCTTTCAAAACTCCCATGTTTACAATAGGATGTTTATAAATAAGTTGTCTCCAAATAAACAATAGCAAACCAGTTATTGAAACAATACATAACGTTACAATAGTATTGTTGCTGAACCAATCATCCTGTTGACCATGTTCTAATACATATTGTAACGATCCGATGAACGCTGCAAGAAAAAAGATTCCCCACCAATCGACTTGGTTCGCTTTTAGCTTTTCTCCGTATTTTGGACTTTTTACAAAAGTAAGAGTCAAGACTGTAGCGATAATCCCTAACGGAATATTGATGTAAAAAATATATGGCCAAGATGAATTATGAACAATATAGCCCCCTAATGGTGGACCAAGAGTAGGGCCAACAATAACTCCCATTCCATAAATTGCCTGCGCCATTCCACGTTTTGCAACTGGATAACTTTCGGTAATAATAGTTTGAGCGGTTACTAATAACGCACCGCCTCCAAGACCTTGAATAAATCGGAATGCAACGAGTTCCCATATATTGGTTGCGTTTCCACATAAAAAGGAAGCAATCGTAAATATAATGATGGAAGTGGCAAAATAATTTCTTCTTCCGAATTGCTGTGACAACCAGCTTGTCATCGGAATTACAATAACATTGGCAATGGCATAAGCAGTAATAACCCAAGCAACATCAGTCAATGTTGCACCAAGACTTCCCCGCATATTGTTAAGTGCGACATTCACAATAGTAGTATCTACAATTTCGAGCAAAGCACAAAGTACCGCTGTGATTGTAATGATTACTCGTCGGAAACCATATTCTACTAAACTATCTTGATCTGCAACTACCATTTTTTTGCTTTTATTTTAAATGCACATCCACATCGGCATTCATTCCAGAGCGTAACATTTTTACTTTTTCGTTATCGTTTGTTGCGTCAAGGCTAATTTTTACTGGAAGTCGCTGGATTGTTTTTACGAAGTTACCCGTTGCATTATCTGGCGGAAGTAACGAAAATTTTGAACCTGTTGCTGGTGAAAATGAAGAAAGTGTTCCTTCAAATTCAGTATCGGGAAAAGCATCTACTTTTATAGTTACTTTTTGTCCTACTTTCATTTTGTTGAGTTGGGTTTCTTTGAAATTGGCAACAACCCATGCTTCCTTATTATTAATGATGTAAAATAAGGATTGTCCTGTTTGCAGTAATTGCCCAGGCTGAATGGCTATTTTAGAAACCTGACCGTCTATTGATGCAGTTACAACAGTATAGCTCAAATTCAGTTTTGCGGCATCCAGCATTGCTTGCGCTCTTTTTATATTGGCCAAAGCCACTTCGGTTTGTTTACTGGCTACATTGGATTTGGCCGAAATAACCGATTTTTGATAAGCACTTGCGCGTTCCTGATTTTTCAAAATACTCAATTGGCTTTCTGCTTCTTGTTTTGCCGCTAATGCCTGTTCGTATTGTTGTTTCGTAATCGAATGGTTTTTATATAAATTTTCATAACGTACAAAATCGTCTGAAGCCCTTCCCAAACGAATTTTCGCACTTTCAATGTTTCCACCTGCCGATAATATATTGGCATCCGAAACCGAAACACTTGCCAAAGCACTTCCTACGTCCGCTTTGGAAACTGCATAACTTCCTTCGGCGGAAGCCAAAGCTGCTTTTGCATCTTCCAGTTTTACGAGATAGTCATTGTTGTCTATTGTAAAAAGGGTATCGCCTTTTTTTACGAAATCATTGTCTTTTACAAATACTTTTGTCACATATCCTGAAACCCTTGGGATAATTGGATTCATGTTTTTTTCAATTTGCGCATCATCAGTTTCTTCGTGCGAAAGTGAATGCATGTATTTAGTGATTCCATAAGTTCCACCACCAAGAATCAGGATGGTAAAGATGATGATGAACTTGAAATTTGTTTTTTTCTTTTCCATAAGATTGAATATTAGTATTGTTATTTTGCCCCGATAGCTATCGGGAGGTTGAAAGATTGTGTCAATTGCCCAGAAACGGCTTGTATTTCATAATAGCGCAATAATATATTGGCACGTGATAAAGTTTGATTTATCTTAGAGTTCAATTGCTCAGCATCGGCTTCAAATAAATCGGTAGTGTTGGATAGTCCGTTGTCGTATTTGTCCTTAACTATTTTAAAATTTTCGGAAGCCTGTGTTATTGCTTGTTCATAAACACTACTTTGTTTCAATGCCAAATTATAATTCTCAATGGCTTGTTGAACTTGTATTTTTATGTTATCCGATAAAATGGCTTCGGATTGTTTGATTTCGTTTAATCTGTTTTTTGCGGCTTTAACTGCAGTGGCATTTTTAAAAATCGAACTCAAATCATAGGATATTCCCAAACCAAAGTTCATTGCATTGCTAACTGTAATTGCATTTTTTAAATCGAGGTAAGTGTAACCGCCTATAAATGCCAGGCTTGGATAATAGGCACTTTTTGCTACTTTAATATTGCTTTCGCCAGCTTTCTGCGTAAAGCGTAAAGACTCTAAATCCTTTCTGTTGGCAATCGCATTTTCTTCGTTTTTGATACTGTTTTCAGGCATAATAGTACCAAATTGTGTTTCATCAATCCCAATCTTATAATCTTCTGGAAGTTTTAATAAGGTAATTAGAGAATAATTGATGACCGATACATTTTTGATGGCTTCGTCAAGCGAAAGTTGGATTTTTGATTCTTGTAATTGGGCTTTCAATAAATCATTACGTGGAATGATACCGTTTTGTTCTAAATTTTTGAAGTCTAAAACGCGTTGTTGAGCACTCTTTAGGTTATCGGTAATTAAATTAACTGATTTTTGCGTCTGGTACAAGTTTGCATATTGCTGGACAACATGCAATGCGATTTCTTCTTTGGTCTGTGCTGATTTTGCTAGTTCGGCTTTGTAAAGATTTTCAGAAGCATTGATGCTGTTTTTTAATTTGAAGCCTGAAAAGAGTGGAAGGGTAGTGTTTGCTTGAGCCAAAACCAATTGATTTATTTTTGCAGGAGAGCCGCTACTTGGTTCGTCTTCCGGATTGTTTCCGCTGGACAGTTTGGAATTGATTTTTGCACTTGTCAATCTCATGTATTGTCCCGAAACCTTAAAGTCTGGGTAATAATTGTTTTTGAGGTTTTGTAGTTCTAGCTTTTTACCTTCGGCTTTTGTATTGGCGAGATTGATTTCGTTACTGTTTTTCAAAGCCATTTCAATCGCTTCCTTAAGCGAAAAATTGGTGACTTGCTGTGCTTTTATTGGTGCAAACCCAAAAAGGAATGACAAAAGCAAAAAATGATTAATTTTCATATAATAACAGTCCTTTTATAAGTTGTTTGATATGGGCAGTAAGTTCGGTATTAACATAATCGTAAAAATCGTTTTCAGTTTTGAGTTCCAATACTTCTTCAAAAAAAGGACGGTTCATCTGAAAATGAATATAGGTTCCAAAAATAGTAGAGGGAATAAGTGCCACATTGATATTTTTTCTAAAAACACCTTTCAGCTGTCCGTCTTCAATAATATTTTGAAGCGTAATCAGATTCGCTTTTTTTACCTCTGTAAAAGAATCGAATTTGCGTTGCCCTTTTTTTGACGACAATTCAAAATGCAGAATGCGATAAATGTATTTATTGCTATGGATTTTTGTAATGTAGAGGTCTAAAATTTTGTTTAACTTTTCTACAGGTGTAGTTTCTTCTTTTGAAAGGTTTTCGAGCTGAATTCTTAAATCTCCAGCTCTGTAAAGTATTAAGGACTCAAATAATTTCTCTTTAGAACCAAAATAATAGGAAATCATGGCAACATTAATGTCGGCATTTTTTGCTATATCCCTGACTGAAGTTCCATCAAAACCATGTTCAGCAAATAGCTTTTCGGCTATTTCAAGGATTTGGATTTGCTTGTCGTTAAAGTTATTCATGGGAGCATTTTTTGACAATGCAAAATTAAACGATTGTTTAATTTAAACAGTTGTTTAAATTGTTTTTAACTTAAGATTAACAATTTATCTAAATGTAATTCTTGGTTTAAAAATTAAAAAGCCATTTCAAAACTGAAATGGCTTTCCATATAAGATGCGAGTGTAAATTTATTTTGTGGATAAATTTTCCAGCATTGTTTCTAAATAATCTAATGTCATGGTAAATCCGCCTTGGAATCCCATTTCAATCATTTTTTCCAAGCGTTCAAGTGACTCATTATAAATAGAAATACTCACTTTTGTTACACCGTTTTCTTCACTGAAATTCAAATCCCATTCAGAGCCAGGAAGAACTGGATTCTCATTAGCATCGGCAAAAGTATTATAGAATTTGAAATTCGTTTTTGGGGTAATCGAAGTATATTTCTGAAGCGACCAGTGTTCATCTCCTTCTGGACTCACCATAGCGTAAAATCTTCGTCCGCTTTCAGTAAAATCCATTATTTTTGATTTAGATCCCCAGGGTTTTGGTGCCCACCATTGATCTAATAATTCCTTTTTTGTAAATGCGTCCCAGACTAAAGGAAGTGAGGCTGCAAATTCTCTGTTTACAGTTACTGTTTTCGTTGCTTTGTCAACGATAAAATCAAATACTAAATTTTTCATTTTTCTATTTTTTAAGTGTTGCTAATAAATCGTCTAATTGGTTGAATTTGGTTTCCCAGATTTTCCTAAACTCTTCTAACCATTTGTCAATGTCTTTCATTTTTTCAATTTCAAGTGAATAGTATATTTCCCGGCCTTTATACTCTTGTTTTACGAGTTCGCATTCGGAAAGTATTTTTAAGTGTTTAGAAACTGCTTGTCTCGTCGTATTAAAATTCTCTGCTAATGCATTAGGTGTCATTGCCTGAATTGCTATTAAACTTATAATCGCTCTTCGAGTAGGGTCAGCAATTGCTTGAAATATGTCTCTTCTCATAAATTTTAATGTTAGTTATGAAACTAATTGGTTGCAAATATATGTGCAACTTTTCGGTTTCGCAAATTTTTTATTGGTTTTTTTAAAAAAATCTAAATTGAGAGAAAAAAAAGAGTAGTTAAGACAATAAAAATTGGTTTAACTACTCTAGAAGAAAACCCACAAAAATAATTGTGGATATGTACAGTAAATTATCTTAGTCCGTTAACAAACCCAGCAATCTTACCAGTTCCGTTTTCGGTCAAATGTTTAATAAAGGCGCTACCAATAATTGCTCCTTTGGCATATTTTGTCGCTTGACCAAAAGTTGCTGCATTATTGATTCCGAATCCAATAATTTGCTGATTTTTCAGATTCATATCGGCAATGCGTTTAAAATAAGTTTCGGCATCATTTCCAAAACCACTTTGGCTTCCAGTAACACTTGCTGATGAAACCATATAAATAAATCCGTTTGAAACGCTGTCGATAAAACGAATTCTTTCGTCAGCCGTTTGTGGTGTTATCAAAAGCACATTTATTAATCCGTATTTTTCGAAAATTGGTTTGTAGTTTTCAGCATATACATCAACAGGTAAATCTGGAATAATTAATCCGTCGATACCAATTTCGGCACATTTTGCACAAAATTCTTCCACTCCATATTGTAACATCGGATTGAAATATCCCATAATGATTAACGGAATTTGTACTGATTTCCGAATGTCCTTTAACTGCTCAAAAAGCAATTTTGTAGTCATTCCGTTTTCTAATGCCTGTGTTGAACTTTCCTGAATTGTTGGTCCGTCGGCCAATGGATCGCTAAATGGCAAACCGATTTCTATTAAATCCACTCCACTTTTTTCCAAATCCTGAATGATTTGAACGGTGTCATTCAAATTAGGATATCCAGCTGAAAAGTATATGGAAAGTATTTTTTTGTCTTCCTGTAATTTTTGGTTGATTCTGTTCATTTTTATAATTTAAAATAATCAATATAAGTATTCAAATCCTTGTCGCCTCTTCCAGAAAGATTGATAACCACAACATCCGAAGGTTCAAATTTTCTTTGGTTTAAAACTGCAAATGCGTGAGCACTTTCTATAGCTGGAATTATTCCTTCTGTTTTGCACAAATCCAATCCGGCAGCCATTGCATCATCATCGGTTACGGCAATAAATTCGGCTCTTTTGGTTTCAAATAAATGCGCGTGCATTGGGCCAACGCCAGGATAATCCAATCCTGCGGAAATAGAATATGGTTCGGTTATTTGACCGTCTGAACTCTGCATTAAAAGGGTTTTACTTCCGTGAATAATCCCGATTTTCCCCAAAGCTGAAGTTGCAGCACTTTCACCGGAATCGATTCCTTTTCCAGCGGCTTCTACAGCAATGATTCCCACTTTATTCTCATCTAAAAAATGGTAAAAAGCACCAGCAGCATTACTGCCACCACCAACACAGGCAATCACATAATCAGGATTTTCACGACCTTCTTTTTCTAATAACTGCGATTTTATTTCGGCAGAAATCACACTCTGAAAACGCGCCACCATATCAGGATAAGGATGTGGTCCAACTACTGATCCAATGATATAATAAGTATCTACAGGATTATTGATCCAATCACGAATCGCTTCATTCGTTGCATCTTTCAAAGTTTTTGAGCCTGATTTTGCAGGACGGACTTCGGCACCCAACATTTTCATTCGGGCAACATTTGGAGCTTGGCGTTTGATATCGATTTCTCCCATGTAAACAATGCATTGCAAACCCATTAAGGCACAAACTGTTGCTGTGGCTACACCGTGTTGTCCGGCTCCGGTTTCAGCAATAATTCGGGTTTTGCCCAAACGCTTTGCTAATAAAATCTGTCCAATAGTGTTATTGACTTTATGAGCGCCAGTATGACATAAATCTTCTCTTTTAAGGTAGATTTTTGTGTTGTATTTTTGTGATAATCGCTCCGCAAAATAGAGTGGAGTAGGACGACCAACATAGTCTTTTAATAATTCCAGGAATTCTTTTTGGAAAGATTCCTCGGCGGTTATTTTTAGGTAGTTTTGGCGTAATTCTTCTACATTCGGATATAACATTTCCGGAATGTACGCACCTCCAAAATTTCCGTAGTAGCCTTTTTGGTTAACGTGATAGGTCATATTTTTTGTTTTTTATTGTTGTAGAGACGTTGCAATGTAATGTCTCTACATAATTCTACATTTTTTAATCCGGGTTCGATTTCAAATTTGCTGTTTACATCGATAGCATATACGGGCAAATTCATTTTTTCGATTATTTTTATTTCTTCAATTCCAATTCCACCGCTAAGGAAAAATGGTTTCTCTGAATTGTAATTTTTCAAAACTTCCCAATTGAATGTATAACCATTTCCGCCAGGTAATTTGCCTTTGGTGTCAAAAAGAAAATAATCGCAAACGGTTTCGTATTCTTTTAATCTTTCAAAATCAAAATCATCTCCAACAGAGAAAACTTTGATCACTTCAATCTGTCCCGATAACTGTGGGGATTGTTTCAGACTTTCACAGAATTCAACACTTTCATTACCGTGTAATTGAATAACATCTAATTTGTATTTCTCGATTTTAGCAAGAATTTCATTTAAAGAAGCATCTACAAAAACGCCAACTTTTTTAATTGATTTAGGAATTTCTGGAATTTCTCCATCAAAAAAGCGACTTGATTTTTCATAAAAAATAAAACCCATATAATCGGGTAGGAGCGAGCCTACTTCGAGAATGTTATCGGGATATTTCATTCCGCAGATTTTAATCCTCACCCCAGCACTCATCAAAGGAGAGGGAGTTTGGATGTCTTTATTGGATTTTATATTTTTCATCAATTATCTTAGTTTTTTTATACTCTGACAGATTTGGCAAGATTATAATAAATTAATAAATTCAGTTGCCGCTTTTCCAGCATTATCAGTTTTCATAAAGTTCTCACCAATCAGAAAACCTTTGTAACCATAAGGTTTTAATTCATTTATGGCTTCAATTGTAGAAATGCCGCTTTCAGAAACCTTTACAAATTCGTCAGGAATCTCCGATGCTAATTCCTTACTGAAATCCAGACTGACTTCAAATGTTTTCAAATTACGGTTATTCACTCCAATCATATCCAAAGTGGGCATAATTGATTTATGCAATTCTTCGAGATTGTGCACTTCCAATAAAACTTCCAATCCTAAAGATTGTGCAAATTCAGATAATTGTTTTATTTCTTCACGGGTTAATACTGCTGCGATAAGTAAAATCAAATCGGCTCCGTGAGCTTTAGCTTCCAGAATCTGGTATTCATCAACAATGAATTCTTTTCGCAAAAGCGGAATAGTTATCGAAGCTCTGGCTAAAAGTAAATCGTCTAATGATCCACCAAAATATTTTCCATCTGTAAGGACTGAAATTCCACAAACACCAGCGTTTTGATATCCTTTCACGACTTCTTCAACTGTGAAGGAGTTATTGATTTGTGGTTTTGATGGTGAACGACGTTTATGTTCAGCAATAATTCCGGTGTCACTGTTTCGAAGCATTTTACTCAAAGAAATTGTTCTGTTTCCAAACAATACCGAATTTTCTAATTGAGAAACCGGAATAATTGATTTTTTAAGAATGACTTCTTGTTTTTTATCAACGATTATTTTATCTAGTATATTCATAATTAAATACTTAACTGTTGTAGTTTTTTCAATTTCTCTAATCCTTTTCCGCTCAACAGACTTTCTTTAGCCAGTTCAAATCCTTGAATAGGAGTCAGTTTATTTACAGTAGCGATTGCCATTCCGGCATTGGCGCAAACCACATTATTTTGGGCTTCGGTACCTTTTCCTGAAAGTATTGAAGTAAATATTGTTGCCGATTCTTCGATGGTTTTTCCTCCTTCAATATCCGATTGTTGTAGCATTTTCACACCAAAATCCGAGGGTTGCAACATTCCTTCCATACTATTAGTAATTGTTTTAGTGTTGCAAGTCAAAGATATTTCATCATACCCATCAAGACTGTGCAAAATAGTAAAATTAGTTGTGGTATTTTGATATAAATAAGCATACATACGAGCTAATTCCAAGTTAAAAACACCTACTAACTGGTTTTTAGGAAAACTCGGATTCACCATAGGTCCCAACATATTGAAGAAAGTTTTTACGGCCAATTCTTTTCGGATTGGTGCTACGTTTTTCATTGCAGGGTGGAATAGGGGAGCGTGCAATACGCAAATACCAGCTTGATCAATACATTTCTCTAGAAATGATGCATCATTGCTGAACTTGATTCCTAAATTCTCCATCACGTTACTAGAACCAGAAATAGACGAAACGCCATAATTTCCGTGTTTTGCAACTTTTACACCAGCACCAGCAGTAACAAAAGATGCCAATGTAGATATGTTGAAAGTATCTTTTCCGTCCCCACCAGTTCCGCATAAATCTATAGTATTGTAAGCCGATAAATCTATGGCAATACATAGTTCCAATAAAGCTTCACGAAATCCGGCCAATTCTTCTATACTAATGCTTCGCATCATATAAACGGTTAGGAAACTGGCAATTTGGCTAGGGTTATAACTTCCGCTTGAGATATTTACCAACACGTTTTTCGCATCTTCCTTTGAAAGAGTTTCGTGATTGATTAGTCTATTTAATATGTTTTTCATTTTTTATGTCTGTTTTCAGACGCGATTCATCGCGTCTCTACGATTTAACCCAATTTGCTAACATTTTTTTTCCTTCTGGGGTCAAAATACTTTCGGGATGAAACTGAACACCACGAACATCCAGCGTTTTATGGCGCAATGACATTATTTGCCCGTTCTCATCCTTTGATGTAATTTCTAAAACGTCTGGAAAATCAGTCGGATTAACAACCCAAGAGTGGTAACGGCCTACTTCGGTTTGTTTTGGAACACCTTGAAAAAGGGTTTCGTCATCAACCAGAATCTCGATATTTGTAGCAACGCCGTGATATACTTTCTCCAAATTGATAAGGCTTCCGCCAAAAACTTCTCCGATGGCTTGTTGTCCTAAACACACTCCAAGTATACTCTTTGTTGGAGCATAGGTTTTAATCACCTCTTTCAATAATCCCGCTTCATTAGGAATTCCTGGTCCTGGCGAAAGTAAGATTTTATCGAATTGTTGCACTTCTTCAATGTCAAATTCATCGTTTCGGTAAACGGTTACATTACAATCTAAATCCTCTAAATAGTGAACTAAATTATAAGTGAAACTATCGTAATTGTCTATGACTAGTATTTTCATTTTTTTAAATTGAATGATTAAATAATTGAAAAATTTGAAAGATTCTTTGTGTTTGAAATCTTTAAATTTTTAATCTTTTGAATTTTTAAATGCTCTCTGCTATTTCCAATGCTTTATTCAAAGCGCCTAATTTGTTGTAAACCTCGTTCATTTCACTTTCTTCATCCGAATTTGAAACTACTCCAGCTCCAGCCTGATAATGCAATTGATGGTTTTTACTAAGGAAAGTCCGAATCATAATAGCGTGATTGAAATTACCTTCAAAATCCATAAAGCCAATTGCGCCACCGTAGAAAGTTCTGTTGGTATTCTCTATATTTTCTATCAACTGCATTGCATTGTGTTTTGGCGCTCCTGATAATGTGCCAGTTGGAAAAGTATCGGCAACTACTTGCATTGTTATCGCTTTTTCGTGTAGAATACCTGTAACTTTTGAAACCAAATGAATGACGTGTGAAAAGAATTGTACTTCCCTGTATTTTTCGACTTCAACTGAATGTCCGTTTCGGCTCAAATCGTTTCTAGCCAAATCTACGAGCATTACGTGTTCTGAGTTTTCTTTTTTGTCTTCAGTAAGTTGTTTGGCTAAAATAGCATCCTGCTCGTCATTTCCTGTTCGTTTGAAAGTCCCGGCAATAGGATGAATTTCAGCTTTTCGATTGTTTACAATCAACTGGGCTTCTGGTGAAGATCCCATGATCTTGAAATTGCCGTAATCAAAAAAGAACAAATAGGGTGAAGGGTTGATGTTTCTTAAAGCTCTGTAAACATTGAATTCATCCCCTTTGAAACCTTGTGTAAACCTTCTGGATAAAACCAATTGGAATACATCTCCACGGAAACAGTGTTTTTTGGCTAAAGCCACATTATTCTTAAAATCTTCATCCGTTAAATTCGAAGTTGCAGTCCCTTCTTTTGAAAATCGGTAAGAGGCAAAATTTTTGGACTGTAATAATTGTTCAATATCCGGAATATTGTTTTTACCATTTAAACAGTGACAAAAGATATATGCCTCACTTTTAAAATGATTAATAGCAATGATATTTTGGTAAATCGCATAATATACATCTGGAATCTGTAAATCATCACTTCTTTTTTCTATTGTTGTTTTTTCGAAATAACGAACAGCATCATAAGAAATATAACCAAATAGGCCATTATTGATAAATTTAAATCCGTTGTCTTCTGATTGAAACTGTGAGGCAAAATCCTGAATAATTGAAGGGATATTAGTTTCGCTATTGATATGAATGCTTTCTGAATTCCCGTCTGGTAATGATTTTAAAATAGTTTCGTTTTCTATTTTAATACTTGCTATTGGATTGCAACAGATATAAGAGAAACTATTGTCGCTGGCGTGATAATCACTACTTTCCAATAATAAGCTGTTTGGAAATTTATCACGGATTTTTAGATAAACACTAACTGGAGTTATAGTGTCTGCCAGAATTTGTTTGTAATGGGTATTAAATTTATATTTTTTCATCTTAATTAAAAGTGTTGATTTTTAGAATAAAAAAAAGGCTTGTCGTGATTGACAAGCCTTTTTATATATTTAAGTTTAAAATACAATAGAGGTTTCGTTCACGACGTTTGACGTAAATTACTCCACCACCAATTGTTATTTAAAATTGTATTCATTGTTTGAATTATTATGGTGCAAATATAGAAATGAAATTTTGGTTACCAAATGTTTTTTTAATTATTTTTTATTTAATTCATAATCTTAAAGTTACTCGAGTTTTTAAGGATTGACGGGGTTGTCTTTTATCTTTAAAAACAATAAACTATACAAAATCCATAGAATAAAGAATTTTTTTTATCATTTGTTTGGATTCTATTAATTTATTGATATATATTTGCACCGTTCTAAAAAAGCAATAAGAAAATGAAAAATCAAGTTTTAAATATGACGATGTGTATGTGTTACTCAAATAATGAGGAGTCACTTGCTATTCGTTAATGTTTAAGGCATTATTATAAAGCAAAACTCTTCAAGAAATTGAGGAGTTTTTTTTTAAGTTGATTGGATTAAAAAAAATTAAGCGGTTTACTATATTATATTCTATTAATTCCATAGAATTAAAATATATAAAAATTAAAAAATGAAGGAAAGTATTATAAATCAATTGAAACACAGTAAAGATATTCTCGAAAACCTTAAGTTTTTAGCTGAAAATATATCAGGTAAAATAGTTTTTTCAACAAGTTTTGGAATCGAAGATCAACTAATAACAGATGCTATTTTTTCTCATAAATTGACAAATATTGAAGTTTTTACATTGGATACAGGTAGGTTGTTTAAAGAAACATATAACACTTGGAACATAACTGAACTTCAATACAATCAAAAAGTAAAAACATATTATCCGGCTACTGAAACACTGGAAACTTTTATAAATGAAAACGGAATTAACCCATTTTATGAAAGTGTGGATTTGAGAAAAGAATGTTGTCATATCCGAAAAGTAGTTCCTTTAAAAAGAGCGTTGAAAGGAGCAAAAGTTTGGATAACAGGAATTAGAGCAGAGCATTCGCCAAACAGAAACGAATTGGATATTGTGCAATGGGATGAACAAAACCAGCTTTATAAATACAATCCGTTACTGCATTGGACCAACGAAGAAGTAAAGGAATATGTTTCTAAAAAAGGGATTCCATATAATACATTACACGATAAAGGATTTGTAAGTATCGGTTGCGCACCTTGCACTAGAGCCTTAAAAGAAGGTGAAGATTTCAGGGCAGGACGATGGTGGTGGGAAGATACCACAAAAAAAGAATGCGGGTTACATAGTTAGGAATTAGTGTTCAGTTTTTAGTAATCAGTTACAGTTTACAGAAGTTAAAGAGAAAATAAAAAATACAATTTACATTATACAATAAATAAAAAATGAGCAATTCAACACATTATTTAAATCAATTAGAAGACGAGGCGATTTATATTCTTAGAGAAACAGCGGCACAATTTGAAAAACCAGCATTGTTATTCTCTGGTGGAAAAGATTCGATTGTTTTAGTTCATTTGGCTTTAAAAGCTTTTCGCCCAGGGAAATTTCCTTTTCCTTTAGTTCATATAGACACTGGGCATAACTTTCCAGAAGCGATTGCTTTTAGGGATTATTTGGCTAACCAAATTGGTGAAAAACTAATTGTTGCTTCGGTTGAAGACAGTATAAAAAAATACAATCTGAAAGAAACTGCAGGTCGCTTTCCTTCAAGGAATTCATTGCAAACCTATGCACTTTTAGATACAATTACCGAAAATGGTTTTGATGCTTGCATTGGTGGAGCACGTCGTGACGAAGAAAAAGCAAGAGCCAAAGAACGTATTTTTTCTGTTCGTGATGATTTTGGGCAATGGGATCCAAAATTACAACGTCCGGAATTATGGGATATTTTAAACGGAAAAATTGAAAAAGGACATAACGTTCGTGTGTTCCCAATAAGCAACTGGACCGAATTGGACGTTTGGAATTACATTCAGAAATACAATATCGAATTGCCAAATTTATATTTCGCACACGATAGAGAATGTATTGTACACCAAGATAAATTGGTTGCAACATCAAGTTTTATTCGACCTTTAGAAAACGATGAAGTGGTGGTTGAAAGAGTTCGATACAGAACTCTTGGAGATATGACGTGTACAGCAGCAGTTCCATCACACGCAGAAACGATTCAGGATATTATTGATGATATTATCCAAACGAGAGTGAGCGAAAGAGGACAAACGAGATTAGATGATCAGCTTTCGGAGGCAGCGATGGAAGACAGAAAGAAGCAAGGATACTTCTAAGACTTTCGGACTTTTCGACTTTTTAACTTTAAGACATATAAAAAAAATGAACACATTAAAATTTATAACCGCAGGAAATGTTGATGATGGAAAAAGCACCTTAATAGGTCGTTTGCTCTATGATTCAGATAGTATTCACACGGATCAGTTGGGCGTTTTGCAACAGCAAACCAAACAAGAAGGAGTAGAAATTGACTTATCATTAATCACCGATGGATTGCGTGCCGAACGTGAACAAGGTATTACGATTGATGTAGCTTACAAATATTTTTCGACTAAAACCAGAAAGTTTATCATCGCTGATGCGCCTGGACACGAGCAATATACTCGTAATATGATTACTGGAGCCTCAAACTCTGATTTGATTATTATTTTGGTTGATGCCCGAAAAGGAATTACTACGCAAACCAAGCGTCACGCAAGTATTGGTTCTTTAATTGGAATAAAAAAAGCAATTATTGCGGTGAACAAAATTGATTTGGTAGATTATTCGGAGGTAGTTTTCGATACCATCAAAGCAGACTTCGAAAATCTAAAAGCCAATTTGAATTTTGACGAAATTGTTTACATTCCGATTAGTGCTTTAGAAGGTGATAATATTGTTGACAAATCGACAAACACTCCTTGGTTTGAAGGCGACACTTTGCTTAAAACATTAGAATATATCGAAGTTCCGTCAAGCGAAAACTTGGCTTCTCGTTTCCAAGTGCAATGGGTTATCCGTCCGAAAGATGAAGAAAACCACGATTATAGAGGCTATGCCGGATTGGTTTTGAGCGGAAGCTATAAAGAAGGAGATAAAGTAAAAATATTGCCATCTGGAATTGAAACTACGATTTTTAAAATTGAAAGACACCAACAAACGATTGAGAAAGCTGTTGCTGGAGAGAATATCGTTTTGCATTTAGCAGAAAATATTGATATCAGTCGTGGAGATAGTATTGTGAAGATTGATGAGTTACCAATAACGTCAAACGAAATTAAGTCGTGGGTTTCCTGGTTGGATCACACGCCTTTACAAATTGGAAAAACATACATTTTGCAACACCGCTTCAAAAATGTCCGTGTTAAAATTCAGTCGGTGGATACCAAATGGGATAGTAACGAATGGGAGTTTAATGAAACCACTGAAATTAAGTTAAATGATATTGGTCAAATTTCTTTAAAATCAAATCAGCCTTTGTTTTTTGATGCTTTTACAGACAACTCTAAAAGCGGAAATGCAATTTTGATTGATGAAACAACGCACAATACGGTTGGAGCTTTATTGTTTTTAGGACAGTAATTAAAATCTAATAATCTAACAATCTTTTTATGTCACATCCAATTTTTAAAAAAAATAGTGCCAAGATTGAAAAATTGCCTGATAAATTAAAAGCAGAAGCTTGGGTAGAGGAATTGTTCTACTGGCTTTTTTCAATAGGCGAAGTATATTCAGATTATGATTTTTTTCTTAAAAAAGAACAACAATTACAAACTGATTTATCCGAATTATTAAACCACGTTCTTACAGAGACTGAAAATACAAAAGTAATTGCCAAGAAGTTTTTTGACGATTTGGAAACCATTCATAGTTTGCTGGAATCTGATTTGGAATCGGTTTTCGAATTTGATCCTGCAGCAAAATCGAGAAGTGAAGTTTTAGTGGCTTATCCAGGTTTTTTCGCCATTGCGGTTTATCGAATGTCGCACCAACTTTTGAAAAGTAATGTTCCTATTTTACCCCGATTAATTTCGGAATACGTGCACAGCAAAACAGGAATCGATATTCATCCAGGAGCAAAAATTGGCGAACGCTTTTTTATCGATCACGGAACCGGAATTGTGATTGGCGAAACTTCAAAAATTGGTAATGATGTGAAGATTTATCAAGGAGTCACCCTAGGCGCATTGACAGTTAGTAAAGATAAAGCGGAACAAAAAAGGCATCCGACGATTGGGAATAATGTGGTAATTTATGCCAATGCAACGATTTTGGGTGGTAATACACTCATCGGAAACGAATCGGTTATTGGAGGAAATGTTTGGATTACCAATTCTATTCCAGCAAAATCATTGGTATATCATAAAAGTGAAATTGTGATTAAGAATAAAGAAGCTTTTCCGGAACCTTTAAACTTTATGATATAATAGAAATAGTATTATAACAACTCCTTCAGAGTTTAAAACTCTGAAGGAGTTAAGAAAACAAGAAAATAAAAAAAAATAGTAAAATGACTCGAGCCTGAAAGGCGAACAGCATTGAACACAAATAACAAATAAAAATTTAGTGAAATGAAAGTAAATAACATTTTAGGAACGATAGGAAATACACCTGTTGTTCAATTGAGTAAATTATTCGGAAACGATAAAAAAGTTTTTATCAAATTAGAAAAATCAAATCCCGGAAATAGTATTAAAGATCGTATTGCATTAGCAATGATTGAAGATGCGGAAAGCAAAGGATTATTAAATGCAAATAGCGTAATTATTGAGCCAACTTCTGGAAATACCGGAATTGGATTAGCATTAGTTGCTGCCGTGAAAGGATATAAAGTGGTTTTGGTTATGCCAGAATCAATGAGTGTGGAACGCAGAAAGCTAATGGAAATTTATGGTGCTGAATTCGTTTTAACACCACGTGAAAAAGGAATGAAAGGAGCAATTGAAAAAGCAGCCGAATTAGTAGTAAGCACTCCAAATGCTTGGTCTCCAAGTCAGTTTGACAATCAAGCGAATGTTGCTGTTCACGAAAGAACTACAGCTCAGGAAATCATCGCTGATTTTCCAGAAGGTTTAGATTATATCATTACTGGAGTAGGAACCGGTGGACATATCACTGGTGTTGCAAAAGTATTGAAAGATAAGTTTCCAAAATTGCAAGTAATTGCAGTAGAACCAGAATTGTCACCAATATTAAGCGGTGGAGTACCAGGACCACATCCATTACAAGGAATTGGAGCTGGATTTGTACCATCAATTTTATTACAATCTTTAATTGATGAGGTAGTTCAAGTGAGTAAAGACGATGCTTTTGAATTTACAAGAAACATCGCTAAAACAGAAGGAATATTAGCAGGAATTTCTACAGGAGCTTCATTAGCAGCTGTAGCTAAAAAATTAGAAACTATACCTGATGGAGCAACAGTTTTGACGTTCAATTATGATACGGGAGAACGTTATCTGTCAATCGAAGGGTTGTTTTAATAAGGGTTTGGGTCTTAGGTAAAGTGAAATTATACCTACAAGGTTAAAAAAAACCTTGCAGGATTCGACACCCATTCCTGCAAGGTTTTTTTTAACCTTGTAGGTCTTAATAAGAAAAACAAAAAAGTTTTGTAGTAATTACTAAAAACTAAAAAAAGATGAAAATAGAAAACATAGGGAAAGTAATTCTAGCTGGCGCAGGTCCTGGAGATCCCGATTTAATCAGTGTGAAAGCAATAAAATATTTGCAGAAAGCCGATGTCATTTTGACCGATAGATTAGTATCGCCAGAAATGATTGCGGACAATGCGAGAAAAGATGCAGCGATAATTTATGTAGGTAAACAATGTTCAAAAGGCATTCACACTCCACAAGAAGATATCAATGATTTGATGGTAGAATTAGCTTTGCAAGGCAAATTAGTTTTGCGTTTAAAAGGCGGGGATTCTTCATTGTTTTCTAATATTTTAGATGAATTGGAGGTCTTGAAGGCAAACGGTATTTCGTATGAAATTATTCCGGGAATATCGGCTGCATTTGGCGCTGCTGCTTACACAGGAATTCCTTTGACTGCCCGTGAACATGCACGAGGAGTTCGTTTTCTAACTTTATTCGATTTAAAATCGGTAACTCAAAAACAATGGAATGATTGGGCTACGACTGATGATACCTTGGTTTTTTATATGAGCGGTCAAAAACTAAATCAATTGACCGATTATTTAGTACAAAATGAAATTGAAGGAAGTAAAGGTCTTGCGGTGGTGCAACAGGCTACAACTCCTTTTCAGAAAACGAGAGTTTTTTCATTTGATGATTTAAAAACACAAGCACTACCTGAATTTGAATATGTGCCAACATTAATAATCGTGGGTAATGTCGTGAATCTGCACCAACATTATAATTGGTATAAAGAACAGGCAACGACCAATTCTTATTTTGATAATCATATAACAACGCAACAATATGCTAGCTGATAGTAAATTAACAGTCCTAAAAGACTTAGTAAAAACCTATTCCCGTGACGAAATCATTTGGACAAAAGGCTACCTCGCTGGACTTTTGGCACAAAATGAAGTTGCCACTGCGGTAGAAGCTCCTCAAGCAGCAGTAACAGTAAAACCAACTATTGTTTACGGAACAGAAACTGGGAATTCTAAAAAATTAGCTTCGCAATTGCAAGCTTTGTTGAAGAAGAACAAAATCCAATCAAAAGTGGTTGATGCGTTTCAATATCCAGTAGAAAAATTAGATAAAGAAGAGTTTTTGATTGTAATAATGAGTACGCAAGGAGAAGGCGAACCACCACAAAATGCAATTAAATTCTTTGATAATATTAGTAATTCGTCTGTGAATTTATCTAAAACCAAATTTGCAGTTTTAGGTTTAGGCGATTCTTCTTATCCTTTATTCTGTAAAGCAGGCGAAGTGATTGACGAACAATTAGAGCGTTTGTGTGCACACCGTGCGATTCCGTATCAAAATGCCGATACCGATTATTCTGAAGTTGCTGAAAGTTGGTTTAATGAGATTTTAGCAACGCTTCAAAGTAATAGTTCAGCAGCAGCTTTACCAAAGAAAGCAACGGAAAGCACAACGACTTCTGGAAAGAAAACGTTTACAGGAGTAGTGAGTCATAAAATAGTTTTGAACGATAGAGAATCGAATAAAGAAACTTATCATATCGAAATTACGGCTGATGAAACGTTACAATACGAACCAGGTGATGCCATTGGATTTTATCCAAAAAATGATACTGAAGAAATTAATAAAATAGCAGCTTTTTTTAGCGAAAGCGGAAGTACTTCTGCTTTAGTTGATAAAAACGTTAGAGGTTTAGGAAATAAAACGATAGCAGCTTTAGCGACTTTATTTGGTGCAGAAATTACCGAAGAAAAAGCAGATTTATTAGATATTTTAAACAAATATAAAAAACCGGAATCGGTTACGCTTGATGCGGTTATTGCATTATTGCACCCAATTGCACCAAGATTGTACTCTATTTCATCAGCGTTGGATGCACACGAAGAGCAAGTTCACGTAACGGCAACTTTAAGCACTTTTACTGTTGATGGAGTAACGAAAACAGGATTGTGCTCTCAGTTTTTAGCTGATTTTCCAAAAGATGGCGAAATTGAATTTTACATTCATAAAAACAAAAATTTCAAATTACCAGAGGAAGATAAAGACATTATAATGATTGGGCCTGGAACTGGAATTGCACCATTTAGAAGTTTCCTCGCACATCGTGATGCTACAGGAGCGGAAGGGAAAAACTGGTTGGTTTTTGGGGAGCAACATTTTGTTTCGGATTTTTATTATCAAACTGAAATTCAAGAATGGTTGTCCACAGGAGTTTTAACCAAGTTAGATACTGCTTTTTCTCGTGATCAAAAACAAAAAGTGTATGTGCAAGACAGACTAAAACAAAATGCAAGAGAAGTCTATGAGTGGCTAGAAAACGGCGCCTATCTTTATGTTTGCGGACAAAAAAATCCGATGAGTTCTGATGTAGAAAATGCATTATTGGAAATTATTGAAACGGAAAAAGAAGTCAATAATGAAGAAGCAAAAGGCTATTTGGAAGCATTAGAAACTGAAGGAAGATATCAAAAAGACGTGTATTAATGTAAAGACGCGATTTATCGCGACTATAATAAAAGAAAAATGAGCGAAAAACTATCCGCAGTAGAAGGAATAAAAACAAAAAGTGACGGACTTCGTGGAACTTTAAAAGAAAGTATCGACGTTGATAACCACACAGGAAATATTCGAGAAGACGACCAGACATTGGTTAAATTTCACGGAATGTATGTGCAGGATGATCGTGACAGAAGAGCAGAACGTGCAGAGAAAAAACTTGACAATTTGTACTCATTTATGATTCGTTTGCGTATTCCAGGTGGCGTAATCAATGCTGAACAATGGATTGCTACTCACGATATTTCGGAAGAATTTGGAACCGGAGTTTTAAAAATCACGACGCGTCAAACAGTACAATTGCACGGTTTGTTGAAGCACGAATTAAGACCAACAATTCAGGCTTTTAATACAGCTAAATTAGATTCGATTGCTGCTTGTGGTGACGTAAACAGAAACGTGATTGTAAGTTCGCACCCGCAATTGTCGCCTTTGCATAAAGAAATTTATGAATATGCGGATAAGATTTCAAGTTTGCTATTGCCAAAAACTCAAGCGTATTATGAAGTTTTTGTTGATGGAGAAAAAATCTATGAGCGTTCATCAGAAGTGGATCCATTATATGAAGACCGTTATTTACCAAGAAAATTCAAGATTGCAATTGCGATTCCACCATCAAATGATGTCGATGTTTTTACAAATGACATCGGATTGATTGCGATTATTGAAAACGATAAACTGAAAGGTTTTAATATTGCCATAGGTGGCGGATTGGCAACTACTCACGGAAACCCAAATACGTATTCTCGTTTGGCTTCGGTAATTGGATTTACAGATACCGAAGAGAAAACCTTGAAAGCGGTTTATGAAATATTAACTGTGCAAAGGGATTTTGGAAACCGTGTAGACAGAAAACTATCCAGAATGAAATATACTGTTGATAAATTGACTGTGGAAGGTTTCAAAAAAGAATTAGAAAGCCGCATCGGATTTGATTTCTTACCCGCTGAACCGTATAAGTTCACGGAAAGAAATGACCGTTTTGGTTGGGAAAAAAGCCACGAAGGAAAATGGTTTTATACTTTATTCATCGAGCACGGAGTAGTAAAGCCGTATCAGAAACAGTTTTTATTGGAAGTCGCCCAATTGAATCTTTCGAACTTTATTTTCTCAGGAAATCAAAATTTAATCTTGGGTGAAATTTCAGAAAGCAATAAAGCTAAAGTAGAGAAATTATTAGAAAAACATCAAGTTGCTAAAGATGATAGCGCACTTCGTAGAAGCTCAATGGCTTGTGTGGCACTACCAACTTGTCCTTTAGCTTTGGCGGAAGCCCAACGTTATTTACCAGAATTAGTGACTAAAATTGAACCATTGTTAGCGAAATATAATTTGCAAGATGAGGAGATTTCAATAAGAATGACGGGTTGTCCAAACGGTTGTGGCCGTCCTTATGTAGCAGAATTAGGTTTTGTAGGAACAGGACCTGGACAGTATAACTTTATGATTGGTGCCGATAGATTTGGAGAAAGATTGAACAAATTGTACAAGGAAAAACTAACCGAAGCAGAGATTTTAGTTGAGGTTGATAGTTTGTTGGATTTGTATGTAAAAGAGAAAGAAAAAGAAGAAACGCTAGGTGATTTCAGTTTCAGGAAATTTTTCTCTAATTAAGAAGTAATGTGGTTTTTATAACTTTAAAAAAACCAAGAAATTCTTATTATGAAAATTCAAGTATTTCTACTTTTGCCAAAGCAAATTTTTAAATAAAATTATAGTGAACAGAAATTTAGTTTTTTTAATAATTTTTTTGATGTCGGTAAATATAGTTTCGTCACAAGAAAGTTATCCGCAAATTAAAGGTTATTTTAGTGTGGTTCACCCTATCGTTTCAGTTGACAAAGACCAAAGTCATTTTAATTTTTCTGATACATATACAGTTGGTTTTCCTACTGGAATCAATATTTTAAAAAGTGATCATATTGGTTTTAGTTTTGAAATAACTCCTTTTATAAAAGTGGAAAATGGAGTAGATAAAATGAGTAATGTTTTGTATCATCCGGGAGTTTTATTCCGTTATAAAAAAGGATTTACATTTATAACAAGATTGGCTTTTGAAACCAGTGGACGTTATGGATTTACGCCTGTTTTCAATAAAGTATTTCTGAAAAAAAATGGAATAAGTTATTTTTTAGCTACGCCTTTTCCTGTACGATTCGGAAACGAAAAACCGATTTCAATTAGCCCTAGTTTTCAAATTGGGATTAGTTTTTAAAAAAAAAAATAACAAAAATGACCAACACTTTATTTCCAGTTTTCCTAAAAACAGAAACTGCCCGATTTTTAATCGTTGGTGGCGGAAAGATTGGTTTGGAAAAAACAGAAACGCTTTTGAGGCAGAATCCATTAGTGGCTATCAAAATTATTGCTACTGAAATTTGCGCCGATTTAAAATTGGTTTTGGAGCGTTTTCCTCATATCGAATGGCAGGAACGACCATTTGAAGACAATGATTTAAACGAAGTTGATTTTGTAATTATCGCAACCGAAAATTCCGAATTGAATCGGGAAATAAAGTTCAAAGCCAATGAAAGAAAGATATTGGTTAACGCCGCAGATCAACCCGATTTGTGCGATTTCTATTTAGGTTCGATTGTTAATAAAGGCAACCTGAAAATTGCGATTTCGACCAATGGAAAATCTCCTGTTTTAGCCAGACGATTGCGTGAACACCTTGAAGAAGCAATTCCTCAAGATATCAATGAAAGTATTGAAAATTTGAATGCTTTTAGGGCAAAACATAAAGGTGATATTCAAGCAAAATTACTATCGTTAAATGAAGCAACATTAGGACTGGTAGGGAAGGAGTCAAAGAAAGAATCTAAAAAGTACAAACGCCTAGTATTTGAAATTACAATAGTTTTTCTTGGTATTTTCTTTGGTTACGGATTGTCATCGATCTATACTACACAAGATTTTAGTTCTTTGGTTTCAGAAATACCAGTTGCTTTTTATGCGATGATTGCTGTTGGTTTTTTTGCGCAACTAGTTGATGGTGCAGTGGGAATGGGTTATGGAGTTACATGTGCTACGAGTATGATGCTTTTTGGGATAAAATTGCCTGCCATTAGTGGAAGCATCCACACCGCAGAAATGTTTTCAAGTGGAATCAGTGGATTCTCTCATTATAAATTTGGGAATGTCAACAAAAAATTATTTTGGTGGCTTACTGTTCCAGGTGTAGTAGGAGCGGTAATAGGTGCGTTGTTACTAACTTATTTTGGTAACAAATATGAAACGATTACTTATGCAGCATTGGCAACTTATACAATGATTATTGGTATTCGATTAATCATTATTGCATTTAGAAAAAAAATTGTAAAAAAACAGGTCAAACATACAGGATTTTTAGGATTCTCGGGTGGACTTTTGGATGCCTTTGGCGGTGGCGGTTGGGGACCAATTGTGACTTCAACGCTTTTGGCAAAAGGAAGAAAATCGAGTTATGTGGTAGGAACTGTCAGCCTTGCCGAGTTTTTTGTAACACTTGCGGCTTCTATAACTTTCTTTGCTGCGTTAGGCGTGAGCCATTGGTATATTATTGTTGGGCTAATTCTTGGCGGTTCACTTGCTGCACCATTTGCTGCACGATTAGCTGGAAAATTACCTCAAAAAACAGCGATTTTAGCCGTTGCTTTTTTAGTAATTGTGTTTAGTGTGAGGATGTTGATTAAGATTTTTTGAATTGTTTTTTTTGTGAAGAAAAGGGAAGCGTTTGTAAAAACACTTCCTTTTTTTTACGAGTTAAATGTATTAGATGTTTAATCTTAAAGAAACTAAATGCGCATTCAATATGTTTATAATATTTATTGCTTTATCCTCAGTTTTATATAGTTTATAACTATCAGTATTACCCTCACCATTTATGAAAAATAGTTCTATATTATTTTCATTGAATTTAATTTCGGAAATTTTATTAAATGGAATTTTAAATTGCGCCCCAATTTCACTTTTCATGTATTCATAAAATTTATAACCTCCACCAATAGCAAACAAGATTAAAGTTATTCCCAATTTTCCATCAATAATACTTTTGATTATTGCAAATCCAAGCAGACCTACAATCAATATTATAAATCCAAGAACTGATGAACTCCTGCTATCATTTTTACGAGCAACTGATTTTGTTTTTTCTGTTAGATCTTTAGTTTCACTCCAATTACCGGAGTTAGTCAAATAAAGGTTTTCCGAATCAATATTTACATAACCAAATTCATATTTAAACCATTCTTTCATATTTTATAAATACCAATTACTTTAATATTTTCACAGGGTTTTTATTCTCATCGATAGCTACGAATGTAAATTCACCACTTACTGCTTTTTCGCGTAAATCAGAATACATCTGTTCAATAAAAATATCTACTTTGACTTTAAGGCTCGTAGTTCCTATATAGCTTACTTTTCCAATCAATTCGACTATTGTTCCGGCTGGAATTGGTTTCTTAAAATCGATCCTATCAGAAGATACAGTTACCATTCTTTGTCGGCTAAACCGAGTAGCTGCAATGAATGCAACTTCATCCATAAGAAGCATGGCTGTTCCTCCAAATAAAGTATCGTAATGATTAGTGGTATTTGGGAAAACTGCTTTAAAAATTCGAGTTTCCGATTGTTGTAATCTATCTTCTAAAGTCATTTCCTTTTTTTAGCGAAGATAGTTAATATTAAGTTTTGTAATTTAAGATTAAAGTAGGGTTTTGTTATTTATTTACAATTTATCGCTTCTGAATCAACTTTTCCAAAGCATCAATATGGTCAGTAAAAGCTTTTTTGCCTTCAGGAGTTGTTCTGTAGCTGGTATTGGGTTTTTTGCCAATGAATTGCTTTTCTACAATGATATATTTTTCGGCTTCCAATGCTTTGGTATGACTTGCAAGATTTCCGTCGGTAACGCCCAATAACTCTTTTAAAGTAGAAAAATCTGCAGATTCATTTACCATTAATACCGACATAATACCCAATCGTATTCGGTGATCAAAAGCTTTGTTAATATTTTGTATTAGATTTTTCAAAATATTATTTTCTATCGTATTTAAAATGCATTATCGCGCCATAAAGTATATGTGCAACACCAAAACCTAATGTCCAAAACAACAATCCATTGTATAGAAACTCAGTAGCGATGATTCCCAAAATAACACAGGTTATCCCGAGATAGCGAACATCTCTAAATGTATATTTACTAGCATTGACACATGCTAAACCATAAAAAAGAAGCGTAACGGGCGCAACCAATTCATAATATTCTTTTTTGATTAAAAGCAAGGCAAACAAGCCACCAGAAAGTAACGGAATTAAAAAATTAACCGCCATTCTTCGAAAAGTAGGGTTCCATATTTTTTCACCTTTTTTTAGTCCGTTCCTATAAGTAAGCAGAATTGCGGTGATAACTGATAAGAACAAAACCAAAAAAGCAGTAATGACAATCGATTGAAAAGTTTCATCTTTAAAAGTAATGGGGCCTTCGTGTTTTGTTATCAATTGATTGACAATATAAGCGCCTACAATTGCATAGATTCCAGCGATAATTCCAGCGAAACCGCTTAATGAAATAAATTGCGATGATTTACTCATCATGCTTTTAATTTCACTAATGTCGTTTAAATATTTTTCTTCCATTTTATACAATTTATTTTACAGTCCGATTGTTTTTAGGTATTGACGATAACAAATAATAGGTATTAAAGTCCTTTGAATATCAAAGTAAGCGATAAAAAAAATAGTTGCCAAAAAATAAGGCAACTATTTAATTGGTGACTTATGGATTAAATTTTGAAAATCCCTCCAAAAACAATATTGCGTTGAAGGAAATTAAAATGCTGTGAAGCTCTATCATCCGGGCTTTTCGTTGTTCTAATATCCGGCATATTGATATAACCAGCTTTTAGTTCGGTCTGGATAAAAAAGTATTTGAAAATAGTTAGGTTCAAACCTACTTTTACAGCCATTCCATATCCAGAAACATGAAAATCATCGTGTCTTTCCCTTGACATAAGAGTTGTATTTGTTTTTGGGAACAAAAGTCCACCACCGACTCCAAGAACCGTATTTAATTGAATTTTATCAGTATTCCACCTAAAAATTTTAGAAACATCGTCTAATCGGGTAATTTCTGAGTTAACATAATTTAGACCATCAGTATGTTCATACATCAAAAAATCTTGAGTTAATTTTTTAGGATCGTGGTTGTAAACTCCATTAAAACCAAATCCAGGATCACCTACAGGTAAATCAATTTCACCCGAAATATCAACCGTTTGGTCTTTTACCATTACATATTTCATATGGTCAGTACCAATAGAAATACTATACTTATCCGTAAAATAATAGCCCATTCTAAAATTATTTTGAGGAATAGTCATTCTTCCCGGATTAATATAATCAACGTGCCAACCTTTTGGTTTATCTACTGCTATTACATCATAAAGTGTGAAATTATAGTCTTTACCCGAAAAAGTAATATCAGATTTGGAATACTCTTCTCTATTTCCTCCCCAATTCAAAAAAAACTTTCCTTTATTGTGAGCAGTGAATTTTTCTTTCTTTGGACCTGTATCTTGTGCAAAATTAATCTGAATGCCTAAAACACAGATTAATATTGATAATAAAATTGAATTTTTCAAAATAATGGATTGAATATTAAAATTGGTTAATTGTTTTTCTGATGGCAACCAGCTTCCTCATTAAGGGTTCAAAATAATCCAAGTGGAGCATGTTTGCACCATCACTTTTAGCATTTGCAGGATCAAAATGGGTTTCTATAAAAATACCGTCTACACCAACTGCTATTCCGGCTTTCGCAACGGTTTCTATCATGTCTGGTCTTCCTCCAGTAACACCAGCCATTTGGTTTGGTTGCTGTAAAGAGTGGGTAACATCCAATACTGTTGTTGCATATTGCTGCATAGTTGGGATTCCTCTGTAATCTACAATCATATCCTGATAACCAAACATAGTTCCTCTATCGGTTACCATTACTTTTTGATTATTGCAATCCAAAACTTTCTGCACGGCATGTTTCATACTTTCAGGACTCATAAATTGGCCCTTCTTTAAGTTTACCACTTTTCCGGTATTGGCAGCAGCCACAACTAAATCGGTTTGACGAACCAAAAAAGCAGGTATCTGAAGCACATCTACATATTGGGCAGCCATATCAGCATCTTCATTAGTGTGAATGTCTGTTACAGTAGGAACATTAAAAGTCTCAGAAACTTTACGAAGTATTTTTAATGCTTTTTCATCACCAATACCGCAAAAACTATCAATTCTGGAACGATTCGCTTTTTTGAAAGAACCTTTGAATACAAAAGGAATTTCTAAATCATTGGTAATGCCAATTAATTTTTCGGCAATTCGCATCGCCATTTCCTCACCTTCAATGGCACAAGGACCTGCAAGAAGAAAAAAGTTACCGCTTTGTGTATGTTTTATTTGTGGAATTTCCTTTATGTTCATTTTTAATCTTTTGAAGCGCAAAGATAATGAGAATTAGGAATTTGGGATTAGGAATTAAGAATTATTTAAAGCTATTTCCTGCTATCCATTTCAATCTTTTTAAATTGCTCATTTTTAAAGCGTAGAGAGCAATTTAAAAAGGATTTCCATTACTATCAGGGCTAGGGTTTTGGGTTCATTAAGTTATTTTTTCAATCCAAAACCAACGGGTACCATTAAAACACTTTTTTCATAAATGTTGAGGTATAGTTTTATTGGTTTTTTTTGACCTTCCCAAGTTACTTCATAGATATCCAAAAACCCAGCACCTATTTCAGTGTTTTTAGTAGGGAAGGGGCAACAGGTTTCTAATTTTATATATGTTATTTTTTCTCCGTTTGGCCCTGTCAAAGCATTAAAAAAACGCTGTTGGTTAATAGTTTCGTCCTTGGTGTTTTTGTAGAATATATTAATGGGATAACTGGCATTGTAACCGTATTTTTCATCTTTACTATATTCGGTTATGACAAATGTATTGTCCTTAGTTAATTTTAAAGTAGGGGCATTGTTATCAACATTTTTTAGCGTTGATTTTGTACTCACACATGATATTGACAAAATGGAGAAAATTAAAATTAAAAAAATGGCTTTGCTTTTCATTTGTGGATTTTATTTTAAGTTTAATAGTATAAAGATACTATTTTTGTAAAAAAATAGATAACGATATGGATTTTATTTCTCAGACTTGGTCTTGGTATGTCTCCGGTTTTTTGATTGGTATGATTATGCTGTGTTTGATTTATTTCGGAAAAACATTTGGGATGTCATCCAATCTCAGATCATTGTGTTCAATGGCAGGAGCGGGAAAATATATTCCATTTTTTAACTTTGATTGGAAATCGCAGAGATGGAATTTATTAGTTGTAGTAGGAGCGATGCTTGGTGGATTCGTTGCGGTACATTACATGAGCGATGCTTCAAATGTGGATATCAATCCAAAAACCATTCAACAATTGTCACAAATGGGAATCGATGCTCCCCAAGGAAAACTAGCTCCAGAACTACTTTTCGGAAACCAAGCTTTTCAATCACCAAAAATGATTTTGATACTAATTGTTGGTGGAATTCTTATAGGTTTTGGTTCTCGTTATGCTGGAGGTTGTACTTCGGGTCATGCTATTTCTGGGTTAAGTAATTTACAATTACCTTCGTTGAAAGCTGTGATTGGGTTTTTTATAGGTGGTTTAATAATGGCTCATTTTTTATTACCCTTAATTTTTTAATTTATGAATACAATAAAATATTTACTCGTTGGTTTTATTTTCGGAATTGTTTTAACCAAATCTGAAGCTGTTTCCTGGTACCGTATATATGAAATGTTCCAGTTTCAGTCCTTTCATATGTACGGGATTATTGGAGTTGCAGTTACAACAGGATTGATTGGTGTCCAAATTATAAAAAGAAAAAATATAAAAGATATAGATGGTTCTCCTATAGTAATTCAAGATAAAGAATCAGGTTCAACCCGCTATTTAGTTGGTGGATTGTTCTTTGGATTGGGTTGGGCATTGGTTGGTTCTTGTCCAGGACCAATATTTATTTTATTAGGAGCAGGATTTTGGCCAGTAATTTTGGTCTTGATTGGAGCTTTATTTGGAACTTTTTTATATGGAGTTTTGAAGGATAAATTGCCACATTAAATTATAGAATCGAGAACAGTTGTGTAATAGCTTTAATTTATACGATTATAAACATATTTTTCTACATTAAAATTACTATCATCATCATAATAACTATATTCTAAAGTTAGAACATTATTGTCATTTTCAAATATTGTTGTAAAAAACACATAATTTCCTGTCTCAATAAATTTAGATTTATATGAATTAATGTTCAATTTATCCCAAGTAAAATCTATTTTAGATGCAACTATACAATTTCCAGAATTTGATGCGTAGTGAAAATCAGTTCTTTTTCCATTTGCTGAAAATTGAATAGTTGAAGGCTTACAATCAGTATATGTTATTTGTGTACCATTAATAAAATGTGTTTCATATTCCCATTTCCCAATTATCAAATCAGTATTTTCATTATTATTCTTTTCACAAGATGTTATGAAAATTACAATAGAAAATAAAAATAGTTTTATAAATATTTTTTGCATTTAGGTTTAAAAGTTTGTAATTATTTACACTATCTCCGCACTCAATCCAGCTTCTAAAAGTTGGGAGCATTGGTCAGTCAATTCATTAATTGGACCTGTTTTTACAGTGCATTTTCCTTTGTAGTGAACAATTAAGGAGCACTGTTCGGCTTGTTCAGAAGTGTGTTTGCAAACTTTCATCAAAGTCTCTATTACATGGTCGAAAGTATTCACATCGTCGTTATACATTACAATTTCATTGTCAAATGAAATGGCTTCTTCCACTAAGACTTTTTCCTGTATTTTTTCTTTAGTACTCATAGCTTTATAATTTAGGAATTATTAATTATGATACGGTAAAAATAGATAAACTAATGTACGTTTTTTAAAATCAACGAAGTGTTTTTTAAAAACTTTTTAACACAAAAAAAGGGCTTCCCATTTTGGAAGCCCTTTTTAAATTTATAAACCAATTTATTGTTTAATCATTCTGATATTCTG
>JAZKDI010000002.1:0-140158 GCA_040387655.1 Bacteroidota bacterium | reverse complement strand
ATAAAACGGTGTGCCATAATAGCCTCACCAGCAGTAGCAGTAAGCAATTGGTTACGTAATCCAATAATTCCACGTGATGGAATATTGAATTTTACAATCATACGTTCCCCTTTCGTTTCCATAGAAAGCATTTCTCCTTTACGTAAAGTAACGAACTCAACTGCTCTACCTGAAAGTGTTTCCGGTAAATCTATTGTTAATTCCTCAATTGGCTCACATTTTTTACCATCAATTTCTTTGATAATAACTTGTGGCTGACCGATTTGTAATTCATACCCTTCTCTTCTCATTGTTTCAATAAGAACCGACAAGTGCAATACTCCACGACCAAAAACCATAAACTTATCAGCAGAATCAGTTTCACCTAATTTCATCGCTAAGTTTTTCTCTAATTCTTTTGTCAAACGGTCTCTAATATGACGAGAAGTTACAAATTTTCCTTCTTTTCCAAAGAAAGGAGAATCATTAATTGTAAACAACATACTCATCGTAGGCTCGTCAATATCAATTGTTGCTAAAGCTTCTGGATTTTCAAAATCAGCGATAGTATCTCCAATTTCAAAACCTTCTACTCCAATAATTGCACAAATATCTCCAGCAATTACCTGTTGTACTTTTTTACGACCAAGTCCTTCAAAAGTATGCAATTCTTTAATACGTGATTTTAATATAGTACCGTCTCTTTTTACCAATGAGATTGGCATTCCTTCATTCAAAACTCCTCTTTCCAAACGACCAATAGCGATACGACCGGTAAAAGCAGAAAAGTCCAAAGATGTAATCAACATTTGTGGTGTTCCTTCAGAAACTTTAGGAGCTGGTACATTTGCAACAACCATATCCAATAATGCTTCTACATTATCAGTTACATTCTCCCAATGATCAGACATCCAGTTATTTTTAGCCGAACCATAAACGGTTGGAAAATCCAACTGCCATTCTTCCGCACCTAATTCAAACATTAAGTCGAAAACTTTTTCGTGAACTTCTTCAGGAGTACAGTTTTCTTTATCTACTTTATTAATAACTACGCAAGGTTTCAAACCTAAATCGATAGCTTTTTGTAAAACGAAACGCGTTTGTGGCATTGGGCCTTCAAAAGCATCTACTAAAAGACAAACTCCATCAGCCATATTCAATACACGCTCTACTTCACCACCAAAATCGGCGTGACCAGGAGTATCGATAATGTTGATTTTTGTTCCTTTGTAAACTACAGAAACATTCTTTGAAGTAATAGTAATACCTCTTTCACGCTCTAAGTCGTTGTTATCAAGGATTAAGTCACCTGTATTTTCGTTGTCACGAAATAATTGACAGTGATACATAATTTTATCAACCAAAGTTGTTTTACCGTGATCGACGTGGGCAATAATTGCAATGTTTCTAATAGATTCCATCTGTTATTTTTAATGGGTGCAAAAGTACACTTTATTTTGACACGAAAAACATTAATTGTTTATATTGAAGTAGTTTGCAATGATAACAAGGCCATACAAAATAAAATTAACTGAAATTTAATACAAAATAGCTAATTCCATTCTATTTAAAACAAAAAAACTCTCATCAATGATGAGAGTTTTCAATTTCAAATAATTTACTAATTACAGTTTTGCAACGTGCTTAGTTAATTTAGATTTTAAGTTTGAAGCTTTATTATCGTGAATGATATTTTTCTTAGCTAATTTATCAATCATAGAGATAACACTTGATAATTTTGATGAAGCATCTGTTTTATCTGTAGCTAATCTTAATGCTTTAATTGCATTACGAGTAGTTTTGTGTTGGTATCTGTTTAATACTCTTCTTTTTTCGTTGCTTCTAATTCTTTTTAAAGCAGATTTATGATTTGCCATCTTATTTAGATTTTTTTAATTGTAATAATTGTTATAAACTATTAGTTAAAAAAGAAAAACCTCCCACAATTTTACAATCACTTTGGTTTTAACTAATAAAACAACAATCGAGACACCAACTCTTGTTTTACAAAACTTATTTACAACTAATTGTAGTCCGTGGGGGAATCGAACCCCCCTTACATGGATGAAAACCATGCGTCCTAACCGATAGACGAACGGACCGTTGCATTATATTTTAATTTCAAAAACTTGTAGTCCGTGGGGGAATCGAACCCCCCTTACATGGATGAAAACCATGCGTCCTAACCGATAGACGAACGGACCTTGCCTTCTTTAATGCGGATGCAAAAATACAACTATTTTTTATTCACGCAATAGTTGTTGCATATTTTTTTGTTTTTTTAATATGCCTTTGCAAAAAGCACTCTTCCCTCAGAAGATTTCCCAGTAAGCACACAGTTTCCAGACTCTTTTTTAGTATCCAAAGCGATGCATCTTATTGTTGCTTTTGTTAGTTCTTTTATTTTTTCTTCAGTTTCTGGTGTACCGTCCCAATGTGCGGAAACAAAACCTCCTTTATCCTCTAAAACAGTTTTGAATTCTTCAAAACTATTTGCTTCTGTAATATGTGTATCCCTATAATTTAATGCTTTACTAAATAAATCCTTTTGAATTTGCTCCAATAAATCGCTTATATAACGTGCAATGCCATCTTTAGAAATCACTTCTTTTGTCAAATTATCCCTTCTTGCAATTTCAAAAGTTCCGTTTTCTAAATCTTTAGGGCCCACTGCAATTCGAACTGGAACTCCTTTTAATTCCCATTCTGCAAATTTGAAACCTGGTTTTTGTGTAGTTCTGTTATCAAACTTTACCGAAATATTCATCTTTTTGAATTGCGCCACTAAATCATTGGCTACAGCCGAAATTCTATCCAACTCTTCGTCTGTTTTGAAAATTGGCACAATTACTACTTGTATTGGAGCCAAGTTTGGAGGCAACACCAATCCGTTATCGTCTGAATGTGTCATTACCAAAGCCCCCATCAAACGGGTTGAAACTCCCCAAGAAGTCCCCCAAACATATTCTTGCTTCCCTTCTTGGTTTGCAAATTTAACATCAAATGCTTTGGCGAAATTTTGTCCTAAAAAGTGGGATGTTCCTGCCTGTAATGCTTTACCATCTTGCATCAAAGCTTCGATACAATACGTTTCTTCGGCTCCTGCAAAACGCTCTGTTTCAGTTTTCAATCCTTTAATTACAGGAATTGCCATAAAATTTTCGGCAAAATCTGCATATACATTCATCATTTTTTCTGATTCTTCAATAGCTTCAGCTTTTGTTGCATGTGCCGTATGCCCTTCTTGCCACAAAAACTCTGCGGTTCTAAGGAACAAACGCGTACGCATTTCCCAACGCACAACATTTGCCCATTGATTAATTAACAACGGTAAATCCCTATAAGATTGCACCCATCCTTTGTATGTTGACCAAATAATTGCCTCACTGGTTGGGCGAACAATTAATTCTTCTTCTAATTTTGCATTGGGATCAACCATTAATTTACCTGGTTTATCAGGATCGTTTTTTAATCTATAGTGGGTTACGATAGCACATTCTTTTGCAAAGCCCTCTGCATTTTTTTCTTCGGCTTCAAACATACTTTTTGGGACAAAAAGAGGGAAATAAGCATTACTATGACCTGTTTCTTTAAACATTCGGTCTAATTCTGCTTGCATTTTTTCCCAAATAGCATAACCATAAGGTTTGATTACCATACATCCTCTAACTCCTGAATTCTCGGCTAAATCAGCCTTGACAACCAATTCGTTATACCATTTTGAATAATCTTCTGCTCGTGTTGTTAAGTTCTTGCTCATAAAAAGTTTGGCACAAAAATTGTTTTGAATTATTTAACTAAAAAGTTCGACAAAACTAACTATTTTTGTAATGAACAACAATAAAAATACATAGATATGAAAACTAATTATTTTTCTTCGACAAAATCAATTTCAATTTATTCGTTAATTGCATTGATTAGTGTTGTAATTACTTCTTGTGGTTCGTATAAAAGCAGCTCTTATTATGACAATGACGGCATTTATGGAGATTCTCAAGAAAAAAGAAACGATTCCAAACAACCAAGCACATCTTCCAAAGACAACAACCAATACAAAGAATATTTTGGTTCTTTAAAAACCGAAAACGAACAAGTTGAAGTTTTTACGGATGTTGACAATTACAACTCAAACAATCAAAATAATTCCGATACCAATTCACAGTCTTATACAAGTTGGGGCAGTAATCCAGACAATGTAACCGTAAATGTTTATGGTGGTTACGGTGGATACAACTGGGGTTATTATGGATGGAACAACTATTGGTACGGTAACAACTGGAACAATGGATGGAACTGGAATATTGGATGGAATAGTTGGTATGGTCCAAGTTTTGGATACGGATATGGTTATGGATATCCTTATTATGGATATGGTTACCCATATTATGGCTACGGAGGATACGGATATCCTTACTATGGATATGGTGGCTATAATGGTTATTCTAACAATCATTACGCATACAATCATGGAAGAAGGGATGGTTTGTACAGAAATGGGACTCGCTATGACAGTGGCAGAAACAGTACTGGACTAAGAAATAATTATCCTTCTGGAAGAAATTCAGTTGCTAATGGAACGAGAAATCTAAATTCAACTCCCAGAACCTATAACTCAACAAGAAGTAATTCTCCGAGATTTCAATCAACTCCTAGAACACAAACAAGCACACCACGAAATTATACTCCTAGAACTGAATCATCTACTCCTAGAAGTTATACCCCAAGAACAGAGTCCTCAGCTCCAAGAAGCAGTTCGGGTTCCTATTCAACTCCTCGCTCAAGTGGCGGAGGTAGCTATGGCGGAGGCGGAAGATCCAGTGGCGGAAGTTACGGCGGCGGCGGTGGCGGAAGATCCAGCGGTGGCGGAAGACGATAATATTATATTACCTAATACCTATGTTATAGCTTAAATGTTATTTATAGGTATATTTTTGAACTATAAAACAATAAATATGAAAAAGTGTTTATACCTTATTTTGGCAGGACTTTCATTAACTGCGGTACAATCCCAAGACGTTTCTGAAGCATTGCGTTATGCACAGGATGATGTAAACGGGACTGCTCGTTTTAGGGCAATGAGTGGGGCATTTGGAGCTTTAGGCGGGGATTTTTCTTCTATTAATGTCAATCCAGCTGGTTCAGCAATTTTTGCGTATACTCAAATTGCATTGACTTTGAATAATTATGATATTGACAACACATCCAAATATTTTGGAACAAAAACCAAACAAAACAATTCTACAATTGACCTAAATCAAATTGGTGGAGTTTATGTTTTTGAAAATGATGATGACAAAAGTGATTGGAAGAAATTCAGTTTAGCAATGAATTATGAAAACGCCAATAACTTCAATAATTCCTTTTATTCTGAAGGGGTAAATCCAACGAATTCAATTGGTAATTATTTTCAATATTATGCCAATAGAAATGGAGGTATCTCATTGTCAAATCTACAATTGCAAACAGGTGAAAACCTTTCTGATTTATATTCTTATTTAGGAAATACTTCTGGTTTAGGTTTTGGAGCGCAACAAGCTTTGTTGGGTTATCAAGGTTTTATAATTGATCCTGCTACAGATTATGACGAAGCAAATAACAGGGATTATATTTCATTGATTCCGTCTGGTGGTAACTATGATCAACAAAATATTTTTGAATCCAGAGGATACAATGGTAAATTGGCATTTAATTTTGCTACACAATACAAGGACAAATTATACTTAGGCATAAATTTAAATTCTCATTTTACCGATTATACACAAGCTACAAGTTTTTATGAAGGGAATACAAACACTCCAACTTCTGGAGTACAACGTTTGCGTTTTGACAATCAATTATATACGTATGGAACAGGATTTTCTTTCCAGTTAGGTGCAATTGCAAAAGCTACCAAAACAGTTCGTTTAGGTTTAGCGTATGAATCCCCAACTTGGTATGAATTGAATGACGAACTTTCTCAAAGCCTAGCCGTTGTTAGCGCTGATGCTTCAGGAGAACTTCCAACAGATATTGTAAATCCACAAGTTGTTAACGTTTATGAACCATACAGACTGATGACCCCGGCTAAATGGACAGGAAGTTTTGCTTATGTTTTTGGTAAAAAAGGATTGTTGAGTATTGACTACGCTACAAAAGATTATAGCAAAACACAATACAGCCCTGCAAATGATTTTACCAATACCAATAATACAATAGCAACCACTTTAACCAGAGCTGGCGAATTAAGGATTGGCGGAGAATACAAAATCAAGGAATGGAGTTTGAGAGCGGGTTATAGATTTGAAGAAAGTCCATATAAAGATAGTAAAACAGTAGGTGACTTAACAGGTTCTTCAATTGGATTTGGTTACAATTTTGGCTCAACTCGTTTTGATTTTGCACTTTCCCATTATGAAAGGGATTCTCAAAGACAATTTTTTACTCAAGGATTGACCGATAGGGCTAACATTAATACTGTAAATAATAATGTTACCATTACATTAGTTTTTGCTTTATAAAGCTTCTAATTTTTATATAAAATCCCTTTTAGTTTTCATTAAACTAAAAGGGATTTTTGTTTAAAGCAACTCAAATTGTCAGAGTTGGTATTATCAATATTTACATCTTTTTATTTCATGTTGATACACTTCAATTGCCTTTGGTTTTAACCAAATGGATGAAATTTTAAGAAAGAAATAGGCTTTAGCCAAAACACCAATTCTTTTTGACTAAAGTCAATAAAAGGATTTCAAAGAAACCTTTGGTTAAAATCAAAGGCAATTGGTAGGAGAATATATGCATTATATCATTCGTTTTGAAAACACAGGAACTTTCCTTCAGAGAATATCGTGGTAAAAGATATGATTGACTTGGCTAAAGGAACTTCGAATAGTAAGTTTATTAAGGAGTAATTAGATTTGACAACTTTATAAAAAGTTGTCAAATCTCAACATATCAGTAATTACTTCATGTTTCCCTATGAATAAAGATACCCGTTTCATTAATTTGAGCGGATTTTTTATTCAAATTAAAACAACTTTAATTTGAATAAAAAAACGTAATTTTGCACCCCATCCGCAAAAAGCAAACATACCGGATATAATTTATAATTCTATGAGAACCAAGTCTTTAAAAAAGAACAAAATCAATGTAATTACTCTTGGATGTTCTAAAAATGTCTATGATAGTGAAGTCCTAATGGGACAATTGAAAGCGAGCGGAAAAGACGTTACCCATGAAGCAAAAGAAGATGAAGGTAATATTATTGTAATAAATACCTGTGGTTTTATTGATAATGCCAAGGCAGAATCAGTAAATATGATATTAGAATATGCCGATAAAAAAGAACGTGGATTGGTTGATAAAGTCTTTGTAACCGGATGTTTATCCGAAAGATACAGACCAGATTTGGAAAAAGAAATTCCGAATGTGGATCAGTATTTTGGTACGACTGAACTTCCTTTATTATTAAAAGCATTAGGCGCCGATTACAAACACGAATTGTTAGGTGAAAGGTTAACAACGACTCCTAAGAACTATGCGTATTTAAAAATATCCGAAGGTTGTGACCGTCCGTGCAGTTTTTGTGCGATTCCGTTGATGCGTGGAAAAAATATTTCGCAATCTATAGAGAAATTAGTCAAAGAAGCCGAAGGTTTGGCTCGTGATGGCGTGAAAGAGTTGATTCTGATTGCTCAGGATTTGACGTATTATGGTTTGGATTTATACAAAAAACGAAATCTTGGCGAATTACTTGAAGCCTTGGTCAAAGTAGAAGGTATTGAATGGATTCGTTTGCACTATGCCTTCCCTACTGGTTTCCCGATGGATGTTTTGGAAATCATGAAACGTGAACCAAAGATTTGTAACTATATTGATATTCCGTTGCAACATATTTCTGATTCTATTTTGAAATCGATGCGTCGCGGAACTACTCGGGCAAAAACCACTAAATTATTAAAAGATTTCCGGGAAGCAGTTCCGGGAATGGCGATTCGCACTACGTTAATTGTTGGTTACCCTGGTGAAACCGAAGCTGATTTTGAAATCCTAAAAGACTTTGTTCAGGAAATGAAATTTGACCGTATGGGATGTTTCGCTTATTCACACGAAGAAAATACTCACGCCTATTTATTGGAAGATGATGTTCCTGCTGCAGTTAAACAAGCACGTGCTAATGAAATTATGGAACTACAGTCACAAATTTCCTGGGATTTAAACCAAGAAAAAGTGGGTCAGACTTTTCGTTGTATCATAGACAGAAAAGAAGGCGGACATTTTGTAGGCAGAACTGAGTTTGACAGTCCGGACGTGGACAATGAAGTTTTAATTGATGCTACAAAGCATTATGTGAAAACTGGTGAATTTGTAATAATAAAAATCATTGAAGCTACCGAGTTTGATTTATACGGTGAACCTGCTTAATTTTAAGTTATGAAATTACTACAATCAATTTTAATTAAAGGAATAATTATTTTTTCAATAGCAACTGCCAATGCACAAAGTGGTTACGGAAATGGCTATGGAGGAAATGGTTACGGAAGAACTAATAGAGAAATTGGTCCTTCTTACGATAACAAACCTAGCCAAAAAGACATTGAAAAAAAGCGGGGTGAAAATATCAAAAAAGCGATTGAGAAATTAACTAAAGAATTAAACCTTGATGAGCTGCAGGTAATTGCAATCACTAAAGTAATAACCGATAGTGAGAAAACGCAAAATATTATAATTGCAAAACAAGATTCACAAGAAACCAAAAATGCTGAATTGAAAGCCGCAATGGAAACTACAAATAGGCAGATTATGGAATTTCTCGATAAAGACCAAAAAGAAAAATACGGTGTTTTGATTGAAAAAATAAAAAACAAATAATTCCGAATAAACAAAAACCATAATTCCCTACAAGCTTTGACTGGTAGGGAATTTTTTTTAAGCTATTTACAGTTTAATTTACTGTTCCTTTGAATGACAAAACTTTTGGAGTTTCTTCTGCAGTTGTGGTAACCGTCACGTTTTTTGAAAAAGCTCCTTTCGCAGCAGCGTTATAAGTAGCTGTGACTTTTGCGGTTTCCCCAGGCTGGATTACTGTTTTGGTATAATTTGTAGCAGTACATCCACAAGAAGCTTTTACATCAGTAATAGTTACTGCAGCATTTCCTTGGTTTGTAAATTCAAAATCAATTGATTTTGGGACATTTTGTGGGATTTCGCCCAAATCAATTTGTTCGCTTTTCCAAACAATTGGAGAAGTCAACATAACACTGAATGACATTAAGGCAAAAGTTAATGCCAGCATCGAAAATTTAATTACATTTTTACTCATAATTTTAAAATTTAAAGGTTAAATAATAGTTTGTCCTACTTGAACATTTCAAAAGTAGGTTGGAAAATCATTGGCTCATGTTAAGCGGTTTCAAATCTTTGTTAATGAGTTGTTAACAGGTTTTTTTGATGATATATTTGACTAATTTTGAAAATCAAAGTAAATAAGACAGTTTGAAAATAAATAAACTCAACAGCATAATTGTCCTAGGACTTATAGCCATCATTGGTATTCTTGTGGCACAATTGCTATGGACAAAACAGGCATTTACTTTGGAGGAAAAAAAATTCAGTCAAAAAGCCCATATTGCATTATTGGAAGTTGTAAAAAAACTTTACGAAGGGACCAATCAGGATTTGCCTTCTGAAAATCCGGTTGAGAAAATTTCGAATGATTATTATATTGTAAACATTGATAATGATTTTGAGTCCGAAATTTTAGAGCATTACCTAAAATCCGAATTTGAGAAAGTTAGTATTACTACCGATTTTGAATATGCGATGTATAACTGTCAGAGTGACGAAATGGTTTATGGGAATTATGTCTCGCTTTCGGAAAACTCAAAAACTGATCAATCGATTTATTTTCCAAAACATAAAAACCTTGTTTATTATTTTGCCATTCGTTTTCCTAATGAAACCAGCTATCTTTTCAGTTCGTTAAAATTTTGGTTTCTTCTTTCATTAGCATTAATGGTAATTTTGATTGTTTATGTATATTCAATTTTTACGCTTTTACAACAAAAAAAATATTCGGAACTGCAACGTGACTTCATCAATAATATGACACACGAATTCAAAACACCTCTTTCGTCAATACTTATCGCTTCCAATTATTTGATAAAGCAAGACCTTATTAAATCTGATGAAAAATTAGAAAAATACACCGATATAATCATTACCCAAAGCATCAAACTAAACCAACATATTGAAAAAATACTAAATGTTGCAAAAACGGATAATTCAGCTTTGGTTTTAAACAAAAAAAGCATTTCGGTTGTTCCTGTTATCGAATCAGTCATTGATAATATCCAATTAAAATATCCAACAGTTACAATAGAAATTGAAACTGCGTTATTGCCTCCTATTATTGACGCAGATGAATTTCATTTTACGAACCTAATTTATAATTTACTTGATAATTCTATTAAATACTGCGAAAGTACTCCAGAAATTAAAATTAAAATAACTGCAACTGACAACCTTTTAAAAATAGAATTTATTGATAATGGAATTGGGATTTTACCAAAAAACATTCCTTTTATATTTGATAAATTTTATCGGATTCCGAACTCAAAAAGCAATGAGGTCAATGGTTTTGGGTTAGGACTATATTATGTAAAAAAAATAGCCAATTTGCATCACTGGAAAATAAATGCAGGAAGCAACCCTATAAAAGGAATTACCATAACTCTTTTGATACCTAAAAAATGATGCGGAAATTCAAAGTTTTATATGCCGAAGACGATGAAACCCTGGCTTTTCTTACCAAAGACAATCTGGAGCAAAACCAGTATGAAGTAACGCATTGTAGCAATGGTGATTTATGCCTGAAAACATTTAAAAAAGGAGATTTCGATATTTGTATTTTAGATATAATGCTTCCAAAAATGGATGGATTTGAATTGGCTACAGAAATCCGGAAATTAAATACCGCTATTCCTATTATTTTTCTTTCGGCAAAAACAATGAAAGAAGACCGATTAAAAGGATTGCGGCTTGGTGCAGATGATTATCTGGTAAAACCATTTAGCATTGAAGAATTGCTTCTAAAAATAGAAATTTTCCTGAAGCGTTCCCAAATATCGCCTGTTGCAAACAAATTAAATTATAGAGTAGGAAAATATAATTTTGACAACAGTAATTATCAATTGTATAATGATTTTGAAAAAATAAATCTAACGCAACGGGAAGCAGAATTATTAAAGTTTTTTCTGGACAACCGAAATATTGTTCTTAAAAGGGAAAAAATCCTTACTTCACTTTGGGGCGATGATGATTATTTTATGGGCAGAAGCTTGGATGTATTTATCTCCAGATTACGAAAAATATTCTCTGAAGACGATAAAATAACAATTGAAAATTTACATGGAATCGGATTTAAATTTTCGGTAAAAGAATAATTACAATATCAGCAATCCAAATTCCCGTAACATATTTATTGGTTTTGAATACCAAAACAGTTCAAAATCTTCTAGATCGGTTTCAAAATCAGCCTTTATTTCGTTGAATAAATTGTCCTTTGTGATTGGCATTGCAACAGAAATTCTTTCGAGTAACGCCATCAACCACTCCGCTTCTATTTTATTGGTTTGAATAGTGAAACTTTCTTTTTTATCATGAAAAGTCAAAGTTGTCATTTCCCACGTTTGCCCTTTTTTAGATTTGGTGAAATGCTCAATTGATGGCTTCCCTCCTAGCCAAATTACTTTTGCTGTAGGCTTTATATTAAAATCAGATTCTTCTTCTAATGCATTGTATATAAAATCAGATGGGATTTTTGTTTTTGGGATTTTAAAATCAAACCAATCTTGCAATTCGTAATCAAAACAGATTCCGTGCATGAAATTGAATAAGGATTTTTTTAATCCAAAACTAAATTTACCATGGTCAATCCCGGTTTCATCCCTATAATTAATGTCATTATTGGCAAAAGTTCCTATTGCTTCAGTTTCTTTTACCACTCCAAATTTCTCCGGATACAATCCAACAGGACTGTGAGCCGTCATTGCAAATTGATGCCAAAATCCAGATTGCAAGACACCAACTTCAAATAATTGTCTAACCATTTCAAGGCTATCTACCGTTTCCTGAATAGTTTGAGTTGGATACCCATACATTAAATAAGCATGAACCATAATTCCTGCTTCGGTAAAATTACGGGTTACTTTTGCAACTTGTTCTACGGTTACGCCTTTGTCTATTAATTTCAGTAATCTATCTGACGCCACTTCTAATCCTCCCGAAACGGCAATACAGCCGGAAGCTTTGAGCAATAAACATAAATCGGCAGAGAAGCTTTTCTCAAACCGAATATTGGTCCACCACGTAATAACTATTTTTCGCCGAATAATCTCTAAAGCCACTTCTCGCATCAGGGCTGGAGGAGCTGCTTCATCAACAAAATGAAATCCATTTTGTCCTGTTTTTTCAGATAACTCTTGAATTCGGTCAACGATTAATTTGGCCGCAACCGGTTCATAAATCTTTATATAATCCAAAGAGATATCACAGAAAGTACATTTACCCCAGTAACAACCGTGTGCCATTGTGAGTTTGTTCCAACGGCCATCGCTCCACATTCGGTGCATTGGATTTACAATTTCGATAACTGAAATGTATTTATCCAAAAGTAAATTGGAATAATCCGGAGTTCCCACTTCCGATTGTTTGTAGTCAGGTTTGGTGGAATTGTTTTTATAGACTACTTCATTGTTTTCGAGGAGGAATGTTCTTTTGGCTTCGACAGGCTCAGCCACCGTATCGACAAGCTCAGCCACCGTATCGACAGGCTCAGACACCGTATCGACAAGTATCTCGTCCCTCGACTCCGCTCGGGATGACGCGCTCGATGTGACAAAATTGTAAAGCAATTCTACGGGAAGTTCGCCGTCATCTAAAGTGATGTAATCAAAGAACTCAAAAACTCTTTTATCCGAAAGAGAGCGTAACTCGGTATTTGGGAAACCACCACCCATTGAAATTTTTATATGGGGATGGTTTTTTTTTATCCATTGTGCCGATCGGAAAGCAGCATATAAATTACCAGGGAAAGGAACTGAAATCAGCACTAATTTAGGGTTCACTTGTTCTATTCGTTCTTTTAAAATAGCAATCAGAATGGCATCTATATAACTATTTTCTTGTTGCAGTGATTGGTACAATTCATCAAAAGAATTGGCAGAACGACCTAAACGTTCTGCATATCGGCTGAAGCCAAAATTTTCATCAATACATTCCACTATAAAATCAGAAATGTCTTCTAAGTATAAAGTAGCGAGGTGTTTTGCCTTGTCTTGTGTCCCCATACTACCGAAAGCCCATTCCAATTCTTCCAATTGAGCAAAACGGGAAGCTTCTGGCAAGAAATCTTCCTGGCAAATTTGCAATGCCAATGTTGGGTTTTTTCCCTGTAGAAATTCAATTACCGAATCTATCGTTTTTATATATTCGTCTTTGAGGGCGAGGATTCTTTGAGAATTGGGTGTAATCCTCTCCCCGACCCTCTCCAAAGGAGAGGGAAACTGGGTGTTGGGTATTGGGTTCTGAAATAAATTCTCCAATCCTTTTTTTGAAAACAACTTTAGGATTACTTCAATGCCTAAATCAGCTTGTGTTGATTCGATATTTTTCGTGTTCAAAAATCCTTTGATATAAGCAGTCGCTGGATACGGTGTATTCAGTTGGGTAAAGGGAGGAGTTATGAGGAGGATTGGGGTATTCATTTGTAAAATTGAATGACAAATTTACTCCATATTTTTTATGATGTCGTGTATCTGCTGAATTTTTTCGACAGACAGCGAGTTTATTTTTGCGTTGATTTCGTTAGTGATGGCTTGTTTTGTAAGTGAATGTAGTGCGTGATCTTGCGGTAGGTTGTCGGTTTTGTTTGGACGGAAGTCTAGTATGTCATTTGGTGTACAGTTGAAGTCCCTGCAGAATTTTTCAAGACGAATAAGGTTTATTTCTAAAACTCGGTTGTTTGATAATTTCGTGGCATAGCTAGGTGAATAACCGTTTGCGGTGAGGTATGAAAATGGACGGACAATGCCTTTGAGTTTGAAAATGCGGGCGAAGTTGAAGAATATCATAGGTGTTGGGGCTTTATCCTCTCCCCGACCCTCTCCAAACGAGAGGGAGACTGGGTTGAGTTTTGGGTTTTGGTTTGGGTAAATGTAGTAAAAAATCGTGAGATAACTCTAACTTTTCATTCGTTTAGTCTATTATATCGTTAGTAATAAATATAAATAAATTAGTTTAATAAATAAACTAGTTAGAAATGAATAAATATACGTTTATATTAAATATAAAATCGTGTTTAAAAGAAAATAATACGTTCATATAAAAGATAAAGTATTTAGATATACTTATTTATTCGTTAGATACAGGTATTTAGTCCTCTCCCCGACCCTCTCCAAAGGAGAGGGAGATTGGATGGATATAGTGATGATTTTTTGGAATCTCCCGACCCTCTAAAGGAGAAAGACTAGGTGTCGAGTGTTGATATAGATTTTCTAATCCTTGTTTTGAAACAATTTTAGGATTACTTCAATGCCTAAATCAGCTTGTCTTGATTCAATATTTTTCGTTTTCATAAATCCTTTGATATAGTTATCAATTTGTAAGATTAATTAGAGTACTTTTACTAAGAAAATCAAAATACATGAAGAAAAAAATACTTTTACTATTTATATTATTTTCCAGTTTAGGTTGGGCACAGGAAAACTGCAATAATGGAATAGATGATGACGGTGATGGAATGATTGATTTGAATGATAGTGAATGTGTTTGTAATGCTACAAGTACCGTTTCTTCAATAATTCCAAGTCCTTCATTTGAAGATCATAGTGGTTGCCCGGATGCTCCATCTGAATTAGAATATGCTACACCCTGGATTCAGGCAACAACTAATGCAACAAGTGATTATATGAATAATTGCGGATTTGTATTTCCATCAATTACTGACATAGGCCTTGGGAATTTTCCAGATGGGGATGGTATCGTTGGTGCTATTATTTTAGATAATTATAAAGAATATATAGGGACTACTTTACTTTCTACGATGCAGGCTGGAACTAATTACCAGTTCACATTAAACATTGCTTCGTTGATGGTAGCTTCAGATGCCTCTACTCCTATCCCTTTTATAGGTGTAGCTATTTTAGAACCCGTTAATATTACCTTATATGGATGTAATAATGGTGCAAATATACCTGTTGTTACTGCGACTAGCCCAGATTTAGCTGATCCCACTTGGATAGAAATTGGTCATGTGACTTATACCCCTTCATCTACGTGGAATGATATTACCATATTAGTTACTCCAACTATAGATATTAATGCTATAATGATTGGTGGCCCAACTGTTGTTCCTCCTTCTTATGAAAGCAGCAATTTACCTTTTGATGCTTATCCTTATTTTGTATTTGACAGTTTAATATTGAATAAAGCTGATGCTTTTGGAGTAAATGTAACACAGTCAGGTAATTTTTGTGATACTAATTTAGTATTAACCGCAAATATTACAACTACTGTTAGTCCAGGAGTTACGTATCAGTGGTACAAAGATGGAATAGCAATAATTGGAGCTACAAATAGTACTTATTTAGTTCCTAATGGTGCAGTTAATTTAGGTAACTATTCTGTAAAAGTTACTGATGGAACCAGTTGCTACGTAAGTTCAACCGCAACTGTAAACAGTACAATTCCAGGACCGAATTATATAGCAATCCAGCCCAACTGTACGGTTATAACTGGCTCAATAACAGTTACCACCCCAGCTGCAGAATATAGTTTTGATGGCGGAATTACCTGGCAAACTAGTCCTACTAAAAATCTTCTTCCAATAGGCATTTATTATATTAAAATTAAAACTGCTACAGGTTGTACCTCATCTTCAAATGCAGTCATCATAATTAATTCACAGCAGCAGATTTATCCTGATTTCACTTCAACTGATCCAACAAACTGTACAACTGGAGGAAGTATTACTATAACTACACCCGCCGCAGAATACAGTTTTGATGGAGGAGTTACTTGGACTACAAACCCAATGATTACAAATCTTCCTGAAGGTACCTATTACATCAAAATTAAAGACAGCATGGGATGTGTCTCAGCAGAAAGCATAGTATATATTTATTCTTCTTTCACAACAGCTCCAGCTCCAAACTATATGGTAAGTCAGCCAAACTGCTCAATATCTACAGGAACAATTACTATCACAACTGTAAGCAGTACCTATAGTTTTGATAACGGAATTACATGGGTAACTTCCAATGTGGCAGCTAATTTACCAAGTGGGAATTATACAATTCGTGTAAAAGACAGTAATGGTTGTATTTCTGATTCAAATTTTGTTACTATAAATCCTAGTTTCGGTACGCTAAGTGATCCTGTATCCACTACTATTCAGCCTTTTTGCAGTTTACAGACAGGAACAATAACAATAACTTCTACTGCTTCTGAATACAGTTTCGATAATGGATTGACATGGCAGGTAAATAATATAAAAGCAAATTTAATTCCTGGGGCATATCAGATAAAAGTAAAAGACAGTAATGGTTGTATTTCAAACGCAGTAACTGAAACAATAATCCTTTATGTTTTTCCATCACCTCCTGTTTTAGATTTACAGCAAAAATTTTGTGAACAAAACAACCCTACACTTAACGACATTAACGCAACTGCTTTAAATATAAAATGGTATAACAGTCAGACAGGAGGCGTTTTGCTACCTCTTACTACTCCATTAGTTTTTGGAACAACTTATTATACTTCACAGACTTTAGCAGATGGTTGTGAAAGCTTAAGAGTTGCTTTTTTAGTTGTAGGCTCCAATAAAGCAACCATTTCGCAAATTGTTACTACAGACTGGACCGACAACAATAACACTATTACTGTTTTAGTTTCTGATAACAGTATTGGTGATTATGAATATTCATTAGACGGAATCGTTTTTCAAGACAGTAATATTTTTACAGGACTAGAAAGTGGTGTTTATACAGTTACTGTTCGTGATAAAAATGGTTGCGGTATTATAAATGAGGATGTTTATTTATTGGTTTACCCAAAATTCTTCACTCCAAATGGTGATGGCTATAATGATTTTTGGAGTATTAAATATTCCCGTTTCGAACCAGGTTTAAAAATTAAAATACTGGATCGTTACGGAAAATTCATTAAAGAACTTAATTATAACGAAACATGGGATGGCACCTATAATGGAGTTCCGCTTTTTTCTACTGATTATTGGTTTGTAGTATATAGAGCGAATGGTAAAGAACACCGAGGCCATTTTAGCATGAAACGCTAACGACATGCCACCTATTATTTAACAATTTAAATTTTGTTAACATTCGGGATTAATTCATTAGATTTACCAACTTAAAATCCTGATTTTGAAAAACACCTATATCTTTTTTTTTACGTTATTATATTTTTCGGTATTTGCTCAAAAACCTGTAAAGGATTCGATTAAAGACCCACATTTTACATTTAGTAAAAACATCCTCATTGAAGATATAAATGGTAAATTAATTACCAATCCGATTGCAAGGGAAAAATATTTTATAAAAAAACAACAGAAAATTGATTCTAATTTACAGACTACAAATAAATCTTCTTTAAACCTGCTTCCAGAACCATTATGTAAAAATGGGACTTTTGAAGAATTTGAAACAATTGGTGGTATCAATTACCTCAAAAATTTCTCATATATAAATACGGAGCCTCTAAACCCTATTCAATGTAAGGCTGAAACTGCAATTGGAAACCTAGATGTTAAACAATACGACCCAGCCGATGCCAATTCATTGGCTTCAACGGTTCCTGCTAATTATTTAGATGAATATATTGGAAACATCCATGGCTTTGACCAATTTGCCTTAAAGATAAATTATAAGCATACCGATTTAGAAACCATGTGTCTCGTTCAGGGAAAAAGGTATAAAACCGATAATGAAACCAGTGTTAAATTCAATTACAAAGCTGTTTTACAAAGTATCGAAGATGGAAGCCATACCGATGAGCAGCCTTATTTTAAAGCAAGGGTTGTTAATAAAAGTGGAATTGTAGTTAGTGAGTTTTGTATAATTGGGGATCCCTCTAACTGTATTTTTAAACAAGCGCCAAATTTAGAAGGCGGAAGCATTATATTATATACAGAAAACTGGCAGTCAGGGATTTTAGATATAACTGCAATCCCAAATAATGAAGATTTCACCATTGAGTTTATGGCTGCGAGATGTGGTCTTGGTGGGCATTTTGGTTATGCGTTTGTAGACGATATTTGTTTATTGCATTCCAATGAAAATTTACAGGGAAGCATTGAACTTGATCCTTTATACAAGATCTGCCCTACACTACCAATTTCGGTTTGCGGTAAATATACCCTACCAAACTCTGGTGGCGTTTCTGCAACTGTTGCTTCAGTAACACTTAAGGTTTATGACGGGACAAATGCAGTCGTATTTACCTCTTCGACTCCTTTATCCTTAGATTTGGTTAACCATAAATTCTGTTTTAGTCTAGTTGCTGCTAATTTACCCAATGTAACAACGGGCAATTATAATGTTTCTGTTACCATAAATTATGGAATAATTCAAACTGATTGTGCGGGAACGAGTTTTGCTGCCGCTACAGATGATGATGCCAATCCGGGTTGGGATATTTCCTTTATGAACTGTAGTCCCACCTGTGCCTTTACACTTCAAACTGGAACCCTGCAAAAATGCGATACCAATCATGACGGAAAAGAATTTTTTAATATCTCTACAGTCAATACACAAATTGCTGGGGCACAGCCAGGTTTAACCTTCGCCTATTTTACAAAACTGGCAGATGCGACAAACAATACCAATCCTATAACAACTTTTGCCAATTATGAAACAACGAGTACCACCATATTTGTTCGTGTCTCAACGAGTGCAACTTGTTTCAAAATAATAGCCATTAATTTATTGGTAAAAAACCCTACCGCTACCATATCAGGAATATTAAATATTTGCGGAGGAAGTACCGTTTTAACTGCTTCATCTGGCACAAGCTACTTATGGTCGACTGGTGGAACTACACAAAACATTACTGTAACAGCCGTGGGAACCTATACTGTGAATGTTACCGATATCGGAGGTTGTGTGGCAACTGGAACGGTAACAATAATTCCTAATACAGTAGCCGTCCAGCCAACAATATTGGTTACACAGCCTACATGTAGTGTAGCTACAGGATCTATTTCAATTACAAGTCCTGCTTCAGAATACAGTTATGACGGAGGAACCACTTGGTCAACAAATTCAATAATGACTAATTTGCCATTAGGGAATTATATTGTAAAAATAAAAACTGCATCAGGTTGTATTTCTTATAATACAAGTATTGATATCGTGCCTTTTCTATCATCGTTTCCTGATTTTACAGCTGTAAGTCCAACTAGTTGTAGCGGATTAGGTAGCATAACGATTACGAGCGTAGCCCCTTTTTATAGTTTTGATGACGGACTAACTTTTACTACTAATAATGTAGCAACCGATTTGCCTGGTGGAACCTATTTAATACGCACAAAAGATGCAGCTGGTTGTCTTTCAAATTTCAACAGCGTAGTTTTAAACAGTGAATTTTTAGACCCTCCTTTGTTCACTACCGTTGATCCTTATTGTTCCAATTTAGGAAGCATTACAATTACTACTTTAGCATCAGAATATAGTTTTGATGGCGGAACAACTTGGCAAGCTTCAAACACCTTGTTAAATTTAGTGGCAGACAGTTATATTATCAAAATAAGAAATGCTGATGGATGTACATCTCCCAATGTATATGTTTATTTGCAGGACTTGGAATATAGTTACCCTAATTTTATTCAGACAGATGCTACCTGCGGAACTTATGCAAGTATCCTTATTACTACTTCAGGAGATGAATATAGTTTTGATGGTGGAACGACATGGACAACTGATCCATTTTTAACTAATTTAACCAGCTACACATCCTATAACATTGTTGTAAAAAGACTACCAAACTGTATTTCATACACAAACAGTGTTTATATAAACAATGCCTATTTGCCGATTCCTCCAGCCAATGATTTTTCTGTTACACTCTGCGATAACTTAAATGATGGTTCTGAAAATATTGATTTGCCTATTTATAATTCTGATATTATTGTAAATCCTACAGATTATAACTTTACTTATTTCAATAGTCTTTTAGCGGCCGAAAACAATGATTTTGCTAACCAGATAAGCAATCCGGCACTTTGCAATTTAAGCAATACTAACAATAAAGTGTATGTTAGGGTTACCTCTACAGATAATTGTTATAAGATTTCCGAATTAAGCTTCACATTTATTGAATCTCCAATTATTGAATTGGATGAATTGGTTCCGCTTTGCAAAAACAGGAATATCCGTGTAGATGCTGGAGGTGGATTTACCACTTACCTTTGGTCAACGGGAGAAACAACACAAACTATTTTAATTGATCAAATTGGAACCTATTCGGTAACTGTAACAAAAGACCACAATCCTTTAATTTGTTCTTCAACTAGGGTTTTTAATGTTTTTATTTCTGATTATGCCACAATAACCGAAATCGAAACACAGGACTGGACGGTAAATAACAATGTTATTACGGTGCAGGCAAATGGAGTTGGAGTTTATGAATATTCTATAGATGGTATTAATTATCAAGATGGAAATGTTTTTTCTGAATTGGCTTGCGGGGTTTATACCGTGTATGTAAGAGATAAAAATGGTTGTGGAGTAGTTAAAGACGAAGTTTCATTATTGATGTATCCAAAGTTTTTTACTCCAAATGGTGATGGAGACAATGATACTTGGGGCATCAAATTTTCTAAAGACGAACCAGGTTTAAAAGTAGAATTGTTTGACCGTTACGGAAAATTAATTAAAGAATTCCGTTACAATGAATCTTGGGATGGGCGATACAATGGAGCTGAACTTCCCTCAACTGATTATTGGTTTGTAGTAACACGGATTGATGGAAAACAACACAGAGGACATTTTACATTAAAAAGGTAATGTTAAACCTAGATTAACCTGCTTATATTTTTGTTATTTTAGCAAACCAAATATAAAATTATGCCAACTGACGGTATCTCTTATCAAGAATCAGGTTATTTTACTAATCTGATTCTTGATTATTTAAATGAAGAACCTGTTTTACATTCATTTTACAATCGTTTTCCAACACTTGAAAATTTTGAAAAACAGATTTTTGAAAAAAAACTCAACTATAATGGCAAAGCCAATAGGGAAATATTAGTTGCAGTTTTGCAAAAGCAATATGAGGGGATACAAATTTCTAGCCTGACACAGCAGCATATTGGTTCTTTATCACTTTCGAATACATTTACAGTGACAACTGGTCACCAACTCAATTTATTTACTGGACCTTTATATTTTTTGTATAAAATTATTTCTACGATTAATTTAACCAAAGAATTAAAAACAAAATATCCTTCTTTTAATTTTGTTCCGCTTTATTGGATGGCAACAGAAGACCATGATTTTGAAGAAATCAATTATTTTAATTTTAAAGGAAAAAAAATAAGATGGAACGCCGATAATTCAGGGCCAGTTGGAAGAAAATCAACAACTGGATTAGACCGGATTTTTAAAATTTTTGAATCTGAATTAGGTTTGGGCAAGAATGCCGATGTAATCAAAAAACTATTCCAAGACGCTTACTTAAATCACAAAAACCTAGCAGATGCAACTCGGTATTTAGCTAATAGTCTTTTTGGAGAACAAGGTCTTGTTATTTTGGATGCTGACAACAAAGATTTGAAACAAGAGTTTATTCCTTATATTAAAAAGGAACTATTAGATCAAAACGCCAATCAGTTTGTGTTAGAAACAACAAAAAAACTTACCGATTATACTATTCAGGTAAATCCGAGAGCCATTAATTTATTTTATATTGAAAATGAGATAAGGGAAAGGATTTTGTTTGAAAATGGAATTTATAAAGTAAATAACACAGCCATCACGTTTACTGAAAGCGAAATTCTGGATTTAGTTGATAACTCCCCTGAAAAATTCAGTCCAAATGTCATTATGCGCCCACTTTACCAAGAGGTAATTTTACCAAATCTATGTTACATTGGTGGTGGTGGAGAAATAGCTTATTGGCTACAGTTAAAAGCTTATTTTGATAATTCAAACATCACTTTTCCAATACTTTTAATTCGTAATTCAGTTTTATTGGTAACTGAAAAACAAGCAAAAAAAGCATCCAAATTAGATTTAACATGGAAAGATTTATTTTCTTCAAAACAAGTATTAGAAAATAGGGAAGTAAAAAAATTAACGGAATTCCCAATTGATTTTAGTATTCAAAAAGCATTTTTACAAAAACACTTTGAAGATTTACAACAAATAGCATTGCAAACTGACCCTTCTTTTATTGGTGCTGTGAATGCCCAAGAAAAAAAACAACTAAAAGGCCTGGAAAACTTAGAAAAGAGACTCTTAGTAGCGCAAAAAAGGAAACATCAAGAAGCATTGAATAGAATTGGTGATTTACAGAATGAATTATTCCCTAATGGGAATTTACAGGAAAGAATCGTAAATTTTTCAGAATTTTATATTGAAAATGGAATTGGGTTTTTAGGCACGCTTTTTGAAACACTCCAGCCGCTAGAGAAAAATTTCAATATTATCATACTTTAGTACTATTACTTTTCATCAACTATCGTGTTAAATTTTTGAACATTATGGAAATGAAAAAGTTATGTTAAAAAAATAAAATCAAAAAGTTTATTTTAAACAAAATAATGTTAGTTTTGTAACCGTATAAAAATTTTTAAAATCATGAAAAATAAGTTTCTATTTATCTGTTCTCTAGTTGTTTTGACTTTTTCTACAAATACATTTTTTGCTCAAAGTACTGCAAATGCAGATATGATTAAAGTAGACGGAGGCACTTTTTGGATGGGCGCTGACGAATATGAAAGAGGCTCAGATAATGATGAAGATTTTCAGCATCAGGTTAAGGTAGGTACTTTTTTACTTTCTAAATATGAAGTTACCGTATATCAATGGACCGAATATGCAAAAGCTACAGGAAGTAGAATGCCAGATAAACCTTTATGGGGATTTAAAGACAGTTATCCAGTAAACAAAATTACTTGGCAACAAGCCATTTCATTTTGTAATTGGTTAAGCAAAAAAGATGGATACCAACCAGTTTATTCAATGAGTGGTCCAAGATATGTTTGTAATTTCAAAGCAAACGGATATCGATTGCCTACCGAAGCCGAATGGGAATATGCGGCTAAAGGTGGAAGACTATCATCAGAAAAAAAATTCAGTGGTAGTGACAAAGCAGATAAAGTGGCTTGGCACAAACTTAATAGTAACGGAACACCACATACCGTTGGTACAAAAGTCGCTAATGAATTAGGGATTTATGACATGAGTGGGAATTTATGGGAATGGTGTTGGGATTGGTACGGTACCGATTATTATAAAAGAGCTATAAGTAACAATCCTAAAGGTCCTGAAATGGGTGACAAAAGAGTTGTAAGAGGTGGATCTTGGGATAGTAAATTAGAATATTTGAGACCAGCCAATAGGATTTCTACTTTTCCAGATAAAACTCACGAATTTTATGGGTTTCGATTAGCTAGAACTATTACTACAAAATAAATTACCGACTGAATAGTAGTATTTTATTAATTAAGTTCTAATTTTGCACGAAATTTAAAAAAACAAAAAAATGTCAACTAATAGGACTTTTACAATGATTAAACCCGATGCTGTAGCAAATGGACACATCGGAAACATTTTAGCAATGATTACAAACGGAGGTTTCAAAATCGTTTCTTTGAAATTAACGCAATTAACAATAGCAGATGCACAAGCATTTTATTCTGTTCACACTGCAAGACCTTTTTATGGTGAGTTAGTAGAATTCATGTCAAGAGGACCTATTGTTGCTGCTATCTTGGAAAAAGAGAATGCTGTTGAAGATTTCAGAACCTTAATTGGCGCTACAAATCCTGCAGATGCTGCAGAAGGAACAATTAGAAAAGCGTATGCAACATCAATTGGCGAGAATGCAGTTCATGGATCAGACAGTGATGAAAATGCAGCTATAGAAGGCGCTTTTCACTTTGCAGGAAGAGAGCAGTTTTAATTAGACTACATAGAAAAATTAGATTTATAGAATTTAAAAAGGCAAACCCACTTTAATGAAGTGGGTTTGCCTTTTTTTATAACAATGACAACAATTCTAAGAATCTACTAAGTCTATCTTAAAACAACGTCCTTCACAATATCCCGCCTTAATTCTTCATTGATCATAGCTATTATTTTGGATTTACCATGAGACAATTCTTCCCTTAAAACTGCCGATGTTAACTCAACATACAGAATACTTCCTTTTAGTATAACATTTTTGGTATAACTATTTACACCATTTCCCATTAAGGAAATCCACGCTTCTTTTACTGAAACCTGGTCTATTCCTGATTGAAGTTTATTGGTTTGTATAATTTGCTTCAAAACATCACCAACAGAACTCTCGTTATTTAGTCTTTTTGCCATCTTCTAAAAGATTTATAGGTTTTGCTTTTTTATAATTATATGTGATTGTATCCGAATTAATAATAGTCATTTTTTCATTTGAAATCGAAAGTAATTCTTCTTTCCATTTTGAATAGGATGTAGAATAAGACAAATAGGTTTTATCATTCTCAACCATTACAGTTAATTGTTCTGATTGATTATCAACTAAAAAAGTACCATCAAACTGTGGCGTCACTTTTTTTCTAAACCCTTTGTTGTCTTTTATTTGGATATAATCAAAAGTTTCATTCACAGCATATTTTTTTTCTTTGCCATTAGTAAAAACTACCTTTTCAATCTCCCAATACCCGTTTAATTTCTCAATATCCTGTTGCGTGATTTTTTGTCGACAAGAGCTTATCAATAAAATTAAAAAGAAAAAATATGCTTTATTCATTTGGAATCCATTTTCTACAAATTTACTTTTTATAGTTATCAAAAACATAAATATATAGAAAGAATCTTTTTCTATAAAACTATTTCCTTAATTTTAAAGATTAATACGAACAAAATGAAAAAATCATATTTTGCGTTTCTATTTCTTATAATGTTAGGATGCAACTCAGAAGATAGTTCTCAAAGCGAAAGTTTATATTTCCCACCTCTTGATAGTAGTACGACATGGGAAACCAAATCCATTAATTCTTTAGGATGGAATGAAAGTGCGGTTCAGCCTTTATTGGATTATCTAGAATTAAAAAACTCCAGGTCTTTTATAATTTTAGTAAACGGGAAAATAGTAATGGAAAACTATTTTAATGGCCATTCCAATACAAGTAATTGGTACTGGGCAAGCGCTGGTAAAACACTAACTTCAACAATGACAGGAATAGCCCAACAAGAAGGATTTTTGGATATTAACACTAAAGTTTCCCAATACATAGGAACGGGTTGGACCAATGAAACTTTGGCACAAGAAAATTTAATAACCTGCAAGCATTTATTAACTATGACATCAGGTATAGAAGATATTGCCAATGGAGACGATGTTAGTCCTTCAAGTCTTGATTATGTTGCGGATGCAGGAAATCGCTGGGCATATCATAATGTGTATGTAAAACTACAAGATGTAATTGCACAGGCTAGCGGACAAACCTGGATTAACTATTTCAATGCTAAACTAAGAAATAAAATAGGAATGGACGGTGCGTGGATTACCTCTGGAAACAATATGGTTTATTGGAGTACAACCAGAAGTATGGCTCGTTTTGGATTATTAATGCTTAATAAAGGAAAGTGGAATTCAGAACAGATTCTGAATGAAAACTACTTCAATCAAGCTACAAATACATCTCAAAGCATCAACCTTGGGTATGGCTATTTGTGGTGGTTAAACGGGAAAGCGAGTTATCATTTACCACAAACGCAATATCAATTTAGTGGCACTATTATTCCTGCTGGCGCAAATGATATGTATATGGCATTAGGAAAAAACGACCAGAAAATTTATGTCGTTCCTAGCAAAAAAATGGTTGTAATCAGGATGGGTGATGCGGCAGACAGTAGCAATTTAGCTTTATCAGATTTTGACAATGTTTTGTGGCAGAAAATAAATGCGTTGTATGAGTAACTAGTTTGTTTTCTTTCTTTTTGTAAACCCTAAAACAAAGAAAATCAAACCAAAAACCAATAATGTATAATAAACTGGCAAGCTTTTTTCCCTTATTAGATTGGAGATAACGAAGCAAACTATACTTATAAGATATAAATACATTGCGCTTAATTTTTGATAGAAATCCATAATCAATTATTTAAAAAATGAATCTACAAATTCATATTTATTAAAGACTTGTAAATCCTCAATCCCTTCACCTATTCCAATGTACTTTACAGGAATTTGGAATTGATCAGAAATACCTATAACAACTCCTCCTTTTGCAGTTCCGTCTAATTTAGTTACCGCAAGGCAGGTTACTTCGGTAGCTGCAGTAAATTGTTTAGCTTGTTCAAATGCGTTTTGTCCTGTTGATCCATCCAACACCAATAAAACATCGTGTGGTGCCGGTTCTACAACTTTTTGCATTACGCGTTTAACTTTTGTCAATTCATTCATTAAATTGACTTTATTATGCAATCGTCCTGCAGTATCAATAATAACAATATCTGCATCTTGTGCAATAGCTGATTGTAAGGTATCAAAAGCAACAGACGCTGGATCGCTTCCCATTTGTTGTTTAACTAATGGTACGCCGACTCTATCTGCCCATATCTGTAATTGATCAATCGCAGCAGCACGAAAAGTATCGGCTGCGCCAAGGACAACATTATAGCCTTGTTTTTTAAATTGGTTAGCTAACTTTCCTATAGTTGTTGTTTTCCCAACACCGTTTACACCAACAACCATTAAGACGTAGGGTTTGGTATTAATTGGAATTACAAATTCTGTAGCCTCTCCCGAATTGGTTTCAGAGAGTAAACCGGCTATCTCTTCTCTAAGAATTTGATTGAGTTCTTCGGTTCCAAGGTATTTATCTTCTGCTACACGGTTTTCAATACGAGTAATAATCTTAAGTGTAGTATTAACACCTACATCAGACGAAACTAGAATTTCTTCTAAATTATCTAAAACCTCTTCATCAACCTTAGATTTTCCTGCAACTGCTTTTGTTAATTTAGAAAAAAAAGAAGCTTTTGTTTTTTCTAAACCTTTGTCCAATGTTTGCTTCTCTTGTTCGCTTAGGATTGTTTCCTTTTTTTCTGAAGAGAATATTTTTTTAAAAAAACTCATTTTATAGATTTTAGATGATTTTAACTCTGTCAGGATTTAAAACTCAGAAGAGTTAAAATTGTAGGCAAATATAAAAAATAAAAAAGCTACTTCCGAATGAAAGTAGCTTTTCTATATAATGTTGATGGGAATTATTTCTTTTTCAAGAATTCATCCACAGCTTCAGGAGTCATAATTGATTCAACGAATGTGTATGCGCCTGTTTTTGGAGATTTCACCATTTTGATGGCTTTTGATAATCTCTTAGAAGATGTTTGTAACGATGCTACGGTTTTCTTTGCCATGATTCAAATGTTATTTAAATTTAAATAAAATCTTCAAATGTTACCATTTAAGATTTTATCAAAATCTCTAATTATTACTTAATTTCTTTGTGAACAGTTACACGTTTCAAGATTGGATTAAATTTTTTAATCTCTAATCTATCTGGTGTGTTTTTTTTGTTCTTAGTTGTGATGTATCTAGAAGTCCCAGCAACACCAGTTGTTTTGTGTTCTGTACATTCTAAAATTACTTGTATTCTATTACCTTTCTTTGCCATCTTGCTATATATTTATTAGGAATGGATTATTTAATAAATCCTTGTGACTGCGCTTTTTTCAAAACCGCCGCAATTCCATTTTTATTAATTGTTTTTATTGTTGATGCAGCTACTCTTAGAGTAATCCATCTGTCTTCTTCAGGAAGATAAAAACGCTTTTTAAGTAAGTTTACTGAAAACTTTCTTTTTGTTTTATTCATAGCGTGGGAAACATTATTTCCTACCATCGCTTTTTTACCTGTAAGGTCACAAACTCTTGACATTATCGTATCTTTATATCGTTATTCAAATCGAGGGTGCAAAGAAAAGAAAAATAAACGGATGAAGCAACAATTTAAAGTAGATTTTTTAAAATTTCTTTGTGCAACATTTCCAAACTTTTATTTACGGCTCTATCTATCACTTTTTCACGGGGTTGCCCAAAATTAAATTCTTCAACAATAACTTTATTTGGCAGAGCCAATGCAATAAATACAGTTCCTATTTCTGCATTTGATTCTCCTTTTACAGGCCCAGCATTTCCTGTTGTTGCAATTGCAAAATCGCTTTTCATTATTTCTTTTATAGCAATTGCCATAGCTGAGGCTACTTCGGCACTAACTACTGAATGCGTTTTTATCAAAACTTCTGGAATCCCTAAAATTGTGGTCTTACTTTCAGTTGAATAACAAACAAGACTTCCTTTAAAATAAGTGGAAGCTCCTGGAACTGCACTGATTGTTTGGGCAATTTTACCCCCAGTACAACTTTCGGCTGTGGCGATTGTTTTGTTTTGTTGTGACAGCAACCTTCCAACAACCACTTCTATTGTTTCATTATCATCGAAACCAACAATAATATCGCCTATTACATTAGTCAATGAACTTACATTTTCATCTATCGCTTTTTCTAATAAATCCTTGTCTGTTCCCCTTGCGGAAAGTCGCAACCTTACTTTTCCTGGACTTGGCAAATAGGCTAATTTTATAAATTCGGGAAGATTGTTTTCCCAATTCTCAATTCGCTCTGCCACTAGACTTTCGGCTTGACCGTATGTTAAAATTGTTTTATGGATTATATAGGGACGTTCGTATTCTTTAACTATTTTAGGAATCACTTCGTTTTCAACTAAATATTTCATTTCATAGGGAACGCCTGGCAACGAAACATACACCGTATTTTCTTTCTTGATCCACATTCCTGGCGCAGTCCCCATTTGGTTGTGCAAAACCGTGCACTTTGAAGGCACTAAAGCCTGGTCCCTATTCATTTGAGAAGCTGGTCGCTGAAGTACATTTTCAATTAAATGAATAACGTGCGCTTCCACTTCTTTGTTTACAACCAACTCGTCTTCAAAGTATTCACAAAATGTTTTTTTAGTGATGTCATCTTTTGTTGGCCCTAATCCGCCAGTTATAACAACCAAGTCTACTTGGTTTTGCAAGTCTTTAAAAGTATCTAAAATATGTTTTTTATCATCAGAAATAGACAGCATTTCTTGAATTTCTACACCAATTTTATCTAATGATTTTGCAATAAAACCTGAATTAGTATCTACGATTTGACCAATTAAAATTTCATCACCGATCGTGACTATAGTTGCTTTCATTTAATTTTTTTGGATTGTAAGGATGGTGACTTATTCAGCAATCTTTAATTTAAAATCTTTTTTGATTTCTTTGACTGCCTTTTCAATATGTTTGTGAATGCTTTTGTAGGTTTCCTTTACTTCTTTCTTTTTTCCGTGGCTTTTGCTCCACTCTTCTATTTCAATGATTTCATCAAAAACTACTTTCATACCAAACAAATCAACAGTAGGCTTTATTTTATTCGCAAAACGATACGTGAGTTCATAATTTCCCTCATCGATGCCTTTTTTTATTTCATCTAAATCAAAAAAGATTCCGTCAACAAACTGATTGATAGTTTTGTTGACCATTTCTGAATCCACTTCAGAAAGTGCGTATACTTTTGCTAAGTTGTAATATAATGCCATTTATTTTACTTGTATTCGGAACAGTTTATTGCCTTCCAAAGAACCTTCCAATATATCTTCAGGAGCCACTTTACCAACACCTTCTGGGGTTCCGGTAAAAATAATATCCCCAATCTTTAATGTGAAAAATTGAGATACATAAGCAACAAGCTCGTTTATTTTCCAAAGCATATGACTCGTATTTCCTTTTTGGACCACTTGCCCATTTTTAGTCATCTCAAAATTAAGGTTTTCCATTGACTTGAAATCATTTTTAGAAATAAATTCCCCAACGACTGCAGAGCCATCAAATGCTTTAGCTTTTTCCCAAGGCAATCCTTTGTCCTTTAATTTTTGTTGTAAATCACGAGCTGTAAAATCAATACCCACACTGATTTCATCATAGTATTTATGGGAAAATTTGGCGTCTATATATTTTCCAACTTTATTTATTTTTACGATAATTTCCAATTCATAATGAATGTCATTTGAAAATTCGGGAATTACAAAAGGGTATTGCTTCAATAAAATTGCAGAGTCGGGCTTCATAAAAACCACTGGTTCTAAAGGTCGCTCATTTTTTAATTCCTCTATGTGTTTGGTATAGTTCCTACCGATACAGATTATTTTCATTTTTTAATTATTAAAAAATTTAATGATTTAATGATTTAAAAATTAATTCAACTTATTGTTCAGTTTTCTCAATTTAATCGCTGTTAAAACCTTTTTTGTGTATAATGGAAAATCCGCATTTTGAATCCAGCTGAAATAGCCAGGCTCTGTTTCCAACACTTTATCCACTTTTGCTCCTTTGTGTTTTCCAAAGGTAAAAATTTCTTCGTTGTCTTTGTCAAAAGCAATCATTCCTGCAAAATCAGCAATTTTTTTCCTCGTGGTAAATTCTGAAAGGGATTTCATGTCGTTTTCCAAATTGGGATAACGGTCCAGTTGCGCTTTCAAAATTTCATACGTTGCCATAGTATCCGCTTCGGCAGAATGGGCATTTTCAAGGCTTTCATTACAATAAAATTTATACGCAGCACTTAAAGTACGCTCTTCCATTTTATGAAAAACAGTCTGCACATCTACAGAGACACGATTTTTCATATCAAAATCAACTCCTGCACGAAGCAGTTCTTCTGCCAATAAGGGGATATCAAAGCGATCGGAATTAAATCCAGCCAAATCAGAATCCTTGATCATAGCATACACGTGACCTGCCAATTCATTGAATGTTGGTTCGTTTGCTACTTTTTCATCAGTAATTCCATGAACTGCTGTAGTTTGTGGCGGAATAGGTATTGTTGGATTTACTAACCAGGTTCTGCTCTCTTTATTTCCGTTTGGAAAAACTTTAAATATTGAGATTTCAACGATTCGGTCTTTTCCTATATCGATTCCTGTCGTTTCAAGGTCAAAAAAACAAATTGGACGGGATAATTTTAATTCCATAATTTTTTTATATCCCACAAAGATAATTGAAGATTTATTTTATTTACTAATTCTCGAAAATTTATAATATATAATTACTTCTGCAACTAATAAATTGAAAGTCCATCCTGAAAACGCCGCTATTCGATAAGCATCCATTGGTAAAGGCTGAAAAAAGAATACAACGAGATATTTGAACAATCTTAAGGAAATCGCCGATAACGTTAATGCAAAGCTTCTAATGGCAAATTTTTGATGATTTACAATGTTTCTTTTTAAAATAAAATAAAATGAAAGAAAAGTGAAGGTTATCCAAAAAACCGATAGCAAAACAAAAGAGATCTGGGAAATTAATCCGCCATTTGCGTAATAGGACATTACCAAGCCACTAGGCCCTGATAGTAATAACAAAACACCAACATACAACCTCCCTGAAATACGATGCAATTTGATGTGTTTTTTCTTGACATAACTTGAAAACTGGATTGCTCCAAAAACCATCAGAAAAACACTAGTATAAACGTGGGTAAAAAAGGCAATTTTATAATGGGTATAAACAATTACGTCTTGCTTAATTCTCAAAAAAGCCACATCTGTATTATATGGAATATACTGAATGGTAATTAATAATAACAAGAATGAAAAATAGCCATAGGCCAGCCAAATAATATATTTTGAGTATTTAAATAACATTATCTTCCAAAAGTATCATAATATTCCTCCGCATTCTTTTCATACCGGATCAACAAGTTGATGTTTTCTTTTTCTAACTCTGACAACTTACCTTTTATATCACCAAACACTGGCATATACCAATCATAATCTTCAAAATATCTTCGCAACTGTTTATCGCGAAAAGCAAATCCGTGACGAGCAAAAATAGAATTTCTAAGAATGAAAATATCGGCTTTGGACAAATTAGAAACAAATTCAGGAGTCAACAAATCATAGGAAGCATTTTTTTGCATTACTTTTTCTGTAGTTGCAAAGTATTCCTCGTCTTCATAAACGCGGATTTCATTTTCGTCTATTGTATCAGTTACCGTTATTTTTTTTAATTTATTAGTATTATAAAAATTGATATACAATTTGTTGTTTTTATCATAAACGAATAGCTTCTTTTTTAAATCAAATTTCCAAGAAGAAAACTTAACTTCATTTGAAGAATCACTTATCCAATATCCTTTCATAATAGAGTCATTTAAAGAAATTTGGGCCGAGTAATTTCCTAGTGTTTTTTCATCTTTCGATTCTTCAACATCAAATTCAAAACCTAAGGCATTATCAGACAACAACCCTTTGAATGAAGTAATGTTTCCCGCACTTATAGAATGTCCGTAAATCGAGTCTCCTTTAATTTTATCAATAGAAAAAGTGATTTTAAATTGAACATCAGGATTGTATTCCTCATTTTTATAGATGGAATCCGATTGCTCTTGAGAAAGGCTAGCTTCAAAGTTACCTATCCAATAACCCAACAAATCATGTCTTTCAGTAACAATTAAACTATTCGTTACTTTAGGTTCTGCAAATTGAATGTCTTCGAAATTTTCTTGCGCAAGGATTTTAGATTCGTTTTTTATGGCATCTTTACAAGAAGTAAGAATAAAAAAAAGGATTGCTATTTTAAAAAAACATTTCATAGTGCTTACCGGTTTTAAAGTATTCAAAAATAACAAAAAACGGGACACTTGTTTATTTTAAATTACAATAGAATAACTCACGTTTGCAATTTCAAAATTTATCTTCCAAAATGCTGATAATATTCTTTGGCATTTTGTTCGTAACGCAACAACAACGCAACGTTTTTCTTTTCTATTTTAGTCAAATCCTTATTAACATCGAAAAAAACAGGCATATACCATGAATGAAAATCAAAGAACCTGCGCAATGTTTTATCTTTAAATACATATCCGTGGCGAGCAAAAATTAAATTCCTTAATATAAAAACATCTCCTTTAGATAAATTTTCGACAAGTTCTTTTTTCAATAATTCTGTAGACGGATTTATTGAATACAGGGTATCTGTAGTGGTATAGAATTGTTCGTCATCATAGACTTCCTTAATTGGATTCCCTATACTATCTTCCGCTTCATATTCTATCTTCTTTATTATGGATTTTTGAAAATCAACATAATGACGTTCAACATTGTTGTTTTGATTATAAGTGAATATTTTTTTTGTTAATTTTAATTTATATTTAGAATCTACATTCCCCTCTTTATTATAAAGAATATTAGTTCCTATAAGTAGAGAATCCTTTAGTTTTATAATCAAAGAAAAATCTCCCACTAATTTCTTGTTAGCCAATTCTTGAGTATTGATTTCAAAACCTAAAGATGTCTCAGTGAGTTTGCCTTTAAATTTTTTTATGTTTCCACCTATAATAGAATGACCCATAATTTCGCTACCAGATATTTTATCAATAGAAAAAGTTATTTTTTTAGAATATTCATAATCATTTGTGGAAAATTCATCCTCTTCCAAAATTATTTTTTTTAAGGCTTTCTTATCATCTACAACTGATTGACCTACCCAATAACCCAGCAAATCCTCTTTAGTCGTAATTGTCAAATTACTATTGACATTAGGCACATCGAACCGAATATTTTCAGACATTAAAAAATCTTCATTCGATTCAGTTTTAATAACGTTTTTGCAACTAAACAATAGGATTACGATTGCAAAAGAGATGATTTTTTTCATTTTTATTGAGTTAAATTAATTTCTATAACAACAAAGACTCTAATACATTAACCTAAATTAACAAAATTTATTGCATAAAAAAACCTGATAAAATTTATCAGGTTAATTTATAGTATAAAACTGCTATTTAATAATCTCTATTCACATCAAAAGCTTCTAAATATTCAGCTACTCTTTTTACGAATTGTCCGCCTAATGCACCATCTACAACTCTATGGTCATACGAATGCGAAAGGAACATTTTCTGGCGGATTCCAATAAAATCTCCATCAGGGGTTTCAATAACTGCAGGTACTTTTCTAATAGCACCAAGAGCCAAAATACCTACTTGTGGCTGGTTGATAATTGGCGTTCCGAAAACACTTCCAAATGTCCCAACGTTAGTTACTGTATAAGTTCCTCCTTGTGTATCGTCTGGTTTTAGTTTTCCAGCTTTTGCTCGGTTTCCTAAATCGTTTACTGCTTTTGCCATTCCAACTAAATTCAATTGATCTGCATTTTTAATTACAGGAACAATTAAGTTTCCGTTAGGTAAAGCGGCTGCCATTCCTAAGTTGATGTTTTTCTTTTTTATGATATAATCACCATCAACAGAAATATTCATTCCAGGGAAATCTTTCAATGCTTTTGCTACCGCTTCCATCATAATTGGCGTGAAAGTCAGTTTTTCGCCTTCGCGTTTTTCGAAAGCAGTTTTCACTTTATCCCTCCATTTTACGATATTCGTTACATCAACTTCAATAAATGATTGTACGTGAGCCGAAGTCTGTACCGACGCCACCATATAACCTGAAATCAGCTTACGCATCCTGTCCATTTCCACGATTTCATCTCCACCGTTTACAGAAACTGGAGTTGCTTTTGGCGCTTCAGAAACTGCTGGTTTAGATACTGGAGCTGCAACGCTTTCTGAGCTTGTCGAATTGGTTGCTGAGCCTGTCGAATTGGTTGCTGAGCCTGTCGAAGCACCTCTATTTTTTATGTAATTTAATAAATCTTCTTTATTTACTCGTCCGTCTTTTCCTGAACCAGCAATTGCTTCCAATTCAGCAAGGGAAACACCTTCTTCCTTAGCAATGTTTTTTACCAATGGAGAAAAGAATTTATCTGAATCGGCGAAATTAGCAGGAGCAACACCTTCTTTAGCTCCCGAAGTTTCTGGATTCACTGTTTTTACCACTTCAGCAACAGCGGCTGGAGCGGCTTCTTTAGATTCAGAAGCAGTTACATTTCCACCTTCAGTTTCGATAATTGCAATAGTTTGACCTACCTGAACAACATCATCAACATTAAACAAAATTTCGACTAAAGTTCCTGATACTTCTGATGGAACTTCACTATCAACCTTATCAGTTGCAATTTCCAGAACAGCTTCGTCAGCATCGATTTTTTCACCAACTTTTTTTAACCAGTTGGTAATTGTTGCTTCTGCAACGCTTTCTCCCATTTTGGGTAATTTCAATTCAAACTTTGCCATATCCTTAAACTAAAGTTGTTTTTTTGTGTTTCGTTTGCAAAATTAATAATTATTTTCAATTATAATCTCACAATATGTAATTTTTTACTTGATTGCAATTATTTGTCCCCTATCATTACTATTGTTACTTCCTATCATAAATCCCGATTCTTTCGGAATGATTTTAAAAGTGAGGTTTTTGTTTTTATGTTTCTCCAAGAAACCCATTATTTCACGGAAAGAAAACTCATTGTTGTCTAAAATAATTTCAGTATTTCCAGAACGTGATTGCGAAAATAACATATTTTCATCAATGTTTTTATTACTGTGAACCTTTTTTTGCAACTGCTTTTCCAATCTGTTTTTTAATTCGGCATCCGAAGAAAACAAAACATATTCATCAATAGATAGATTACTTTCCTTTACTTGGTTTTTTTTGGCTTTAGCAAAAAAGAAAATCCCCAAATTCATAAAAACATTAAAAAATGCCGAGGATTTAAAATGCTTTTTATAAAAAAACTGCATCGCTTCCTGAAAACGCTTCATATAGGTTTCGTCTCTAACAGTACTTTCTCCTTTATAATGTATTACTGTGGCTTCGTGAAAATAATAGTTTGACTTCCCTTTTTGTAAGACCCTATAGGACAAATCAATATCATCAGAATACATAAAGCAATTTTCGTCAAATCCGCCTACTTCAAGATATAATTCCCTTTTCATCACCATAAAAGCGCCTACTAGAATATCAACTTTACCGGTTTCATTTTCGTTCAATTGCTGGGCATAGTATTTATTGAAAAAATTCGACTTTGGAAAAAATTGATACAAACCCATAACTTTTGTAAAAGCTACCCACGGAGTTGGAATTCCACGTTTGCTTTCAGGCAAGAAATTCCCGGTTCCATCAATTAGTTTACAACCTACAATACCAAGCCCCCTAGCCCCCGAAGGGGGAACAGCACAAAACTCCAAAATTTTTATAAACGTATCTTCGGCTACAACTGTATCGGGATTTAGAACACAAATATATTCGCCTTTGGCTTCAGCAACACCAATATTATTGCCTTTTGGGAAACCTGAATTTTCTTTATTTTCGATGAGTTTTACGTTTGGGAAACGCTGTTTCATCATTTCGCAGCTATCATCTTGAGAATTATTATCCACAACAATAATTTCGCCGTCAATGGTTGAAAGTGCGTTTTGTACACTTAGGACACATTGCTCTAAAAAATAGCGAACGTTGTAGTTGAGGATGATGACAGATAGTTGCATTTTTCAAAGATATATTTTAAGTGGGAAAGTTACAAAGATTACTTCGTTTCTTACAATCAACCACTTACACTATTACAATCTCAATGCAGCATATTTCAGTATACAATAAATAGCATGACATCCGTCTTTCCAGTTGATTTTTTTTCCTTCATCATAAGTTCTTCCGTAATAAGATATCCCTACTTCGTATATTCTTATTTTTCTGATGCGGGCTATCTTAGCAGTCACTTCGGGTTCAAAGCCAAAACGTTTTTCTTTAAGCGCCAATGACTGTAACATTTCAGCATTAAACAATTTATAGCAGGTTTCCATATCAGTCAGATTCAAGTTGGTAAACATATTTGACAGGAAGGTGAGGAACCTGTTGCCAATCGTATGCCAGAAAAACAATACTCTGTGTGCATTTCCACCCATAAAGCGGGAACCATACACAACATCTGCATAACCATCAAGTACAGGTTGCAAAAGGACATTATACTCATAAGGGTCATATTCTAAATCACCGTCTTGGATAATAATGTAATCACCTGTGGCCTGTTTAATCCCTGTATGCAATGCTGCTCCCTTTCCTTCATTTTTCTCGTGTTTAAAAAATGACATAGATAATTCGGGGTTTTGGGACATATAATTTTCAATTGCAACTACAGTAGAGTCAGTAGAGCAATCATCTATTATTATGATTTCTTTGGTCATACCACCTACTAAATCTACTGATTTTATTTTATCTAGGATTAAATGAACTGTTTTGGCCTCATTAAAAACAGGGACAATTATAGAAAGTTTTTTCATTATGGATTCATTGATGTACAAATTGTAAAAGCGTATTAAAATGTAAATATCCGGTTTTTTTATTAATTTCGTAGGCATAAAATGATGTATGATAAAACATCTTGCTTATTTTGAAAATTAAAACTTTATGCTACCCTGATGAATACCATTTCAAAAAACAAAAAAACTACAGAGGACTTACCTTACGCTACTTTCCTACCATATCTGCTTATATTCATTTGCTTTTTTGTTTATTGTAATACTATAAAGCACGGTTTTGTATTGGATGACGAAGCGGTAATTACAAAAAATTTATTTGTACAAAAAGGTTTTTCTGGCTTTTATGACATATTTACAACATTCTACTGGAGAGGTTATTGGGATTCGAATAGTGGTTTATATCGTCCTTTATCCTTAATTATATTTGCAGTCGAATGGGCTTTATTTTCAGGAAACCCCGTCTTTTTTCATTTCATACAGGTACTGCTTTACACAGTTTCAGTTTATGCATTGTATACTATGTTAAATCGTTTATTAGTAGAAACAAATAAATGGTTAGCCTTTAGCATTACACTTTTATTTGCATTGCATCCACTGCATACTGAAGTGGTTGCCAACATAAAAAGCATGGATGAAATACTGACTTTACTTTTTTTCATACTTTCAACCAATTGGCTTTTAAAGAAAGATAGTTACAGTTGGCAAAGTTGTTTGTTCTTTTTTCTAGCATTACTTTCAAAAGAAGGCGCAATTGCATTTATTCCTGTTTGGTTTTTATTGTTAGTACAGATTAGAAAACAAAATTTAAATCATGCCTTCAAGACTATCTTACCTTTAATCATTACCGCATCAGTTTGGCTATTTATTAGAACCTTGGTAATAAACAGCGGTTCACCTGCTATAGTGTATACTTATGCAGACAATTCAATTTTAGCTTGTAATGATTGGATAACACAAAAACTAACAGCCATTACCATTTTAGGAAAAAGTCTATTTCATATTTTTTATCCCTTAGGTATGTCTTATGATTATTCCTATCCACAAATACCATGTGCCACCTTTATAAGCGCAGAATTCTGGATTGCTCTTATTGGATTATCTGGATTATTAACTGTGGCCATCTACTATTTTAAAAGAAAGCCAATAGTAAGCTTCGGTATTCTGTTCTTCTTTTTAACATCTTTTCTTACAAGTAACATCTTATTTACCATCGGAGCAACCATGGCAGACCGATTCATGTTTATTCCTCTGCTTGGTTTATTATTAGCAATCTATTATATTGGTTTTGAATTAACCAATAACTTAAAAAGCCGTAAAGCAGGTATAATATCTGTTGCCAGTGCTGGAATTGCTTTAATTTTCGGAATGATAACCTATCATAATAACAAAGCTTGGAAAAGCAATGACATTCTTTTTGCAAATCATGTTAAAAATGCACCTAACAGCGCAAGGGCTCAATACAATTACGGGACGGTACTTTTAAACCATGCAATAAGTAACAATAATGACAGTCTGAATAAAGCATTTGAAAAATTAAGTTTGGCTAATAAATTAGATCCAAAAAATATTGATGTAAAAGCAAATCTGGGTATTTCAAATTATCATTTGCAAAATTATAGAACTGCTGCAGATTTATTTAAAGAGGCGTTGCTTGTTAGAAAGGATGATCAGACTAAATTAAATCTAGCTGATGCTTACATTAAATTAAAACTTCAAGATTCTGCCGTTGTTTTTTATAAACAAGCGCTGCAAAATAATGTTTATAATGAAAACTCACACGCAAGAATTGGCAACGCCTTTTTTGCAGAAAAACAATACAAACAAGCTGCAGCAATGTTTAAATTAGGAACAGTTGCATATCCTGATAATACAGAATTTTGGATGAATTACGGAAATTCATTAGCTGCCGACTCTAATTTTAAAGAAGCAATACCCGTATTTAAAAAAGCTTTCCAAATTAATCCATCACAAAGAATGGCGCTTTATTACATTGCTGTTACTTATCATAATTTGGGTGATGACATTAAAGCTAATGCTTATATGCAAAGATATCAGACAGGCAAATAAAGCCATATTTAAAGATTCCAACTGATAAAAAAGATAGTCGTCGCTATCCATTGTGAGGGACGAGCAAAGATAAAGGAGTTCCGATAGCTATCGGAAGCGGGAAAATGATTCCTAAATAAATCCCAAACTTTTAGCTCAAGATTGCTTCGTTCCGATAGCTCTCGGAACGAAGCAATGACAAGAAAAGATTGCTTCGTTACTCGCAATGACCTACTTTTGCCAAAAATTACTCCTGTGAATTACTTATCTGTAGAAAATATATCGAAATCCTTTGGTGAAAAAACCTTGTTCAAAGACATTTCGTTCGGAATCAATAAAGACCAAAAAATCGCTTTTATTGCTAAAAACGGTTCCGGCAAGACCACGATTATGAACATCATCAATGGTTTTGACGAACCTGATACCGGACAGGTGATTTTGAGAAAAAGCATCAAAATGGCGTTTTTGTCACAAGTAGGAAACCTTCAAGAGGAACTCACGATTGAAGAAAGTATTTTTGCTTCTGATAATCCGATTCTGAAAGTTATTGAAGCCTATGAAAAAGCCCTTGAAAATCCCGAAGACGAAGAAGCCTACCAAAAAGCTTTTGACGGAATGGATCAGCACAATGCCTGGGATTTTGAAACCCAATACAAACAAATTCTTTTTAAACTGAAACTGGAAGATTTCAAACTGAAGGTAAAAAATCTTTCGGGTGGACAAAAGAAACGTTTGTCATTAGCTATTATTTTGATTAACCGTCCCGATTTATTAATTCTAGATGAACCTACGAATCATTTGGATTTAGAGATGATTGAATGGCTGGAAAGCTATTTTGCCAAAGAAAATATTACGCTTTTTATGGTAACGCACGACCGTTTCTTTCTGGAGCGCGTTTGTAACGAAATCATCGAATTGGACAATGGAAAATTATACCAATACAAAGGAAATTACTCTTATTATTTAGAGAAAAAAGAAGAACGGATTGCATCCGAAAACTCGAGTGTGGACAAAGCACAAAACCTGTTTGTAAAAGAACTGGCTTGGATGCGACGCCAACCAAAAGCGAGAACTACCAAGTCAAAATCACGTCAGGATGATTTTTATGTAATCAAGGAAAAAGCGCAAAGCCGAAGAAAGGACAATGTGGTGGAACTCGAAATCAATATGGAGCGAATGGGAAGTAAGATTATTGAGCTTCACAAAATTTCAAAACGATTTAAAGACCGTGTGATATTGGATAACTTTAGTTTCGATTTCCAGCGTGGCGAACGCATTGGGATTATTGGGAAAAATGGAACCGGAAAATCTACTTTCCTGAATTTATTGACAGGAACTATTCCGCTTGACGGAGGAAAAGTAGTTGTGGGCGATACTATAAAAATAGGATATTATACCCAAAGCGGAATTAACCCAAAACCGGGACAGCGTGTTATTGACGTGATTAAAGAATACGGAGAATATATTCCGTTAACGAAAGGAAAAATTATTTCGGCTTCTCAATTATTGGAGCGTTTTCTTTTTGACTCCAAAAAACAATATGATTATGTTGAGAAATTGAGCGGTGGCGAGTTGAAACGTTTGTATTTGTGTACTGTTTTGATTCAGAATCCGAACTTTTTGATTCTGGATGAGCCTACAAATGATTTGGACATTGTAACGCTGAATGTTTTGGAAAGTTTCCTTTTGGATTATCCAGGCTGTTTATTGGTAGTTTCGCACGACCGTTACTTTATGGATAAAATTGTAGATTTTCTCTTTGTCTTTAGAGGCGAAGGTGAGATTGAAAATTTCCCAGGGAATTATTCTGATTTCCGTGCGTATGAAGACAGTGCCGATGTAGCGCAAAAAGAAGAAAACAAAGCCGAAAAGAAAGACTGGAAGCAAAACAACCCCACAGGAAACCTGACTTTTAACGAGCAAAAGGAATTCCAGAAAATCGAAAAGGAAATCAAGGATTTAGAAATCGAAAAAGCAAAAATAGAACAATTGTTTTCGGAAGGTAAAATTGCCGAAAGCGATGTTTTGGCCAAAGCCAAAGAACTCGAAAACATCATTTCTAAAATGGAAGACAAAGAGGAACGATGGTTTGAATTGAGTGCGAAGATTGAAGGGTAGAAACCAATTTTTTATTACAACAAACTGAAAAGTAAATTAATATATCTTTGAAATACAATACTTATAGTTAGCTATATAAATAAATTTTAATTAATTAAACCAAAATTTAACAATCTATGAAAAACTCCATTATACTTTTATTTAGCATATTTTCCGTTACAATAACTTTTGCTCAAGAAAACGAGAAGCTTATTGAATTAGGAAAAGCATATAAAAATTTTATGTTTAGAAACGAACCTCCAAAAGAGTTCATTATAGATTTGAAAAAAAATACTCCTCAAAATTTAAATTCTGCAACAAACTTTATTACAGAAACAATCACAACGGATAATAACCTTCTTAAGAATGAATATTTAACTTTACCAAACGAGCAAACTTTAAAGTTTGTTTACATAATTAGAGCAATTAATTATAATGTTCGGAAAGAAAATCAAATAGATAATTATAAACTTATTGATAGTTTAAAAACTATTAATATTTCGCATAATGAATTAGTTGATGCTTATTATGATATTTTATTCAATGGTGTGGGCAATAAAAATCAACCGTTTAATCTGTCTAAAATAAATTTCAAAATAAAAGATTATAATCTGAAAAGTGATTCCGATAAAGGAATATTCTTTTTAAAATGCATGGATCTTTGTGGAACTAATATTTGGGGTTATATTAATATTCCTAAACCTCCAAATACTGAAAAAGCTTTTGCATTCATAAAAAAATTTCCAAAATTCGATGGTTTACAATATTATCAATATACCGATTTAAACTTTCCTGATTTTGACTTAGTCCTTGATAGTGAAAAAGGCAAAGAAAGTTATAAAGGCTACTATGTAAATAAATATTTTGAAACACTTATTTATCATATAATGTGTTTGAAAAAAGAAAATGGAAAACAAAAAGAAATTGATGATATATTGCTAGGTTCTATTCTAAAAGATAGTAATCTATATAAGTATACAAAGTATAAGGAAACTTTAGAAGAAACTTTTAAAGTTCAAAAGACAAATTAAATTAGTGATAACCTTTCACTAATAATATTCATTTCCTTTTATTTGTTTCTTATATACAGGAGAAAAAAAATATTTTTAAAAAAAGCTTAAATAAAAAAAATGAAGTTTTTATTCTGTATACTATTTTCTTTTTTTGCTCAATATATATATTCTCAAAGTAGAATATCAGTAACTAAAAATGATACTTTAGATAGCCGTGACTACAGTTATTTACTCGATTTTGAAAACATAGAATACAGAAACTATATTTTAAAAAGTTCTGAATTTAAAAATAAAGAGGTTAGAATATTTTTCTATGAGTATTTTAATAATATAGATATTCAGAAAGGAGAATTAGACCCAAGCACTATAATTAATGATAAAAGAACTCCAAATGATTCAACAATTAATATAAAATTATTTCATAAAATTATTGGTAATGATTCTATAAAAATTGCTTTATTTACTTCTAATAAAAATATACATAAAAAAGTAGTTAAAGGATTTAATAAAATAGATAAAATGCCTGAAAGTATCGAATTTGGTAATGATCTTAATCCTTTAAACTCAAAAAAAGAGAAACTTTATTTTCAAATAAGAATAAGATATTTAAACCATATTTATGGATATCGTATTGATCAATTGTATGCATTTGAAGAAAATAAAAGATTTAGTGGCGTCAATCACGATCATGAAGATAGTCCTGATATGCATTATATAGTATTTGAATTTGTTTTTGAATAAAATAATTTCTCCTCTTTGATAAACATCCAATTCCTTTTTCTGTTTCTTATAATCCGGCGGAAGCAAACACCTTTTAACATTCCGTTTATTTTAATCAATCGGCTCATTATATATAAAGAAATCATCGGTTAAACAACTGAATAAAAAGCATCCGAAAAGTTCAAATTTCAAAATGGATATAATTATTTAGGATTGTAAAACCGTCAAGAATGAGGTTATTGACGCCATAGATGAGGTAGTTTACGTCAAAAATGGGGTTGCCCAACCCCGTGCATGACGCATTTTGACTAATAAACATCCAACTCGTTAATCTGTTCCTTATACTCCGATGGCAGCAAGAGGTTTTTTAATATCCTGTCTATTTTTATCAATCTAGTAATTTTATATATTATAATTAAAGGTTGAGATACTGGGAGGTTACTCCACTCTAACAATTCTTTTACTTTTTTTGGGACAATCAATTGTTGAACTCCAATCAATAAATTGTAACGCAGTGCACCAAGATGTTTTCTATATTGTTTGAAAAGATCATTTGTAAATTCACTTTTTTGCAAATCATTCATTAAATGTGATTCCCTAACCGGTAACCATTCTTGGTAAGTGGCTGGTAATTCCTGTAATCCCATTCGGGTTCCCATTCTGTAAAAAACATTGTACACTTCTTCTTTTTCTTCGTCAGTTAGTTTTTCTTCCAGTAATTCATGTGAAGCAATAGAATAATGAATGAGCATAAACAACACATCTCGATAAGCCCATTCTGGTATTGTAGCGCCTCGGTTTTGTTCTACTGTAGAATGGATTTTCTTCATCATATCAATAGCTGCATTGGCATCGGCCATTGATGAAAAAACGATTTTTCTTGCATAACCTACCGTTGAAAAAAAGCGGCCTATTGGGTCAGCCGGGAGTTTTCCCGTAAAATACAACCAGTCCACCGCCTTGTTTAAAGCAAATTCGGCGGCTGAACCCGCAAAAACAAATAGAACTGTATCGCTCTTGCCCCATATTTTTCTAACAATCGAATTTTCTATTGTAAATAATTCCATAGGTTCTAATAGTTTTTTACAAAGTTATAAATATTTTTTAATTTAAAAGTACTTTGTATTTCAAAGTTTATTATATTTGTAAAAATAATTTAAAACTCAATAATTATGAAAAATAAAAGATTGATTGGAATTCTAATAGCAGTAGTAGTTTTATTATGCATTCCATTAGTAGCAATGAAGTTCTCTAATGACATTCACTGGGAACTTGATGATTTTATTGCAGCAAGTATATTATTGTTCGGAACGGGTTTAACAGCCGAACTGATAATGAGGAAGGTAAAAACCAAATTCCAAATGATATGTATTACCATTTTATTATTTGTACTCTTTTTGGTTTGGGCAGAATTGGCTGTTGGTATATTCGGAACCCCGTTCGCGGGATCATAAATAAAACATTATGAAAAATAACTTAACCTCAATAATCATAAGTTGGTCTTTTGGACTATTGATTTTTGCCATTGGCATATTAAATATAGTTCTGGTGGATTACAGACCCGGATTAATTTATATTTTTCTTTCGCTTATTTACTTCCCTCCTATTAATGAGATTTTAGTAGAAAAAATGGGCTTGCGGATACCTAAGTTTCTAAAAATAATTTTAGGGATTATCATTATCTGGTTTACACTTGGCATCAGTGATCTTGGGGATATGTTTGTATAATTTAATGTAAGAGTTATGAATGATTATGAAAAAAGAAAATGAAACTAAGCTAAGAAATCGCATAAAGCGTTTAATTATATTTTTTATTATTAGTTTGATATTTAGTGGAATTACGGCTTTTCCTATTGAAACAGAGTTAGAAATTCTCAATGCAAATATTGCTGGTTTTCCAGACTATTTCCAAAATTGGATTAGCCAAGTGTATGTTGCTGTTAAAAGTACCAATGAAAATTACCCTTATTTAAGTTATGGAACAGATTGGCTTGCATTTGCACATATTGTAATCGCTGTTGCCTTTATCGGGCCTTTAAGGGATCCTTTGAAAAATATTTGGGTAATTCAATTTGGTATGATTGCCTGTTGTATGGTTTTCCCTCTTGCATTTATTGCCGGAAATTTTAGAGGAATTCCGCTCTATTGGCAGTTAATTGATTGTTCTTTTGGGTTTTTTGGTTTTGCACTTTTGTACTTGTGCTATCGGAATATAGTGAAGTTAGAAAAGATATAAATTTAAGAACCATGGGTCTTATCATAAAAAAGCCACGACATAATTAATTTTGTCGTGGCTTTTTGTTTTATAATAGATTATTTGTCACATCGAGCGCAGTCGAGATACACTATAGATTCTCGACAACGCTCTAATTGAAATTTTACCAAGCAATAGGATAATAATCTTTAAGAAACTTTCCGCACCAGTGTTTTCCTGTATTGATTCCGTCAAATAATGGATCCATTACTCTTGCAGCCCCATCAACAATATCCAATGGCGGTTGGAAATCCTGTTCTTCCTGTTTTCTTTTTGCCAATTCAGCAGGATCTTCATCGGTTACCCAGCCAGTATCAACGGCATTCATAAAAATTCCGTCTTTCGCCAAAGTTCCTGCAGCGGTGTGCGTTAACATATTCAGCGCGGCTTTCGCCATATTTGTATGTGGATGACGATCTTCTTTGAAATCACGGTAGAACTTCCCTTCCATCGCCGAGACATTGATAATGTGTTTTTTGCCGGTATTGTCTTTTTTCATTACTTCCGAAAGGCGATTGCACAATACAAAAGGCGCTACCGAATTTACCAATTGTACTTCAATCATTTCGGTAGTTTCGATTTGTCCCAGTTTCAATCGCCAACTGTTTACTTTTCGCAAATCGACTTGCTGTAAATCGGCATCGAGTTCTCCTTCTGGAAAAACTTCTTGCGAAACCAGTGCATTATCAAAACTATAAGGAATCTGAGATAATTTGGCGGAAGCCCTCAAACCAATTCCGGGTTCGGGTCCATGCCAAGTTACCGGCATGTTTTCATTAGATGAAAAACCAGTTGTTAAAAGCTTTAATTCGTCTAAACAATTGATGTGGTCTAACAATAATTCTTGAGCCGATTTTGGCAACGATGCTATTGGCAATTCTTCATTTTCGATTAAATGCGTATAAAAACCAGCAGGTCTTCTTACGGTTTGTGCCGCATTGTTAATAAGGATATCCAATCGACCGTATTTTTGTTCGATGAAATTGCAGAAAATCTCCACACTCGGAATATGGCGTAAATCCAATCCGTGAATTTTGAGTCGGTGTCCCCAATCCTGAAAATCATCTTCTTTAGCAAACCGTAAAGCCGAATCTACCGGAAAACGAGTCGTAGCAACCACAGTCGCTCCACCGCGCAAAAGCATCAGCGTAATATGATAGCCAATTTTAAGACGAGAACCTGTAATCACAGCTATTTGTCCTTTTACATCGGCCGTTTGAAAACGCTTGGCATAATTAAAATCACCACAATCAGAACACATAGTATCATAAAAATGGTGCATTTTAGTATACTCCGTTTTACAGACGTAACATTTTCTTGGCGTTTCAAATTCAAATTCTTCTTTACTGACTAATTCATTAAGTGCCAATAATTTTGGAGCAACAAAAACGCTGGCTTCTCGAGCCGAACGGATTCCAGTTTCCTTTCTTGCCGTTCTGTCTTTCTTTTCTTGTTTTCGTTTGGCAATTGCTTTTCCGTCTTTTTTTCGCTTTGCAAATTCGGCTCTATCAGGACGCGAAAATTGGCCAGCTGCTTTGATTAAAGCAATTCGTTGGTCTGAAGGAATATCAAAAATTTGTTCTGTATCATTATTTAATTGTGCCAAAATTGCAATGCAAAGGTCAATTTCTTCCGACGTTATTGTTGTTCTATTTTCTATTTCATCCATCATCATTATAACAAAATTTAGGTCTTGTTTTTAGTGGGCGCAAATATAGTTTTTAAATTGGTGTTGGTAATTAAAAACGGTTCTCGATACCATTTTCTGTCGAAATCAATCGAACTGACTAAAAATTATTATCAAAAACTAATTATCTTCGCCCCAACTTACAATGCCTATGTTATTTCAAATAAAATCTTACTTAAAATTTCTTTGGAACTCAAAAAATGAACACGGGGTACATTCGCCTTTTGTTTTTGATTTGGTTACCAAATGTTTTTATACTAAAACCAAGTACAAAGAATATGAATTATTAGAAGAATTTAGACACTCCCTTTTACAAAATAAAAACACAATTGAAGTCACTGATTTTGGAGCAGGTTCCAAAGTTTTTAAAAGCGATGACCGACAAATTTCTAAGATTGCAAAAACGGCAGGGATTTCGCGAAATCGTGCCAAATTGCTATTTAGGGTTGTACATTATTTTCAGCCATCAACTATATTGGAAATTGGCACTTCGTTAGGTTTAGCTACTTCTGCCCTATCTTTAGGATCCCGAAGCCTCGGAAAAAAAGCAAAAATAATAACATTAGAAGGTTGTCCTAATACAATGGCAGTTGCAAAAAATCAATTGCAATCCCGAAACTTCGGGACAATTGCCAATAATATAGAATTCGTTGTAACTGAATTTAAGCAATATCTGAATAACTGTCAACTGAATACTGAACACTGCCAACTAATTTACTTTGACGGCAACCACACCAAAGAAGCTACACTAGAATATTTCGAACTATTGCTCCCAACTATTACAAACGAAACTGTTTGGATTTTTGACGATATTCATTGGTCGGCAGAAATGGAAGAAGCTTGGGAAGTTATAAAAAACCACCCTAAAGTTACAGTAACAATTGACACATTTCAATGGGGATTGGTATTTTTTAGATACGAACAGGAAAAGGAACATTTTGTGATTAGGGCATAAAAAAAATGACAACCATTGCTGATTGTCATTTTCCCGAATTAATAATAAACTTTTATCTATTGTGCTTGATCTTTTGCTCTAGCATTTTCTCCAGATTTTGCACCAGCTCTGTTTACTTTTAACATTGGTGCAAATTTCATTTTAAGACCTGCAATTTTTAAGTTGTCTTTACTAGAAAGACCTTCTTTTTCTACAGTGTTTTTTCTAGCATCCAATGCTTCATACAATACTTTGATTTCATCCCAGTCTTCACGTGAATAATTATCTTTATTGTTTTCGGCAGTATGGATAAATTGTTGGTAAACATCATGAATGTTATCTTTGTTTACCCAGTCAAAACTCATGTCTTCACCAATTTTTCCTTCTCCAAACAATGTATTTCTCAATCTCATTTTTGGACTAATCTCTACTGTAGTTGCAGCATCCATTTCAGCTCTCATTTTAGCTCTCATTGCTTCATACTTAGCTCTACTTGCGTCAATTCTTTCTTGTGCTTTTTCTTTTTCTTTCATATCAGCCAATGCAGCTTCAGCTTCAGTAGCTCTCATTTGATAAGAAGCATCAATAGCCTCCCAGTTTGTTTTTGCATCTGCAGGAGCTACGTTTCCAACTGAATCCACATACACAACGTAGGTTTCAACTGATTTTTCTGCCTTTTCTGCTTTTTCATCTTTACAAGATGTAAATCCAAGAGCGATTACCGCTGCGCCCAATAATAAATTTGTAGTTTTCATAATTTTCTGTTTTTAATATTATTTTAAGTAAAAGTAATTTATTTATTAATATGTTCAGTAAAAACATACAAATTATGTAAATAATATAAATAATTGTACAAAAAAATAAATAAAATGTAAATTATGCAAATATGGATTTTAATTGTGTAAATCCTTAAAACACTTTTTTGTTATAAAAAACCCTTTATAAAATGTTTTTTCAGTAACTCCATTTATTGAAAAGTCTTTTGTACTTTTAATCCCGAATCCCGAAGCATCGGGATGGGACTTAAATTAAGCACAAAAAACAAAAACTAAAATGTCAAAATCATTAATAAATATTACGAATATCAAAAGGGATTTTGTCCTTGGAAACGAAATTGTATATGTACTAAAAGGAATTGATTTACATATTAACAAAGGAGAATATGTAGCCTTGATGGGACCATCTGGTTCTGGAAAATCAACTTTAATGAACCTTTTAGGCTGTTTGGACACCCCGACATCCGGAACCTATATATTAAACGGAAAAGATGTGAGCCAAATGAAGGATGATGAACTGGCCGGAATTAGAAATAAAGAAATTGGATTTGTTTTCCAGACTTTTAATCTTTTGCCAAGAACAACTGCTTTAGACAATGTAGCATTGCCAATGATTTATGCGGGATATTCTAAAACAGAACGAACAAAAAGAGCCGAAGAGGTTTTAGCTCAAGTAAAACTATCAGACCGAATGGATCACCAGCCGAACCAACTTTCAGGTGGTCAAAGACAAAGAGTTGCGGTGGCTCGGGCTTTAGTAAACAAACCTTCTATAATTCTTGCCGATGAACCAACAGGAAACTTGGATAGTAAAACATCGGTAGAGATAATGAATTTATTTGATGAGATTCATTCTAACGGTAATACTGTTATTGTAGTTACCCACGAAGAAGAAATTGCAAAACACGCTCATAGAATTATTCGTTTGCGTGATGGATTGATTGAAAGTGATGTGGTAAATGTACCGGTGAAATCTGGGGCTTCGACAAGCTCAGCCACCGTGAATTAAAAAAGTTCAACTACTATCTCTTCGACACTTTCTAATACCCATGAATTCTATCGGTACCTGAGCCTGTCGAAGGCAAAGTGCAATTAATTACAATAAAACACGCGGTGCCTGAGCCTGTCGAAGGCAAAGCTTATAAAAATTATGAAAGGTTGGATATATATATTAGAATGTAGTGACGGAACTTATTATACAGGCAGTACAAATAATTTAGAGTTAAGGTTAGAACAACATCAAAATGGTTTAGGATCAAATCATACAAAAAAACATCTTCCTGTAATATTGCTTTATTTTGAAGAATTTGATAGAATAGATAAAGCCTTTTATAGAGAAAAACAAATACAAGGTTGGAGCAGAAAAAAGAAAGAAGCATTGATGGAAAGCAACTTAAATAATCTTAAGGCATTTTCTAAAAATCACACTCAGTTTTCAATACAAAATATGGCTTCGACAAGCTCAGCCACCGAAAACTCGACAAGCTCAGCCACCGATACAAATACTGCCAAAAAGAAAATAGTTCAAAAATTAATATGAAAATTGCCCTCCTAACCTGCGAAAAACTACCCAATTTAACTCCTGTAGATGCGCTTTTAATCCCATTATTAGCAAAATACAATATTGATGCAAAAGCTGTAATCTGGGACGATGATAATGTAAGCTGGAAAGATTTTGACTATCTTATTTTTAGAAATGTTTGGGATTATTTTGAGAAAGAAACTGCTTTTAATATTTGGCTTGACCAAATTCAAAAATTGGGAATCAAAACCCTAAATCCTATTGAAGTTATTCAGCAGAACAAGCATAAATTCTATTTACGGGAAATGGGAAAGAACGGAATTCAAATTATCCCAACCATTTTCATTGATAAAACTAATAATTTTAATTTACAGAAACACCTTCCGTCCCATTGGAAAAAAGCTGTAATCAAACCTGCTTTTTCGGGAGGTGCTTATCAGACAGAAGTTTTTGAAATTTCTGATTCTGAAAAAATTACTAACCTATATAAAACGATTGCTTCAGAAAAAGAATTATTGTTACAGGAATTCATTCCGGAAATACAGACTCTTGGCGAAACTTCCTTTATTTTTTTCAATAAAAAATTCTCTCACTGTGTCAACAAAAAACCAGTTGATGGTGATTTTAGAGTTCAGAGTTTATTTGGCGGAAAATATAGTTTGATACAACCGTCTGAGGATTTAATCGATAAAGCGCAAAATATTGTAAACACTTTCCCATCCGATTTACTCTATGCCCGTGTTGACGGAATAATTATGGATAATGAACTGCATTTAATGGAAGTAGAATGCATTGAACCCGATTTGTATTTTGAATTTAGTGAAGGCTCACAAGAACGATTTGTGGAATCACTACTTGAAATAATTGATTAAAAAATAAATTTTTATGAAAAAAAAATTAGTATTAGTTATTTTTATAAGTTTATTCAGTTGTAAAAAACATGATTCTGATAGAAATTTCAAAGAGGTTAAGGATATTTCAAAATATTCACAAACTGATTTCGTAGTTGCTTTAGAACAGGAAATACCTCTATCAAAAAATGTAATATATGCAAGTTCATTATTATATGCCTGGAATTATTTAGATTCAAAGCATTCTATTTCTATTATAGACAACAATGTTGATGAATTGAATCTATTAAATTCATCAAATTCTTTTAAAAATTCTTTAAATAAAGATGAAGTTAATTATGAAACAAACTACGATAATAACGAAATCTCAATCAAAGCATTTTTTAATAAATCACTCCCATTTACTCATAAGTTAGAAAGGTTTCCCGAACCATTACTTTTCAATAAAACTAAAGTAGAAAATTTCGGTTTTTATGGGTCAGATTCTGAGATGTCATCAATTGCAGCAATTTTATATTTTAAAAATGATGATGAATTTATTTTGAAATTGAATACAAAAGATCTTGTTCACGAAATAATAATTATAAAAACTCAAAATCAATCTTTGAAAAAATTAAAAGATTATATATCCGAAATTAATACTAAAAGTGAAATTGGGATTGAGGAAAGCAAAAATGAAAATACAAATTGGAAATATAATTTTTTATATGAAGATGTGTTAAAAATACCGATTGTCAATTTTAATATTGAAAAAGAATATAAAAATTTAGTTGGCAGTAAGCTTTTAGTTGAAAATGAAAATGCAGAAATAGCCAATGTGTTTCAAAGAACTGCTTTTATTTTAGATGAAAAAGGTGCTGAAATTGAAAGTGAAGGGTTAACAACTACCACAACATCGGAAGAAGCAATTATGGACGAAGAAAGCAAACCAAAACCTAAAAATTTCATTTTAGATAAACCTTTTGTAATCTTATTAAAAAGGAAAGATTCTAAAAACCCTTACTTTGTTTGTTTAATAAACAATACTGAATTAATGACCAGAAAATAGTTTTTTGAAGTTAAACGACTAAACCTTTTAAACTTATAAACCATAACCTTTGAGAAATCAAAAAATGAAACGAGCTTTTTAGCGAGTTACATCGAATACCAATTACAAATAAATTTAATGAGATGAAAGTATATACTAAAACCGGCGATAAAGGAACAACAGCACTTTTTGGTGGAACCCGTGTGCCAAAAAACCACATACGTATTGAAAGCTACGGGACAGTGGATGAATTAAATTCCTACATCGGATTAATCCGGGATCAGGAAATGAATGTACATTATAAGGATATTTTAATACGCATTCAGGACAGATTGTTTACCGTTGGTGCCATTCTGGCAACGCCACCAGAAAAGGAGACTTTAAAAAACGGAAAACCAAGATTAAATATTCCGAAAATAATTGAAGGCGACATTCAATTACTTGAAAATGAAATTGATGAAATGGAAAACGCTCTTCCTCAAATGACGCATTTCGTACTTCCAGGAGGTCATACAACAGTGTCATATTGTCATATTGCACGTTGTGTTTGCCGTCGTGCGGAACGGTTATCAGTACATTTAAGTGAAATAGAACCTATTGATGAGTATGTTGTAAAATACCTAAACCGACTTTCTGACTACCTTTTTGTATTGGCACGGAAGTTGTCGAACGACTTAAACGCTGAAGAGGTAAAATGGATACCTGAGAAGCAGTAATCAGTTTTCAGTAATGATAGTTATCAAAACATGGTCGGTTCAAACCGAACACTAAAAACTGAATATTGGACACTTTCAAAAAACGTTCTTAACTTTTTTAAAATAAAGATAATTTTACTTGCCTTTCTCGGTAAAAAAATTATTTTTGCATAAAATTAAATCGATATACAATGTATTGGACATTAGAATTAGCATCTTATTTGAGCGATGCACCGTGGCCTGCGACCAAAGATGAACTTATCGACTATGCTATCAGAGCTGGTGCGCCACTTGAAGTAGTAGAAAACCTACAATCTATAGAAGACGAAGGAGAGATATATGAATCAATGGAAGAAATTTGGCCGGATTATCCTACCGACGAAGATTATCTTTGGAACGAGGATGAATATTAAAAAATAAACCCAATGGAAAAGTCTCGTTTGAGGCTTTTTTTTTGGTTAAATTTGCTTACTTTTTATAAATTAGAAATACACTATATATTATGAGTTTCATAAACAGCATACTTAAAGTTTTTGTAGGGGACAAATCGGAGAAAGATGTCAAAGCATTACAAGGAAACGTTACCAAAATTAAAAGTTTCGAAAGCGCTTTAGCAGCTTTGTCCCATAATGATTTGAGAGCAAGAACTGTTTACTTTAAAGAACAGATTCAAAAAGCACGTGCTGAAAAAGATGCTAAAATCGCAGCTTTGAAAGCAGAAGTTGAAACCATTGATGACGTTGATAAAAAAGAAGATATTTATGCTGAAATCGATGCTCTTGAAAAAGAAGCTTATGAGATTTCAGAAAAAACATTAAACGAAATCCTTCCTGAAGCTTTTGCAGTAGTTAAGGAAACTGCCAAAAGATTCAAAGAAAACACCCAAATTACAGTTGCTGCAACCCCAAAAGACAGGGAACTTTCGGCAACTAAATCCTATATCAACATTGTTGGAGACACCGCGGTTTGGGCCAATTCTTGGAGTGCAGCTGGAAAAGAAATTACCTGGGACATGATTCACTATGACGTTCAGTTGATTGGTGGAATGGTGCTTCACGGTGGTAAAATTGCCGAAATGCAAACAGGGGAAGGAAAAACTTTGGTAGCAACCTTACCTTTATATTTAAATGCTTTAACTGGAAACGGTGTGCATTTAGTAACTGTAAATGATTATTTGGCAAAACGTGACAGCACTTGGAAAGCACCTTTATTTGAATTTCACGGACTAACTGTAGATTGTATAGATAACCACCAGCCCAACTCTGAAGGAAGAAAAAAAGCTTACGATTCTGATATTACTTATGGTACAAATAATGAATTTGGTTTCGATTATTTGAGAGACAACATGGCACATTCGCCAGAAGATTTGGTACAAAGAAAACACAACTATGCCATTGTGGATGAGGTCGATTCGGTTTTGATTGATGATGCTAGAACACCTTTGATTATTTCAGGTCCAGTTCCGCAAGGAGACCGTCACGAGTTTAATGAATTGAAGCCAAAAATTGAAAATCTGGTTTCGCTACAACGCCAATTAGCTAACGGATTTTTGACCGAAGCCAAGCGATTAATCAAAGAAGGAAACACTAAAGAAGGCGGTTTTAACTTACTTAGAGCTTATAGAAGTTTACCTAAAAACAAAGCTTTAATCAAATTCCTATCGGAAGAAGGAATTAAACAATTGCTTCAAAAAACGGAAAATCAATATTTACAAGACAACAAACGCGACATGCACATTGCCGATGAAGCTTTGTATTTTGTAATTGAAGAAAAAAACAATCAGGTAGAATTAACGGATAACGGAATTAAATTCCTGTCAAAAGATACTGATGACAGCTTCTTCGTTCTTCCAGATATTGGAACTGAAATTGCCACTATCGAAAAGAAAAACCTAGACAAAGACGCCGAAGCAGAAGAAAAAGAAAAACTATTCCAGGATTTTAGTATCAAAAGCGAAAGAATCCATACACTAACACAATTATTAAAAGCTTATAGCCTATTCGAAAAAGATGTCGAATATGTAATCATGGACAATAAAATCATGATTGTTGACGAGCAAACAGGTCGTATCATGGATGGTCGTCGTTATTCTGATGGTTTGCACCAAGCGATTGAAGCAAAGGAAAACGTAAAAATTGAAGCGGCAACACAAACATTTGCGACAGTAACTTTACAGAATTATTTCAGGATGTACAGCAAATTAGGCGGTATGACTGGAACCGCTGTAACAGAAGCTGGCGAACTTTGGGAAATCTATAAATTGGACGTTGTAGAAATCCCGACTAACCGCGGAATGGCTAGAATTGACAAAGAAGATTTAATTTATAAAACCACACGTGAGAAATTCAATGCCGTTATTGAAGACGTAACGGAATTATCACAAGCCGGAAGACCAGTATTGATTGGAACAACTTCGGTAGAGATTTCAGAATTATTAAGCCGAATGCTGAAAATGCGTGGTGTAACCCACAACGTATTGAATGCAAAAATGCATAAACAAGAAGCACAAATCGTTGAAGAAGCAGGAAAACCAGGAGTGGTAACTATTGCTACCAATATGGCTGGTCGTGGAACCGATATTAAATTAACTGCCGAGGTAAAGGCGGCGGGCGGTTTAGCAATTATTGGTACCGAACGTCACGATTCACGTCGTGTTGACCGTCAGTTACGTGGTCGTGCAGGACGTCAGGGAGATCCGGGAAGTTCTCAATTCTATGTTTCTTTAGAAGACAACCTGATGCGTTTATTTGGTTCTGAAAGAGTAGCCAAAGTAATGGACAGAATGGGATTGAAAGAAGGTGAAGTAATTCAGCATTCGATGATGACCAAATCTATTGAACGTGCACAGAAAAAAGTAGAGGAAAACAATTTTGGTGTTCGTAAACGTTTATTGGAATACGATGACGTAATGAATGCGCAACGTGAAGTGGTTTACAAACGCCGTCGTCATGCATTGCACGGGGAGCGCTTGAAACTGGACATTGCCAATATGATGTATGATACTTGCGAATTAATTGTGAGTGACAACAAAGCAACTAATAATTTCAAGAATTTTGAATTCGAATTAATCCGTTATTTCTCAATCACTTCCCCAGTTACAGAAGCTGAGTTTGGTAAACTGACTGAAATCGAATTAACCGGAAAAGTATATAGAGCGACATCTGATTATTATACTGAAAAAACAAATCGTAGCGCTAGGGAGGCATTGCCGATTATCAAAAATGTTTATGAAGACAAAAACAATCAGTTTGAACGAATTGTTGTTCCGTTTACCGATGGCGTAAAATCATTGAGCGTAGTAACCGATTTGAAAAAAGCGTATGAAAGCGAAGGAAAACAACTAGTTGCAGATTTCGAAAAGAACATCACTTTAGCTATTGTGGATGAAGCTTGGAAAAAACATTTGCGTAAAATGGACGAATTGAAACAATCTGTTCAATTAGCGGTGCACGAACAAAAAGATCCATTACTTATCTATAAATTTGAAGCTTTTAACTTATTTAACGGCATGTTGAATGGTGTAAACAAAGAAGTAATCTCATTTTTATTCAAAGGGGATTTACCACAACAAAATGCCCCAACAATTCAGGAAGCAAGAGAAGTGCGTCAAAAAGAGGATTATAAAACTTCTAAAGACGAAATCCCGAATAGCGAAAATGCTAACCGCGAAGCAGGACAAACTCAGCAGCACCAAGTTACTGAAACAATCGTAAGGGATATGCCAAAAATCAATCGCAACGACAATGTTACGATTCAGCAAGTGGCTACAGGAAAAACAGAAACGATGAAATTCAAAAAAGCCGAATCATTGTTGGCTTCAGGAGAATGGGTTATTGTTAATGAATAAGTTTATTAAATTTTATATTAATCCTCAACTTCGGTTGGGGATTTTTTTTTGTTATATTTGATAATCTAAAATATTTAAAACATGGAAACCCTAAAATTTTCAATTTTAATTAATGCAACTAAACAAAAAGTATGGCACACCATGCTTGACGACAAAACCTATCGTGAATGGACGACTGCTTTTCACTCAGGTTCATTCTATGAAGGAAGTTGGGATAAAGGAAGTGAAATTCGTTTTCTTGGTCCAGATGAAAACGGAAAAATGGGCGGAATGTTCAGTCGAATTAAAGAAAATATACAATACGAATTTATTTCCATTGAACATTTAGGCATGATTAATAATGGAGTAATAGATACTACGAGCGAAGAAGTCAAAAAATGGGCACCATCATTGGAGAATTATACCTTTACAGAAATTGACAATCAAACCGAAGTAAAAGTTGAAATGCAGATTGCTAATGAATTCGCAACTATGTTTGATGAAATGTGGCCAAATGCATTAAAAATACTTAAAAGAATCAGTGAAGAATAAAATTATACTATATTTCAATCAATAGAATCCCGAGCCAATAGCTATGGGATTTTTTTTATATTTACAGTTCTAAAAAACTACCTATGAAATAGCCATAATTCAAAACACAAATACCAATGAAGAATGGCGATACCATATTCCTTTAAAAAACAAATATTATATGCATATGAATTTTTCAGCAAAAATGCTTCGTGATAATGCCTTAGAAAATAAAGTAATTGTTGTTACTGGCGGCGGTAGCGGACTGGGTAAAGCCATGACCAAATATTTTATGGAATTGGGTGCCAAAGTAGTTATTACCTCTCGTGATTTAGAAAAATTGCAAAATACAGCCACCGAATTAGAATTGGAAACCAGTGGAAAATGTTTACCGTTACAATGTGACGTTCGCCATTATGACCAAGTTGAAGCAATGTTACAGGAAACATTAAAAGCATTTGGCAAAGTAGATGTTTTATTAAACAATGCGGCAGGAAACTTCATCTCTCCTACTGAACGCCTTTCGGCAAATGCTTTTGATACAGTCATTGATATTGTATTGAAAGGTTCTAAAAACTGTACACTCGCTTTTGGTAAACATTGGATTGATACCAAACAAGAAAGTTCGACAATTTTAAATATTGTAACTACTTATGCTTGGACAGGTTCGGCTTATGTAGTTCCTTCGGCAACAGCCAAAGCCGGTGTGTTAGCAATGACCAGAAGTTTGGCTGTAGAATGGGCAAAATACGGAATACGTTCCAATGCCATTGCGCCAGGACCATTTCCTACCAAAGGCGCTTTTGATAGATTGCTACCGGGTGATTTAAAAGAAAAATTCAATCCTGCAAAAAAAGTACCATTGAAACGTGTAGGCGACCATCAGGAATTAGCAAATCTGGCAGCTTATTTGGTTTCTGATTTTTCTGGATACATTAATGGAGAAGTCATTACTATTGACGGAGGCGAATGGCTTCAAGGTGCGGGTCAATTTAATATATTGGAAGCGGTTCCTACTGAAATGTGGGATATGTTGGAAATGATGGTGAAGAATAAGAAGCAATAAATAGTTTTCAGTGGCAGTAATCAGTTTTAAAAAGTAATGAGAAAATTCGTGTATATATCAGCTATTGTTTTTATTCTGATAAGTTGTAATAAGAACAAAAACCAAATTTCCAAAATAGAGATTAAAGAGAATCCTCTTTTTAAATTTTACAAAGACACTACCTTTTCGGAAATTTATGTTTATCCAGATACAAATTACACAAAATCAAAATTCCTTTTTAGTGGTAAACAAATTGACTCGATCACTTTAAGCAAAATATCTAAAAATATTGGAAATGGAATTCCTTGGACAGAGGGATTTTATGGAATATATTCTTTTAAAATAAATAAAAAATATACTGGATTAATTACTCGAATACCTGGAATATATGATTCTTCTGTAATATCATTATGGTTATACAATAACGATAATAACTCTGTAGTTAAAAATATACAGCTGGCTGATGTTGTTGGAGATGCCGGCGCTTCAGAAATAATTAATTCGTATTTATTTTTTGAAAAAGACAATAAAATTAGAGCTTTTACCTATAGACATTATTCATATGATCATAGTGTTGAAGAAGAATCTGATACTATTATTGAAGAAAACAGAGATTTTTATTTAATAGACATTAATGGAAACTCTATTGATACAATTTCAAAAAATACTATTAAACTAAAAAATAAATTTAAAAAACAACTCCTTCGATTGTCAAGGTATTAAGTAATTTAATAAATAGCATGGACAAAAAAATTATAATATTTGGATTTATAGTAATTATCTTAATTGGTAGTATTTATTTAAAATTTAAATATGATTCAAAAAAAGGATTGGAAAACGTTAGAAAAGATGTTGGAATACTTATTCTTGAAAATAAAATCCAAAATGGTGATATTATCTTTCAGACCTCATTATCCAATCAAAGCAAAGCCATCCAAATAGCTACAAAATCTGAATATTCTCATTGTGGAATAATATATAAAGAAGAAAATGATTATTTTGTTTTTGAAGCTATTCAGCCTGTTAAACAGACTAACCTTGAAAATTGGATTGCTAGAGGAAAAGATAGTCACTTTGTTATTAAACGACTTAAAAATTCAGAGCAAATTTTGACAAAAGAAACTTTACGAAAAATGAAAAATATTGGGTCTAAATTTATTGGAAAAGATTATGATTTAACTTTTGAATGGTCTGATGATAAAATATATTGTTCAGAGTTAATCTGGAAAATATACAAAAGAGCAACTGGTATTGAAATTGGGAAACTTGAAAAACTTAAAAATTTTGATTTATCAAACGAAACAGTTAAATCAATCATGAAAAAAAGATATGGCAACACTATTCCTGAAAACGAAATTGTAATTTCACCTGTTGCCATTTTCGAAAGCGAAAAATTGAAAACAATTATATCAAATTAATAGAAGCCATTAGATTTTAATTTTACTAACTCCCTCCTATTTCATCTATTAACAAACTTCACAAACTTTGAGAGATTGTTAACAAAATAGATTTTCATTAACCATAATAAATTGTATTTTTACGTTTCAAAATTCAGAAAAATAAATGGGTAAAATCATTGCAATTGCCAACCAAAAAGGTGGTGTTGGAAAAACAACAACTTCAATAAATCTTGCAGCTTCTTTAGGTGTTTTAGAAAAAAAAGTGCTTCTTATAGATGCTGATCCTCAAGCCAATGCCAGTTCAGGATTGGGTATTGATGTTGACAGTGTTGAAATTGGTACCTATCAAATATTAGAGCATAGCCATATTCCAGAGGATGCTATTGTTAAATGTTCAGCTCCAAATCTAGATGTCATACCGGCACATATTGATCTTGTTGCCATCGAAATAGAATTGGTAGATAAAGAAAATAGGGAATACATGCTTAAGCAAGCCTTGGCATCTGTTAAAGAAAAATACGATTATATCATCATAGACTGTGCACCTTCATTGGGTTTATTAACTCTAAACGCATTAACAGCAGCAGATTCTGTAGTCATTCCTATTCAATGTGAATATTTTGCGTTGGAAGGTTTAGGAAAATTATTGAATACGATTAAAAGTGTCCAAAAAATACATAATCCAGAATTGGATATCGAAGGGCTTTTATTGACTATGTTCGATTCGCGTTTACGCCTTTCAAACCAAGTAGTTGAAGAAGTTCAAAAGCATTTTAACGATATGGTTTTTGAAACCGTAATACAAAGAAATATTAAACTCAGCGAAGCTCCAAGTTTTGGCGAAAGCATCATTAATTATGACGCTACCAGCAAAGGGGCAACAAATTATTTGAGTTTAGCAGCAGAAATTATAAAGAAAAACAGTTAACTATTTTATGGCACAAGCAATAAAAAAACAAGCATTAGGAAGAGGATTATCAGCTTTATTAAAAGACCCTGAAAATGACATTCAGTCGGTTAATGACAAAAACGCTGATAAGGTAGTAGGCAATATTGTAGAGCTTGAATTGAATGCTATCGAAATAAATCCGTTCCAGCCAAGAAGCAATTTTAACGAGGAATCATTACAAGAATTAGCTACTTCTATACGTGAATTAGGTGTTATTCAGCCTATTACTGTCAGAAAAACCGAATTCAACAAATACCAATTAATCTCTGGGGAACGTCGTTTAAGAGCTTCAAAATTAGCTGGATTAGAAGTAATTCCTGCGTATATCAGAATTGCAAACGACAATGAATCGTTGACAATGGCATTGGTAGAAAATATCCAAAGGCATGATTTAGATCCTATAGAAATTGCCTTGTCTTACCAAAGATTGATTGACGAAATTCAATTAACGCAAGAGCAAATGAGTGACCGTGTTGGAAAAAAACGCTCAACAATTGCGAATTATTTACGTCTTTTAAAATTAGACCCAATTATTCAAACCGGAATCCGTGATGGATTTATCAGTATGGGTCACGGTAGGGCGATTATAAACATTGAAAATCACGATGTTCAAACAGACATTTACCAGAAAATTGTAAGTCAGAATTTATCGGTTAGGGAAACAGAAACTTTAGTAAAAAATTACCACGAAAGTTTAAAACCAAAAACGGCGACAACTTCAAAATCTTCTTCATTCCAGATTGCAGATGAAGAAAAGAAAACCATTACTGATTATTTTGGAGCTAAAGTTGACGTGAAAATTGCCGGAAACGGGAAAGGAAAAATTACGATTCCATTTCATTCTGAAGAAGATTTTAATAGAATCATCAAATTAATCAAAGGCTAGTGTATAAGTTTATTGGCATATTTTTATTCATTTCCCTTTTTGGAGGTTTTTCTTCATTGGCTCAAGCCAAAAAAAATGATTTAATAATTAGCCAAGACAGTGTAAAGACCAACAAACGTAAAGAAATAAACCCTTTAGCGCCAGCAAAAGCAGCATTTTATTCGGCAATCCTTCCAGGTTTAGGTCAGGCATATAATAAAAGTTATTGGAAAATTCCTTTAGTATACGGCGGAATAGGCTCAGGGATTTATTTTTACTCTAGAAACAATACCAAATACCACGAATTTAGAAATGAATACAAGAAGCGCCTAAACGGGACTTCAAACCCCGCTGATCCTTTGTACGGAAACCTTGATAACGACCGTTTAATTGCTGGTCAACGTTTTTACCAACGAAACCGTGATTTGTCCGTTATAGTTATTGCCGCTTTTTATATTTTGAATATTGTAGATGCAAATGTTGATGCACATCTAATACAGTTCAATGTTGACAATGAACTGACATTAAGTCCCAATATTCAACAAAATGAAATTGATTACAAACACAGTGTGGGTTTATCTTTAAACTATAAATTTTAATAAAATACTTTTGTACTGCATTTCGGTTAAACCAAAAGCGTTCTGCGAAATTCAAACTACATTAAAAAAAATAAAAATTGCATATGAAAATTGCACTTTTAGGATACGGAAAAATGGGACAGGTTATCGAAAGGATAGCTATGGAACGTGGACATGAAATTGTGCTTCGCAAATCAAGTTCCAGTTCTTTTGCTGGTCTGGAAACCGCTGATGTTGCTATTGACTTTAGTGTTCCCGATTCAGCCGTAACCAATATTTCTACTTGTCTTGATTCTGGAATTCCAATTATTTCAGGAACTACAGGCTGGTTAGAAAATTATGACGAAATGGTATCACTTTGCAAAGAAAAAAAAGGGGCTTTTATTTATGGTTCCAATTTTAGTTTAGGCGTAAATATTTTCTTTGAACTCAACGAATATTTGGCAAAAATAATGTCAAAATTTAATCAGTATGGAGTAGAAATGGAAGAGATTCATCATACTCAAAAACTGGATGCACCCAGTGGTACCGCAATTTCATTAGCACAGGGGATTATAAACAATAGTAACTATAGCGATTGGACTTTAAAAAATCCTGATGACTCGAACAATAGCGAACAGGCGGAGCATATCTTAATTGATGCTAAACGAATTGAAAATATACCCGGAACACATAGTGTATTTTATAATTCAGAGGTTGATTTAATCGAAATCAAACATGTCGCACATAATCGTGAAGGTTTTGCATTAGGTGCTGTTATTGCTGCCGAATGGATTGTAGGCAAAAAAGGGATTTTCACGATGAAAGATGTTTTAAATCTAGATAATTAGAATCTTAGATCATCAAAAAATAAACATAAACACATTAAAAAAAGAATTAATAATAAAATTAGATTTTAAGCTTTTTCAGATACATCTAAAAAGTCTATCAATCTAATTATCAAATAATCTAAATTATGACTCTATATCAATGGTTTTTATTTTTCTTATTATTACAAGTAATTCACTTCTTAGGTACTTGGAAATTATATGAAGCGGCTGGCAGAAAAAGATGGGAAGCACTAGTTCCTGTTTACAATGCTGTAGTTCTTATGAAAATAATAAATCGTTCCCCTTGGTGGACAATTTTATTGTTTGTACCGGTTGTCAACTTGATTATGTTCCCAGTAGTGTGGGTAGAAACCTTGAGAAGTTTTGGCAAAAACAGTACGTTAGATACTTTATTAGGCATTGTTACTTTTGGTTTATATATTTATTATGTCAATTATACCCAACCATTAAACTACATCCATGACAGAAGTTTGGAACCAACAAACAAAACTTCTGAAACGGTGAGTTCAATACTTTTTGCTGTGGTAGTTGCGACTCTTGTTCATGGTTATGTAATGCAACCATTTAATATCCCAACCTCTTCGTTAGAAAAATCTTTATTGGTTGGTGATTTCCTATTTGTAAGTAAGTTCCACTTTGGCGCTAGACCACCAATGACTGCAGTTGCTGCTCCAATGGTTCATGATACGATTCCTTTTATCAATAAAAAATCCTATTCAAACTGGCCTCAATTACCATATTTTAGATTTCCAGCAATTGCAGAAATAAATAGAGCAGATATTGTTGTTTTCAATTGGCCTGCTGATACTGTTACACGTTTTGGAGATAGAAACTCTATAGGATTAAGAAAACCTATTGACAAAAAATCAAACTATGTAAAAAGATGTGTCGGAATTCCCGGTGATAGTTTATCTATAAAAGATGGAATTGTCTATGTTAACGGAAAAATAATGCCAATGCCCGAAAGAGCAAAGCCACAATATATCCACCGTGTTTATTCTAAAAAAGGTGTTTCTACAGATTTATTAATAGCGGCACGGTCAACAGAATATGATAGAACTTACGAAATAGTGTTCACCGATGAAAGACAATCAGAAGCATTAAAAAAATATATAACTAGTGCTGAGAAAATTTCTGAAGGAAAGTATAAAATTAAGACTTCCTCAAAAGGTATTCCTCAACAGCTAATTCAAGAGTATTCTATAAATATTAGTGAGGTTTTTGATTATGTTAATAATACTGATTTGACTTTTGATGGCGCAGCTAAGCTAAGAAAAATGCCCAGTATAGATTCTGTTATTAGAATAATTTTACCAAAAGACGTAGCTAACCATTCAATGTTTCCATATACAAAAGATTGGAGTTTAGATAATTTTGGATCAATTTATATTCCTAAAAAAGACAAAACAGTAGCGTTGACTGTTGCTACTTTACCTTTTTACAAAAAAATCATTGGTGAATACGAAAAAAATGAATTAAAAGTAAATGGCAACGAAATTAGAATCAATGGTCAAGTTGCAACTAGTTATACTTTTAAACAAGATTATTACTGGATGATGGGAGATAACCGTCACAACTCTGAAGACAGTCGCTATTGGGGTTTTGTCCCTGAAGATCATATCGTTGGGAAACCAGTTTTTATATGGATGAGCTTGGATTCTAATGCCAAAGGGTTAAACAAAATTCGTTGGGATAGGGTTTTTACAACTGTTAGCGGTGATGGAGAACCACAATCTTATTTTAAATACTTTTTGGTTGTATTAGCTCTCTATTTTGGAATAAGTTTTTATATGAACAAAAAGAAACAGAACAATGCTTAGAAAGGTTTAAAAAGTTTAGAAGGTTATTGTTTATAGTAATGCATATACCTTCTAAACCTCATAAACTTATAACTCTTAACTAATGAACGTTTTAATTCATCCTACTTATTTCCCATCTATCAGTCATTTTGCATCAATGGCACAAGCGGAAACGATTACTTTTGAAATGGAAGATAACTTCCAGAAACAAACGAATCGGAATCGGACATATATTTACAGCCCAAATGGGATTCAACTGTTAAACATACCCGTAAAACACAGTAAGGAAAAACATCAAAAAACGAAAGAAATAAAACTAGAACCAGCTTTCGATTGGCAAAAACAACATTTCAAATCGTTAGAAGCAGCTTATAGGACTTCTCCATTTTTTGAATATTTTGAGGATGCATTACTTCCTGTTTTTACCAAAAAGCATACCTATCTAGTGGATTTGAATTTTGAAACTATAGAAATTGTTTCAAAATGTCTAGCGATGAAATTAAGCTATGAAAAAACTTCGGAATACTTCCATGAAGCACCAAATTATACCGATTTAAGAAACTTAGCAAACGGAAAAAAAGATATTTCTTCCTTTGATCCTTATACGCAGGTTTTTGGTGAAAAACACGGCTTTATAAACAATCTTAGTGTTTTGGATTTACTTTTTAATGAAGGAAGGTTTGCATTGGATTATTTGAAAAACCAACCATTGATTACTCCATAATCAATCTGCTAATAATAGGACTATGATCCGAATTAATGAATTCAGGAAAGCTTTCAAAATGCTTTACTTTCATCTTTGGATCCACAAAAATATAATCGATACGAGCAGGATAGTATTTAAAGCTGTAAGTCTGACCAAAACCACTACCCGCTTCTTCAAAACTGTCATTTAGGTTTCCTTTAATGATTCGGTAAACATAAGAATAAGCACTGTTATTCATGTCTCCACAAATAATAATAGGGAACTCACAAGCTTCTTTATGATTCATAATAATTTCAGCTTGCTGTTGTTGTTTACTGAACGCCTTACTTATCCTTTTAATCACCATTTGGGATTTTCCTTGGTCAATTCCTTCTATATTTTCAGACATTTCATTTACGTCAGGAGATATTTTTATAGATTGCAAGTGAATATTGTACACCCTGATAATATCTTTCCCTCTCTTTATATCTGCAAAAATAGCGTTGTTGTTTGAATTTGGAAAAACTAAATTTCCTTCGTTAATAATAGGATACTTAGAAAAAATAGCCTGTCCGGTTTTGATTTTTTCCCCTTGCATAAAAACATAATTATAAGGATAAATCCTCAAATCTATTTTGGCAGAAGTAGAAAACTCTTGAATACAAAGAATATCTGGGTTTTGTTCATTTATAAAGTCATGGATTTCTTGGGGCACTGCATCGTCATTCAGCCATTTGAATAAGTTAAACAAACGCACATTATAACTCATCACCACAAAATCCTGTTCTTCGTTAGGCAAATCGGTTGTAGAAAACTTATAGAATTTATTGATAAAAGTAATGCCTATCAATAAAACCAAACCAGATAAAACAATTTGTTTTTTAAATTGGATTCCCCAATAAATAAAAAACAAACCATTAAAAATTAGAAACAAAGGCAGTATTAAAGTTAAAACTGATAGAATTGGGAATAATTTTGGAGCCAAAAATGGTAACACATAAGCAAGAAAAGTCAATATAGCCAAGACTATATTGAAAAAAAAGATTATTTTATTGAACCATGAAAGATTCTTCATTTTTGTTTTTTATTAATGTAACTCTCTATAGCTGGGGGAACCGAAATTAATAACTTATTTCCCTGCCTTAAACAAAAATTCCTTTTCAGGAGCAGTTAAACTATCATAACCCGATTGACTGATTTTATCCAAAATTTCATCAATTTGCTGTTGTTGCCTATCTTTAGTTATAATTTTTGAAACTGTTTTGTTGGTGTTTTCATTATAATTGCGATGTACTTTTTTGAATGGAGTTGTTTTTTTCCTACTAAACAACGATTTAAAAAAGTCAATTCCTACTTCAATAATTTTAGTCAAATCTATTCCTTTTTGTAATAACTTCACATAAACAAAACCAAAAAAAGCACCACTAAAATGAGCAATATGTCCGCCAGTATTATCATACCCTATCTGTAATAAAAAAATAAGTAAAATTACTCCTGTAATATGCCAAAGTTTTACATTCCCAATCAGTAATAATCTAATATCCATTAATGGCTGATAAGTGGTTGTAGCAACTAATAATGCCATTATGCAAGCAGATGCCCCTATCATCATTGAAATCCTATCTAAAAAATAAAACCCAACAACAAAAATAATTGATGAAAAAACAGCACTTAAAAGATACAATCCAAGATATTGTTTTTCAGTAAAGAAAGTCAAAAATAGCCGACTGGAAAAATTCAGAATCAGCATATTAAAAAACAAATGCATGAATCCCTCGTGAAAAAAAGCATAGGTTAATAAAGTCCAAGGCTGCTTTAAAAAAACCATTGGATCAGAGGAAACCGCTAGCCAATCCGGGTATAAAAAAAGACCTAATTTAAACTGATAAAAAAAAACAACCGACAATAAAAAAACCGCAACATTCCAATAAATCATTTTATTGGCAATTCCACCCACTCTATACTGAAATTTTAAATCATCTATAATACTACTCATAATTTAATTCCAACGTTTATCATTAAATTGTCTTTTTTTCCAATACCACATCATCAAAAAACCCGTTAAAGCTCCGCCAATATGAGCAAAATGAGCTATTCCCGTACTTCCAGCACCAAAAATAGACTGGCCTTTTAGTCCCAAAAACAAATCCAAGCATAAAATCCCTGGAACAAAATATTTCGCTTTTACTGGTACAGGAATAAACATAAACCCTAACTCGGCATTTGGAACCATAAAAGCAAAAGCAACTAAAAGTCCATAAATTGCTCCCGAAGCACCAAGTGATGGTGTGTTGAAAGAAAAGTACAATTGTTCAATCGTATCTAATGGTAATAAATCCTTAAAGCTATCATACTCACCATTAACTAAAAATGAATTTATTTGTGGCTGTGGAATATTAGCATCTAAAAATAAATTTAAAGCTTGGTGGTACTCATAATAATTAAATCCAGTATGTATCAAAGCCGCTCCCAATCCGCAAGAAATATAAAAAAAAAGGAATTTTTTTCCACCCCAAAATTGTTCCAAAGCACTTCCAAATGAAACTAGCGCAAACATATTGAAAACAATATGCATAATACCAACTGAACTTCCTTTGCCATAAATTGGTGCGTGCATAAACATAGACGTCAAAGGTTGCCATATTTTGAAACTTGGATTTTCAGGATAATATTCTGAAAAAAGCTGGTAAGCAAAATCCCCAACATAGTTAGAACCAATATAAAAAATAACATTGATAATTAGTAACTGCTTAACAGTTTCGGTCATTCGCATCATAAACTAAATTTTTTATCTAAATCTTCCACACGCATCGTGATGAAAGTAGGTTTTTGAAAGGGGGAAACATTGGGCTCTTTACAGGCAAAAAGTCCGTTTACTAAATTTTCCTGTTCTTTTTCGGTTAAATAGGTTCCTGTTTTTACCGCTAAACTGCGCGCCATTGATTTTGCAATCGTATCATTTTGACAGAAACTACTCTCGGGAATTCCATCTTGTAAATCGCTCAACAACTGTTCCAATACAATTGAAACTTCACTTTCTGTCACATTTACAGGCAAACCAGAAATCACCACATGATCCGTTTGGGATTCTTCAAAAATAAAACCTGTATTTACCAATGATAATTGGAGTTCACTAATCAATTCCATTTCACTTGTAGAAAAATACAAATTTAAAGGAAACAACAATTGCTGGCTTAGCGCTTGATGCACCGTCATGTTGGTTAAAAATTGTTCGTATAAAACCCTTTGGTGCGCCCGTTGTTGATCAACGATTACCATCCCTGATTTTATGGGATTTACAATGTATTTTTTGTGAATCTGATACGTTCTATTTACTTCTTTTTCCACTTCATTGTCATTGAATAAGGAACTGGTAACCGTTTCGCTTTCAAATTCAATTTCGGAACTGTTTTGAGGTAAAAATTCATCTAAGCCATTCTCTCTATTCGGTTTTAAATCGACATAGAGACTTTCCCAGGAGGTGGTTTCTTTTTTATAAGAAAAATTTTTATTTGGCTTGTTATCGGAAAACGGATTATAACTTCCATCAACCTGAACAATAGGAATACCCACTTCTTTATTCTGATAATTATAAGGAGTATCAAGAGTATTATCCCTATCGAAATCCAAAACTGGAGCAACATTAAACTGACCCAAACTGTGTTTTATTGCCGAACGCAAAATAGCATACATGGCATGCTCATCATCAAATTTAATCTCAGTTTTAGTGGGATGAATGTTGATGTCAATCGTATGCGGAGGAACTTGTAAGTTCAAAAAATAACTAGGTTGGCATGCGTCTTTCAATAAACCATCATAAGCTGCCATAATTGCGTGATGCAAATAACCCGATTTAATATACCGGTCGTTGACAAAAAAGAATTGTTCGCCTCTATTTTTCTTAGCAAATTCTGGCTTACATACAAAACCTTGTATCGAAACGATTTCTGTTTCTTCATGAACGGGAACCAATTTCTCATTCGTCTTTCCAGAAAATATATTGACTATTCGTTGGCGAAAATTTGACTGGGGCAAATTAAAAACCTCGCTTCCGTTATGGTAAAAAGTAAAATGGATATTAGGATGAGCCAATGCCAATCTATGAAATTCATCAATAATGTGGCGTTGCTCAACAATATCTGATTTCAAAAAATTGCGCCTTGCAGGAATATTAAAAAACAAATTCTTAACTGAAAAAGAAGTCCCTTTGGGTAAAACCGCCACTTCTTGTGACACGAATTTACTCCCTTCAATGACAATATGGGTGCCTAATTCTTCTTGGTCTTGTTTGGTTTTCATCTCTACATGGGCAATAGCTGCAATAGACGCCAATGCTTCCCCACGAAAACCTTTAGTATGCAACGAAAACAAATCTTCCGCTTGACGGATTTTTGATGTTGCATGACGTTCAAAACACAAACGAGCATCAGTTACATTCATTCCCAATCCGTTATCAACAACTTGAACTAGTGATTTTCCGGCTTCTTTTATAATCAGTTTAATGTCGGTAGCTTTTGCATCAACAGCATTTTCAAGTAATTCTTTTACGACAGATGCTGGTCTTTGTACCACTTCGCCGGCAGCAATTTGGTTAGCAACATGATCAGGAAGTAATTGAATAATACTGGACATTAAAAAAAGTGTAAGGTTAATTAGTAGTGTGACTGAATGTATGGCGCAAGCTTTAGAATTAGATAAGAATTAAAATTATTCTTTTAATTCCAATGGCTTATTTTCAATTCTCAAGTTACCTTCCATCAGCAAATTATTAGCTTGAAACTGGTAACCTAAATTGGCTTCATATCTAAGGTACGCCATTTTTATGGCAGCAATGGCAGCTTCAGTCCCTTTATTGCCATGAATTCCTCCGCTTCTATCTATGGATTGTTGTTCAGTATTATCAGTAAGCAAGCAAAAAATAACAGGAATATCCGTTTTTACATTCAAATCCTTTATCCCTTGCGTAACTCCTTCGCAAACAAACTCAAAGTGCATGGTCTCTCCCTTAATTACACAACCAATAGTAATGACGGCATCCACATTTTGGGTTTCTATCATTTTTTTGGCCCCATAAATAAGTTCAAAACTTCCGGGAACATTCCAGCGAACAATATTATTGGGAGTTGCACCACAATCTAATAAAGCGGCTTCCGCGCCTGAATATAAACCATTTGTAATACTATCGTTCCACTCTGAAACAACAATCCCAAATCGAAAATTTTTCGCATTTGGGATTGAGTCTTTGTTATAATTCGATAAATTTTTATTTGCAGTAGCCATAATTAATTTAGGATTTTTAAGAATTACGAATTTACGATATAAAACCGCAAATGAAAAATCTTAAATCAAAAAATCTTAAATCATTTTATTATTGCGCTAAACCTATCATTGCGTCTACATTAGCACCTTCTGGGCTAGTTTCGTATTTTTCTTTTATCTCAGTAAAATATTTCAATGCATCTGCTTTCATTCCTAAAGCTAAAGCAGTCTGACCCGCTTTCATTAAAAAACGAGGTGTAGTAAACTCATTTTTATTCATATCTGAAGCTTTAATATAATATTCCAATGCCACTTTTGGTTTGTTTAATTGAGAATTTGCATCTCCAATCGCACCAACTGCCAATGTACTGAACATAATATCATCCGATTTGAATTTTTTCAAATAAGTAATCGCTTCGTTATATTTTCCTGTATTTAAGTAAGCTAAACCAGCATAATAAGTAGCAATGTTACCCGCAGCAGTTCCTTCGTTGTTTTTTGCAATATCAATAAATCCAAATTTTCCTTCGGCACCTTTTAATGACAAATTGTAAAGAGAATCACTTTTTTCTCCGTCAGTTGCTTTTTGAAAATTTTGTTGTGCCAAGAACATGTTGTTAGCTGCCTCGTCCTCAGTAGGCTCAACAATAAATTTTTGATACATTTGATATCCAACAGCTACAATTGCTATAGCTGCAACAACACCTAAAATATATTTTTGGTTTCTGGCAATCCAGTTTTCAGTTTTTGAAGCAGTTTCATCCAAAGAATTGAAAACACCCGCAGTAGCACTGTCTTTTTCATCAACGTTGATGTCTTCAATAAAGTTACCGTCTAATTTTTCTTCTTTTTCTTTTGGAGTTTTATAACCTCTTTTATTGTACGTTGCCATTTATCTTAAAATTTGTGAGTCGCAAAAATAAAATTTTTATTCAAATCTGCATAAGAAATTTGCGTTTATATTCGATATTTTTCAATAATTTGCAGGCGCTTTAAAAATGAAAGAGAAAAAACAAAAGTTTTCAGCACCTGTAAGCCTTTCCGATGTATTTAAAAACCATTTCCTTATTCAATTATAAAAATTTTTCGGATGCCAATTTCGAGTTTGACAACAAAATCAATTGTTTTGTTGGAAAAAACGGCATCGGAAAAACAAATGTATTAGATGCTATTTACCATTTATCCTACGGAAAAAGCTATTTTAATCCATTAGCAGTCCAAAATATAAAACACGGCGAAGAATTTTTTGTAGTTGATGGCGAGTTCGAAAAAAACAACAGAACGGAACAAATTGTTTGCAGTTTAAAAAAAGGCCAAAAGAAAATCCTGAAACGCAACGGCAAACAATATGAGAAATTTTCAGATCATATTGGATTTATTCCATTGGTTATTATTTCGCCTGCAGATAGGGATTTGATTGTTGAAGGTAGCGAAACCCGACGGAAATTCATCGACAGCGTGATTTCCCAATTGGATTCCCATTATTTACAACAACTCATTCAATATCAGAAAATCCTCAATCAACGCAACGCTTTATTGAAGTATTTTGCACTAAATCACGTTTTCGAAAACGATACTTTGTCAATCTATAATGAACAACTAAATGGTTTAGGACAAATGATTTTCGAAAAAAGGAAACAGTTTTTAGCTGATTTTATTCCTATTTTTAATGTTCATCATCAAGCTATTACTGGTTCTGAAGAAACGGTGCAATTGGTTTATGAAAGTCAGTTGTTCGAAAAAAACTTATTGACACTATTGCAAGAAAACATCAATAAAGACAGAGCATTGCAGTATAGTAGCGTTGGTATTCATAAAGACGATCTTTCTTTTGAAATTGATAATTATCCAATAAAAAAATTCGGTTCTCAGGGACAGCAGAAATCTTTTCTGATTGCATTGAAATTAGCGCAGTTTGAATTTGTAAAAAAACAATCAGGCGAAAATCCAATTCTGTTATTTGATGATATTTTTGATAAACTAGATGAAACAAGAGTTGGAAAAATTGTTGAAATGGTAAATAATGACACTTTCGGACAATTGTTTATTTCTGATACCCATCCGGAACGAACCGAAACCATTATAAAATCAACGCATCAGAGTTATAAAATATTTAATCTGTAAATTAGCTGAAAAATACATAATGATGAAATCAAAATTAGCCTCAATATTATTTGCTTTATTATTTATCTATTCTGTCAATGCACAGACAAAAGATTATGAATCCATTCCTGCCATTGACTTTGCCGAAAAAATAAAAACAACTCCAAACCCACAGATTCTTGATGTTCGTAGCATCGAAGAATTTACAGACGGGCATATCGAAAATGCCGATAACAATAATTGGAACGGACCCAGTTTTATTCCAAAAACCGACAAATACGACAAATCCAAACCGGTTTTTGTCTATTGTTTAAGCGGTGGAAGAAGCAAACTAGCGGCAAATAAACTACACGAATTGGGTTTTACAACCATATATGAATTGCAAGGCGGTATATTAAAATGGAATGCGGCTGGTTTTGGTAAACCGAATGATAAAATTATCGGAATGTGTCCTCAGGAATACAAGGAATTATACAATACAGACAAAAAAGTGTTGATTAATTTTTATGCACCTTGGTGTGCGCCTTGCAAAAAAATGGAACCCTATATTTTACAGATGCAAAAAGATTTAGCCGATAAAATAACCATTATTCGTTTGAATGTTGATGAAAACAAAACAATGCTTTCTGAATTAAAAATTGATGAATTGCCTGTTTTGTTATTGTATGAAAACAAGGAATTAAAATGGAGGCATTCTGGTTTTTACAGCGAAGAAGATTTGAAAAAACAATTGCAATAATTTTATCATGATTTCAAAAGATACTTTTCCATTTCTAAAAGATTTAAGAGCCAACAACAATCGGGATTGGTTTCTGGACAATAAAAAACGTTACGAAATTTTTAAAAAAGACTATCATCAGTTGATTTCAGAATTTCTGAATGCAATGAAACCATTGGATTCATCCTTGGAAATGCTGGAAATAAAAAACTGCACATTTCGTATCAATCGCGACATTCGGTTTTCTAAGGACAAATCACCTTATAAAACCCATTTGGGAATTTGGATGAATACCAATCCGAGTGGTATAAATGCGCCAGGTTATTACATTCATATTGAAGAAGGAAAAAGTTTTGTTGCAGGAGGATTCTATTCTCCTGAACCTTCCGAGTTAAAAAAAATACGTAAGGAAATTGCTTTTTTTCATGAGGATTTAGAAGAAATTGCAAACAACAAAACTTTCAAAAAATATTTTAATGGCTTGGACCAAAGCAATGCGCTAAAAAATGCACCCAAGGATTTTGAAAAAGACCATCCCGCAATTGAATTCCTCAAACTGAAAAGTTTTACTGTTTCTTGCAAAATTGATGATTCAGAATTATTGAGCCCCGATTTTGTAAAAAACAGCGTTCAAAAATTAATTGCAATAAAACCATTGATACATTTTTTAAATCGAGGTTTGGATTCGGAATAAACTAACCCCGATTCATCCGTCATTTCGAGTGATTTTAAATAGTAATGAGTCAGCATTACTATTTAAAATTTTATCGAGAAACATTAGAAACAAAGGTTCTCGATACTTCATAATAATTTTCTGTCGCAAATTATTATTCAACTCGAACTGACGAATCCTTAAATTTTTGTACTGTAAATTGCCTATTTTTGCCTTTCGAAATTAACTTTCTATGCAAATTCAAAATAATTTTTCTCTTAAAAACTACAATACTTTTGGCATTGAAGCCAAAGCAAAACAATTTGTTGATGTTCATTCTGTTGAAGAATTGAAAGTCGTATTGCAGCAGAATGCAACTGAAAAAAAATTCATTCTCGGTGGCGGAAGCAATATGTTGTTGACACAGGATATCGATGCTTTAGTGATTCACGTGGATTTGAAAGGAAAAAAAATCCTGAAAGAAGAAGATGACTTCGTCTGGATTGATAGTCAGGCGGGAGAAAATTGGCACGAATTAGTACTTTGGACAATCAGTCAGGATTTTGGTGGACTCGAAAACATGTCGCTAATTCCAGGAAATGTGGGAACTACGCCTATCCAGAATATTGGTGCTTATGGAACGGAAATCAAAGACACTTTTGTTTCCTGCGAGGCGATGAAAATTGCCAATCAAGAAATGAAAACGTTTACAAAAGCCGAATGTAATTTTGGCTATCGCGAAAGTGTTTTCAAGCACGAAGCAAAAGACCAATATGTTATCACTTCGGTCGTTTTTAAACTGACTAAACGAAACCACAAAATCAATATTTCCTATGGTGACATTAGGTCCGAATTAGAAAAAAACAATCCCCAAGCGTCGGGATGCACTCCTACTTTAAAAGACGTTAGCAATGCTGTTATTGCTATTCGCCAAAGCAAATTACCCGATCCGGCAGCACTCGGAAACAGCGGTAGTTTTTTTAAAAACCCAATCCTTTTAAAATCCGATTTCGAAAAAATCCACAAGCAATTCCCTGAAATGAAATATTATGAAGTGTCGGAAACCGAAGTCAAAGTTCCCGCAGGCTGGTTAATTGAGCAAGCAGGTTTTAAAGGAAAGCGTTTTGGAGATGCCGGAATTCATAAAAACCAGGCTTTAGTTTTAGTGAATTATGGCAAGGCCACAGGACAAGAAATTTTGAACGTTTCAAAGGATATTCAGGAAACTATTTTTAAGACTTTTGGGATTAAGATTGAGGCAGAAGTGAATGTGATTTGAGAAAAATTTACAGAATATGAAAAATCTATTTTTAATAATTTACCTTATATTTTATTCAAGTCTGTTTGCGCAAGACTTACATACAACAAAAGTCCTTTCAATTTCTGATAGTATATTATTTTCTAAAGTTGATATAAAATTGAAAAAATATTTTAAGGTATCTGAAGGCTCGTATTACAAATATTCAGTTTCAAATAAAAGTAAAACAAGGAAGTTTTTATCAAGGAATAAACTTAAAAAAACAACAATCGAAATTTGGGTTTTATATTCTTTTAATTATACTGAAATCGATGGAATTATATCAGGAGTATGGGTAAAATTAGATAAAAATCTTAAGTTAATAGAACCTCTTAATTTAAATTTTATTCCTGACTTTATAATAAATAATAAAAAATCAAACTTTATTGAAAAAAATATTGTGACTGAAATTGCTTTTAAATCATTTTCAAAAAAAGGAATTGAAGTAACAGAACCAAAATTGCATTTTATTGGAAAATTTGAAAAATATACTTACAGTATCTATAATAAAACTACAAAATTCAAAAATTCAAATGGAAAAGATGCTGGAAAAATGGAAATTTTAGAAATTGATGCAATAACTGGTGAAATTTTAGAAAAATCCGATGGCTATTATGGATTAATGATGATTAGATAAAATATTATTAATATTAACAGTCAAGTTTCAATACATCTTCAAATTCTAAATCAAAAAAAATGTACATCCCAACTATCTACAAAAACGGAAATTCTATTGCCGTCAATTATTTCTTTAAAAAAAACAGTTTTGGGATTTATTGTTAGAAAAGTTAATCAACACTATAATATCAATTTTTATCATTAATTTTGTAAACGCAGTTACGTTTTAAATAAATTTAATATGAATATCAATTTTAATGATATTAAAGAAACAGTTAGAATCAAAGACAATACGATTTCTATAAAAGCTATTGTTGCATCAGGAAAGGAAGGCGAACATTACATTGTAGTTTCTCCCTCTATTCTTGTGAGTGGTTATGGCAAGACAAATGAAGAAGCCGAAGAATCTTTTCATGAAAACATTAATCTTTTTTGTCAGGATTTATTAAAACTTACAAATGAACAAAGGGAAAAAGAATTGTTAAACCTGGGCTTTGCAAAAGTTAAATATCATAATAAAAATTTCTCTAAATCGTATGTTGACGAAAATGGGGTTTTACAAGGTTTTGAACCTGGTACCCTAAAAACTTCTATGCTAGAAGCTACCATTTAATTTTTACATTGTTTTAGATGGGCAATAACAGACCAGTAAAAACTAAAGATTGGATTGCATTCTTAATTGCAAACAAATGTAACTACAAACGAACAACAGCTTCTCACGACCACTATAAATGTCCTGGCTGTTTTAGAACAATTACACATAGAGAAAAAGATAAAGAAATTCCAGCAATGCATTTGAAAACAAATTTAGCAACGATGGGTAAAACGCTTTCTGAACTTTATGATTGGATTGATAAAAATTGCTAACCTCAAATCCTACATCGTAAATGTACATCCCAACTATCTACAAAAACGAAGACCCAATTGCCATAAACGATTTTCTACAAAAAAACAGTTTTGGGATTTTGGTGAATCAGGTTGATGGAAAACCTTGGGCGACTCATATTCCGTTGGAATTAGATACAAATGAAAACGGAAAACAAATTTTACAAGGCCATATTTCCAAAGAAAACCCACAATGGAAAAGCTTTACTGCTGATAGTCTCGTTTTAACTATTTTTTCGGGACCACACAGTTATATATCGCCATCTTGGTACGACCACGAAAATGTGCCAACGTGGAATTACACTGCAGTACACGTTTATGGAACAATAAAAATCATTGAAGGCGAAGCTTTATTAGTCGCCTTAAAAAAACTAATCGATAAATACGAATCCAAATCGGAAAACCCAATCCGCATAGAAGATTTATCAGAGGAAACGATGAGACAAACCAATGGTATTATAGCTTTTGAAATTGAAATCAACGAAATTCATGCGGTTCATAAATTATCCCAAAACCGCGATGATAAAAACCATCAGAATATTATTTCTGAATTGAATAAAACAGGAGAATCAAATTCTGTCGCTATTGCAAAAGAAATGTCAAAATGCCGAAAGTAAATCCTATTTTAGAGTGCGTATTTGATAATTGATAATTACCTTTGTGCCATTCAAAAAGAAGATATAATTATTATGTTAATCATTATTTTTTATAGTTTTATTGCCATAGTTGTTGCTCAACTTTTTTATTATACCATAGTTTTTGGAAAATTTGCTTTTTCAAAAGTGACAAAAAGCACACCCAAGAAAATTCCGATTTCAGTAATCGTTTGTGCCAAAAACGAAGAACAAAACGTAGCGCAGTTCATTCCGCTTTTAGCGCAACAAAACTATCCAAATTTTGAAATCATATTAATTGACGACGCTTCAAGTGATGAAACGTTGGATATTTTTGAAGAATTCGAAAAAAAATATTCCAATGTAAGATTAGTAAAAGTAGCCAATAACGAAGCTTTTTGGGGCAATAAAAAATTCGCTATGACAATGGGAATCAAGGCAGCAAAAAAAGACTATTTGCTTTTTACAGACGCCGATTGTTACCCTACTTCAAAAAATTGGATCAGCGAAATGAGTGCCCAGTTCACCTTGCACAAAACCTTTGTATTAGCTTATGGGGCTTATGAAAAAGTATCGGGTTCCTTTTTAAATAAAATTATTCGTTTTGAAACTTTACTTACAGCTGTTCAGTATTTTTCATGGGCAAAAATGGGAAAACCATATATGGGCGTTGGACGTAACCTAGCTTATAAAAAAGACGAGTTTTTTAACGTAAATGGTTTTATAGACCATATGAAAATTCGTTCCGGTGATGACGATTTATTCATTAATCAAGCTGCAAACGGAACAAATACAACGGTGTGCTATACTCCGGAAAGTTTTACGTATTCCAAACCAAAAACAACTTTCAAGGATTGGATCAAACAAAAAAGAAGACATGTGGCAACTGCACAATTTTATAAGTCATTCGACCGTTTTCAATTGACGGTGTTCTATCTTTCACAAATACTTTTCATTGCACTCCCAATAATTTTATTAGTCAATGAATACCAATGGATAATTGTTACGTGCTTAATCGCTTTCCGTTATTTATTTGCATGGATTACATTAGGATTCGCTGCAGGAAAATTGAAAGAAAAGGATGTGATGTATTGGTTTCCAGTTATTGAAATTATCCTTATATTCACACAATTAAGAGTTTATATTACCAACATTTTCTCAAAACCGATCCATTGGAAATAAAAAAAAATATAGAAAAAGCAAAAAATGGCGACCAAGTTGCTTTTACTTTTCTATTGGATTTTTATTGGAATGAAGTGTACGGTTTTATGCTGAAACGTACAGAAAATGAGACTGATGCCGAGGATATTACTATAGAAACCTTTTCTAAGGCATTTGATAAAATAGCAACTTATAATCCCGAATTTCAGTTCAATACATGGCTAATTGCAATTGCAAAAAATGTACATATTGATTTACTGCGAAAAAAGAAATCTTCATTGTTTGTTGAGATTACGGATGAAGAAGACCATCTTGCCTATAATATTGCCGACACCACTCCCTCTGCCGAAGACACATTAATTACAGAGCAAAATCTATCCCGGTTACTTCAGTTCATAAAGGAATTGAAACCCCATTACCAAGAAGTAATCCAACTCCGTTATTTTCAAGAATTGAGTTATCAGGAAATTGCAGACCAACTAAACGAACCTTTGAGTAATGTTAAAATAAAACTCCTTCGCGCAAAAAAATTACTGGCTGAAATCATTGAGAATAAGGGGTAAGTTTATGGCTCTTAAAATTTCTTTAAAATAACTTACTTTTTATATATTAAAATACATCTATTTTACGTTGTAAGTTAAAATAAACTACGCGTATGAACTGACTGATACTTAACCATAAAACTATTAAATTATGTCTAGAGTAAGTATTTATGAAACAGGTTGGCTTAACTTGGTTTTCGAAGGTCGAAACAAAGAATACGGTGCCTACCAATTGCGTCAGGAAAATCCAAAAACTACAATTTTTGCCCTATTTGCGGGATTTATGTTATTAGCTACATTAGTTAGTATCCCAATGGTTATTAATTATTTTAGTGCTAATCAAATAGAACAGGAAGTACCTATAATTGATGGACCAATTACTACTGTTAATTTTAATAACCCGTTACCGAATACACCAAAAACTCAAACGCTTCCCATAATTAAAGAAAAAGAACCAGAAGCTCCAAAACCCGATGTGCCGTTAAAAGATCCTGTGATTGTAAAACCTTCAGATGCCAATGATAATATTGGAAAAAACAAAGACAACCCTAACCCAACTCCTACTACAGGAACTCCAGGGACCGGAACGCCATCCACAGGAACTATTTCTGGACCGCCAACAACAATTCCAACGGTTCCAACTGTTGATCCAAATGCACTTGTTTCTACAGCTCTTTTAGATAAACTCCCAGAATATCCGGGAGGATTAACAAAATTTCGTGAATTTGTTGGAAATAATTTTGAAAGACCTGATAGTGAAGACGGGAAAAATGTAACTGTACTTGTTTATTTTGTGATAGAAAAAGACGGAACATTAACTGATGTCAAGGTAACTAGGGATCCAGGTTTCGGATTAGGCAAAGAAGCGGTAAGGGTTTTAAAATCTTCAAAAACAAAATGGAAACCAGGCATTATGGCCGGGAAACCAGTAAGAACAGCCTATACTTTACCTATTACTGTAAGAATGTAATTGATTAGAAGCTATAATATCCTTACTAAACTGAAACCCTTTCGTATTTTTTAATAATGAAAGGGTTTTTCAATTCAATTCAATTGAATCTAACATCAAATTAACTGATAAAGAAATCCACAAATAAACAACATTGCCTATCTTTGCACAATTGAAAATTGTAATATGGAAACTGTTTTAGATACTACTTTACCGACAACAACTAGGGAAGCTAAACCAAAATGGCTAAAAGTAAAATTACCAATCGGTAAAAAATATACGGAGCTTCGTGGTCTAGTGGATAAATATAGCCTTAATACGATTTGTACTTCTGGAAGTTGCCCTAATATGGGTGAATGCTGGGGTGAAGGAACGGCAACATTTATGATCCTTGGAAATGTTTGTACGCGTTCTTGTGGTTTTTGTGGCGTAAAAACCGGAAGACCTGAAACTGTAGATTGGGATGAACCCGAAAAAGTAGCGCGTTCCATAAAAATCATGAACATCAAACACGCTGTAGTAACAAGTGTCGATAGGGACGATTTGAAAGATGGCGGTTCCATTATTTGGATTGAAACCGTAAAAGCGATTCGTCGAATGAATCCAACAACTACTTTAGAAACATTAATTCCAGATTTTCAAGGTATTGAAAGAAATATTGACAGAATAGTGGAAGCCAATCCAGAAGTAGTTTCCCATAACATGGAAACCGTTCGCCGTTTGACCCGTGAAGTTCGTATTCAGGCAAAATATGACCGAAGCCTCGAAGTCTTACGCTACTTAAAAGAAAAAGGAATTAACAGAACAAAATCTGGAATTATGCTTGGCCTTGGTGAAACCGAAGAAGAAGTTTTTCAGACAATGAGGGATTTGCGTAACGCCAATGTTGATGTAGTTACGATTGGTCAATACTTACAACCAAGCAAAAAACATTTACCAGTTAAGGAATTTATCACACCTGACCAATTTGCTAAATACGAAGCTTTTGGATTGGAATTAGGTTTCCGTCATGTAGAAAGTGGCGCTTTAGTAAGATCTAGTTATAAAGCACAGAAACATATATTGTAGAATTACGAATTAAAAATTACGAATTAAAAAATTGAAAAAAATACTTTGCTTATTTATTTTTATTGCTTGCTCTTGTAACGGACAGAACAAAAATCAAGTAGATATTTGTTGGGATGGCTTTATTAATAATAAAATTCCCGTTTTTATTCATTACTCAATAGTTAATGAACTTGTAATTGGTGAAATTACATACCAAAATACAAAGGAAAAAAAACCTATAAAATTAATTGGAACAATTCAAGATAAAAATTCTTATCGGTTATTAGAGTTCGATAATTTTGGAAATATTACAGGAATTCTACTCGTTACTCCCAATAAAACAGAACTAAATGGAACTTGGATTTCACCAAAAACAGGAAAAGAACTTAAATTTAAAGCAAATAAGAATGAAATTGTCAAAATAATATCCGATTATAAGTCCAATCATAATGATATTTTTGGGGATTATTATTACAATTATGGGAAATTTAAATGTAATGGAAATTTCAATCTTATAAAAAACAAAAACAATCTTATTTCTTTCGATGTAATGGCAATGGGAGATGGAGAAGTTCCAAATCTTGCAATTATAGAACGTGATAGCATAAAATTAACTGGAAATAGTTTTATCTATAAAATGCCAGATACTGAAAATTGTAGATTTAAAATCAATTTTTACAAAGACTTTGTTTATGTGAAAGATTTAGGCGGTGATTGCACAGGTCAATTTGGAATGGGAGCGTATATTGATGGGATTTATTTTAAAACTAAATGAAAACAAAAATAGCAATTAATGGTTTTGGAAGAATTGGGCGAAATTTATTTCGATTGCTTCTTGACCATCCCACTATCGAAGTTGTTGCTATTAACGATCTTGCCGATGTAAAAACAATGGCGCATTTAGTGAAATACGATAGTATTCATGGTGTGTTGCCTTGCAAAGTAACATCAAATGACAATCATATTATCATTGAAGGAAAATCTTTTTCCTTTTTTCATGAAAAAAAAATTGCCGATTTAGATTGGAAATCCCTAAACATTGATATTGTCATTGAATCTACCGGAAAATATAAAACCTTCGACGAAATTAATGCGCATATTTTGGCTGGAGCCAAAAAAGTAATCCTCTCTGCCCCTTCTGAAACCGATGCAATAAAAACGGTTGTATTAGGTGTCAACGAACATATTCTTGATGGAAGTGAAGTTATCGTTTCCAATGCGAGTTGCACAACAAACAATGCCGCGCCTATGATGAAAATCATCAACGATTTATGCGGAATTGAACAAGCCTATATCACTACGGTTCACTCCTACACTACCGATCAAAGTTTACACGATCAACCTCATAAAGATTTGCGTCGCGCTCGTGGTGCATCACAATCCATAGTTCCTACAACAACTGGTGCTGCAAAGGCTTTGACAAAAATTTTTCCAGAACTAGAAGGCAAAATTGGTGGTTGTGGCATTCGTGTTCCTGTTCCTGATGGTTCGTTGACAGACATTACTGTGAATGTAAAAAGACAGGTTTCGATTGAAGAAATAAATGAAGCATTTAAAAAAGCCTCTGAGACCAATTTCAAAAACATCCTTGATTATACTGATGACCCTATTGTTTCTGTGGATATTATTGGAAACACCAATTCATGTGTATTTGATGCACAACTAACCTCAGTAATTGACAAAATGGTAAAAGTAGTGGGATGGTATGACAATGAAATAGGTTATTCTTCTAGAATTATTGATTTAATTGGGGTGATGAATACCTAATTATCATTACAAAACTTCAATATATCCTCATCAAAATCTTCTTTGCCGGAAAGAAATTCACTTTTAATTGGTAAATAATACAATTGGGATTTAAGAATGGAATCTTTCAATCTCATATAATCTTTTTCTGTAGTGATTATAATTTTTCCTTCGGCTTTGTTTTTAATTTCAATCACTTCATTATACGAAAATTGATGATGATCTGGAAACTGTAAACATTCGTCATTTTCATTTTTTAAATATTCGAAAAAAGGATTTGGTTTTGCAATTCCTGCCAGAAGAATTTTATCGGTTTTGAGGATTTCGTTTACGTTCTTTTTTTCATAATGACTGTAAACATAATCATCATACTGAATATGACTGAAAAAAATCGGCGTATTATTGTCATTTCGACTAAGGAGAAATCTCTTTATTTCATTTTGTTCTTCAATGGAGAGATTTGGTGGGCATTTGGTCACAACAATAACATTCGCTCTTTTTGCTCCGCTCCTACTTTCCCGTAAATTTCCTGTTGGAAGCATATAATCATTCGCATACAAATCACCATAAGAAGTAAGCAGAATATAAAAACCCGCTTTTACTTTTCGGTGTTGAAAAGCGTCATCAAGTAAAATAACTTCTGGCTTTTCAGCTTGAGAAAGCAAATTTTCAATTCCATTTTTTCTGTTGGCATCAACAGCAACTTGAATTTTTGGAAATTTTTGATAAAACTGAAAAGGTTCATCACCAAGAATTTCAGCATTGGCATTTTCATTGGCTAATACAAAACCCTCTGAGTTTCTTTTATAACCACGACTCAATGTCGCTACCTTATATTTACTTGAAAGCAAACGGATTAAATATTCAATTTGGGGTGATTTTCCAGTACCACCAACACTCAAATTTCCAACAGCAATTATAGGAATATCAAATTCAGCTGACTTAAAAATTCCTTTATCATAAAGAAAATTCCTGATACTGGTAATGAAACCATATAAAATGGCAAACGGAAAAAGTATTTTTCGGAGGAAATTCATTTTACGAAAGTATAATAATTTATCTTTGAAATATAATTCTAATATAGATTTTCCAAATCATAAATGAAAACCACCAGAACATATCCGAATATTATTTTGGTTTTAATAAATGTAATTGTTTTGTTATTTCTAACCATATTACTTTTTTGTATGTTTTTAGCATTACTGAAAATAAAAAACGGTGGGTATCTTATTTTTCCTTTAACATTAAATCTTTTCATTTTATGCATATTTTATCGCCAACTTGCTAATCATTTGACTTACATTACCATAAATAATGATGGAATAAAAATATATCAACTTCTTAAATTCAAAATAGAAATATTAAATTTTAAAGAGGTTAGTGGTTATTCAATTTCAGAAGTCATATATGGAAGAAGGCTTTATTCATCAGAATCATTCATCATTTATACAAAAAAAAGACCATTTGAAATCATTAAATTGTTCAACTTAAACTTTAATAATGCATTAAAGAGTCTAGAAGAATTTGATATTGTAAAATTTAAAAAAGAACCATATCAAACTGGGATTTTATCAAGAAAATATAAGTATGAATAAATTATTTAATTACTCTAAATGAAAATAAAAGAAATTCTTTCCGTACTTGAAGAAATGGCGCCACTAGCCTATGCTGAAGATTTTGACAATGTTGGTTTATTGGTTGGAAATCAAGAATTGGAAGCTACCGGAGTTTTGGTTTGTCACGATGCACTCGAAGAAGTTATAAATGAAGCAATAGAACAAAAGTGCAATTTAGTTGTTTGTTTTCACCCTATCTTGTTTTCTGGTTTGAAGAAAATCACAGGGAAAAATTATGTGGAACGAGCCATTATTAAAGCAATAAAAAACGACATTGCCATTTATAGTGTGCATACGGCTTTAGACAATGACATCCAAGGAGTTAATAAAATATTTTGCAATGCCCTAGGTTTAATAAACACTAAAATATTGATTCCCAAGCAAAATTTCATCCGCAAATTAATTACTTATACTGTTCCAGAAAACGCCGAGAAACTAAGAAATGCATTGTTTGAAAATGGCGCGGGAACAATTGGTAATTATGATCATTGCAGTTTTAATTCGGAAGGGTTTTCTACATATAAAGGGAATGAATTCAGTAATCCTGTTATTGGGGAAAAAGGAAAATTGGAAATTGGAAATGAAATAAAAATTGAGGTAACTTTTGAAAAGCATCTGCAATCCAAAATCTTGAAAGCGCTTTTCAGCAACCATATCTATGAAGAAGTGGCTTATGAAATCTATAGCCTGAATAACGAGCACCAAAACATCGGATTGGGAATGATTGGCGAATTAGAATCCCCTATGCAGGAAAAAGCTTTTCTTTTATTTGTAAAACAAAAAATGCAGGCTGATGGAATCCGGCATTCCGAATTTACAGGGAAAGAAATTAAAAAAGTAGCCGTTCTGGGTGGTTCAGGTAGTTATGCCATAAAAAATGCAATTGCTGCTGGGGCAGATACTTTTTTAACTGCCGATTTAAAGTACCATCAATTTTATGAAGCTGAAAATCAATTGCTTTTGGCTGATATTGGACATTTTGAAAGTGAACGCTATACAAAAAATTATATTGTTGAGTATCTTACGAAAAAAATGCCTAATTTTGCAATCATTTTATCAGAAGTGAATACAAATCCCGTTAAGTACTTATAAAATATGGCTGCTACAAAAGAATTGAGCGTTGAAGAAAAATTAAGAGCATTGTATGATTTGCAATTAATTGATACCAGAATTGACGAAATCAGAAATGTTAGAGGTGAATTGCCTCTTGAAGTTGAAGATCTAGAAGATGAAGTTGCTGGATTGAGCACTCGTTTAGACAAATTAAAAAATGATTTGGAAGTTATCGAAGAACTTATCAAAACAAAGAAAAACGCAATTGATGACCACAAAGAGTCTATCAAAAAATATACTAAACAACAAGATAGCGTTCGTAACAACCGTGAATTCAACTCTTTAACTAAAGAGGTGGAGTTTCAAGAACTTGAAATCCAATTAGCTGAAAAGCAAATTAAAGAGATGAAAGCGAGTATCGAACACAAAAAAGATGTTATAGCTCAATCTAAAGAGAGATTGGAAACTAAATCCAATCACTTGAAGCATAAAAAATTGGAATTGGATTCTATCATGTCTGAAACTTCAAAAGAAGAAGCTTTTTTAACTGAGAAATCAGCTGAATACAAAAAACAAATTGAAGAAAGATTGTTAGGGGCTTACACTAGAATTAGATCTAGCGTTCGTAATGGATTAGCTGTTGTATCTATCGAAAGAGGTGCATCTGCAGGATCATTTTTTACAATACCACCACAAACACAAGTAGAAATTGCTTCAAGAAAAAAAATCATTATTGACGAACACTCTGGAAGAATCTTAGTTGACAGCTCACTAGCTGACGAGCAAAGAGAAAAAATGCAGAGTATCTTCTCTAAATTTTAATTATATCTAGCCTCCAATCGGAGGCTTTTTTATTGAAAAGAGCGCCTACAGATATGAAAAAACTAAAATACTTTTTAACAACTAAGACTATTGGCTTATATATCAATTTGCTTAGTTTTTTATCTCCAAGGAAAGCAACCCAACTCGCCTATTCACTTTTTAGCGAACCGAGAAGAGGAAAACTAGATAAAAAAAATCTACCCTCAATACTTCAAGAAGCCGTCGCAGAAAGTTTCCAAATCAATGACAGTATTATTCAGACCTATATTTGGAAAGGAAATGAAAATGTAGTGTTATTGGTTCATGGTTGGGAAAGCAATGCCTCTCGATGGGAAAACACAATTCCTTATTTAAAAAAAATTGGCGCTACTATAATCGCCATTGATGCTCCAGCCCATGGATTGTCCGATGGAAAGGAATTCACAATTCCGAAATATGGTGAATTCATAAATTTTGCAGCTCAAAAATTCAACGTTAACTACATTATTGGGCATTCCTTAGGAGGAAAAGCGAGTCTATACTATCAATCCCATTATCAGAACAAAAACATAAACAAAATAGTAATATTGGGATCTCCTAGTGATTTTGATATCATCATGCAGAATTATATTGATTTATTAAGCCTGAATTCGAAAGTTTCAAAAAACATAGAAAAATATTATTGGGACAATTTTAAATTCAGATTAGAGGATTTTGCTGGGAAATTATTTGCTTCAAAAATTCAAACTAGCGGTTTAATTGCCCACGACATTGATGATACTACCGTTTTATTCGAAGAAGCTAAAAAGATTCAACAGCATTGGAAAAACGCAGCTTTTATAACAACAAATGGATTAGGGCATAGTATGCACGACGACAAATTATACAAAGAAATTGTAGCTTTTTTATTTAAAAATGAAACTGTTTAATATTTGATGACTTTTTTAGTTGCCACTTTATTCCCATCGCTTAATTTTACAAAATAAAAGCCTTTTGAAAATCCCGACATATCAATCGTATTTTCGCCGGCATTTACTTTCGACACTTTTAATAGCTGGCCCATACCTGAGTATATTTCAATTTTAGGATCAACAAGATGGTTATTTAAAAATACAATCATTTTATCCTGAACAGGATTAGGGTAAACCAAAAATTGATTTCCAATAAAATCATCCGTACCTAAATCATTCATTATTTGTGTCATGGCACTTTGCATATCAGGCAATGGCCCTATATTACCTCCGGCTCCTTGCGGAATACCCGTTTCATAAAGTAGGTTACGCATTTGAATTGGAGTCAAATAACTTCCAGTAAGGCTAAAATAATAGGATTGCAATACCACTGCACACGAAGCCACTATGGGAGTAGCCGAACTCGTTCCTGAAAAATTAGTATATCCTTGATTGAAATCCCCACCAATACTGGTAAAATCCCCATAACCACTTGATCTTACATTTTGAGCCCAGCCCTGAACATCAATTCTTGAGCCGTAAGTGCTATAACTTATTTTATCGTGTGCTAAATCTGGAGTTCCTGCTCCTACTAATATTGCACCGCTATTTCCCCTAGTGCTATAATTATTATAAGAAACATTATCTAAATCCTGATTTCCGTTACCACCAGCAGCAACTATAATAATCCCTGAATCTGTTGCAGCTTTTGTTAAACTCCATACGGTTGCATCATATTCGGCAGGAACAAAATCATTTGGATCAGAAGCATCGTTTCCGTAGGTCTGCATTTCAAAAACAATTATATCTCCAGGAGCAGAATTTTCAATTGATTTGGTAACTGCATTTACTCTATTGTAACCCGTTTGTTGCCACTCCGGAAAAAGGTAAATTTCATTGGCTCCATAAGCCATTCCTGAAATACCATAACTGCCTTTATCTGCATATAAAATCCCAATTACTGCAGTTCCATGCTCTGTATAGGCCGTAGTTGCAGAGGAAGATATTGTCATACCAGGAAAAACAAAAGCATTTCTATCTACAAGTTCTTCGTGGTTTTTATTGAACCCATATTCTACATCCCTAATGTTAATTCCAGAACCAATTTGTCCTAAATTCCATGCATAACGCATATTAACTCCGGGATTAACTTCGATATAGGTCTGATTAGGTTCATAGTCAGGGGTGACAGGTGCAATATCACCCGGTGGCTTTATAGGTGTTGTAGACATCAAGTTAACATATTCTACACCTTTAAAAGTTTTAAATATATTTGCTAAGTTGTTAACCCTTTCAACTGTAGGGTTTTCAATAGTAACCTTAACTATGTTTTTCAATTTTCTAACCGAAATATCATTTCCCGTAATGGCTATTGCGCTTTTAGACATTGCTTCTATTTTTTCATCAGAAATTAAAATCCCTTTTGACAAAATAATATGATACTCTTTTTCAATTTTATCAAATTCAATAATTTTGGAACTTATTACTTCATTATATGTATTTGAAGTTTGGAAATCATAAGACAAATCAAACGCAACATACAAATCGTACCCTTCGTTTTTCTCTTGGGAAAACCCAACAAAAACAAAAGAAAAAAATGTGATTAATAAAGCAATGTGCCTTTGAATTACCATTTGATTGATTATATTATAAGTAAAGGTAAGTTGTTTTTCGGTATTCAAATAAAAAATTAACAAGCTAATATGCATTCTATGCTTCTACAAACTAAATTCACTAATTTTGCAATATGGAAGAAAACCTAAAACGCCTGAATAAATTCATTGGAGAAACGGGATATTGCTCACGTCGTGAAGCTGATAAACTCATAGAGGAAGGACGTGTGACTATTAATGGCATTGTTCCTGAAATGGGGACAAAAGTATCTCCACAAGACGTAGTGCGCATAGACGGGAAATTAATTGTTGAGAAAAACGAAAAACTCGTTTACTTGGCATTCAATAAGCCTGTGGGCATTGAGTGCACAACCAACTTGGACGTACGTAACAACATTGTGGATTATATCAATTATCCAAAACGGATTTTTCCTATTGGAAGGTTGGATAAGGCAAGTGAAGGCTTAATTTTTATGACTAATGACGGAGATATCGTTAATAAAATACTACGTGCCCGCAACAATCATGAAAAGGAATATACCGTAACAGTTAACAAACCCATAACCGATCGTTTTATTGAGCGCATGGCTAACGGTGTACCAATTTTAGATACTGTCACTAGAAAATGCAAAGTCGAGCAAATTAGCAAATACACTTTTAAGATTATACTTACACAAGGTTTAAACCGACAAATTCGTAGAATGTGCGAATATTTAGGCTCAGAAGTAACTGCATTAAAGCGTATTAGAATTATAAACATTTCATTAGATATCCCCTTGGGAAGATACAGGGATTTAACTGATGCCGAGATACAGGAATTAAATGAATTGATTGAGCCTTCTAGTAAAACCGAAGAAGCTAGTTTACCCAAATTGACACCAAAAAGAACTACTGAATATATCAAAAACAACGACCCTAGATATAAAAACAAAAATGATTATTGATTAAGAGTTTTAGTTAAAAAAAATATTTTATTTAAGTATTTTAAATAATTATAGCACAATAAATAAAAAAATATAACAAAATTTAGTTAATTGTTTATATTTTTTTATTAACTTTAGAATGTTGTTATACTTTTTTTAACTAAAAACATACTTTTATGAGATACTTACTACTTATTTTGTTTTTTTACAGTGGCTATTCTCAAGTAGGTATAAATACTACGACCCCCAATAGTCAATCGGTTTTAGAAGTCAATAGTAGCACTCAGGGAATCTTACTTCCAAGAGTAGCTTTACAGAGCACTATTTTGCCTGCGCCCCTATCAACAAATGTAAAAGGAATTACTGTTTACAATACTGCAACTGCCAGTACGGGAGTAACGGCTGTTTTTCCAGGAATGTATTACAATGACGGCGTGAATTGGATAAGACTGACTCCAAACACCGTAAAACCAGGAGAAATGAAATACAGTTTTTCCTTGCTTGATCATAAAGGCTGGTATTTGCTCAATGGCAGAGCCAAAGCGACTTTATCTGCAGCGGCACAAGCTAATGCAACCGCAATAGGAATTGGTGCCAACCTTCCCAATTCTACCGATAAGTTTTTAAAACCAAAAACTGGCGCAGAAGTATTGGGTAGTACAGGGGGCGCAAACACATTCACAGTTGCGCAGACAAATTTACCCAATGTCAACTTTACAGGAACGACTGATAATACAGGTGCCCATACCCACAATGTGGATAGCTATTTAGGAATTGAAGTTATAGGATTGCTTAGTGCAGTCCCACTCTTGTCAAACTGGATAGTATCATCTGTAGCAACTACAACAGCAACTACAACCGCAAGAACAACAGCGACTAACGGAAGCCACTCACACACTGTATCCGTTAACACCGGAGGTTCAGGAACAGCGGTAAACAGAACTCCAAGTTATCTAGCAACAAACGTGTTTATTTATTTAGGCCTTTAATTAAAAAATTGAAATTATGAACCTAAAATCTACCCTTATTATCTTTCTATTTATTCACTGTATAAGTTTTTCCCAAGTAGGAATAGGAACTATAACACCAAATAGTGATTCTATTTTAGAATTGTCAAGTACTACAAAAGGCTTACTTGTGACTAGAGTTGCTTTAACATCAACTGCTGCTTCAACCCCATTAGCAGCACACGTAGCCGGAATGATGACCTATAACACAGCAACGGCCGGAGCAGGAACAACAGCGGTAACTCCCGGTTTTTATTATAACGATGGCGTTAAATGGATTCGATTGGAACCATTAACAACTACCATTGGCGACACTAAATATAGTTTAGCAACAGCGGATCACTTAGGCTGGTACCTATTGGACGGAAGAGCAAAAGCTACTTTGCCAGCAGCGGCACAAGCCAATGCTACCTTACTTGGTTTTGGAATAAATATTCCTGATGCCACAGATAAAATCCTAAAAGGAAAATCAGGAGTTGAAGGGGTAATGACAGTAGGCGGTAGTAATTCCGTTTCCCTAGTTCAAGCCAACTTACCCAATTTAGCACTTCCAGGAACTACTACTGCATCTGGTGTTCACGATCATGACTATACTGATCAATATCATACCGGCAACTTGGATGTTAATATAGTAACTGGACTTTTAGGGATTTTGGCATTGATAGGCTTGAACATCCTTAACAATAATGTAGGGGATGCTGCAACAACAACCACTGTGGCATCTACATCAACTTCAGCAGGAAATCATACACATGTTCCTACAGTATCATCTGGAGGTAGTGGAACAGCAATTTCTAAAGTAAATCATTTGGTAACTAATGTATATGTTTATTTAGGATATTAATCTACTATCAAAAAGCATTATTTTATAATATAAAATAGACGACTATGAAAAATTTATATACACTAACAATTCTCTTATTCTTAAATAATAGTTTTGCACAAAATGTGGGTATTGGGACAACTACACCAGATGCAAACGCAATGCTGGATATTACAAGTACAAACAAAGGCTTGCTATTAACCCGTTTGCCTTTGGTAACCATTGATGTACCTAATCCTTTAACTATTGATGTTGAAGGGATGATCACTTATAATACTACTATTGCTCCCACAATTACTGCCACTTCGGTTACTGAAGGGATGTACTATAATGATGGTGTAAATTGGAATTTTATGGGACCTAATACTACTGAAATTGGTGATATGAAACCTTCTTTGGAAACTGCTGACAATAATGGTTGGTATTTACTTGACGGAAGAACAAAAGCAAGTTTACCTACTGTGGCTCAAGCCAATGCAACTGCAGTGGGAATTGGAACAAACTTGCCAGATGCAGCTGATAAATTTTTGAAAGCTAAAACGGGGGCAGAACTAATTGGTTCATCCGCTGGAAGTAACTCGGTTACTTTGGTACAAGCGAATCTTCCGAATATAAATTTTACAGGAACAACCAATTCTACAGGAGCTCATACACATACTTATACCGATACTTACAATGCCTCTAAAACATTGGGTTTAGCTACCAATATTATAGGTTTGTTACCTATTATATCAACTGATGTGGGTACCAATGACACCATACCAGGGAACCTATTTGCCACTGCCAGTAACGGAAACCATACTCATACGGTTACTGTTCCTTCAGGAGGTTCTGGGACTGTAATTGCTGCCACTCCATTGCATTTGGTTACTAATGTATTTATTTATTTAGGGGAATAAGGAAATGACAAATTTGACATACAATTTAAAACAGGCTTTATGCCTGTTTTTTTATGGATAATTGCCTACTAGTAATTATTAGGTTGGTTTTTGTAAACTAAATGCCTTAAATCGTAAACTTATTGTGGTTATAACCTAACTTATTGCGGTTGATTCCTAATTAAATGCGGATATTGCCTACTTAAATATGGTTATATCCGAATTTAATGCGGTTAAATTCGAACTTATTGCGGTTCTACTCTAATTAAATGCGGTTTCAACCTAATTTAATTCGGCTCTCACCTACTTTAATGTGGTTAAATCCGAACTTATTGCGGTTATAGCCTAACTTATTGCGGTTAAATTCGATTAAATCCAACTTTCATTTCAAGGGAAATACCATAATCAAGAATATACTAAGTGTAGTTTATTATTTTCCGTGGGTTATTTTCAAGACTTTGGAATTTCTTGCGTCAATTATTATTAAAAAAGTTCCGCCAAGCATATCTTTAGGTAATGCTCCTCCAATTATCCAATAATTTTCAATTAGGTAGCACTCATATGGTTTTTGGCTTTCAATATTATCTTTTCCATAAATCCCAAAAAGTATTGGTTCCGCAACTTGTATTGCTGTTAAACGATCTTTAATTATAACACTTTTACTGTCTAGAGCATTATGCTGAGATTCTTGTGATAATGCAAATTTCAATTCTTTTTTGGCATTGCTTTCGCCTAATTCAGTCTGGTTATTTTGAGAACAAGCGCTTATTGAGATTGTCAATAGAATTAATAAATATTTCATGCTCCTTTTTTTAAGCAATTAAGCAATCTTATTTAGTAACTAGAAACATATATTATTTCCGAGCAATTTGCATTTCTCTTGCCAATAAAGTATTTTTCAGCAACATGGCAATGGTCATAGGACCTACTCCCCCTGGTACCGGAGTAATAAACGAAGCTTTTTTACTTACGTTTTCAAAATCTACGTCGCCTGTTATCAAATATCCTTTTGCAGTAGTTTCATCTGGAACCCTAGTGATACCCACGTCTATTACTACTGCTCCGTCTTTTACCATTTCGGCTTTAAGATAATTGGGAACACCAAGTGCAGTGATGATGATATCGGCTTGTGTGGTTATTTGGGCAATGTTTTTTGTATAACTATGGGTTAAAGTCACTGTAGAATTTCCGGGAAAGCCTTTTCGTCCCATTAAAATACTCATTGGTCTTCCTACTATATGGCTACGCCCAATAACTACAGTATGTTTTCCTTTGGTTTCAACTCCATAGCGCTCCAATAACTCTAAAATACCAAAAGGGGTTGCTGGTATAAAAGTAGTCATGTCTAAAGCCATTTTTCCAAAATTCTCTGGATGAAAACCATCCACGTCTTTTCTTGGATCAATTGCCATCAATACTTTTTGCTCGTCTATTTGTTCCGGCAAAGGCAACTGAACTATAAACCCATCAATATTATTGTCCTCATTTAACTGCTTGATTTTTTTTAGCAATTCTGTTTCCGAGGTTGTGCTTGGCATTTTCACTAAAGTGGATTCAAAACCTACTCGCTCACACGCCTTTACTTTACTTCCAACATAAGTAAGGCTCGCACCGTCATTCCCAACAATCACTGCTGCTAAATGTGGGACTTTCTCACCGTTTTCCTTCATTTTAGAAACTTCGGAAGCGATTTCTGTTTTTATGTCTTCAGCGGTTTTTTTTCCGTCAAGTAATTGCATTGTCTATATTTATTATATTAAAAAACGTGATAAAAATCATTAAAATTTGATAAATCAACGATTAAAAAAAGACGTGATAAATCACGTCTCTACACTATTTCATTCCTGGCATTCCTGGCATTCCGCCCATCATTTTCATCATGTTCTTACCTCCTGGCCCTTGCATCATTTTCATCATTTTGCTCATTTGGTCAAACTGTTTCATCAGCTGGTTTACCTGCTCTATTTTTGTCCCGGAACCTTTTGCAATTCTGGTTTTTCTTTTCACATCAATGATTGCTGGTTTCTTTCTTTCTGTAGGGGTCATAGAATGAATGATTGCTTCAATATGCTTGAATGCGTCGTCTTCAATTTCTACGTCTTTCATCGCCTTTGAAGCTCCTGGGATCATCCCCACTAGGTCTTTCATATTACCCATTTTCTTCACTTGTTGGATTTGGGTTAGGAAATCATCAAAACCAAATTCATTTTTCGCAATCTTCTTTTGTAGTTTTCTGGCTTCTTCTTCATCAAATTGTTCTTGAGCTCTTTCTACTAAAGACACCACGTCGCCCATTCCGAGGATACGTTCTGCCATACGGATTGGATAGAACACATCAATAGCATCCATTTTTTCCCCTGTTCCAACAAACTTAATCGGTTTGTTTACTACTGATTTAATAGAAATTGCGGCTCCACCTCTAGTATCACCATCTAATTTTGTTAGGATTACACCATCAAAATTTAACTTGTCATTAAATGCCTTAGCGGTATTCACAGCATCTTGACCGGTCATGGCATCAACCACAAATAAAGTTTCGTGCGGCTGAATTGCTTTATGAACGCGTTCAATTTCGTTCATCATCTCTTCATCAATCGCTAAACGACCTGCAGTATCTACGATCACAACATTAAAACCATTCGCCTTAGCATGCTTGATTGCATTTTGAGCAATTTCGACAGGATTTTTATTTTCTGGCTCGGAGTAAACCTCTACTCCTATTTGGTCCCCAACCACATGCAATTGGTTAATTGCAGCAGGACGGTAGATATCACATGCTACTAAAAGCGGTTTTTTATTCTTTTTTGTTTTAAGAAAATTTGCTAGTTTTCCAGAAAATGTAGTTTTTCCAGAACCTTGCAAACCTGACATCAATATTACTGTAGGTGTTCCTGACAAATTAATTCCAGCAACATCACCTCCCATTAATTCGGTTAATTCGTCTTTAACCAATTTCACTAATAATTGTCCTGGTTGTAATGTAGTCAGTACATTTTGACCTATTGCCTTTTCTTTTACTTTGGTTGTAAAATCTTTGGCAATTTTAAAGTTGACATCGGCATCCAATAAAGCTCGGCGTACTTCTTTTAAAGTATCGGCTACGTTTACTTCGGTGATTTTCCCGTGTCCTTTTAATATATGAAAGGCTTTGTCTAATTTATCGCTTAAATTATTGAACATAATTTTTTATTTTATTGAGTTGCAAATTTAAAAAATAGAATTTTAATATCTATTTTTTAAATTTTTTATTGTGAAATTTAATTTTATGTCTTAATTTTTTTAAGAAAAGATCTGATTCTAATTCATTATTATCTTTTGTCAATGGTATATTTATTGATAAAATTTGGTTGTAGGCTATAGTAATCAAATAGATGTTTTTATATGTATTCTCCTTTTCATTACTATAATCAGCAATCTCATAACTCAAAAAATAATATAATTTACCATTATCATCTGTTTCTTGAAGTTTATAATTCTTCATTTTAATTCCCAATTCGTTCTTTCGATAATCACTTTCATATTTTAAATAACTATCTAAAACCTGTTTTTGATTACCAATTGATAATTTATTTAAATCGAAAAACTTCCCTATAATATTATATGTAATTGGAATTGCAGTAAACTGTATAAGCTTTTTATCAAGATTTATAAAATTATTGTTTGAAGGGTTATTTCCTGTTATTTCAACATTTGAATGCAAATTCCCTTTCAATTCAATCTCGAAAAAATGGTCTTTCCCAATATATAAAACTTTACATTTAGTCTTATTATCAATTAACCGATATTCAAATTCTTCATTTTTGATTTCAGTTTGAGCAAAACCTATCATAGGAAGTAAACAAATAAAAAAAACTGAAAATTTCTTCATAATTACATTCGTTCTGGAACCTGAATCCCTAATAATTGAAATGCAGATGCAATGGTATCAGCCACTTTTTTAGATAATTGAACTCTGAATATTTTTTTATCAAGGTTTTCTTCTCCAAGGATAAATAAACTTTGATAGAAAGAATTATAAGCCCTAACTAATTCATAAGTATAGTTTGCTATTAGCGCCGGACTATGGTTTTGTGCCGCATCTTGAATAACTATTGGAAATTCTTCCAATAATTTGATGAGTTCCTTTTCCTTTTCGTGTAATTCGGTAATAGCTACTTTTGCTGAATAGTCAAAATTTGCTTTTCGCAAAATAGATTGGATCCTTGCGTAAGTATACTGAATAAAAGGTCCTGTATTTCCTGCAAAATCAACGGATTCTTCTGGATTAAAAAGTATGCGTTTTTTTGGATCCACTTTCAAAATATAATATTTCAACGCTCCTAATCCAATTGTATGATATAAGTTTGATTTTTCTTCAGTAGAGTATCCTTCTAATTTACCTAAATCTTCCGCTATTTTTCGGGAGGTTTCTGTCATTTCGTTCATTAAATCATCTGCATCCACAACGGTTCCTTCGCGGCTTTTCATTTTCCCGGAAGGCAAATCCACCATTCCGTAAGATAAATGCGTGAGGTTTTTAGACCAATCGAAACCTAGTTTTTTCAATATTAAAAACAAGACCTTAAAGTGATAATCCTGTTCGTTTCCTACGGTATATACCATTCCGCCTACATCTGGAAAATCCTTGACACGCTGAATTGCCGTTCCAATGTCTTGTGTCATATAAACTGCAGTTCCGTCTGAACGCAGTACAATTTTTCTATCTAAACCCTCATCGGTCAAATCAATCCAAACCGAACCATCAGCATCTTTTTCAAAAACTCCTTTTTCCAATCCAATTTGAACGACATCCTTACCTAATAAATAGGTATTGCTTTCGTAGTAATAGCTATCAAAATCAACTCCTATGTTTTTATAGGTTTCGTCAAAACCAGCATACACCCATGAGTTCATGGTTCGCCATAAATTCATTACCGCTTCGTCACCAGCTTCCCATTTTTGTAGCATTTCTTGTGCTTCAACAATAATTGGAGCCAATTTTTTAGCTTCTTCCTCCGTTTTGCCTTCACTCATTAATTGAGCTATCTCATTCTTATACGTTTTGTCAAAAGCCACATAATAATTCCCAACGAGTTTATCTCCTTTTAGACCTGTGCTTTCTGGAGTTTCGTTTTTACCCGATTTCTGCCAAGCCAACATTGATTTGCAGATATGGATTCCACGATCATTTACAATTTGGGTTTTATAGACTTTTTTGCCAGAAGCTTTTAATATCTCGGCAACTGAATAGCCTAATAAAACATTTCGAACGTGTCCTAAATGCAGAGGCTTATTCGTGTTTGGAGAAGCATATTCAACCATTATTGCCTTATCATCTGTCCCCAAATTTCGGGATGGAGTTACAAAACCAAACGTAGTATTGTCTTTTATTCCGTTGAAGAAATTCAGATAATATTCATCTGAAACAATGATATTCAAAAACCCTGAAACCACATTAAAATGGCTTACTTCTGATAAATTCTCTACCAAATAGTTTCCGATTTTATTCCCCAATTCAACAGGATTGCTCTTTACCACTTTTAATAATGGAAAAATTACCATTGTTATATCTCCTTCAAATTCTTTCCGCGTCGCCTGAAACTCAACTTTATCAATTGTAATATCGAATAGGCTTTGTACGGCTTTTTGTATAGAAGGCGTTAGAATTTGTGAAAGTGTCATTTGTGTTTTTATTTGAAAGGCGCAAAGATAAGCATTTCATTTTTCACGTATAAAGATATCGGAATAGAAAAAAGTTTGATTTGATTGATTTATAAAACAAAAAAGCTTCTCAATGAGAAGCTTTTATTTATAATTAAATCCAGAATTTAGAATACCAATACTACATTCAATTCAAATTCATCACTAATTGCTTTATCTGCAACAGCTCCAGCAAGAGTTGAACCGTATTTAATATCGTATTTTGTTCTATCGATTTTTAAGTTTGTAGTTGCTTTGTTACCATCAACCATCATTTCAAACTGAATAGGGTTTGTTTTTCCTTTGATAGTCAAATCAGCAGTTACACTATATGTTTTTTTGTCTTTAGTACCAATGCTTTTGATAACTAGTTTAGAAGTAGGATTTTTTTCCGTGCCAAAGAAATCATCGTCTTTCAAATGGCCATCTAATTTTTCTTTTCCTTTTCCAGCTTCTAAATCTGTTGTAGTAAGCGAGTTCATGTCAACGGTAAATGCACCACCTACTAGTTTATCTCCTTTGAACATTAACGTTCCTTCTTGAAGATTCACTGTTCCTTCGTGTTGTCCGCTAAATTTTTTTCCAACCCAGTGAATGTTACTTTTTGCCACATCCACTTTTTTTCCAGTTTGTGCAGAAACTGTTGTGCCTAAAGCTAATACTAGTCCTAATGCAATTGTTTTTAAATTTCTCATTGTTTTAAATTTGATTTTAGTTATTGATTATAAATTGATAAATAATTCTTCGTTTGATTTTCTGACTTTCTTATAATGCTGTGTTGTATCATCATCGTGACGATAACCTATTGTTGCGATTACCGATGCATTTAAACCCATTTCTGTCAAACCAAGGATTTTGTTGAAGGCATCAGAATCAAAACCTTCCATTGGCGTTACGTCAATTTTCAGTTCCGCTGCGGCATTTAATAAATTCCCCAAGGCCAAATAGGTTTGTTTTGATGTCCAGACGCTTTTCAAATCCTGTGCCAAATTAGTGATTTTAGATTTCATAAAATCACCATAACCTGAAAGATTTTCTATTGCAATTCCCCTTGTTTCACTTATGCTTTTAATATAGGAATCGATTTCGGCATCACCAACATTAGTTTGATTTGCAAATACTATAAGATGGGAAGCCTCTGTTATTTGGCTTTGCCCCCAAGCAGCTGGCTTCAGTTTTTCCCTTAAATCAGCATTTTCTATTACAAGGACTTTATAAGGTTGCAAACCATAAGAAGACGAACTCAATCGGATTGCTTCTTTCAAATGGTTTAAATCTTCATTTGATATTTTTTTATTGGCATCGAATTTTTTTGTTGCGTACCGCCAATTTTGATTCTTGTTGAACTGAGTCATATTATATGTTATATGTTTTTATATTTTTCCAATAAGTAATTGAGTTGAATCAATTCTTCTTTATCCAAGTTTTTAGCAAACATTAATTCATGATTTTTTACTTTAGGATCTAATTCCAAAAGTAAATCCAAGCCTTTTTTTGTGATTGTCACTTCCATTTTACGTCGGTTTTCAGTACAAATTTCCCGGGTTACCAATTCCTTCAACAATAATTTATCTACCAATCGTGTCGTATTACTGGTTTTTGAAATCATGTGTTCCTGAATCAAACACATGTTTGTAGGCAATCCTTTTTGACCTCTTAAAATCCTTAAAACATTAAATTGTTCACTAGATAATTCATATGGCTTTAATAATTCATTGAATTTTTCCGTAATACTATTTTGAGCATATAGAATATTCAACACCACTTTTTTGGGCATTTCTATGGGCACATTTAGCTTATTAGAGATCATAATTCAGTGTTGTAGTATTTGTTGGTACAAATGTAGTATGTTTTTTATTTGTACATACAAATGTGATGTTATGTTTTTGTTAAATTAAAACAAAAAAGAGTTAACTAACCTAAAAAACAATTAGTTATATTTTTATGAAATATACACTTATTTGTTAAATTTTATTTTTAAAGTTAATTTTACATTAATTTATAATACATTAGCGCTCTATTTAATTTAAAATAACCAATTTAAAAATGAAAAAGAACTATTACTACTCATTTCTATTTGCCTTATTTATTACAATATCTGTTACTGGACAAGTAAATAATAAGATAAAAGATGGCACCGCTTTTCAAAGAACTTTAAAATTTGAAAATGGGGAATCTACTGATGCTGGGATAACTGCATTTATGAACGCTTATAAACTTGGAAAAGGAAATTCTTTTCAAGCTCAGACAGCTTCTGTAGACCGAACTGGAATGTCACACCAAAGACAACAACAATTCTATAAAGGAATAAAAGTTGAATTTGGAATGTTAATTACACATACCCTAAACGGCAAGCTAACATCCATTAATGGGGAACTATATAATGCTTCTGGATTAAATTTGACTCCAACAATTACGAAAAGCCAAGGTTTAACTAAAGCCATGATTAGCACAAATGCTACAAAATTCCTTTGGGATGATGAAAATCAGGCTAGCCTTATGGGATATAAAAAACCAGAAGGGGAATTAGTTGTTTTTCCTTTAGTTGTAACTGGTGAAGTAAAATTAGCTTATAAATACGATGTTTATACAACACAACCTATTTCTAGAGCCGAAATATTTATTGATGCTCAAAATGGTAATGTATTGTATAAAAATCCTATTATTAAACATGCTACAAATTTAATTTCTGATAAAGAAATTAAAGAATACGCAAAAAAAGTTGAATTAATCACAACTGGAAATGCTGCAACAAGATACAGTGGAGCAAGAAATATTGAAACTTCATTTGATTCATCTATTTCTAAATACGTTCTTAATGACGCAACAAGAGGACTTGGCATTAACACTTACAATTGTGAGAGAACCAATACAAGACCATCTACTAATTTTGTTGATGATGATAATGATTGGAGTGATGGGAATTATGCAACTGCTTCTACAACAAAAGATAATGCTGCATTAGACGCACATTGGGGAGCTGAAATGACATACGATTTCTGGAAAAATATCTTTAACAGAAATAGTTTTGATAATAATGGAGCGATCATTAAAAGTTATGTGCATTTTGATGATGACCCTAGCACACCAGCGGGTTGGTACAATGCTAACTGGAACGGTTCTGCAATGACATATGGTGATGGAACTAATAAGCCATTAACTGCACTTGATGTATGCGGGCACGAAATTGGTCATGCAGTATGTACTTATACTGCTAATTTAGCATACCAAAATCAATCTGGTGGAATGAACGAAGGTTATTCTGATATTTGGGGCGCTTGTATTGAACAATACGGAAGAAATGGTTCTTTAACAGGTCCTTACATTAACAAAATATGGCAGATTGGCGAGGATTTTACTCAAGGAGGCTTACGTAATATGTCACTTCCTTTAGCAAAAGGAAATCCTGACACTTATTTAGGAACTAACTGGACAGTAACAGCAGATGATGGAGCTTGTACTCCAAATGGAAACACAAATGATTATTGTGGCGTACATAATAACAGTGGCGTTATGAATTTTTGGTTTTATCTTGTAACTGTTGGAAAATCTGGAACAAATAATGCCCCAGTACCAGATAATTATATTGTTACAGGTATTGGAATGGCAAAATCTGCGGAAATAGCTTATTTTGCTGAAAGAGATTATTTGACTGCAAATTCAACTTTTGCAGACGCAAGATTAGCTACATTAGCAGTAGCTGGAAGTTTATATTGTGCTTCAAGCCCTGAATTTATTGCAGTAACAAATGCTTGGTATGCAGTTAATGTAGGTGAAGAATATGTAGGTGTTCCAGATGATATTAACTTAAAAACAGTAGCTGGTAATACATCAGTAGGATGCAATGGTGCTTTCTCACCATCAATTACTTTTGAAAATGGAGGTTCTAACCCAATTACTTCTGTAGATATTTCATACGCTGTAGATGGCGGAACGGCTACACTTGAAACATGGACTGGTAATTTAGCAGTATGTTCAAGCGAAGTATATCCTTTAAATATTTCAGGTTTAACTAGAGGTACACATACATTAAGTGTAACTACTACTATTGTTAATGATGGTGTTGCTACAAATAACACAAAATCAACAAGTATCACTCTAAATGACGCTGGCGTTGTAGGGGTTGTAAATCCTTTCACTACTGCTGCTGACGGATTAGTTTCTATTGATGAAGCTGGAACAAATACTGTATGGGCAAGAGGTAACTCTACAAAAACCCAATTAAGCAACACAGTTGCTGGAGGTTCTGCAGTTTATGCAACTAAATTAGCTGGAAAATATCCAGATAAAACAAAAGCTTTCTTAGTATCACAATGCTATGATTTATCTTCTGTAAATACACCTGTTGTGAAATTCAACATGGCTTATGACTTTGAAACCAACTGGGATTTATTATATATGGAATACTCTACAGATGGTGGAACTGCATGGAGCACTTTAGGAACGGGTACAAGTCCAACTTGGTATACAAATTCAAGACTTCCTAATGGTACAGATTGTTTCAATTGTATTGGTGGACAATGGACAGGGGAAGGAAATCTTCAAAACCCTAGAGGTGATGGAATTAATGCTAAAATGAGAGAATATAGCTATGATTTATCTGCCTTCGGTTTAGGTGGTGCAACTCCTGCTTCAAATATTCTTTTCAGATTTGTATTCCACTCTGATGAATCTGCAGTAGAAGAAGGTGCAATCATTGACAATTTTGTTGTAGAAGGTACTTTATCAAGCGCTCACAATGATTTTAATGTATTCTCAGTATCACCAAACCCTTCTAAAGGAACTGTGACACTTTCATTAAGTACTAACAGTGAAGTAAAAGTAAGCTTATATGACATTAGCGGTAGAAACATCTATAATAAAACTTACTCTAATAGTGATGTAACTTTCAATCAGGAATTAAAATTCAACAGTCTTTCAAAAGGTATTTACTTATTGAATGTTGAAAGCGAAGGAAAGAAAGCTTCTAAAAAATTAATCATCGAATAATATTTTTTAATTCACTAAAAATCCCGATTCTGTTATGGAAATCGGGATTTTTTTTAATAAAGATTTTTTTCCTTCTCAAATTTTTACGAATTTTGGAATTATAAAAATAAACCATAAAATGAACTTAAACCAAGAAGATTGGGTTAACCAATTAAATCAAGATAGTAATATTATTATCCTCGACGTAAGAACGGAAGAAGAATGCAACGAGGGAATTATTCCGAATGCAATACAATTGGATATTCGCAAAAGCAATGAATTCTTATCAGCCATTCAAGAATTTGATAAAACAAAAAACTATTATGTTTATTGTAGATCCGGTGCTAGAAGTGAGCAGGCCTGCAGCGTAATGAATCAGCTTGGCATAATTAATGCTTATAATCTTTTAGGCGGTATGATGCAGTGGCAAGGTGAAGTTACAATTCCCGAGTAGAAATTTCACATCAATATCAAAAAAATACCTTAAATTTGAAGAACAAATAATTTCACATTATGAAAAATATATTTATAATAATCCTTACTTTTTGTTTCATTATTAATGGCTATAGCCAATTAGGAAAACAATATTTTGAATCTGGGAAAGAAAAAGACAAGCTTCAGGATTATAAAGGCGCAATAGAAGATTATACAAAAGCAATTGCAGAAAACCCTGCTTTTATGCCTGCATACAATAATAGAGGTGTTTCTAAAGAAAAAACTGAAGATTTTAATGGTGCTATAGCGGATTTTACAAAAGCAATAGAAATTGATAAATCCTCAGATAATCCTTTTTTTAACAGAGCTCGTTTAAAATTTAAAATGGGGGATTATAAAGGTTCTATTGATGATTATTCTAGAGTCCTTAAATTGAAACCAAACGATGCAGAAGCCTATTTTAGAAGAGGGCTTTCTAAAAAGAAACTATTAAACAATGCTGATGCTATAATTGATTTTTCAAGCGCAATAGCTGTTGATCCAGGCTATATCAAAGCCTATTTAAACCGAGCAAATTCAAGGGAACTAACACAGGACATCAAAGGTGCCATTGCTGATTATGGTAAAATAATTGCCTTAAATCCAGAGAATTTTGAAGCCTATTCTAGTAGAGCTGTTTTAAAAAATAAAACTATGGATTTTACAGGTGCTATAACTGATTTTACTAAAGCAATAGAACTTAATAGTAGCTTTTTTGATGCATATTACAACAGAGGCTTGGCATATTTGGCAGTTAACAAAAAAGACCTAGCTTGTTTGGATTTTAATAAAGCTTCAGAATTAGGCTTGGCCAATGCTGCAGATATGGTTAAAAAACATTGTGTTACTCCTGAATTACCTACTGCTGACCCAACACCAGCTACTAAAACTCCGGCTAAAAAATCAAAAACAAAATAATTCAAAAAGTTTTCTAATATAAAAAAAGGCTTCCCTAGGAAAGCCTTTTTTTGTGGAGTCGCCGGGAATCGAACCCGGGTCCAAACAAGCAATTAAAAAACTTTCTACACGCTTATTTCCTGTTTGGGTTTTCGACATTTGACTAGGACAGAAACAACCATCAAACGCTTATCTTCTTTAGCTTCAAAATGGCATCGAAGCACTGCCAAATCTAGGTTTAAATTTACGATTCACCTTTATCGACCGCCATAAACCAAAGCTTTCGAGGTAAATCCTGCTTTCCTATCTAATAGGAACTAGGCTAATCTTACTATGATTCAGATTATGCAGCAAGAGCGTAGTTTCCTTCGCCGTGTATGTGTTTTGAAACCTTTTATTAACGAGAATTGTCCCAGTTCTCGACGTGCTTACTTTTCAATTCGACTTGCTGTCAAAACCAGTCGACCCCATATTTTTAATATCAACAAATAATATTTCAAAAAAATAAAGACTGCAAATATAGCTGAATTTATTCATTATAATCATCGGCACCTTCAAAAGGATATTTACCAAAAAGTGGAGCTAATAATTTAGTTTTATAAACCCTTTTATCAGCTTTGTTTGTCAAGGCAATTATTGTGACATTTTCATCCAACAAAGTAATGTAAGATGACATATAACCATGCCACCAGCCATTATGAAAATAAAAATTCTTCCCGTTTTCCCAATTTACCATTCTAATACCCAAACCATAATTTTTAGTTCCCTTATGTTCGTTACTATATCCAACGTAAATTTTCTCGCATAACTCAGTAGTTAAAAAAGCAGGTGATTTACGGGCCATGTCAAATTTCAACAAATCCCTAGGAGTCGAATAAATGTTTTTATCTCCATAAATCAAATCCAAAAAGTCAAAAGAAATCTGGCTTCCATTAATCCTATATGATGGCAAGGTAGTTTGTCTGTCTCGGTCATAATCATAAACGAAAGTATGTTTCATTCCTAGTGGATCAAAAATCATTTGCTTCATTGCCTGCGCATATGTTTTACCTGTAACGGCTTCAATAACCAATGCTAAAATGGCATAATTAGTATTGCAATATGCAAAATGAGTATCCGTTTTTGATTCTAATTTAATGTTCTTATTTGCCATTAAATCAAGTATGTCCTGATTTTTCAACAATTTATGTTTATCATCCCAAACACCTTTATCAGCAGTAAAATAAGCATAGTTTCTCATTCCGGAACGATGGGAAAGTAAATGTTGAATAGTAACTTCTGGATAAGGAAAAGTGGGTAAAATCGTATTCACTTTTTGGTTTAATTTTAGTTTTTTTGAAAAAACCAATTTTAAAACTGCTGTTGCTGTAATTACTTTACTTACTGAAGCGATGTGAATTGGGGTAACACTGTCTATCGAAATCTTTTTCTTCGGATTACCGAAACCTTGATAGTTTTCATAAATTATCTGACCATTCTTTGCAACTAGAAAACTAATTTGGTTTTTGGTTCCAGGAAAGGTTTTATTATAAAAACGTTCGATGCTTTTTCTTTTCTCAGCAATGTATTCAGGGGAAAGTTTTTCCCATTTTACAACTGAAGGTTGCATTTTTTCGGTTTGTGCTTTTTTTGCAGCTTCGATTTCGGATTTTTCTTTATTTAAACAAGAAAAAAAACTTAAAATGATAAATATATAAATCAAGAGAATAGGTCTGATGGTCATTAGTAAATGCTTAAAAAACAAATATAGTTAAAGAAATAATTTTATGAATAAGTAATTTGTTAAAGGTTTTTTAATGTTTATTTAGTTATTCATTCAATTTGTTGTGTATCAAGCTTTAAAATATTCATTTTTATTTAAAAAAAAGTTTTGACATAGTAGTAGTAAATCTTACTTTTGAGAACAATTAAAAATTAACGCCAAGAAATGAAATTCGGAATTATAAAAGAAAGAAAAACACCACCAGACAGAAGAGTTGTTTTTACTCCTAATGAATTAGCAAGATTGCAACAAACACATCCCGAAGCTTCAATAAAAATAGAAAGCTCCGATATACGCATTTTTAAAGATGAAGAATACAGTAACCTTGGTCTTGAAGTAACTAATGACATGTTAGATTGTGATGTTTTATTTGGCGTAAAGGAAGTTCCCGTAGAATCTTTAATTCCGAATAAAAAATATTTTTTCTTTTCCCATACTATAAAAAAACAACCATACAATCGTAAGTTATTATTAGCAATACTTGACAAAAAAATAGAATTATACGACCACGAAACTATTGTCGACCAGCATTCGCGGCGCTTAATCGGTTTTGGGAGGTATGCGGGAATTGTTGGCGCTTATAATGCTTTTAGGGCATTCGGAATCAAATTCGAATTGTTTAATATTCCAAAAGCAGAAACACTTTCTGGAAAAGATGCTTTGATAGAAAAGCTAAAACGCCAAATCCTTCCGCCATTAAAAATTGTACTTACGGGACACGGAAAAGTTGGAAACGGCGCTAAAGAAATACTCGATGGTATGAAAATCAAAGAAGTTTCCGTGGAAAATTATTTAACAAAAATCTATTCTGAGCCAGTTTATGTCCAAATTGATGTTTTGGATTACAATAAAAGAATTGATGGTGAAGCAGCTAGTCAACAGGATTTTTATACTAACGCAAACGAATACACTTCAGATTTTGAACGTTTTACGAAAGTATCGGATATATTTATTGCTGGTCATTTTTATGCCAATGACGCGCCTGTTATATTGACGCAAAAAATGCTTAAAGCCAGTGACAACAAAATAAAAGTAGTTGCCGATATTTCCTGTGATGTAAATGGCCCAATTGCTTGCACTATAAAAGCCTCAACAATTGCGGAACCAATTTTTGGTTATTTGCCAAGTGAGCACAAAGAAGTTTCTTACACCCATCCGGGGGCAATAGTAGTAATGTCTGTGGATAATTTGCCTTGTGAATTACCAAAAGACGCCAGCGAAGGATTTGGGGAAATGTTCATGCAACATGTTATTCCCGCTTTTTTTAATGATGACAAAGATGGTATTCTGGAAAGAGCAAAAATTACTGAAAATGGACAATTAACCGAAAGATTTCAATATTTGCAAGATTATGTTGACGGAAAATAATCCGTAAACTCATAATGCTGCATTACCTTTAAGAATACACGTTTAGTAATTCATAGGCTTTTAAACACTTAAATCATTTAAACTTAAAAAAATGAACAACCAAATCAAAACCAATTATCCGGCGCTTTATACTTTAATTAGCGTATTTTTTTTCTGGGGATTTATTGCTGCAGGGAATGGGGTTTTTATTCCGTTTTGTAAAAGTTATTTTAATCTTGACCAATTTCAATCGCAGTTGATTGATTTTGCTTTTTATGGCGCTTATTATTTTGGCGCATTGGGATTGTATATTTTCAGTTCGTTTTCAGGTAAGGATATCGTTGGTCTTTGGGGATATAAAAAGAGTATTTCCTTTGGGTTGCTTTTCTCTTTTATTGGAGCAATCTTAATGATTATCGGTGTTAATTTTGGTGGATTTATGTCTATTCTTTTTGCACTTTTTATAGTAGCATTGGGATTTTCTTTGCAACAAACGGCAGCAAATCCGTTTGCCGTCTTATTGGGTGACCCAAAAACCGGTGCGTCGAGAGTAAATCTAGGAGGTGGCATTAATAGCTTTGGGACTATGATTGCCCCTATTGTCGTAACTTTTGCTTTGTTTGGCGTAGCGTCAGTAAATGATGACGAAATTAAAAACTTGGGATTGGATACTGTTAGCTATTTATATGCTACTGTTGGCGGTCTGTTTTTGATATGTGCCTTGATTATTGGTTTGTCTAAAAATGTTCCTGCTGGAATCAATACTGAAAAAGTAGAAAAAAGCAATAAGGCTTTAATTACTTTAGCAATAATCACTTTATTGCTGATGGCATGTTTTGCACCAATATTTTCAAGTTATTCCAATATAAGTACTACAATTTCAGCAGATGAATTGAAAAATTTGGAACATTACCGTATGTATTGGCTTATTGGCGCATTATTAGTAGTTGTAATTGGTTTACTATTCGCAAATCAAACAGCACAGAAAAGCAGTGATGGCTGGGGTGCAATGAAATACCCGCAATTAGTTTTGGGAATGTTGGCAATTTTCACATACGTAGGAGTAGAAGTGGCTATTGGAAGCAATCTTGGCGGACTCTTAAACACTACTGAATTTGGAAGCCTCCAAGCATCAGATATTGGCCCTTATGTTTCGATGTATTGGGGAAGTTTGATGATTGGTCGTTGGGCTGGTGCTATCAGTGCATTCAATTTTAAAAACGACACTAAAAAAATGTTGCTTATTGCAATGCCTATACTTGCTTTTGGAGTTATTCTTGGCGTAAATTTTATCACAGGAAAAGACATTACTCCTTTATATTATTATATTTTTTGTGTGTTTATCCAGATTGGAGCTTTCTTTTTATGCAAAGACAAACCAGCACGAACACTAATGATTTTTTCAATTCTTGGTGTAATATCAATGCTTATCGGATTATTTACTACAGGAACAATTGCTATTTATGCTTTCCTTGCTGGTGGATTATGGTGTTCTATTATGTGGCCCGCAATTTTCAGTTTGTCTATTATCGGATTAGGCAAACATACTACGCAAGGTTCTGCCTTTTTAATTATGATGATACTTGGTGGTGGAATCATTCCTCCTATTCAAGGAAAATTATCGGATATAATTGGCATCCATGAATCTTATATTGTGACGGTGGTTTGTTTTGGTTATCTCGCCTTATTTGCTTTTATAGTAAAGGGAATCCTCAAAAAACAAAACATCGATGTAGATGCAATTGAAACCGAAGGAACTCATTAAATAGTAAAAGCCGTTTGAACTCCAGTTTCAAACGGCTTTTAAATTTAATTAATCTACAAAATTTATACAATGAACAAATTAGCTATCGTTACTACTTGTTCTGTTGTTAATGGTTCATCAAAAGCTTCAGTTCCAGGATTCACTCCAAACAATGTTGTTGTGTTATACCCTGCTTGAGTTGTGTTTTCTTCCCCATCATAAGTCCCTTGTGCTTGAGAAGGAAGTGAACCACGGCTATTACCCACGATCCATCCCTTTTCTCCGCGTAGTCTTCTTACTTCAGAAGCATGTCTTGCCTCAACAGAGTGAATTTGTAAAGCAGCAGTTAACAAGTCAGGGGTGGAAATTAAATTCCCAGCTTGACCTTTGTAAGCTCTAACCCCTGTATCTTCAAAAGCTTGTGCTAGTGCAAGAAACTGTTGGTAATCATTAAAAGGATTAAACAATCCTCCAGCTGTAAAGTCAAATGTTGGTTTTGAAACCACATTAGTCCCTAGTCCAGCTATTAAGAAATCAACATGATCATTCTCATGCGCTGCGATTTGCATAAAAACCTTTTCGTCCCTTCCTCCTGTTGGAATTACTCCAGAAGCCAATCCCAAATTATAATATTCTTTTTCAAGATATTCTAAAGTCAAGGCAAGCTGAAGCGCACCAACTGGTGTTGCTGGAGTTGGAGTAATATCTGCGGCATAAGCTGAACCTGTCAATGCTGATAATCCAAAAGGAATGGAAGCCAATGCAAGGTTCTTTCCTAAATTCCCAAATTGCCCTAAACTTTCTCTTCTTGAAGTTTTATTTTGTGCTAGACCTTCATTAGTAAATGATTCTATAAATTTTATTATGTTCATAATTTCTATACTTTAAATTGAATGATTAAGGTAAATATTTTGCGGTAAAGTCAGTGGTGATAAATCCTCCAGCAATTCCTAGTACTTCCGATGGATTTTTTGCTACGTCAAGCCCTGTGGAAGTACTGACAACATCATCCCCTGCAAAATCTTTCGAATTTGGATTCAACAAACTTCTTATCGCTGAAGCATGACGTGCTTCAACTGATACAATTTTCCCCGCTAATAATAAATAATCCGGGTTTGATATAATTTTTGCAGCTCCATTATAAGCGGCGACACCCGTATCTTCCAATGCTTTTGCAGTATTCAATATAGAAGTACGGCTATTGAAATCTACAGCAGAGAAATCAAACTCTAAATTCGGCAGTAATTGCGTTGCAGAATTTGGAAGTGCCCCTGTTAATGCAGTTCTAAAAAATTCTCTGTGTATCACCTCATGTTGGAATACATCTGTTAATAAGGTGCGCTCTGTAAGGTTAGGGAAAGTCAAAACAAAAGCTGAATGATTCACTACCCTAGTATAAAACTCAGCCTCCAATTGTTCCAATGCATAGGCGTATGTTAGCACACCAAAATCACCACCTCCAAGATCAAAAACGCCGTTTCTAACTCCTGGCAACTTACTATCCGTTTCGTCATCATCATTGTTGCAACCAGCAAACATCAAACCTACCGCTGCACATGTTAGACCACTAATTTTCAAGAAATCCCTTCTGCTGTTGTCTGTTTTTAAGGGTGTTTCTTGTACATTTACTTCATTTTTCATAATTTAAATAATTTAAAAAGGTTAGTACTTGAATACTATGCATTGGATTGTTTGTTGAAAATCAAAATAAATTAAGAGTGGTTTTTACCTTTCTTAATTTTTAAAATTTTAGAATTATAAAGTTAGTTTTCTTACTTTTCAGCCATTTGTAACATTTCAATAGTTTTTTATAATATTTAAATATTAAATCACTGTTCTCGAAACACGTTAAAAAAAAAGGAGGTAAATATATTTTTCCGATATTGCATCCCAAACCGAGTCAAAAAACCTATCTTTTTTATGAAAAAAATCACTTTCTTATTAATCCTATCTTCTGTATTTGCTTTTTCCCAAAACAATGATGCACAAAAGCTAAAAGAAATCTACAATACCACACTTACAAATAGTAAATGTTATGCATGGTTAGATCATTTATCAAACAAAGTAGGATCGAGATTATCCGGTTCTGAAGGTGCAGCACAAGGAGTATTGTATGTAAAAGCCGAATTGGAAAAACTAGGATTGGACAAAGTGTATCTTCAAGAAGTTATGGTACCTCATTGGGTTCGGGGCGAAAAAGAATCAGCATATATACTCAACAATAAAAAGAAAACAACAGTTCCTGTTTGTGCTTTGGGTGGTTCAATTGCTACCCCAAAAAATGGAATTACTGCCGAAGTAATAGAAGTGCAAAGCATCAAAGAATTAGAAAATTTAGGGATTGATAAAATCAAAGGAAAAATAGTTTTCTTTAACCGTCCTATGAATCCTGAAAACATTGAAGCTTTTAATTCTTATGGAGGTTGTGTTGACCAAAGATATGCAGGTGCAAAAGAAGCTTCAAAGTATGGTGCAGTGGCAACAATTGTACGCTCACTTAATTTCCGTTTAGACGATTTTCCTCATACTGGTGCTCAAAGCTATGGTGACATTCCTAAATCACAATACATTCCAACCGCTGCCATTAGTACAAATGGAGCCGAATTATTAAGTAAGTCATTAAAAGAAAATTCAAAACTTCAATTTTATATTAAGCAATCCTGTCAAGAATTACCTGATGTACTATCTTATAATGTTATTGGAGAAATAAAAGGAAGCGAACACCCGGAACACATAATGATTGTGGGAGGACATCTCGATTCTTGGGATTTAGCCGATGGTTCACATGATGACGGTGCAGGAGTTGTACAAAGCATGGAGGTTATCAGAATATTAAAAAACATTGGGTACAAACCAAAAAATACAATACGCGTTGTGCTTTTCATGAATGAAGAAAATGGAAACCGTGGTGGTAAAATGTATGAAGAGCAATCGGCTAAGAATAATGAAAACCACGTATTTGCAATGGAAAGTGACTCCGGTGGATTTTCTCCAAGAGGATTTTCAATAGAAAGTGATGATGTAAATTATGATAAAATCTTAAGTTGGAAAAACCTTTTTGAGCCCTACCTCATCCATAGTTTTACTAAAGGACATAGTGGTTCGGATATCGACCCATTAAAATCTAAAAAATTAGTAAAAGTAGGTTTGAAACCCGATTCACAACGCTATTTTGATTATCATCATGCGGCTAATGATAAATTCGATGCTGTAAACAAACGAGAATTAGAACTAGGTGCTGCTACTATGACTTCAATGATGTATTTGATGGATATGTATGGGATTGATTAGATTATTCTAAAAAAGAGTCTATTTTTTTAGACTCTTTTTTAAATTTTATTTCCCTTCAATAAACATAGCAATATCCTCAATCACTTTACCGTCAACCGTTCCTTTTACCATATACTCTTTTGGTTGAGAAATACTTTCTCCCGAAATAAATAAATGATTCAGTTTAGGATAGCTTATGAATTCCACTTTTTTATTGCCTGCCAAAGTGTTTTTCCAAAGTTCAAAATCTTTCATAGTTACCTGATAATCCCTTTCACCTTGCAAAATCAACATTGGGATTTTTACTTTCTTCACTTCTTCGAGAGGATTGTAATCTAATACCGATTTCCAATAATAACCCGATTGATTCAATGGTAATTTTTCTTTTGAGCTCGTTACCATTAAGTTTCTTGAATTTAAAAAAGCGACTTGTTCTTTAATTTTTTTAACTTGTACTTCCATTGCTGGAGAAGGATTCATTTTATTAATGTAATCGTATTGCTCTACAATTAAGTCTGCAAGTGGCCTTGAATTTCCTGCCATTAGGATTACTTTTCCAATTTGGTTATTTGATTGATTCACGATTCTAGGCATCATGTTTGCGCCTAAACTATGCCCTAAAACCACAATTTCATATTGACTATAAGTTGGATCTTTTTTGAAATAATTGACAATAGCTACAACATCATTAGTAACCTCATCGTCAATCGTACTTTTTTCTGAAAAACTTTCGGGATTAGAGAACGTTCTTTTGTCAAAACGATAAGAGGCAATTCCGCTTTTATATAAAGTTTCCGCTATATCTTGAAAAGGTTTATTCTCAAATATGGTTTCATCCCTATCGCTGGAACCGGAACCATGAACAAATACAACTAATTTCTTGAGGTTGTTTTGCTCTGGAACCAATAGTGTTCCTTTTAATTCAATCGTATTGCTTTTTATATTCAGGTCTTTGCCTAGTCTAACTTTTTTATTAAACTCCTGATGTGGTTTAAAAAAGAAGCCAATAATTTTACTGTTTTCATTAAATGCCACTTGAATATCCAGTTTCATATTATCAAAAGCGGAATAATAGAAATAAGTTTGCTCAGTATTATTAGTTTCAACCACTTCTTTAAATTTCCCAAGTTGTGCTTCCAATTGAGGTAACATTTGTATCAATTGCTCTTGAGGGATTTTAGACTTAACCGATTCATCAAAAAAAGTATAGGCTTTCGGAATGTCTTTGTCTATCAATAAACTATTGATAAACGATTTACCAATTGCTTCATTTTGGCTAAAGCCAAATAAGGATGTAAGTAAAAAAAGTAATGTTATTTTAAATTTCATTTGAATTATTTTATGATTGATTTTATTTTCTTGTTGTATTTATACTATTATTTATTTTAAGGTCGCTCCTATGAGCTAAAAAACTTAAAACATCTATCGTTACAAACAGTTTATTCCTGATGGAGCAAGATTTAGATACCTGAGCAATTTTTATATTCTTTTAATACAAACTCTTTACAAAAATTATTAATATTAAAATAAGTTTTACCAGAGCTAAAATAATATTTAAAATCGTTACAAACACTTAAAACCTACAGAACAATCTTTTGAATACGAAATTAAACAGCTTATTCTTGACGGTCAATTTTAGTCCCATCGGGACGCACTGTTTCTAGAAAAAACATACAACAGAATAATAGCTCCATAGGAGCGGCCTTATCCTACACCAATTAACCCTACCATTTTATTATCGCACTACCCCAAGTAAACCCACTACCAAAAGCCGCCAAAACCACCGTATCACCCGATTTGATTTTCCCTTCTTCCCAAGCTTCTGTAAGTGCAATTGGAATCGATGCTGCTGTCGTATTTCCGTATTTTTGGATGTTATTAAAAACCTGATCGTCTCTTAATTGGAATTTCTGTTGGATAAATTGCGAAATCCTCAAATTTGCCTGATGCGGAATCAGCATATCAATATCCGAAACCTGTAAATTATTGGCTTTAAGCCCTTCATTAATCACTTCGCTAAAACGCACTACTGCATTTTTGAACACAAACTGTCCATTCATATAGGGATAATAACTTTCGTCGTTTTCGTCTCGGTCTTCAATAATATCGGTAATCCATCGTCCTCCCATTCCCGGTGCTTTAAGAACCAATTCCTCTGCATGTTGTCCTTCTGAATGCAAATGGGTTGATAAAACTCCTTTAGTCACATCTTCTTCCCTGCTCAAAACTGCTGCTCCGGCACCATCGCCAAAAATCACCGAAACACCACGACCACGGTTACTCATATCCAATCCGGTAGAATGTACTTCTGATCCAATAATGAGAATGTTTTTATACATTCCGGTTTTAATATATTGGTCGGCAACCGATAACGCATAAATAAATCCCGAACACTGGTTACGAACATCCAATGCGCCAACAGTTCGTAAACCCAAATCCCGTTGAACCAAAACTCCAGGGCCAGGAAAATAATAGTCTGGGCTTAAGGTGGCAAAAACTACAAAATCGATATCCTCTTTTGATACTCCTGAACGCTCAATTGCAATTTTTGCGGCCTTCACTCCCATTGAAGTTGTGGTATCTTGGCCACGAATGATATGGCGGCGTTCTTTTATTCCGGTTCGTTCCTGAATCCATTCGTCATTGGTGTCAATAACCTTTGATAAATCGTCATTTGTCACTATATTTTCGGGAACGTAATATCCTAAACCTGCTATTTTTGAGTGGTACATAAGTGTAGTATTAATTTAAAAAAATTGAGCAACAAGGTACTGCTTTTTTAAATAGATTTTAAAAATAAATGAGATGAAAATTGATTTTACCACCTATCTAATTTACCTATCAAAACTATAGGTCAGCCTACCAAAACTATAGGCGCGCCTACTAAAATCATAAGTGCACCTATCAAAACCATAGGTTCACCTACCAAAACTATAAGTGCGCCTACTAAAATCATAGGCTCGCCTACCAAAATCATAGGTCAGTCTATCAAAACCATAGGCGCACCTACTAAAACAATAGGCTCACCTACCAAAACTATAGGTTATGATTTTTAACACTAAGTTGTAGTTCATTATAACTGCATTGTATTATTTTAGACAAATTTTTTAACCAACCCATTCAACATGAAATCACTTTTCAGTATTTTTTTATTGGTGTTTACTACACTAGGCGTATCTGCTCAGGAAAACCTCAAATACCAAAAACCCACGCAGTCCATTTTAGAACTGGCCGATTATGAAAGAGCGCCTTCCGTATCCATGGATACAAAGAAGGAATATATGCTTCTCACTTATCGGAATACCTATAAAACACTAGAAGATTTAAATCAAGAGGAATTGCGTTTGGGTGGTTTGCGTATCAACCCGATTACCAATATTTCGAGTACGGTTACTTATATCAATAACCTAAAAATCAGAAAAATAAAAGACACGAATGAAATGCAGGTGAGCGGTTTGCCAACGGATGCACACATCAGTAATATATCCTGGTCGCCAGACGAAAAGAAAATTTTGTTTTCGCACACTACAAATTCAGGCGTAGAGCTTTGGTTTTTGGATATCGCTTCCGCAAAAGCGACTAAACTTACTGATGCAACAGTAAATGCAAATCTCGGCAATCCGTTCAGCTGGATGAATGACAATCAGACCATATTGGTAAAAATGCTGCCGAAGAATAGACCTGCATTATTAGACCCAAAAAAGGATTTGCCAACAGGACCGATTATTTCGAATGCCGATGGAGCAAAATCACAAAACCGTACTTATCCTGATATGTTGAAAAACAAAAATGATGAAACTAATTTTGAGAATATCATCACTTCAGAATTATATAAAATAAACATTAACGGAACTAAAGTTTTATTCAAAAATGCCGATATGTATGCGGGTGAAAGTTTTTCCCCTGATGGTAATTACCTGATGCTGACAACGATTCAGAAACCATTTTCATACATTGTTCCGTTAAGCCGTTTTCCATCAAAATCGGTAGTTTATGATGTAAACGGAAATGAAGTTAAAGTTGTAAACGAATTACCCTTAAACGAAATTATGCCAAAAGGTTTTTCGTCTGTCAGAAAAGGAAAAAGAAGCATGAGCTGGAGAGCAGACAAACCAGCAACCTTATCGTATGTTGTTGCCTTAGACGAAGGAGATCAGGCTGAGAAAGCCGATTATCGTGATGAAGTATTCCTTTGGAACGCACCATTTTCGGCAGAAGCCACTTCATTAGTGAAAACCAAACAACGTTATGCCGGAATGATTTGGGGTAATGAAACTACGGCCTTGGTTTATGATGATTGGTACGATACGAGAAATACAAAAACCTACCTGATTAATCCGTCCAACCCAAATGAAACTCCAAAGATAATTTCCGACAGGAATTCGCAGGACATTTATTCCGATCCAGGGAACTTTGAAACCAAAAAAAACCAATACAATAAAAATGTACTGGCGATAGAAAACGGCAATGCCTATTTGATTGGTAATGGATTTACAAAAGAAGGGCAGTTTCCTTTTATCGATGAGTACAATCTGAAAACCTTAAAAGCAAAACGCCTTTATACCTCAACTTATAAAGATAAAAAGGAAGATTTACTCTCTATTGAAGATTTTAAAAAAGGGGAAGTTTTGGTACAGATTCAGTCCAAAAATGATTACCCGAATTATTACTTTAGAAATATCCGTCAGAAAAACAAACTGACTCCTATTACCACTTTCAAGAACCCTTTTGAAAGCATCAAAAATGTAAGCAAGGAAGTAATTAAATACAAAAGAAAAGACGGTGTGGAATTGTCTGGGACCTTATACCTTCCTGTGGGTTATGACAAAGTCAAAAAAGAAAAAATGCCGCTGCTAATCTGGGCATATCCTGCTGAATACAAAGACAAAAACTCTGCTGGACAAAGCAATCAAAACCCAAATGAATTTACGTTCCCAAATTATGGATCGTTTGTTTATTGGGTAACAAGAGGTTATGTAGTGCTTGACGATGCTGCGTTTCCTATTATTGGGGAAGGAACTACGGAACCAAATGATAATTTTATTACTCAATTAGTTGATAATGCAGAAGCAGCCATCAATGCGGTTGACGCTTTAGGGTATATCAACAGAAAAAAAGTGGCAGTGGGCGGACATTCGTATGGGGCATTTATGACTGCTAATTTATTGACTCATTCGAATCTTTTTGCGTGCGGAATAGCAAGAAGTGGGGCTTATAACAGAACGTTGACTCCTTTTGGTTTCCAAAGCGAACAGCGTAATTATTGGGAAACACCTTCGGTTTACAATACCATGTCCCCGTTTATGAATGCAGAAAAAATGAAAACCCCAATATTATTGGTTCACGGTGAAGCCGATAATAATCCAGGAACATTTACGCTACAAACCGAAAGGTATTTTCAGGCATTAAAAGGATTAGGTGCTCCAGCTAGAATGTTGATTTTACCAAAGGAAAGCCATGGTTATGCCGCTAAAGAAAACATCTTGCATTTGTTATGGGAACAGGATCAGTTTTTAGAGAAATATTTGAAGAATTAATTAAAAGCAAAACCCCGGAATGAAGATTTCGGGGTTTTTTATACCATTATTAAACTCACTTCAATATTCATTTCCAATTCCGAATCATTATCAAAGAAAATAATCTTACGTTCATACACTGCCTTAATCAGATAATGACTGCCTTTAAAATAGGAATGTTTAACAACGGCTTTCAGCATCCCGTTTTCGGAAATTTTGAGTTGGTGTGGATAAAGTAACAAAGCTTGATCTTCTCCTTTGATAGTTGTTAATTGGGATAACTGTAATTCGTTTACTTCCCCAAAAAGGGATGCCGCATATTTACTTTCTGGATGATTGTATATTGCGATTGGATTTCCTTTTTGGATTAATTCCCCATCTTGTAATACAAGGGTTTCATCAGCAAAAGAAAGTGCATCTGTACTATCGTGAGTTGCAACTATACAAGTAATACCCTTTGCTTTTAAATAGGCGAAGAGGTTTCGGCGTAAGGCATTTTTCCTAAAATTATCAATATGGCTAAAAGGCTCATCCAATAATAACACTTCGGGTTCCAATGCCAATACACGGGCTACTGCTACGCGTTGCTGCTGACCGCCACTCAAAAATTGCACTTTTATATTGGCATAGTCGGTCATTTCTACTATTTCAAGTAATTCCTGAGTGCGTTGTTTTTTGAATTCTATATTCTCATTAGAAATATATTTTCCAACATTTTCGGCAACAGTAATATAAGGCATTAAGTCAAAATCCTGTGCCATGTATTTCATAAACGGCATTCCTGGAACGAGGTGGAATTTAGGTCCAAGCACTTCAAATCCTTCCCACAGAATGTTCCCTTTGTCTAAATCATATAACCCATAAATCAATTTCAGCAACGTGCTTTTTCCGCAACCGCTTTCGCCAATAACGGAAACGTTCTGACCTTTGTGTATCGTAAAACTGATATCTTGAATAATTGGTTTATCCGTATAACCGAAAGAAATATTTTGAACCTGAAGCATTGGTAGTAGGTAGATTTTTGAGATTACAAAGTTAAAGTAAAAAAAATGACACCCTTAGTACATTTAGAAATTTTCCTCGCCCAACCCTCTCTACACGAACGCCAGAGAACTGACTAAGCAAAATAGAGGGAGTAGGTAAATCAGTAATTAAATAAATTCAAGACATAACATCCAGTCTCCCTCTCCTATGGAGAGGGTTGGGGTGAGGTCAAAAAAAACCGTCTCGTTTTTGAACGAGACGGTTTCTATTATTCTAAAAAGTATTCTTATTTTTTAGCTTCTTTTTCAGCGTCTTGTTTCATTTTTTCATTTGCAGTAATTGCAAACTCAACACGACGGTTTTGCGCTCTACCTTCAGCTGTATCATTAGTTGCTATTGGATCTGCGATTCCCATACCTGTTGTAGTAAATCTACCTGATGAAATGCCTTTTCCAGTTAAATAACTTCTAACTGCATCAGCTCTTTGTCCAGATAATTCCAAATTACGCTCTACTGAACCTGTGCTGTCAGTATAACCATAAATTACGATGTTTGTATCAGGATATTCATTGAAAACAGTAACTAATTTATCCAAGTTTGTTTTTGCTGTTGTAGTCAAAGATGATTTACCAGTATCAAAACGCACTGCATTTTCGTTCAAGACCAATTTGATTCCTTCTCCTACACGAACCACATCGGCTCCTGGTAAAGCAGTATCAATTTCTCTTGCTTGCTTATCCATTTTGTTACCAATAACCCCACCGGCAACTCCACCGATAGCACCACCTAGAACAGCTCCTAAAGCTCCGTTGCCGCCTTTTCCTAAGTTGTTCCCAAGAACCCCACCTAGAACTGCCCCTGCAACTGCACCAATTCCGGCACCTCTTTGAGTATTGTTTGTATTTTTTACTGCTTCACAGCTCGTGAAGATTGTTCCTGCTAGCATTAATACTGCTAAACCTACTATTGAAATCTTTTTCATAATTGTATTTTTTAGTTAATTTTATTAAATTGATAAACAACATCGGTCATTTTTCCGCCAACATCTACTTTATCAACTAATTGAAAAGAAGATTCTCTTTGATCTTGTACTCTTAATACAAAACCTTCCCTTACTTTTTTGGCTTTTTCGCCTTGATAAAGGATTTTCAACAAAAACTGTCCTTCCTTACTCACATACCAAGTAAATGCAGAACTAAATGCAGTACAACTGGTATTTGTAAATGACATGTTACCGGTATTGTTGTTCGAGATGAATTTCCATTTGCTGCCTTCAAAACATTTTGAATCCGCGATTTGGAAAGAATTTATTTTGATATAATTAGAACCAGGATAAGTTACAGAACTTAAAACCCATTCGCCTTTCATAGCAACTTGTGAACTTATACTTGGTTTTGAATCGGTTACCGATTTTGATTTACAAGCAAAAAGCATCAATGCTATCGTGCTTAAAAAAATTAGTTTTCTCATTTTATTACTTTTTATTTAGGTTAGATTGTGCAACAAATATACAATCAAAATAAAATCTATAGTTGTATAATTGTTATTTTTTATTGCGAAATTTACCACTAAGACATTTTGTCACTTCCTTGTCAATTGGTACTCTATTTGACTAAAGACTTTCCAAATTAAAAAACTTATAATACTATGACAACAGGAAAAATTAATGTTTCGGTAGAGAACATCTTTCCCTTAATCAAGAAATTTTTATATAGCGACCACGAGATATTTTTGCGTGAGCTAATTTCAAACGGGACTGATGCAACTTTAAAATTAAAACACCTTACCAGTATTGGCGAAGCAAAAGTTGAATATGGCAACCCAATCATTGAGGTAAAGATTGACAAAGAAGGAAAAAAACTCCACATCATCGATCAAGGTTTGGGAATGACTGCTGATGAAGTAGAAAAATACATCAACCAAGTGGCTTTTTCTGGCGCCGAGGAATTCTTGGATAAATACAAAGACACGGCAAAAGACTCTGGAATTATTGGGCATTTTGGTTTAGGATTTTACTCTGCCTTTATGGTTGCCGAAAAAGTAGAAATCATTACCAAGTCATACAAAGACGAACCAGCAGCACATTGGACCTGCGACGGAAGCCCAGAATTCACATTGGAACCTGCAGACAAAACGACACGCGGAACCGAAATCATCCTTCACATTGCTGAAGACTCTTTAGAGTTTCTGGAAGAATTCAAAATCCGTGAACTATTGAATAAGTATAATAAATTTATGCCTATTCCAATTAAATTCGGAACCAAAAAAGAAAAAATAGAGCAAAAGAAAGGCGAAGAAGTTGCCCTTGAAGATAAAGATAAAACATTTACGGAAGTTGAAGTTGACAATATCATCAACAACCCAAATCCAGCTTGGACAAAACAGCCAACGGATCTTACTGATGAGGATTATAAAAGTTTTTACAGGGAATTGTACCCAATGCAGTTTGAAGAACCTTTATTTCATATTCACCTGAATGTGGACTATCCGTTCAACCTGACAGGGATTTTGTATTTTCCAAAATTGGGTTCAGACATGCAAATCCAAAAGGACAAAATCCAATTGTACCAAAACCAAGTTTATGTAACCGATAATGTAGAAGGAATCGTTCCTGAATTTTTAACGATGCTTCGCGGAGTAATCGATTCACCGGACATTCCATTAAACGTTTCCCGCTCTGGTTTACAAGCTGATGGAGCCGTGAAGAAAATATCGAACTACATTACCCGTAAAGTAGCCGATAAACTGAAAGCACTCTTTACTGAAAACCGTGAAGATTTTGAGCAAAAATGGAACGACATTAAAATAGTTTTGGAATACGGAATGTTATCCGAAGAGAAATTCTATGAAAAAGCTGATGCGTTTGTATTGTACCCAACTGTTGATGACACTTATTTCACGCTACAGGAACTAAAGGATAAAACAGCTGCTAACCAAACCGACAAAGACGGAAAGCAAGTGATTTTATATGCTGGAAACAAGGAAGCGCAGCACTCGTATATCGAAATCGCAAAAGACAAAGGATATGAAGTCCTGTTATTGGACTCCCCTATTATTTCTCATTTGATTCAAAAAATCGAGAGCGACAATCAAAACCTGACTTTCGTTCGTGTAGATTCAGACCATATTGATAATTTAATCAAGAAAGAAGATACCGCAATTTCGAAATTATCCGATGAGGAAAAAGAAAAACTAAAAACATCATTAGAATCATTTATCCCAAAAGCCTATACCGTTCAACTGGAAGCATTGGATAGTGATGCCGCACCGTTTATTATAACACAACCGGAATTCATTCGCAGAATGAAAGAAATGAGTCAGTCTGGTGGTGGCGGAATGTTTGGAATGGGAAATATGCCAGAAATGTATAATCTGGTTGTGAACACCAACTCTGATTTGGCAAACAACATCTTGAACACCACTGATAAAGCAAGTCAGGAAAGTTTGGTAAAACAAGCTTTAGACTTAGCTAAATTATCTCAAAACCTATTGAAAGGAGCCGATTTGACTGCTTTTGTAAAAAGAAGTTTTGAATTGATTAGATAAGCAGAGAACCCATTTTGGCACAAAATGGTGTGAATCGCTTATTCCAAGCTTGACTTGGAATCTATTAAACCTGCAAGTTATACTTGCAGGTTTTTTTCTAGAATTAATGAAAAGCTATTTAATGACTTCTAAGAAATAAACAATATATTTGAACAAACGTAAAGCGAAACAAACTTTCGCCAATCTACCCAAAATTGGGTGTATATACGCTACTTTGTAGCGCATATATACAAGTTGGCAGACATTATGGCAAACCGCACGAAATAAAAAACTTTCGGGATATTTATGGAAAATAAAATAATAATACAAAATCCTTGTAATGAAAATTGGAATTCAATGTCGCCGAATAAAAAAGGTAGATTTTGTAATTCTTGCAATAAAACTGTAATTGATTTTACAAAAATGAAGAATACAGAAATTGAAAAATATTTCGTTGACAATGCAGATAATGAAAGTATTTGCGGAATTTATAAATTTAATCAAGTAGAAAACGAAAATAATATTAAATATCCCAATTTAAGAAATCGATTTAACCGAATAAAAGTTAAACCAATTAAAATAGTTGCATTATTTTCATTAAGTTTTCTTTTTACGTTTTCAAGTTGCATTATGGGGAAGCGAGCAAAAGAAATGCCCGAAGAGTTAATTGAAAACGATACAATCAATAAAAAGGAAATTAAGGATACTATAGAAAAGAAAAATGATTCTATAAAAACTGAACAGAATTTAATAAAGAAAAAAAAATAACGATCTGCCAACAGCGGTTTGCATCAATGGCTTAATTCGGTGAATCTTTAGAAAATACGCTGATAACTCAAAGTTTGGTTTATATTTGTGATTGTTCGGTGAGAGTTCACGCCACTGGATGCAAGCCACCGGACGTTATGCAACATTTTAACCGAAGAAAATAATCAAACAAAAAATGAATAAGTTTATAATCCTAAGTGTTTCTTTTTTAATTTTGAGTTGTACTTCAAAGTCTCAAAATAACAACCCTAAAATTGAGATTATAAAAGAAACACCAAAAATAGAAATTGTAGATTCTGAAAAAGTTATTGAAGAAAAAAAAGCGTCAATAATCTATGATACATTAGTCTTTGAAGAAAATCTTAAAAACGAAATGTTAATTGAAAAATATAAACAAAGCTTGCCAGAATTAAACTTCTACAAAAAATTTATAAAAGCGCAAAATATTAACAAGTTAAAAATCATAGATATTGGATATGATAGTAAATCACAAATTACATATTTGGGAGAATTGAAAGACTTAGATGGTGTAAACTCATATCATATAATAACAAATTTTACAACTTTTGGTGAATCGAAAGGCAAAAGCGATGTAGCATTTATTGATGAAACAAAAACAAAAATAATAACCTATAATTTACCAATGCCATCAGATTTGCCAAAATACATTGATAAAAAAACTCTATGTTTTATAAATGAAAATACTAAAATTATTGTTTCGATAAAAGGTGGAATTGGTTCATTACTATGTATTCCTGAAATCGGTTGCAATTAAAAACCGAACACACAACAGCAATTTAGCTAGATTGGGGTTTTAGGCTCCCGATAGCTATCGGGATTAAAATTGGTCTTGTATTTGGAAATTTTGTACTTAACCGAAATATTAATCTTAATTTATTCCCCAACCTCGCCGACCGTAAAAACGTTAGTGATCAGCTTAAAAGACGACAATGAAACAGATAATATACATATTGACTTTATTGGTTTTAGCAAGTTGCGGTCAACCACGCTCGGAACAAAAAATTAAGACTGATACTGACTCGACTACGACAGCCAAGAATGTTAAAGTTCCGCAGAATTCGACAGAAGAAATACAAAGCGAAGAGGACTACCGTAAACAGTCTTTAAGTGGTTTTGAAAAAGCAACGCTATATAAACTGACAGACACAATATCGGCAGATTTTAACGGAGACGGAATTATTGACAAAGCGTTTTATAAAAAAGAAAACGAAACATCAGGAATTATTATCAAACACGGCAAGACGAATGAAGAAGTTAGAATTGGTTTTGGTAAACCATTCTCACATATGACCGAATTTAATTGGGTTGACTATTGGGGGCTTGTAGAAGACAGAGAAACGAGCGAAACAACATTCACCGAAGACGGTGACGTTTTAGGAAGCAAAGAAATTAAACTTCAAAATCCTTCAATCGCTTTAGGTGCAGACGAAGTTGGTGGCGGACTAATAACATTTATAAACGGAAAATATGTGTGGATTCACCAAACTTGCTAACAAGAAAAGCCGAACCGCTAACAGCAGGTTGGCAAGCTTAAATCCCAAATAGCGCAGATTTATAATCCTGCACATCTCAACATTATTTCCTGAACAATCTAAACCTGATTATTCCTCCCAACTAATTCATTAATAAATTCGCTTGCTTCTTGCAGTTGCTCGGGTGTTAATTGCCTATAGGCTTGTAACGGGAACGGTGTTTCGTGTCCAACCCAAGTATACAATGGCGTATCTGGCTGAATCCTTGATTGTGGCTCGTCATAAACACCAATGATTTCTTTTGGGGTGCAGTTAAAAAATTCGCATAGGCTTTTCAAATCATCAAACTTGATGCTCTTTGCGCTTCCGTTCAGGTAGTGTTTAGCAGAATTGCGTCCCACACCACACTTCATTAACGTATAGACCGAAGATTTCCTCCCTTTTTGGAGCATCAGCTCTTTTAATCGTAGTCGTATCATAGTCTTTAAATTAGCGTTTAGTATATTTTTGGATAAAATTAGTGCTTTTTTATTAGTTTTTGTTATTCTGTTACCTTAATTCGTTATTATATTACCTTAATTTGTTATCTTATTACCTATAACATACATAATATTACCTTAAATCATTACCCTATTACCTTGAATAATTATTGTATTGCCTTAAATGGTTATCGTATTACTTTGAATAATTATTATATTACCTAAAATAGTTATTCTATTATATAAAGTAGTTATTTAATATCATAAGTAACTATTTAGTCAGGCAGGAAAGGAAAATGATATTATAAAGTTAGTATTTACATATAAATAGATGAAACAAAGAGTTCGAAATTCTAATTATAAATTGCTAATTTGCGGTAAAGATTAAATTTTGTATTTGGTAAATTTTGTGTTTGACAAATAATAATAAAAAAAAGACCCTAAACAATCTTAGTATATGAACATAGTAGAACAAATTCAAAACTACATTGCAACTCAGTCTGAACCAAAAAGAACTGAAATGCAAGAGTTGCATCACTTTATACTCCAAACAATGCCTGACTGTAAACTATGGTTTCTTGATGGTAAAAACAGTGAAAACAAAATTGTCTCTAACCCCAACATTGGTTACGGGAACTATACCATAAAATATGCAGATAGTAGTACTAAGGAGTTTTACCAAATTGGCCTTAGCGCAAACACCACTGGAATTTCTGTTTACATACTTGGCATCGACGATAAAAAATACTTAGCCGAGACGTATGGGGAAAAAATTGGCAAGGCAAGCGTGAGCGGGTATTGTATTAAGTTTAAAACGGTAAGGGATATAAACCTTGACCAACTTGGAGAAGCAATACGCTATGGGGTCAATGCAACTAACAGTGCATCTTAATATGAGAATTTTGCTTTCTATGTTCGTTTTTCTCTTGGTTACTGCCTGTGAATCAAACAGTCAAAAGGTAATTGTGATCCAGCCGTTCGGGGATTTCCCAAAAACGGAATCGGAAATAACGTTGAAACAAATTAAGAAAGTCAATCCAAATACTGTTATGAGGGAAAACATTCCCTTTCCTGCAGCATCCTACTATAAACCACGAAACCGATATAAGGCCAGTATTCTTCTAGAGTTTTTAAAAAAGAGGATTGGCAAGGATACGGTAATAATTGGGTTGTCTCGTCTTGATCTCAGTACAAAAAAAGGCGCTATAGAAGATTGGGGAGTAATGGGTTTAGGGTATCGACCGGGCAATGCTTGTGTGGTTTCCAGTTTTAGATTGTCAAAAAGCAATAAAAGAGAGCAATTTTATAAAGTCGCGTTACATGAACTTGGTCATACTCAGGGATTACCGCATTGTCCGAAAAAAAACTGTTTGATGAGAGACGCGGAGGGCGGAAACCCTTTAGATCAGGAAAAAGAATTCTGCCCCGATTGTAAAAAATACCTACAGGAGAAAAATTGGATACTTCTTTGAACCTGAGTTTGATACTTTTTATAAAATTGAAGTAGTTTTGCTTAACTTCGTTTTTTAGTTGTCCAAAATAAAGTCTAACAATGAACAAAAAAAACACTATTTATCATACCTATCATTTTAAACTCATTTTTTTTATTTGGGCAAAAAAAAGATACTTATTATTACAATTACGATGGAGGTTTTTGTAGTGAATCGATTAGATTGTTTAAAGACGGTACTTTCTATAATGAGACAGGTTGTTGCACTACTTCTTATTTTTCTTTCGGAAACTGGACACAAGAAAAAAACATCATTCAGTTAAAACCAGTCGATTTGAATAAATTTAAAGTGATTAAAAAAGTTGTAAAAGGTCATATCGATAGTGAAAAACTTACAGTAAAAATATTTGACAATAAAGGACAAAATATTACTGATAAAATAGATGTTATGTATTACTTTGAAAATACAATGAGTATTCGAGCATATGATTTGGTTTTAGATGGTACAATGACAAAATCAATAAGTCCAAAAGATAGTAATGGGACACTCATATTAAGGACCTTGCAACCCCTTTTTAAGCAAAAAATACAAATTCAGACCGACAAATCAAACTATTATGAAATATGGCTAAACATATCTGGTGATTGGTTTTATAATTCTGTCTCCGAATGGAGTAAAAGATCAGCTATTACATTAACAAAAACAAGCGAAGGTTTATCAACCACTAATACTTATACTGATAAAAATGGAGTACTCAAAAAAAAAATATACCTAATTCGCAGTAAATAATACGAACATTAATATCGTTTAATTCAAATTTCAATTATAATACAAATCAATATGAATACACTACTTACCATTTTACTAGTACTTATTGGCGTCATCGCCCTATTGTTGATTATTGCACTTTTCTCTAGAAAGGACTATAACATTCAGCGTGAAGTAATCATTAATGCGCCATTGCTGAAAGTTTTTGATTATATAATTCTGTTGAAGAATCAGGATCATTTCAACAAATGGGTAATGGTTGAACCGGAAATGCAAAGAAACTTTACGGGAACTGATGGTACAGTTGGTTTTATATATGGCTGGAACGGAAAGAAAGCAGGCGAAGGCGAACAAGAAATCAAGACTATCATAGCAGGAAAAAGCATCGCAACCGAAATCCGTTTTGTTCGTCCATTTGTAGGTCTTGCCAATGTAAAAATGAGTGCAGAACCCTTATCCGACAATCAAACCAAAGTCACATGGAACAATGCCAGCAAAATGGCCTATCCTCTGAATGCTTTGCTACCAATGGTTGAAAAAATGCTGGCAAAAGATATGGATACGAGTTTAGGGAATCTGAAAACCATTCTTGAGAAATAAAAACATTAAAGGCTGTTCTTGTTCACACATTCATATACAGTATCCAAGCAATGCTGGAGATTTTTTTTGACGTCGCTTTCCCAAAAGCGCAAAACAGTAGCAGAAAGCTTTTGGTTGTTTTCCTCATCGCGCTGCCTATTCCGTTCTATTTTTGAAATCCAAAATTCCTTGTTGGTTTTGATTTTAGGTTTCTTTTCTTCCCAGTTGCGACCATGCCAAAACTCGCCATCAATAAATATTGCCAATTTGGGTTTTTTGTTTGACAAATCCGGTTTACCCGGAAGCTTACTGTGATGAACCCGGTAACGAAAGCCCGTTTTCCATAATGCCTTTCTGAACAATAATTCGGGTTTGGTATTCTTTGACCGGATTTTAGACATAATCTTGCTGCGCTCCGGTGTGGTATAGAAACCGTTCGCTTCATTAAATTTCAAGACTTTTATTTTGGGTACCTCATAATCCATATACAAAATTAAAAATTATAGGCGGAATGGAACAAATCGCTATTGCCAATAAAATATTAATTGTTTAACTTCGTGAAGCTTACCTATTAAAATAACAAACACTAACAATCATGGCAAGAACAAGCACCTACCTCAACTTTCATCGCAATACCGAAGAAGTTTTCAATTTTTACAAAAAAGTTTTTGGAGGGGAATTTGGCAATGGCGGTATCGCCCGTTTTAGTGATATTCCTGCCAAAGGCGAAATGGTTATTTCGCCTGAAGACATGAATTTAGTGATGCATGTGGAGTTGCCTATTGTGGGCGGACATGTACTTATGGGAACGGATGCTCCAGAGAATATGGGGTTCAGGGTAGATTTTGGTAATAATATTTACATCAACTTGGAACCAGACACAAGAAAGGAAACCTTGAAATTATTCAATGCCCTATCTGACGAAGGTATCATCACCATGGAACTGCAAGATATGTTTTGGGGGGCTTATTTTGGTAGCTGTACCGATAAATTTGGGATTCAATGGATGTTTAACTGTACTGAAAAAGCGTAGTTATTCAATAATCCACATTAAAACTGGCTTAGTACTAAGCTGTAGTTTTTTATCCAGAACCGTCATGAAATCATTTGAAATGGCAGGGCAACCCCAGCTCAATGGTGCATAATCAGGGTAGATTTCCTTGTCTTTAACTGCATCCCAAGAATGCAATACCGTAACTCTTTTCTCTGAATTGTCATTGGTTTTTTCTAATCCAACAAGCCAATACTTTACATTGATGCCCCAAGAACTATAATCGCGTTTGCCTATTTTATATTTGCCTTTTGAGGAGCAATGACTGTCATTGACATTACTGAACTTGGCTTTCTCCCATTTACTGTCATTATCATCCAACACATCACAACTTCCGTGGGTTACTAGTTTCTCGTATTCGTTTTTTTTGGATGAAAAATTATAGACAAAAAAACGGTTCCTTCCAGAATGAAGGCTCATGTCAATCAAAATATAATAACTGGTATTAAAGTCGTTTTGTTTGCAATAAGCAAGGGCTTCATTATGCTTTGACAAATAATTTTTTGGTAACGGTTTTGGTTCGGTTTCACATCCTACGAACAGCAACCACAAAATAAATATTGAATACTGCATAATTTTGATTTAATGTGTTATAAACTAAACTCAAAAAGGAGTAATTTAGTATTAAACCTTTATTAAAATACAAAGTCTTAAAAAAGAGTAACCTTTTAAATCTACAAAAATGAAAAATAGGATATTAATACTGCTGGTTTTTCTGGGAACAACCACAGTTTTTGGTCAGCAAGAAAACAAAGCTCAATATACTGGCGACAATTTTAGTTTGGAAGGCGCATTGGCATTATTTGAAAAAGCAACTTCCCTTGAAGAATTTGAAAAAATGCTCAATGAAGAAAACAACAATGTCAATAACCTCGATTTAAACGGTGATGGCAATATTGATTATATCACTGTTTCAGATATTAAAGAAAAAGATTCGCATACTATTGTTTTAAGTATTGATTTGAGCCCTACCGAAAAACAGGATATTGCCACAATTGGTATTGAAAAAACCGGAAAAGAACAGGCGGTTTTACAAATTGAAGGTGATGAAAAAATCTATGCTGCCAATACTATTGTAGAGCCGTCTGACGAAAAACAAATGATCAAAAATGCAAAAGGCGGTCCTTCGGTTCCAGAAATCGAAAGTGTAGTGATGATTGTAAATGTTTGGGCATGGCCAAGTGTACAATTCCTGTATGCACCGGGTTATGTGGTTTGGGTTTCACCACATCGTTGGGCAGTATATCCAAATTGGTGGAAACCATGGAAACCTATAAGATATAGCATTTTTAGAGCGAGATGTGCTCCTCATCGTTTATACTACCACCACACCCCTGAACACCGTGTTCTTCATGCCCGAAAAATATATACGCCAAGAAGAAATTCCTCTACTTTAGTAATTCATAACAGGCGCGGTACTACCGTAATGCATAAAAACAAAAGAGGAAAAGTAGGTGTTGTCAAAGTACGAAGAGGCAGACGACGTTAACCTTATAGATAATACTTTCAGAGGCAAACTCCTTTTAAAACCCTATATTTACATGCTTTTTTAAATTAAAGGAATGTTAGATAAAAAGGTTTTAAAAGGAGTTTTTTTTGTTGCATTAGGTGCTGCCAGTTATGGGATGTTAGCTACTTTCGTAAAACTAGCCTACAAAGAAGGATTTACAACGGCCGAAGTAACGGGCTCCCAGTTTATAATAGGGATAATTGGCGTTTTACTTATTAATGCCTTTCAGAAATTAAGAAAAGGAAATCAAACAGTCAAAGCATCTAAAAGCAATATCGGGCAATTGATGCTAGCGGGCACTTCGCTCGGGATGACAAGTGTATTTTATTATTTAGCCGTAAAATACATTGATGTTTCCATCGGGATAGTGTTATTGATGCAAACGGTTTGGATGGGTGTTTTACTCGAAATGATATTGGATAAAAAACTGCCTTCCATACAAAAAACAGTTGCTGTTGGTATTGTTTTAATTGGAACTGTACTAGCTACTAATATTTTAAATACTAATACATTATTAGACTGGCGTGGCATAACTTGGGGAATTTTGGCAGCAGCCTCATTCACCACTACCATGTTTACCGCAAATAGAATTGCCACTAATATATCATCGGCTCAACGTAGTTTGTATATGCTACTTGGCGGGGCAGTAATTGTTTTATGCTTCATACTCGCCACACAAACCACGCCCTTCAATTTTGAAATTTTCCTTAAATGGGGAATTGTTCTCGCCTTGTTCGGAACGATTATACCTCCATTATTATTGAATGCGGGTTTTCCTAATACTGGTATTGGTTTGGGAAGTATAGTAGCCTCATTGGAATTGCCCGTATCCGTTGGTATGGCTTATTTTGTTTTAGGAGAAAGCGTAAATTGGGTACAATGGGTGGGAATTAGCTGTATCATTTTAGCCATCGTGATGATGAATATCAGGAATACCCAAAAATAATAGCTAACTTAGCTTTTATCTAATTTCATTAACATGCAATTACCTTGGCATTTATATTTGATGGCGTTATTGTATATTTTGGCTGGCATCAATCATTTCAGAAAACCAGATCTTTATATAAAAATTATTCCGCCTTACTTTCCCAATCCTAAAGCATTGAACGCAATTAGTGGCGTACTTGAAATTGTTTTTGGGATTCTTTTATGTGTTCCTTATTCCAGCAGTTTTGCCGCAGTAGCAATAATTGCCTTATTAGTTGCCGTTTTCCCTGCAAATTTATTTATGTACCAAAACATAAATGCCAATATGGGTTTTCCGAGATGGATTTTATTGCTACGATTGCCATTACAAATTGTTTTAATAATTTGGGCTTACCAATACACTCCTTTTATTCAATAAAACAAAGCAGCGGTATCGTTATGAAACTCCATTTCCCGACAGATAGAATAACTTATGATTTGCCCGATGCAACAATTAGTTATTATCCATCGTTTTTTACGAATGAGGAAGCGAATAGCATTTACAAAGAGCTAATGGAAAAAACCGAATGGCAACAAGACAAAATAACACTTTTTGGTAAAACCCACCTTCAACCAAGACTAACTGCATTATATGCAAATAACTGCAAGCCTTACTCCTATTCTAATATCACCATGCGACCACATGGATTTACTTTGCTTTTAGAAAAAATAAAAGCTAAAATAGAAACTGTATGTGAGGAAGATTTTACGACCGTATTGCTTAACTTATACCGAAACGGAAAAGACAGCAACGGCTGGCATGCCGATAATGAAAAGGAACTAGGCAACAATCCCACTATTGCATCCGTAAGTTTTGGCGCAGAGCGTTCATTTCATTTAAAGCACAATACCATCAAAGAAGCCCGATTAAAATTAGTTCTTGAACACGGTAGTTTACTGATTATGGAGGGAAAAACACAGCATTTTTGGAAACATCAAATCCCTAAAACGGCAAAACCCATTAATCCAAGGATAAATTTGACTTTCAGAAAAATAGAATTATAGTTTGCAATCATAAAATTTTACATAAAAATATTTCTATCATTGAAAAAGTGATTGTTTTTTTTATTAATATTGATAAAAAATATAACCTTTTAAAAAACAAGAAGAATTTTATTTCAAATAATGAAAAAGAGTAGCAAAATAGAATTAAGTTGGAACGAAACTGAAAAATTAATTTCATTGGCTTTAGAAGAAAGAAATCCTTTTGAAATCATAAAAAAAGAGTTTGGATTGGCAGAAAAGGAAGTTTTGGAAATCATGAAAAAGAAGCTCACTGCCGATAAATTTGAGGTCTGGAAAAAAAAGGCGAATGCTGCAAAACCAAAACCGAAGCAAGTCAAAATCGATGAATTTGACGAAGACTTAGACGGAAAATATTATATAAAGAATAAATTTGACTAACATAAACCCCTGATAATTCAGGGGTTTGTTGTTTCTTAATAACAACTAACTCCATTTTTTTATTACAAAAGGGTCGAAATTGACGTGTTTGACGTCGATTTCGTGGTTGTTGACGTCGGTGACGAGGTTCCTGACGTCGATTAGGACGTTGTTGACGTCGCTGACGACGTGCTGGACGTCGATTTCGACGTAAACAACGTTGATTTCGACGCTAAAACACTTATTTAGTGTAGTGATTTAATTAATTAGAAATATTTTATAAACAACGAACAGATTTTTCATATCTTCACAAAATAAATTAAAAAACATGGAAAATTTCATCCCTTTATTAATCATGATTGTTCTTTATGTGGGAGTTATTTATTTAAAAAAAATAAATCCTCTTTATAGCATAGTTTTATTGGCGAGTGCGATAGTTATTTTGTTGTTAACTACAATTGTAATTAGGGAAAACGTATACCTGAGTTTATTTATGTCATTCTTTGGTTTGATTTTCTTAATCAAGAAAATCAGAGAAAGAAACTCAAATCTCAATGCGAAACAAAATTAATTTTTTAGCAATCAATATATTTAACCACAGTCAAAAAAGCTGTGGTTTTTTTATTGAAATACATATATCTAATTCAATCTAAAAAAACTATTAGTTAATTTATTCATAAAACAATTTTAAGCTGTAACATTTAAATCCTTTTACTGTCTTACTCCAGAAACCAAAAAATAATTACATGAAAAATTTACTATTAACCACCGCATTAGTATTAGTGGGTTTTGCCCCAAATACTTTTGGTCAGGCCAAAAATGAAAAAATAAAAGTAACCATCGACTTGAATGTTGTTAAAGACGACAAAGTTATGGTAACAGTAAACACACCCGCATTTACTACTGATCAAGTGAGTTATTACATTCCTAAAATTGTTCCTGGAACCTACTCTGAAGACAATTACGGAAAATTCATTGATGACCTAAAAGCATTTGATGCCAAAGGAAATCCTATCTCTGCCACAAAATCCGATGACAATTCTTGGTTAATCACTGGCGCAAAGAAATTGGCAAAAGTGACGTATTGGGTAAATGACACTTATGATGTTGAATCTACTCACGAGATTTTTTCACCTGCAGGAACCAATATTGAGGAAGGAAAGAATTTCATGTTGAACACCCACGGATTTATAGGTTATTTTACTGATAAAAACGCCGTTCCTTATGAATTGACTATCATGCACCCAAAAACACTTTTTGGAGCTACGTCAATGACAGATAGCGATGCTGGGGATTCTAAAGATGTTTTTACTACCAGCCGTTATGCTGAATTGGTAGAAAACCCAATCATGTACTCTAAACCAGACTATACTACTTTCACTGTAAACGGAATGGAAATTTTAATCAGTGTATATTCCCCTAACGGAAAAGTTACTGCAGAAAGCATTACCCCAAAAATGAAAACGATGATGACTGCTCAAAAGAACTTTTTGGGTAAATTCAATTCTACAAAAAAATATACTGTTCTTTTGTATTTATCTGACATAAAAGGAAACGATGCTAAAGGCTTCGGAGCATTGGAACACCCTACCGCTACCACTGTTGTATTACCAGAAATCCTACCAGCTGATCAATTATCAGAACAAATGAAGGATGTGGTTTCTCATGAATTTTTTCATATCGTGACCCCATTAACCGTTCACTCAAAAGAAATCCAGTTCTTTAATTACAATGCCCCTAGCATGTCAGAACATTTATGGATGTATGAAGGAGTAACTGAATATTTTGCTAATTTATTCCAGATCAATCAAAGTTTGATTACAGAGGATGAGTTTTATGACAGAATCTCAGGCAAAATCAAAAATGCTTCACAAATGAACGACACTATGCCATTTACTAAAATGAGCGCAAATGTATTATCGGAGCCCTATAAAGGTCAGTATTTGAATGTATATGAAAAAGGAGCGTTAATCGCTATGTGCCTTGATATCCAAATCAGGGAAAGCAGTAACGGGCAAAGAGGCATATTAGACTTAATGCAAAAATTATCAGAAGTTTACGGAAAAGAAAAAGCTTTTGATGACAGCGAATTATTCAAAAAAATCACTGAACTGACTTATCCTGAAGTGGGAACATTCCTATCAACTTATGTTAGTGGCGAAACTCCAATTCCATACGATTTTTACCTAGCAAAAATGGGTGTAAAAAAAGCACCAAAAAAAGTAGCCGAAAATGTTTTCTTGAAAGGACAACAACCTTATGTAACGGTAAACCAGGCTACAAAAGAAATCATGGTTTTACCAAATACTGAACTGAATCCATTCATGACTAATTTAGGGTTAAAAGGTAGTGATATTATCCTAGCGGTAAATGATGTGAACTATAACTTGGATAACGTCTATGACCTTGTTTTAGGAAGTCAAAACTGGAAAGCGGATGATGCTATAGCGATTAAAATAAAACGTGACGGTAAAGAACAAACCCTTAAAGGTAAAGTAACGTTAACCTACACTGATAAAGAAGGATTACAAGCAACCGATGCTAGTAAAAACACTCTTAAAAATGCTTGGTTAAAAAAATAAATAATACTTAACAGTACGAATTTATAAAATCCGACTGATATACTAATCAGTCGGATTTTTTATTTAAGCCAATTTTATATGAATAGCTTGAAGTACTTCATCTCCTTCTACACTTGCTTTGTGCCCATGAATTTTGTTGTCAAAAAGAATATCTTCTGGTAAATTGTCATTGGCAATAAAAGAATCACCGGCTTTGAATATTTTAAAATCACCATTTTGCAGTTCTATTTTTAAACTTCCCTTTTGGATGATAATAAAGGTAGCATTGCCTGCCAAATGAAAATCAGTTTGATAACCAATATCACTTTTCCTGATTCGGAAATTTTGAGTCCCGATTTGTTCTGTCAAAAATAATCCCCCGCGTTGATGTACATCAAAATTGATTTCTGAAAAAACGGAAATCCCATTTGAATCAGTAGTAATAATTGGAACAATAAAAGCTTGGTTCATTTTTTTATTTTCCTTCAAAATTAGTAAATACTTATGTTTGTAACTAAAAATAATTTCCAACAGAAAAAAGGTATTATGTCTTTTCCATAACCTTGTTAGGATAACTTCATATAACCAATATAAAGTCTCAAACTTTATGCACTCATTGGCTATTTTTTTATTATTTTGCAAAAAATATTTAAAATGAAAAACCAATTAATAGCAGTCGTATTATTATTGTCAATAGCTTCCTGCAACAACAAAGAATCTGATAAAAACCTAACTATTACAGGTACTATTAAAGGATTGAATAAGGGCACGCTTTTCTTGAAAAAAATGAACGATACTGCTTTAGTAACCATAGACAGTATTACTATTGAGGGCGACAATGCGTTTAAATATGCTTTGGATATCAAATCTCCCGAAATGCTTTATCTTTTTCTTGACAGAGGAACAACAAATAGTACTGACAATAGTATAATGTTCTTTGCTGAGCCTGGAAAAATTAATATTGATACCGATTTGGAATTCTTTTTTGCAAAGGCCAAAATTAAAGGTTCAAAAAATCAAGAGTTATATGAGGATTACAAAAAAATAGTTGCCCGATTTAATGACCAGCAGCTTCAGCTCACTGACGAAAAATATGAAGCAATAAAAAACAAGCAATTTGATCTTTTGGCAAAAAATCAAGAACAATTTGATGCCATTGTAAAAAGAAAATATTTATATGCCATTAATTTTGCTGTAAACAACAAGGAATATGAAGTTGCTCCATACATTGCTTTGTCAGAAATTAATAATGCTACAATTAAATACCTAGACACAATACAGAAATCTATGTCACCAAGAGTAGCAGAATCCAAATACGGAAAACTGCTCACAGAGTATGTAATTGAAAGAAAAAAACAGGAATAAAAAAATCCCGATTACAAAACTGTAATCGGGATTTTTTTATCAAATATTTTATTTAATGACAGGAAGGATCTAAATGTTTCCTTAATCTTGTTGAAGTAGTATAATCTCCCGAACAATTCGGAATACCTTGTCGCTCATCAACAAATGGAGTTGATGGATCATCAGTAGCAGCTCCTGTAAAAGGATAAAAATAACTTACCCCTGGATTTAATGGATTAACATATTTTCTTTCATTTTTAGTTAAATAATGGTCACCATCATCGTCTAAATCAAACATGTTTGCAAATCCATCCCCATCACTATCGTAATCTTTTGGGTTTTGGCCCACAACTAATGGATCAACTTCTTCTTTTGATAAAATTCCATCACTATCATGGTCCCTGAATTGTTGATTGTTTAATTTAAATGTAAAAATCAACGAAGAATAACCAGGTAAGTTTGAATTTGGGGACGTGTTGTAATATCCTAATCCCGATGGCAAAAACATTACTCCCGCTCCAAAATTTGTAAAACTAATTGGGTTTGGGCCTGGAGTGCTATCATAGTTACCCGTTTTGAATAATGGAATGATTTCTTGCCAACCAGGGACAACATCTTCTAATTTGAACCAAATTGGGGTTTGTGCATAATCAAATTGAGCAGTAGTAAGCGTTTCTACATAAGTTATAGGTGTCGTTGCTGGAACAACTGGTACTTTTTTAATAAACAAGGAGGTTCCTTTATATGAAACGTAAGCAGAATCAACTCTTGACGGTCTTTCGTTCACACCTTCCCTCAAAGAAATATAATAAACTTTATAATCAACTTCGTTCCTGTTAACCATTTTAAATTGCAAAGGATAAGCAGTCTGCAATCTTATAGATACTCTGCTATCTGGATTTGGTGAAGGGATTTTTGCAAAAGTCACATCATAATCCGTGGAAACTTCCATATAATATTCATCCAGGAATTTGTCTATATTTGCAAGGTCTACAGGATATTGTACTGCGTAATCCCTTGGTGGAGCAATGTACTGGTCGTCATCTTTACCACAAGATACTATCAAAATACCTACAACAAGAAGTAAAAATAATTTATGGATTTTGTTCATTATTTGTATAATTTTAAGTGCGCAAGATACAATATTGATTTATTTTTGTAAACAATTTAACGTCGTTTTTAGAAAGAAATATGAGAGTTGATAAATATTTATGGTGCGTGAGGTATTATAAAACCAGAAACATGGTGACGGAAGCCTGCAAAAAAAATCATATCACTGTAAATGGTCAAGTAGCAAAACCCTCTAAAGAAGTTTTTCCTACAGATAAAATTACGTTTAGAAAAGACCAAATCACAAGAATCATTACAGTTTTAGATGTTCCCCAAAACCGGGTTGGTGCAAAATTGGTAGATGTTTATCGAAAAGACGAAACGCCAGCCGAAGCGTTTGAGCATTTGGAACTATTAAAATTGTCTAAAGAGCATTACAGAAAAACCGGAGAAGGTAGACCAACAAAAAAAGACCGCAGGGATATAGAGGATTATGGTAATGAAAACTCTTCCGAAGAAATTTTATAAATTAGCAGCAAAACAATTCCATCACAATTAAAACTTTCACAATGAGCCAAAACATAATCCTAAACAATCAAGAAATCGAGCATAAAATTAAACGTATTGCTTATCAGATATACGAAACCTTCGTTGATGAAAAAGAAATTGTGATTGCTGGAATTGCTTCAAATGGGTTTGTTTTCGCAAAAAAATTGGCTCTTGCTGTTGAAAATATCTCTACTATTAAAATCTTGCTTTGTGAAGTGAACATCAACAAACAAAGCCCAAACTCTCCCGTAACAACTTCATTGCCTAAAGAGCAATACGAAAACAAGGGATTGATTTTAGTGGATGATGTATTGAATTCGGGAACTACCTTGGTTTATGGTGTAAAACATTTTTTAGACGTTCCTTTAAAGAAATTCAAAACGGCAGTTTTAGTAGACCGAAACCATAAAAAATATCCTGTAAAAGCAGATTTTAAAGGCATTTCCCTTTCTACTTCATTATTGGAGCACGTTCAGGTTGTGTTTAAAGAAAATGAAGATTATGCTTATCTAAGCTAGTATTTTCTCTATTTCTAATACAATATCCTTTGCTGATTTCCCATCAACGTTGACTTTGTAATCTGCTTGATGGTAATAAAAACTTCTTTCAAATAATTGCTTGGCAATAAATTCCTTTAATTCATAGTCTGTTTTATCAGCAACTAAAGGCCTGTTTTCTTTTTCGGAAATCAATCTGTTGTATAACGTATCAACCGAAGCATTTAGATATAAAGAAACTGTGTTTTCTCCTTTTAACAATTCATGATTATTCGCATAGCAAGGAGTTCCGCCACCTAAGCTGAGAATAAACGTTTCTGGATTTTGCATTAAGTCAATAAAAGTCTTATGCTCTAGTTTTCTAAAATAAATCTCCCCTTTTTCTTTAAATAAGTTTGTAATTGTAGTGTTGGCGTTTCCTTCAATCCTATTATCTAAATCTAAATAAGGAATTTCAATCTTTTCAGAAAGCATTTTTGCAATTGTGGACTTACCACAACCCATATATCCTAATAAAATTATCTTTCTCATTCCTATTAATCCCTTATTTAATAAGGTGTTAAGTGCTATTATAAAAAAAAGACAAATTTATAAGAAAATAGCTTTGAAAAACAAATAATAACTCCTTATATTTGCACCCGCATTCAAGAAATGAAAATGACTCGATAGCTCAGTTGGTAGAGCACATCACTTTTAATGATGGGGTCCTGG
>JAZKDI010000001.1:301526-500084 GCA_040387655.1 Bacteroidota bacterium | reverse complement strand
GTAACCAATTGCTTACTGCTACTGCTGGTGAGGCTATTATGGCACACCGTTTTATAGGGTATGAGCCTTACAAAGGAGAAATTGCGGGACGTAATAAAGGTTCATTGATTTCTATGGAAAAAGGAAAAGCCATTCCTTATTCTATCGATAAACTACAAGATCGTGGAAAGTTTTTTGTTGAACCAAATGCTGAAATTTACGAAGGACAGGTAATTGGAGAAAACTCTCGTGGAGATGATATGTGTGTAAACGTAACTAAAGAGAAAAAACAATCTAACGTTCGTTCTTCTGGAAATGATGAAAAAGCAAGGATTATTCCACCAATTATTTTTTCTTTAGAAGAAGCTTTAGAATACATTCAAAAGGATGAGTATGTTGAGTGTACGCCAAAATCAATTCGTTTGAGAAAAATTTATTTAACAGAAACAGATAGAAAAAGATTTAAAATCTAATTGAGTTTCTAATTTATATTAAAACCATCAACTTTTGTTGATGGTTTTTTTTTGGATTATTTCAAATCCTGCATTTTATTTAAGATTATAAATTAGTTCAAAAAAAATAGGGTAACTCATTTATTTAATTAACTTTGTAATTCAAAGTACTTTTAATTTAATAAATTTAAAAATGACAACAAATCTAAAATTGTTTAGAACCTATACCAGACAAGAAGGTGTAGAAGTAAGTGTAGGTGTAACTTTGTTTAGTATATCCATGCTAATTATTGCCCTTTTAGGAATGGAGTTTGAGCGCGAAGGAATAGAAGCAGTGAGTTTATTTGCTCTAATCGCTGAATTTATGTATGGTATAATATTGTGTTTTTCAATATTAAGAAACCAAGAAAAATACAATCATTTGATTCCTTTTCTTTTTTTGAATTGGTTTATTGGATGTTTTGGCACAAATTTTTTAATTAACGTTTTCGAAAACCTGCCTCTTTGGGTTTATTTATTGACTTTTGTGTTTTGTATAAGTAATTTTTTTGTTTACAGTAATTTTAAACAAAGGATTTTTTCTCCCATAGCATATTTCCTAAATGGTTTTTCGTTTATATTGATTATTTATTATGCAGTTTACTTGATTCCAATTATGCCTATTTCTTTTATTGGTATCATGGGTTTAGGACTAGGTTTCTACGGATTGGTTCCAATAACTGTGCTGATTTTGCATTGTTTTACTTTAATAAAGGTATTGCCAAAAGATAGAAAAAACAGTATTTCATTTGCTTCCGGCATTTTCAGTTTAATATTTTGTATGCTAATTTTTACATTTCTTTTAAACGCAGAAAGTCAAAAGATAGCTGCCAATACAGTGACAAAGTCATTTGAAACCCATGAAGACATACCTAATTATATTACGGTTTCTCAAAACTTAAAACCTAATTTTTTGAATGAAATTCTCTTGAAAAAGGAATTGGTTTATGTTGGAACAGATGATTATTTTACATTTAGAGGTTTTGATGGGATAAGACAAAAACAATATAATGAAAGAAAAACCCATAATCCATTTATAAATATTGCTTATTTCTTTACTGAAAACTTGAACCTCACCGCAGATGATCGAATAAATATTTTAAAATCAAATTTCGATAAGCGTTTAGAAACTGAAGAGCAATTGTGGGACGGTAATGATTTAATAACAAAAAACATCAAAGAAGATATAAAAATATACTCTAATGATAGGCTTGCCTATACTGAATTGACAATTGATATAGCTAGCAAAAAAAAGTATTGGGACCGTAAAGAAGCAATTTATTCTTTTCAATTGCCTGAAGGATCTGTAGCTACCTCACTTTCTTTATGGGTAAACGGTATAGAAAGAAAAGGAGTGTTGACCACCAAAGAAAAAGCCGAAAAAGCATATAAACAAATTGTAGGTGTCGAGGCTCGTGATCCATCATTGATGCAATGGAAAGAAGGAAATAAAATCGTGATTCGCATTTTTCCTATTACCTATGATATGCCAAGAACTTTTAAATGCGGTTTTACAACGCCGTTGAAAGTTATTGGTAATCAAATGAAATACCAGAGCCTGAATATCAAAGGACCAAATATAAATAATGCAGAAACAGTTTCAAGGATTCAAATGGTTGGAAATGAAAAATTAGATACAAGTAAGGATTTTGAATTAAAAAATGGTTTTTATATCAACGAATCCATAGGGTTGGATGAATGGGAAGCTACAATGCCATTAAGTAATATTGCTTTTTCAAGTGGCTTTGAATGGAAAAATAAAGTGTACCGAATTAAACCTATTGAAAGGGAAATTTCAGCTTTTGTTCCAAGTGAAATAGTTTTGGATTTAAATACCAATTGGAATTTAAAGGAGATACAATCGATTGTAAGTCAAAACAATAAAAAATATTTGGTTTATTCGAATAATGAAAAACAAGAAATTACTATTCAAAATTGTGAATTGTTATTTTCACGATTTAAAAACCTTCAATATTCATTGTTACCGTTATATAAATTACAGGAAAATACTTTGGTTATCACTAAGTCAGGTGAAATTTCAGCAAATTTCGAAGAATTAAGCGATTCGGATTACTTGATGAAAATCAAAAGTCAAACGAAACAGAAAAACATCAAGGTATTAGCTTTGTCCAATGTGATAAATCCTTTTTGGCAAACAATAAAAGAGCAGCATTATGTATCCTATTATCAGACCGATTTAAAAAAGGCTATCCAATTGATTACTAAAAACCAATTTGTTGGACTAAAAACCAATGCAAACACTGTAAATATAGAACCTTCAAATGTGTCTATTCAAGAAACTGAATTAATGGATAAATCCAAAAAAATGGAAGGTTCCAATCATTTGTACAGATTATATGCTTTCGGAAAAGTTTTAGAAGAACATGTAGCAATACAAGAAGATGCATCCACTGAGAATAAATATATTTCTTTGGCTAAAGATGCAAATATTGTTACTCCAATCTCTTCATTAATTGTTTTAGAAACAAATGCTGATTATGAAAACAATGGAATTGAAAAAAACGTCAATACATTAGGAAACGCTTCTATTAATAATGATGGAGCAGTTCCGGAACCACATGAATGGATGATGATAATACTTGGATTGACCCTATTGTTTTTTTACTATAAAAAAACCAAAACACAGGTTGCCTAAATGAAATTCCTATCCCAAAATATAAAAATATTAGTTGCACTTGCAATGCTATTACTATTGTTGTTGAATTATAATATTGTGGTATTTGGATTTAATAATGATTTTTTTGGGATAGCTTTTTCTATTGCGTTGTTCTTTATAGGGAGTAGAAAGACGAATGTTAAGGTCAATTATCTCTTGACGGGATTTATAGTGATTCTTGAATTTATCACCTATAGATTACATACACAATCATTGCATTTTCTATCATTAATGCTATTGGTTTGTATGGTTTATTATCAGTTTACCAATAAGTTCTCTTTTATTGCATTGTTTTGCATTTTGCTTTTTTCTACTATTTTCAATAAGTTTTTTGAGCATCTTACTGCCGAAATAAAACAGGCTTTATGTAACAATGTTTATCTCGTTCTTAAAAATTTTATGTCAATAGATAAAATAGAAGGAGTAAATTTTTATATAAATGGTTCTAAAATATCAATTGATACTGCTTGTATGGGTTTGTCAATGTTTAAGACAGGTTTATTGACAGGAGCTGTTTTATTAACTTTAGAAGAAAAAAAACAAAAAAAATATTTTTCAGTTTTTCAAATCATCTGTTTTTGTTTTATCATCGTATTTCTAAATATCATATCCAATTATTTTAGGATTATTACCTTAATTGTTTTGAATTGTTCTGAAGAAAACATACTTCACTATGGAGTTGGATTAATTTGCTTTTTATTGTATCAGGTTGCACCAATGTTATTTCTGATTCGTTACTTCAAACCTCAATTAAAAGAAATCAGTCCTACAGTTTTTGAAAATAAATGGAAATCTATTTTTATTGTTTTTACAATTGTAATTGCAACTAGCTTCGAAATGAAAAAAGAAATAAAATTGGATTTACTTACCAATTTAAATTCTAAATATGACATAAAAAATGGCAAATGGGTGGGAAGGGAAGTTTTTAAAATCCAAACCCCAAAAACCTTGATTTACATAAAAACACCTTCACATAAACCCTTGATTTGTTGGACTGGAAATGGTTATAAAATCATTGAATCTAAAGAAATATTAATAAATAATGAATTCATATGGTTCAATAAAATGGAGAAAAACAATGTTCAATATCAATCACTGTGGTGGTATGAATGTGGTAATGAAAAATACACTTCTTATATTGAAGTAATGCTGATGCAATTAATTCATGGCAAACCGATTCGTCTGATTAATGAAACAACAATTATTAAAACACTAAAGAAAAATGGCCTTTAACCACTCTGCCATCTTGTAGAGAAAGCACGAACCAATAATCGCTTTCGGGCATGACTATTCCATTATAAGAACCATCCCAGCCTTCGCTCATATTATTGATTAGTTTTAGAAGCTTCCCGAACTGATCAAATATTGCTAAACTTGCATTCGTATTTAGATTCCCAGAAAGACCTTTTATTTTCCAAATATCATTATATCCATCACTGTTTGGAGTAAAGAACGCAGGTATTCCCAATACTGAAATTTGCTTGCTCACCACACCACATCCGTCTTTATCACTAACATACACCGTATGCACTCCCGCAGCTACATATTCAAAATAATTGCTGTTTTGAAAAGGACCACTTGGTAAATCAATGCTGTATTGGTAGAAATTTTCATCTTCTGCCGTTAATATCGTAACTGTATTATTGTCTGAAAGATCTACGATTTCTACATTTTCAATTGTGGCAATAGTTGAATTTTGAACGGTAACTACCCTGTCTTTCGTACATCCATAAGCTGATTTTACAACTACCGTATAATTTCCAGGGGTAATTACCTGTATAGTTGAAGTAGTTTCACCATTTGGTGACCATAAGTAAGTATAGGAAGCTGGATTCCCTGAGATTATACCTGCGTCTAAAGTTGCGGGTACAGTGGGTTTGTTAAGACAATATATTTCATTTCCAGTTTGTCGGATATTTGGCAAAGGCCTAACATTTAAAACAATTGTATTGATTGCATAACACGAACTTGGATTTCCTACCCGTGCATACACCGTTTGTTGATTTACGATTGTATTGGTATAGATAGTATTAATAGGGTTAGTTCCAGTTAAGGCATCATTTAGGTTTTCAAAATAAGTAACCGTATAAGTAGGAGTTGTAAATCCTGCATTATCTAGATTAAATGAAGTAAAGCCATCTTCTATTGCATCATCACAATTATCTAAAATTGCTTCTACACTTGGGTTAGTAGTTACATTTAATGTTATTGTGCTGTACCCATAACACAAAGTAGCCAGGTTAGTAACCCTAACTGTTATAGTTTGTGGATTAGTAGTGTTGTTAAACGTATTGCTCAGTGCGTTAATATCGTTTTGTGCATCCGATGCATTCAAATAGAATTTAGTAGCTAGATTGGGATCAGAGGCAGTTAAAGTATTATTTGCATCATTAAGGTTAAATGTAGTCAACCCATCAGGTAAAAATCCATAATCGCATTGACTAAGTTGGGCAGGAATTGTTGCTGGTATTTTATTTATAATCAACTGAAATGATTTATAAATGTAACATCCAGAAACAGTATCACTAATTTTTGCCCAAACGGTTTGGTTTGTATTAGGAACAGTATTAGTATAATTATTGGGCAAAGCAACAGTTCCGTTATTAGTTGCATAATATGCGACAGAAACATTTGAATTACCATTTATAAGTACTGTATCGTTCTGACTTAAATCAAAAGTTACGAATCCATCATTATTAGTATCGCAATCTGATAAATCCAATGGGTTAGGAGTATTATAAGGTGTGACATTTAATAAAAAAGTAGAAGTAGAAAAACAACCCGTTAAAGTATTTGTTAAACGGATATATATAGTTTGAGGATTTGTGGTATTTCGGAAATTGGTTGGCGTTGCAATTGGATTCAAACCATTAATTGCATTGTTGGCAGTAGTATAGTAAGACACGACAATATTGGTCTGGCTTCCAGTTGCTATTGCGGAATTTTGAGTTAAGTCAAAAGGAGTTTTGTTGTCCTGTGTCCCATCAGAATCACAATTTGATAAATCCAATGTAGTTCCAGTAGTTGCATTATCAAATACGGGTGGATTGAAAAAAGTAGCCGTTCCAGACCATGTCAAGGAAAAATTACTTGTTCCTGCGGGTCTATCAATAACAATAAAATAAGTTTCGTTGTCAAGTACTGTTAACCATTGCACGAAATTATTTCCAAATTGTCCTGGACCTTCATTGGTATCTACTTCTGAAGCGTTCATCCCCGTAACATTAGTAGGTGTACTTGCTGCTTGTGGGTTAGTTGTAGAGCAACGGATAGAATTTCCGATATTTCCGCAAGTGGCATTGGGTCCAAAAACAAAAAAATCAAAATCAACAACAATATTGGTACTTTGAGGGGTTATGGTAAATCCTAATGTACCTCCGGTATTTATATTTACTTTTAGCCAAAGGCTATTGTTTTCCTGACTACCACAATTATTACCACTATTCAGCTCCTGGATTCCAGCTCCCGTTGCTGATAATCCGGTATAATTAGTATTACCGCAAACAATTAATGCTTTTGTACAATCATTTTGAGAAAACGCAGATTGAAAAATCAGTATAAGTACAAAAGAATAAAAATATTTCACGGTGAATATTATTAAAAAGTTAAAAATTCAGGCCGTAAATATATCAAATTTATCTAACAAGGGAGAAATGTCCCCTATATATTCTTCCGTCTTCTAGATTTAGTGTAAACCAAAAATCATTTTCCGGCATTCCCACACCGTTATAACTTCCGTCCCAACCTTCGTTCACTGTGCGAATCTGTTTTATCAATTTACCAAATTGGTCAAAAATATTAATTGTAGTATTTGGATTTGGAACTAGGCCTTTGATTTGCCATAGGTCATTATATCCATCGCCATTTGGAGTGAAAAACTTAGGTGCACCAATAACTCCAATTTGCTTGCTTACATTACCACAACCATTTTTATCAGAAACATAAACAACATGCAGTCCTATTGCTACATTTTCAAAATAATTACTCTCCTGAAAAGGACCGTTTGGATTGTCGAGACTGTATTCATAAGCATTTTCATCTCCAGTTACATTTACGGTAACGGTATTGTTGTCTGAAAAATCCACGATAGCAATATTTTCAATAACCGCTATGTCAGAATTAATAACCGTTATTGTTCTGTTATTAATACAACCTGAAGCAGAAGTCACGCGAACTGAATAATTCCCATCATTCAATACAGAAATAGTAGGTGTTATTTCGCCGTTTGGAGTCCATAAATATTGATAGTTTGCAGGGTTTCCGCTAATTAATCCAGCTCTAAGAACAATAGGAGTGTTTGGTTTGTTCAAACAGAAAACCTCTGTTTCATCGTCTTTCAGTTTTGGATAGGCTTCAACAGTTAAATTTATAAAAGGACCTAAACCATAACAGGCATTATCGGCATCACTATCAATACGAACCCATATTTTTTGAGTATTCGGATAATCAATATTTCTATAGTTAACGGCATCAGTAATTGCATTTGTTTCAGATAATGCATCAGCTTGATTTCTATAATAAGTAATGGTATAATTTCCAGCAGGAAGCATTGCCTGAATACTAGCTGTAGCCGAACTGAAATTAACTGTTGCAATACCATCGGTATCATCATTATTTGCCGTATTATTTCCATTAAGATCCAATAAATCATCACAAACAGGAGGAATGTTAATGTTAAATGTGGAAGGAATACTGGTAGCGGAAACTTTTAAAGTTATTTCGGCAATTTCAAAACAATTATTTGCATTTTTTACCCTTGCCCATACTTTCATCGTATTAGGAGTAGTATTTGTAAATGCCAATGGATTATTGATTCGTTGTGAAGCTATATCATTTTGGGCTCCTGTGAAAGAAGTATAATAAGTGAAAGTTTCGGTTGCAGCATTACTGGAAATAAGATCGTTGTTTACCGTAAGATTAAAAGTGGTAATAGCATCTAAATTATCATCACACTGAACAATCTCAATATCGTTAACTACAGGCATTCCAGAGATAGACAAAGTTGCTGGAGCAGAAGCAAGGCCACAACTATTTCCTGTTTTACTTAAAATTACACGATACTTGTAGGTACTCATTATTGTTGCTACGCTGTTTATAGTTAATTCAATGGTATTGGTTCCTGAATAAACTATATTGTTCACAAGGTTTGTCCAAGTAATCCCAGTATCATAAGAAATTTGCCATTGGTAACCATCAACAGGAATAGAATCAATTGTAAAACTCAAAGTTCCGTATTCACAACCAGTTTGGTTGATAGGTTGTGTAATAATACTAATTGGAACTCCGGTAATGTAATTGTTATTTGGGGTAGAATATCCAGGTGCGCTGGTAACAACTCCATTCGCATTTACTATTACAGGGGAACTCCCTAAAACCCCATCATTGTTAGGGTCAGTAAAACCAGCTTCAATTGCATCTAAACAACCGTCGCCGTCACTGTCATAATCAACATAATTTGCTAATTCGGTTCCATCAGTGTTTACAGATGTTTCGGCTAAATCATAAATACCATCATTATCTGAATCCAAGTCATAATAATCAACCACACCATCCCCGTCAAAATCCGAAGGAGTAATTCCTATATCATAAGCATCATCCATTCCATTACCATTTGCATCAACACCCGATATTGGAATATAGCTTTGACTTGTAAGTTCCTCATTATCCAATATTCCGTCTCCATCTGAATCAGAATCCAAATAATCAGGAGTTCCATCAGTATCATAATCCTTAGGAACACAAGTCGCTATTATTTTGAAAGTTGCATTATTACCATTAGTATCAGAAAGGTTTTTTTGAGTGATACTAAAAGTGGAAGTTAAATTAGAGCGTAAACTGAATGTTCCCGTTCCTGCAGGTAATGGTACACTGCTATTTATTCTGAAACGAAGTTCAAAAGAAGAATATTCGGTTATTCCACTTTCATAATTTCCGTCATAATTGGTATCTATCAATAATTGGTTATTTGGGTTTAATACCGTAATTGTTGAATTGATTGGGGACGATACAATAAAGTCAGCATTCGAATTGGATAGATTTGCAGCGTTTGCAGTAGTTACATATTCTAATGCTACCGAAATAGGTTGAGCAAAATTCATTTTATAAGTAACAGAATTTCCTTTTCCTGCAGGAACCTGAGTGACAAAACTTCCGTCAGTGTTTCCTGTAAAACTCCCAATAGGGCTTCCAGTACCTGCTGTGGTCACTGCACCGGTAAACGTATTGGAATAGCTTCCAATTGCAATAGTACCAGCAGTAGAAACAGAGGTATTGATTCCTATATCACCTAATGATTCAGCACAATTTGATATCCCGTCATTGTCCAAATCAATATCCACATTATCATTCGCCAAATCACCATCAGTATTATTCGGACATTTGCTTACTGGAATTTCATCAGAAACCAATGTTGTTCCACAAGAACTTATAGCGGCTGAAAGAAAATAGTATCCAGGTAAAGTAGGAGAGTAGTTTCCAGTAGTTGCGCCAGGGATAGGAGTGTTGTTATAATACCATTGAAAAGTGTCGAATGCAGTTTGGGTGTTTACTTTTAGATCCACATTCGGAATACAATTCGATTGTGTAATTGAAATTGGCTGAAAGCTTATTTCAGGTTTAAAAGTAAATCCAGAATAAAAACCGCCGTATGTTGCAGCACCACTGGAACCAAAAAAAGACAAATAAAGCTGCTTGGTAGATATAACGGAAATATTACCGGTAAGACCCTGAAAAGTATAAGTTACATAATTTGGATTTCCCGTAACTGCCAAAGGCCCGTTAGGTGAAATTCCGCTTGGTAATGTTGCATAAGTATAAGAAACGCCGTTAATTATAAAATCGAGATTGGCTCCAGTTTCTGTTACAATACATACCGTTCCAATAAAATCGGTTATGCTGCCAACTTCATTGATTAATGGAATATTATTGATGATTTTTGGCGTTTCACAACTCAATGGCGGAACAAAGTGTAGATTTTGATTTGCCTGACTATCTGAGCCACCAATTCCTTGATAGGCAAATACTTTTTTAGATGATCTTACATATAAATTTCCTTCTACTGAAAAATCGCCTCCGCTAAAAGAAATGTATTCACCTGCATTTAAAGTAATATAAGGTGTTCCTGAACCATTAATAAAAACATCTGTTGCATTTTCATTGGCTACAATCAAAGGACGCTCGGTTTCATCTACGCCATTTCCCCTAATGAAAATATAGTCGGTTCCCGTTCTTTCAGAAGATACAATTTGATCCATTCCTAAGTCCAGATTCGGAGTTGTACCATTACTTCCAGCAAATGACCCACAGTTAACAGCAATAGGTTTATCAGAAGTTATGGATGCCCCAATCAAACCGTCTTTATTTGCAACAGTATAGCCTTCAACAGCAATTGCAAAACTTTCCCCTCTGTTTAGTACAACATTCGGAGGAAAACTTCCAAAAGATTCAGCATTGACTGTTTCTACCCCAGGTTTAATATCTCCAAAGGAAATAGTTGTATTGTTTTCAGTTGCCAGGATAGTGGCAAAAGTGTAATAATTTGAATTAAGGGTAGGGGTGTTGTTATTAGTAAAAGCACCAATTCTAAATTGTGTCCCCAATGACGCCAAGCCTTTTGAAACTAATCCTCCAGCATGATAATTTAATGGTGTAGCAGTTAATCTAACGGTAACATAGACTAAATCTTCAGCTTCAACTATAAATCCCTTATTGTTTTTAACAGTATAAACATCATCGCGATTGATGAGCAATTGAGTGTCAAAGCCACTTCCAATATCGTGAACATATGGAATGTCCCTTGAAACAGTTCCGGTTATGATACCTCCGCCTAATTCAATGATTTTGAAATTTACCGGTGTCAAACTAGGACAGGATATATACATAAACTGTGCTTGTGGTTCTATACCGTCTGCATTAGAAAATGGCGGAATATAATGCGTTTTACTGAATTGTGCATTACAAATTCCTGTGACAGAAATTATTAAAAGTAGGGTTAGCAGGCATTTTTTCATTTGCCAAAAATAACAAAATAATTAGGATGATTATAAAAAAACCTTTTTAAATTAGTATGAAAATAGTTAAAGTTTTAAGATTACAAATCCCTCTTTTTTAGTAATTTATAAGATAAATACATAAAAATCGCTGTCCATGCCAAGACTATAAGAATTGTAGTAAAATGAACGCTGTAATCTTTAGCATTGCTAACTCCAATCTGATTACCGATAGTCTTGACGGCTTTTAATTTACTTACGGGTTCAACGATTAAATTTGACATTGATTCCAAAGGTAAAAAACTATAAATTTTGTCCAATATTGGAGAGTCACCATCTAAATAATTGTACTTAATTATTCTATAAGGAACATTTTCAAAAATAAACCATAAAAATAAAAAACCCAATGCAAAAGCAGAACGTTTCACTAACACACCAAGAAACAAACAGAAAGTAAAGAATCCAATTAGTTTTATAAAATAGGCAAACAAATATTCCATTTGAGAAAAAATGATACTTGGTTCATCAAAAGAGGAATAAACCAACCCTAAAATCAATGAAACTATAAATACAAATAAAGTAGAAATTGCAGCGAACAAAACAAGGACTAAAAATTTTGAAAGAACAAATTCTTTTTTGCTCATTCCATCAATAAGGTTTTGTTTTAAGGTTCCATAGCTGTATTCATTTGCCATCATGGAAACAATAATAACCGCTAAAAATATTTTCATCCAAGCAGCAAAATAAGAATTGAAATGCCAAATTGTAGGAAAATCAAAAATACCTTGATCTACTAATGAGATATGTAATGCGCCTACATCAAACTTAATATATGCAATTAAAGTCAGTAAGGTAAGTAATGTAAAATAAGTCAATGTCAATATTTTACTGGCTTTGTTTTTCCAGATTTTTTGTAATTCTATAGAGAGTAATCGTTTCATTTGTTGAGGTTTAAAAAGTTTAATATAGTTTAAAGATTGGGTACTGTTGAAGTACTGAACATTAAAAACTACTAACTGTTATTGGTTAATTCAAGGAATTGTTCTTCAAGGCTGATTTTTCTTTTAACCAAATGATTTAAAGAAATGTTTTTTTCAAAAAGAAAACGGTTCAAAGCAGCTGCTTCTAATGGTTCTTTAAGATAAACCCATATTTTTCCTTCTTCTTCTGCCACTTTTTCAACTGATGGGTGAGTATTCAATATTGCTTTTAAAGCCGCATTGTCATCAGCCTGTAATTCAAAGAAGCCTTCGTTAGATGACATTCCGTCAACTGTTCCCGAATATAAAATTTCGCCTTTGCGCAAAACCAAAACATGCGAACAAACCTTTTCAACTTCGTCTAATAAATGCGATGCCAATAAAATTGTCGTTCCCTGTGCGGCAATAATTCTAATGATATCACGAATTTGGTGAATTCCCTGTGGATCCAGACCGTTTGTAGGTTCGTCTAAAATTAGTATTTCCGGGTCGTTCAATAAGGCAGAAGCAATTGCCAAACGCTGTTTCATTCCTAATGAAAATGTACTGAACTTACTGTTTTCCCTTTCTACCAAACCGACTAAGCTCAGTTTTTCGTGAACCTTGGAGTAATCGATATTTTTTATCTTACAAACCAATTCCAGATTTTCCTTTGCCGTCATATACGGATAGAAATTTGGGCGTTCAATAATAGCACCTACTTTTTTCAAGGCTTCATGGGTTTCCATTTTACCGTCAAACCAATTGTATTCGCCAGAAGTTTTGTTGACTACGTTGAGTACGATTCCTAAAGTGGTTGATTTTCCGCTACCGTTAGGGCCAAGAATTCCGTAAACATTGCCTTTGTGGATTTCGAGTGAGACATCTTTTACGGCATGAACATGTTTATTGTAAATTTTGTTCAGATTTTTGATGGAGAGAATAGTTTCCAAATGATTTTGTTTTTTTGATTGATAGTTTTTAAACGAATTAGGACAGAAATTGTTACCGGAAATATAAAAATAAATTATATTTGAGCAAAGTACGAAAATAATGCAAAAACCTGATATACTCTACAAAAAAAAGGTCTATCCAATCACAAAAGAATTGGATAATTACCTCGAAAAATACCAGCGTACTACCAAAACCCGGATTTTCTACGAAGATTTATTGCGGTTTCAAGGTTCGGTTGTAGTGTATGATAAAATGGGAGAAGATACCTTGTGGTTGAGTGTTTATTATTCGGAATCCGACCGTTCAGAAATAGAAAGCAGTCTTACTAAAATTTATACTTTACTGCATTCTGATGGCGATGAAAGTAATTTACCTTATTTGACTGTCGATGCGATTGATTTTTGTACTTTCGGAAATTCGAAACCTTTCCGCGTAAAAGTTCGAAATATATTAAATGATAATTACACTCATTTTTATATCAAAAAAGCAGATGCTTCCAGAGTTTACGGATTAGAATTAGAGCATATTCTTTCACCAAACCGAATCAATTTTTTAGTTTATAAAGACACGCTGATAGAAGAACATATTATTGGAATTCCAGGTGACATTTTCATAAACAAAATGCTTCCCAATTGCACCGAATCTGAAAAAGCACAGATTGCAAAGGAATTTGTAAAGTTCAATGAGCGTTGTATGATTGGGTTATTAGGTGATATGCGTTCCTATAATTATGTGATTATCCCCATTCATGATTTCGACCACGTTGTGTATCGTATTCGTGCCATAGATTTTGACCAGCAATCCTATGAAGGAAACCTAAAAATATACAAGCCACAGTTTTTTAAAGAAAACCTGAAAATGGTACAATTGGTAATGGATAAATTATTGCCAAACTCCATTGAACAATATAAAAACGAGGAACATTCGGTTATTGTAAAGCGTCTTGTAGGTTCAGAAAAGCGGATGTATGATTTGCTGAAAGCAATGAAAAACCAGGAAATTGCTCCGAAAGAGCATGTTTATAAACTCCGAAAAGAAATCTATCAGGTTACGCTGGATATGAAATTCAAGAAAGCGGAGAATATGGGAGAAATTATAGAGATGACCTTAAACTTTTTGAGAAAGTATTACCGATCGCATTTGAATTATTAAAAGTACATAAAAGAAAAAGGAGGAATATCATAATAAATGAGACTCCTCCTTCGTCGGAATGACAAAAGTACATTCTAACTCTTCTCCTCCTTATTAAAATAAACTAGATAGTAATACATCTGTTTTTCTTCGTCCCAGCCTTTTTCTACAAATTTCTCGGCACTTTCAGGGTTGATGAAATCCATTTTTATCTGGATATGGGTGTCCAAATTAATCACGTTTTTAATTGATTTTCGAGCATCAGAAACTGCAGCGTTCGCAATTGGGAAAGTGGTAACGTCCTCAATAGAATATTTTTCGCCCTTATCTACTTTGTAGCTTTTGAATTCCGGGATTAAATCAGGGTTATCCAAAACCTCATTCAGGAAATTGGTTTCTTCAAACTGGTCGTTCTTTGCAAAATAATTCACAGAACGGTTCATAAACATCACTTCTTCCTTCTTATCTTCGGCAGGAAAAACAACGTCTTTTGCAAAGCCCTGGCAAAATTTCAGGTATTTTTTAGTTATGAAATTTTCATCCTCAAAAGCATCAACCGAAAGGAAATACTCCAGCCAGTATCTCGCATCATAACGGTTGCTGTCCACTGAAAGAATTTTGTAGCCTTCTTCTTTTTTATGATTGAAAATGATACAGCCTTTATCGAGTTTGTTTAGGTTGATTCCTTGTTGCAAAATCATTTCAAGGTGCGTTCCTTTTTCTTCAAATTGTAAAAAATCAGTTTGGATTTCGCTTTTGAAAATCCCAATAGCATCCACTACATTATTATCGATGTTCAGGTTCGTCAGGTAAGTAATATACACCTCACCGTTTTTGATATGCGGATGATTAGATTGTTCAAACAAATGTTTGGTGATTTGCTTAGAAATCTCGTGCAGTTTCTCCGGATTGTCAAATATCTCCGATGCAAATTTGAACATATCGTTATAATCCAAATCTACTTCATGTGCAAACTGGAAATAGTTTTCTTCTTTTTCCCTGAATGGCTTAAAGAAATATTCCTTCATCAAAGGCACAATTTCATCATTGAGCTTAAATGGCTCTTCTGATAAAAAGATAGCTTCGTTTCTGCTTTTGTTTCCCACTCTGTGAATAGAAAGGGTGTCGATGTGGGTGTTGTATAGGTTGATCATTAGAAATTTTTGAAAGGTTTCCTCACCCCAACCCTCTCCAAAGGAGAGGGAGACGAGACGTGATTTGTAATTATTATTTTTTATGCGGTATTATCTCCCTCTCCTTTGCTTCGCCAGTTCGCAAAAGCTCGTGTGGAGAGGGTTGGGGTGAGGACTAATTCCAATTCTCCTCAAACCCGTAATCTTCAAAGTTGTCACCGCTTTCAAACATATCGAGGTCATCTTCATCGAGTTCGTCATCAAACTCATTGTAGCTTTCGTGTTCGGTATCGGCTTCAAAATTTTTTTCTAAGGCTTCGTCTGGCATTTCACCGTGGGAGAAAATAGTCTCCGGATAGGTATTTCCAACTACTAGGTCTTCTATTGCAGCTAATTCCACTAGGAATGTCCACATATTGATGAAATCGTAAACGTAGATAATTTTGGTATTTTGTTTGTCTAAAATATCCGAAAGTAAATAATCGCTCATTACTTTTTGTTCACCCAGAACATCGCCAGTATCAAAAAGCGAAATCTCCTCTTCCTGATTCCAAGTTTCATCGCAGGTATAAAAGGAAGCCACTTCCATTCCGTCAAACCCGAAAGAATTAAAAATAGCATTGTGCAAGTCCTCTAAAGTATCCTCTTCCAATATTGCGATATCCCTGAAAACATCCTCTTCGGCATCGAGTATCACTCTGAATTTATAAACCATAATCTTTAATTTTACTGAAACGCCAAAGGTAAAATATAAATTAGGAATTACGAATTAGGAATTACGATTTGTTGATAAGATTTTTGCTTACCCTTTTCCAAAAGGATTATTCCGCTTTCTAATCAAAAGCCATTTTTTATGATTTGGATAATGGCGCTTCGGAGTCATATTATTGAAAATCATTGCCACGACAAACAATATCAAAACCCCACTTAAAACAGGTGAAAGCACATACCAAAAACCAAGATTTTTAATTTCCGCCGAACCCGTCACAGCAATCAATGCTGTTGCACCGCCTGGTGGATGTAATGTTTTTGTAATCTGCATCAAAACAATAGAAAGCGAAACGGCAAGCGGCGCATTAATCCACAAAATATCCGGAACCCATTGCTGGACAGCAACCCCAACAATAGCCGAAACCAAATGTCCGCCAATAAGGTTTCTGGGTTGTGCCAATGGACTCTGAATTACTCCATATACCAACACGCTGGACGCTCCAAAAGAACCAATCAAGTAAACCACATCCGAATGCGGCAAAGTTTGGGATTGTAAATAAGCAATGACTCCAATACCAACAAACGAACCTAAAAAAGCCCAAAAATGTTCTTTAAAATCCACCAAAGTTTCTCTATAAAGAATGTATCTGGTTTTGCGATAGCTGCGTTTTATTTTCTGAACAGGCATAATTATTTAGCTAAACTGGGAGTAAAAGTATAAACCGTAAAGGGGTAAATCATTTTGGCAGTATATTTTGAAATCAGGCAGGTACCCAGAATCGGGAGAAACAAAGTGTAATCGTTTGTTAGTCCGCAAACAAGGAAAATAGCCGTAAAAGGCGCGTGTATACTGGCGCTTAAAACTGCAGCCATTCCGATAATCATAAAATTTATAGTAATAACGTCGGCATTGAAATACGTGTTTAAAATAGTTGCTGTTAGAAAACCTAAAAAAGCACCAATAAAAAGGCTGGGTGCAAAAACACCTCCATCACCACCAGATGCTAGTGTGATTGAAGTTACGATTGGCTTTAAAAACAAAACCCCTACGAAAGTAAGTAACAAGGAAAAGGATAGAGTTGTATTATTAATAAGAATCAATTCTTTTATGGCGTGATAGCCTTCGCCATACAATTGAGGGAATATAAATAATGAAATGCTCAAAATAGCGGAGCCTATAAGGATTCGGAAATAATGAATTTCTATTTTTGAAAACTGCCTTTTAAAGAACAACACACTACGCGTCAGGTAAACCGAATTTAATCCAGCCAAAATCCCCAACAGAATAAAATAGGGAATGGCTTTTATATGCCAAACGTTTATGTCAACTATAAACAACGGTTTTTCGTCTAATAAAAACACCAGTCCGAAAGCGATTCCAACCGCAATTAAGTTACTGACTAAAAAAGTTTTGGTTACTTTTCTGGAAATGACTTCCAATGCGAAAAGGATTCCCGCAATTGGACTGCTAAACAAAGCGGTAATTCCTGCGGCAACCCCGGCGCAAATCAACTCGGTTTTATATTGACGGAACACATTTTCCTTGCGTTGTGCCACAGAACCAATTGTTGCGGCTGCTACAACTGTCGAAACTTCAATGCCTGTTGACCCACCAAAAACAACAGTCAGTAATCCATTAATGAAATGAGAAGGGATTTTGTAACTGGGTAAATTTTTATTTTTGGAATTCGTGCTTTCAAAAATTTCCTTAATGCCTTTATTCTCTTTTTTCTTAAATAAATACTGCCTTAAAAAATAAATAATTGAAAGTCCGAAAACAGGAAAAACAATATATAACAAGGGATTTATTGCTGCTTTTTCAGAAAAAATATCTTCGTAATGTTCAGTGGCTTTTTTTAAAACCAATCCCATAAACGCAGATAAAAAACCAATCACAACAGAGACAACAACTAATTTCTGATATTTAATGGAGTTGTAGTTTTTTTTGATTCGGGTGGTATTGTTCATTTAAAGTTTGTTTTGAAACCCAATTACTTTGAAAAAGAATGACTGGATTACAAATTTACAGAAACCTATTTTAAAACAGCTATAAAAATAAGGATAAATCACAAGTTCCTCGGAATGACAAAACAAGCCTATCTTTCATAAAACTCAATTGGCAAATCGTCCGGATCAGCAATAAAAGTAAAACGCTTACCCGTAAATTCATCAATCCGAATGGTTTCTGGAGTAATTTTTTTAGAAGTCAAAATTGAAACGATTGCATCCAAATCATCCACTTCAAAAGCCAAATGACGCAATCCTGTTGCTTCGGGTCTGGAAGCACGTTGTGGCGGATTTGGAAACGAAAAAAGCTCAATTGCGTAAACCCCGTTCAACGCCAAATCGAGTTTATACGATTGACGTTCCTCACGATAATTCTCTTGAATAATCGTCAGTCCTAAAATTTCGGTATAAAATGTTTTTGATTTTTGATAATCAGAACAAATAATGGCAATATGATGGATTTTGTTTAGGGAAAGCATAAGTTTGAAATATATCCCAAAGATAATTATTACAACTTAAACCCAATCTTAATTCCGCCCCATTTGTGCATTTTTCCGCTGCTGAATTCTTTAGTCAATTCGGCACGGGAATATTCCAGATACAACGCTTTGTATTGCATTATTACCCCAAAATTAGTCTGAAAAGTAAATCGCTCTATATCACTGTCGTTTATGGTGTACGGACTTTCTCTGTTGAATAATCCACCTTGCAAAGAAGCGTCATAACCAATAACCGAAACCAATCCCTGCAAATAACCATAAATCTGAAAGCGGTTTTTGTTTTTTATGGCTGTAAACGGACTGTTTATTTTTCCGAAAGTAGATGTCAGTCCCGCTGAAGCTTTAGTGTTTACTGTCCCCAAATGCAGTTTGGCATTCGAATTCAATGAAACCAAATTAGCATATCGTATCAATTGTTTTTCGTGTGAAACCTCATAATTAAATAAAAGGTCATTCTTGATTTGGTGCTGCCAACCCATTGGGACTTCATCGCCAATTGCTTCATGGATTCCCGTCTGCATTTCATCCCCAAAAGCACCTGGGCCAATGATTCCGATGCTTAAAGCAGATGCCAATCGGGTTCTGTGAATGGTATCGGTCGAAACCAAAAAAGATTTCAGCATTATAGCTGCTGCAAAAGGACGGTCACCGTATAAAATAGCGTCCGATGAAATACTGGTAGGAGTGTAGCCCATATGTTCTATTGAAAGCCCGTATTTCTGGTCGCTGTTTTTTAATTTTTTGAAAAGCGGATTTAAAGGATTTTTGCGCAACCACGGACTTGTTAATTCAAAATTATAGCCTTGGGTGTAATAATAATCGGTTGCTGTGAAGTAGTCATTGTCATAATTAAACCGAAAGTAATTGTTGCTTTTCACATCCCGAAAAGAAGCGGTATTGTCTATTCGTTGTGCAAAAACTGTTATTGAAAAAAACAGTAAGGCGGACAGTAATGTTTTTGTGGTTGTTTTCATATATGTAAAATTTGTTTTTTAGCGGTCATATATGGTATGCTTCGCCAGTTCACTATCGTTCGGGTCGCCTTTTATTTATTGGTGTTTATCTCACAATATTTTATTTCATCGGTGTTCGATGATTTTCAATTGTTTCAACAAACAAGTTGTTAGTGGCGATTTCATAAAAGCATTTACGAAAAAAAAGCCCAATCAGTTGTGATTGGGCTTATATGAATTACTCGGTTTTTGCTGGTCTGCATAACCCCACTATTTCATGGAAGGTATCGTGTAGATCGGTAATCGATTTTACGATGATTTCATTGGGTGCTTTTTCTGTTACCAGTTTATGCAAGTACTTGCTTTTTACCTGTAATTTTTCGGCCGACTTTAAAATTGTGTCCGTTCTAAATTCGGCTGGAATATCATTTTTTAATACAGCAGCGGCTTTGATCATTACTTCTTCAGAACGCTCTTTAATAGGTTTTAGGTTTCCTTCCTCGGCAGGATGAAACGTTTGTGCGATTACTTCATGAAAGGCGGCAATGCTTGGCCATTTTTCAAACACAGATTGAGCTGAAGTAGTATTGGCAGTAAAAAGCACTGCAAGGATTAAAAGGGTTTTAATGTATTTCATGATTTTATTTATTTGTTTTACAAATATAGGTTATTCTTTTTCCCCTTCCACAATCCACCATTGATTTCCAAAAGGATCTTCAAAACCAGCGGTATAACCATATTCCTGTTTTACGGGAGTCATTAATGATTTAGCTTTTTGGTCAATTGCTTTTTTATATATCGCATCTACATCATCAATATAAATAAACATTCCACAAGGTTTTTCGGAATAATTGGCTGTGGCTTGAGCAAACATTATCACGGCATCAAAAATCTTGATTTCACCGTGCATAATGGACTGGTCTTCTCTTGGAACCATCATTTGCTCGGTGGCTCCAAAAACATTTTTGGTAAATTCAAGGAAAGCTTTGCCGTCATTAACTAAAATGTATGGCATTACGGGAAGGTAATTTGATGGGATTTTCATATATTATAAATTTAGTTCTTTCTTAATTTTCGGGCTTAATTTGTTTTTGACCAAAGCATAGGATTGTGAGGTAAAATATTCCCATTCCTTTACCGAAAGCAAATTGATGTCTTCTACCAGAACCCATTTGTATTTGGCTACATAAGGTGCAGGCTTAAAACCATTGCGTGTGCTTATTTCTTCAAATTCCTCTTCGGTAACCTTGAATGAAGCGGAGGTTGGCGATTGGTTGAGTCCAATGACGCAGAACATTTTACCGCCTATACAAAGGCATAAATCATTCTGCCATTTTATATCTTCGGTAACATGTGGCAGGGATTTGCAAAGTGCCTGTAATTCTTCAATGTTCATTAGGATTTTGGTTTAACTATTTTCTCGTGAATTTTAGTCACTTCCTGCAAAGCGGCAGTGCAGTACCAAACGGTTAAATCGGCTTCAAAAATACCCGCTTTTACGGCGGGGTCTGTAACAACCAGTTTTTCTGCTTCTTCAATTGTGTCGACATTAAAAACAAAAACCCCACGGTAATTTTTATCGTTTTTCATGAAGGGTCCGGCAACAACTAGTTTGCCTTCTTTAGCCAATGCGGTGATGTTTGCCATATGACCTTCAAATAGTTTAGTCTGCTCTTCTTTGGTTGCAGTGGTGTTTTTGCCCGTCTTTAAAATACACAAGACATACTGTTTCATTCCGCGTTGGTCGGCGTTTAATGATTTGGCGAGTTCTTCGTCATATTTTGGCGTTTCCTGAGCTATAATAGCATTGAAACTTAGTAATAGGAATAATGTGGAGAATAGTTTTTGAGTTGTCATTGTGAATGTTTTAGAATTCAAAAATAATGAAAAGATTGAAACGGTTTTATATTGGTTAGCTTATCGTTGTTAATAGTTGGTATTTTTATTGGCGCATTGATTGTCAATAACTTAGTTGAAAAGTATCATTTCAATTCACACACAATCTAAGCTAAAACTGTAAATTTGTATAATAATATTAAATTTTGAAAAAATGAAAAAGCCATTTAACGTCGTGAGACGTGGAACAGGTAGTCACAATTCTTATGTAAATTGTACTTTTATTTATGAAGTAAATAACAGTTGCAAAGAGAATAGAAAAAAATCTAAGACTAAAAATAATTTTCTACAGAAATTACTCAAACTCAAATCGAAATTAATTTTCGTTTTCTTAATTGTTAAAAATATTTTTTTTATTGAAGGTGATTAACCGCAAAGTTTCACGCTTTGCCACTAATGTTCCGCAGCTTCAGGCAGCTGCGAGCTTCGGAACTGATTATTTTCTGTTAAAGATAAAAATTCTTGCGAAACGCCAACGTGAGCTTACTACAAAATTCGCAATTGCGTGAAACCGCTGTTAGTAGTTGGCGTTATTCTTTTTTAACTGGTTTTACAATTCCTGCCATACCAACATCTTTTTTCGTGTAATAACCTTCAATTTCGTCTCGATAAGAATGAATTAATATTTTTTCATTTTCGTTTTCTATTCCTAAAGGAAATTTATTTTCAAAAAAGAATCCTAAAATATCTATTTCATCTTGAAATTCAACGTCATTCCTTTCATACAATCCTAATCGATTATCAATGTACGATTTAAAGTCATTTTCATTTTCTATTAAATCAGAAAATATCATTAAATCATATAACGAAACTATCCATGTCCATTTATATGCGGGACTTAGTACACCTGACTCTATTAAATATTTTAAGTTAACAGAAACAGATGAAAGATGTTCATACATTACAGAAATTTTGATAATCTTATATTGTTTAGATTTATCAATTATTAATATGTTTTGTTTTGCGTTTGCATTGTACCTAAATTCTGGAACTTCATTATCTTCTATAAATTTTTCAGCTCTATAACATTGATATGAGCCTTCATTTACTGTATCTGTTAATCTGTCTTTTAATCCTAAAATTGCTCCTCTACGATGCTTCTTATTTAGTTCTCCAGCCTTAACTTCGATTATGTAAATTGTATCTTCTCCAATACCTAGAATATCTAATTCTGGCTCTTTTGCTAAACCATCCTCAACAATATTATATTTTAGAGAATGATAAAACTCAACAGTGGGAAGAAATTTTTCAAAAAGTAGTTTTGTTTTTCTTTCAATATAATTGTCACGTGAATTTGTAAAAGAATTTCCTTTAAAAGAATGTTCATAATAAACAGCGTCAGCTGTTTGTAAAAGATTTGCAGTAATATTAAAAATATTTCTAAATGGAAGACTTAGTGAAAAGCAATAAAATTTATCTTCAACCTTAATTAAAGGTTTTGTTTGGGATACAGAATCACCTAATATAAAACCTCCAAATTTTCCCTTTAGAAATTCGGAATTATCACTAAAACTGTGTGATAGAAGATTGAAAATCTTCTTTTCTTTTTCTGTTTTGGGAACAACCCAAAACAATCTATTATAACCTTCGATGTAATCTAAAGGAAGTAATGATGGACCTTCGGGATGTCCTTCGTCAAATAAATCTAAATTTTCAGAAACAAATTGTTGCATAAAATGTTTACCTGATGACATCATTTCTTGCATTACTGCTTCTTGACCTTTTTCATCGCTCCATTCTACAAATCTTTGATGTGATAAATAACTTCCAAATACATTTCCAATTTTAGAAGCAACTAATATGTCTAACTTTCTGATTGTATTAAAGATATCAGAAGAATCAAAACCATAATATTGCTGTAAAAAATCATTATGATAAGAGAATGTTTCTTCATAAATTTCGGAAACATGTGATTGATAACCGTCACCACGAACATGCATTGCATCTTCCATTACAGATATTTTTAACCAATGGTCAAATTCAGTACCGCCTTTTGGATTTTCTGCGGACATTTCATAGAAGCCAATATTAATTTTTATTTTGGATAATTGGTTTTTTATTTCAAGGATATTTTCCTCAGTTGGGATTACTCCGGAATTAATATTTGGACTTGCTGATGCTATATTTATAGCATATTCAAGTATAACTTCAATTTCATCATCTTCAACTATTTTTTCTTTTTCTGCATATTCCATATCTGGACCATTATATCCTTCCATTATTTGATTGTGAAGATTTGGACTAGCTGAAATAAGTTTTGAACCTAATCCTCCTAATACATATATTTTATCATATTTATTTATTAATAAAATTGCTAAATTTATTTCCTCTTTAATCCAATTAAAATACCTTTCTCTATCTGCTTTTGCTTGTTCCATAGCATATTTCCACTGCGCTTTAAATTCGTCATTAAAGTAAATAGGTTTATCCATAAGTTGTTGTTTTCTAGATTTTTTCTGCGCTTGCTGGTAACTTTTGTATATGCTCTATAAAGTAGCGTGTATAAACCCAAATTTGGGTGGATTGTCGCTATTTTTTGCTTCCCAAATATACAGTTTTATTTTACAAATTATCGAAAAGTCCAATCATCGAATCATCCAATTTACAACTCATCCTATAAATTCCACAATTCAGTTCATAAATATTTTGTAGTTGTATAGAGCGCAATATATTTGCTCCATCAAAACAACTATTATGAAATCTTTATTTGCATTTGCCTTTTTTTTATTCTCAATGTCTGTTTTTTCTCAAACTACACTTACGGGAAAAGTAGTTAATGAAAAAGGAAAACCAGTCGCAGGAGCCAATATTTTTATTGAAGGCACGTATGACGGAGCAACCAGCAACGAAAACGGAGATTTTACTTTTGCGACCACCGAAACTGGTGCGCAGGTACTTATTATCACGTCCTTGATTTCAGAAACTACAAGACTGGAAATTGATGTGACTACTTATCAATCCCAAACCATAAAATTAAAAGACAATGTAAACTCAATCGATGCGGTGGTTATTACTGCGGGAAACCTTGATTCGGGCGATAAGGCTCGTGTTTCTGTTTTGAAACCGCTAGATATTGTAACTACGGCAGGCTCGGCTGGGAATATTATTGCGGCGTTGCAAACTTTGCCAGGAACTCAGAATGTAGGAGAAGACGGCAGATTATTTGTTCGTGGTGGCGAAGCCGATGAAACCCAAACTTTTGTAGATGGACTTCGTGTGGCACAACCGTATGGCGCAACGACCAATAATTTACCAACACGCGGACGTTTTTCTCCGTTTTTGTTTAGTGGGATTTCATTTTCTACAGGCGGTTACTCGGCAGAATATGGTGAGGCACTTTCAAGCGTTTTGTTACTGAATACGCAAGATGAACCCGATCAGAACAAAACCGATATTTCGTTAATGACTGTTGGTTTGGGTTTTGGAAATACCCAAAAATGGAAGAAAAGCTCTTTGACTGTCAATACGGCTTATATTGATTTGGCTCCCTATCAAGCGGCGATTCCGCAGGCGGTAGATTGGAACAAACCATTTCAATCATTATCTGGAGAAGCGGTTTATCGTTATAAATTAGAACGCGGACTCTTTAAAGTGTATGCTGCGTTTGATGCTTCACGCTTCGATTTGAATCAGGAAAGTATCAATACAGTGAACAAAACGAGAATTAACCTTAACAACAACAATTTGTATTTCAATACTTCTTATAAAGGGAATTTTGGTTCTAACTGGCAATTAACAACGGGGTTAAGTTTTGGCTATGGCCAAAATAAAATAGGGATTAGCCTTGATAATGCTCAAAACACAGAAAATGCTTCTCACTTGAAAGTTAAATTGAGAAAAAGCCTGTCTAGCAGGGTTAAATTATCTTTTGGTGCCGATTATTTTTCAACTCAATTTAATGAACATTATGTTCAAGATGCTGGTGACACGTTCAAAACAAGTTACAATACGAATATTGCAGCGGTTTATACAGAAGCTGATATCTTTTTCTCGAAAAAGTTCGCTGCTAAAGTGGGAGTAAGAGCTTCTAATAACAATTATATTAACGAATCGAATATTTCGCCACGTGTTTCCATGGCTTATAAAATAGCAAAAAACAGTCAGTTTTCTTTTGCTTATGGCAATTTTACCCAAGCACCAAAACAAGAATATTTAAAAAACACGAATGATTTGCAAACCGAAAAAGCATCGCACTATATTTTGAATTACCAATACAGTAAAGACAGCAGGACTTTTCGTGCCGAAGCTTATTTCAAGGGTTATGACGACTTAGTAAAATATGATTCGGCTCCAGGGATGTTCAATACGAATTATAGAAACGATGGTTCAGGTTATGCCCAAGGGTTGGATTTGTTTTGGAGGGACGGTCAAGCAATCAAGAATTTCGAGTACTGGATTTCGTATTCATTTATAGATTCCAAAAGGGATTACAAGAATTTTCCAACGAAAGTGACACCAAGTTTTATTGCCGACCAGACTTTGTCTGTAGTAACCAAATATTTTATTACCGATTGGAGATCACAAGTGGGTTTTACTAATAGTTTTAGTACCGGAAGGCCGTATAACAACCCAAACGAAACGCAGTTCATGAAGGGAAAAACAAAAGCATACAACAGTTTGAGTTTTAATTGGGCGTATTTATTAAGTGCACAAAAGATTTTGTACTTTTCGGTTTCGAATGTGTTGGGGAATCAAAATGTTTTTGGCTATGAATATGCTAATAATCCGGATGGAATGGGAACATACAACAGGAGAGCCATTACGCCAACCGCTGATCGTTTCTTTTTTGTTGGGTTCTTCTGGACAATCAGCAATGATAAAAAAAGCAACCAATTGAATAATCTGTAATCACGTAGAGACGTTGCATTGCAACGTCTTAACAATAAAATGCAATTCATCCATCAAATTCAACAATTCAGTAAACATAAATTTTAAATTGAAAACAACCACCATAAATTTGTATCAGAAACAATAACAATTAAAATAATAAACAATGAAAAAAATAATTTTAGCAGCAGTAATTCTAGTGTCAGGTTTTATAAACGCACAGGCACCAACACAATTTGAAAAAGGGATGACCAGTGCATTCAAACTTTGGGAAGAAGGGAAAAACACCGAAGCATCGGCTTTATTTGAAAGAATTGCCTCGGCAGAAAAAAACACATGGTTGCCTAATTATTATGTGGCATTAGTAAACACAACTTCTTCTTTTGAAATCAAGGACAAGGAAAAAGTAAGCGCATTATTAGGAAAAGCGCAGGAAGCATTGGATATAGAAATGGGGAAAGACCAGAAAAATGCCGAGTTATATGTTATGCAGGCGATGATTTATACCGCCTGGATCGTTTTTGACCCAATGACAAACGGAATGAAATTGTCTGGAAAAGTAATGGAAAATTACGCAAAAGCGGAAGCTTTAGCACCAAATAACCCTAGAGTAGTTTTCTCTAAAGCGGATTTTGAAATAGGCGGGGCAAAATACTTTGGGACTGACACAAAAGCAATGTGCGCTGAGGTTGAAAGAGCGATTGGACTTTTTGCAACCTATAAACAGGAAATTCCTTTTGGACCAAAATGGGGATTGGACAGAGCGCAGGAAACATTGAAAGAATGTAAGAAGTAGTATTCAGTTGCCAGTATTCAGTATTCAGTGTCGGATGGTAGCTGAGTCTGTCGAAGCAAGTGTCTAGTAATCAATATTCGGTAGTTGAGTCTGTCGAAGCTAAAACCAAAAAAAATGGAAAACAAACGAATACATACTTTTACAGAATTAAAGAAAAGCGCTTTGGCCTGCTTGTATATCGCTTTGATTTTCACTTTAGTTTTTAGCGTTTTAGCAGGACAAAATTTCAACATTGAAAGTATAATTATCTCATTTTTAGTCAGTTCTTTATATTCTTTCGGTCTTGGTTTCGGAAACGGGTTAATCAATAATTTGTTGGATAAAAAATGGGATTGGCTCGAGCAAACAAATTTGAGGGTTTGTTTCGGAATTATTGCTACTGTTCTATACACGATTCCGGTAGTTCTGGGAATAGATTATATCATTTTTGTCATACTGCAAAAGCTTCCCGCTGCTAATTTTTTTAATGAAAGAATGATTTGGGTGCATTTGTTTTATATCATTCTGTCTTTGGGAGTTTCTACTTTTATGCACGCAAGAAGCTTTATGGTCAATTGGAAACACGCTTCAAAACAGGAAGTGACGCACCAAAAGATTATTGCAGGCACGGCTTCTGCCAAATTTGAAAGTCTGAAGAACCAGATTGACCCTCATTTCCTTTTCAACAGTTTGAATGTTTTGAGTTCATTGATTGAAGAAAACCCAGATAATGCACAGCGGTTTACGACTTCATTATCAAAGGTATATCGTTATGTTCTAGAGCAAAAAGACAAGGAACTGGTTTCGGTAGAAGAAGAATTGGCTTTCGCCAAAACCTATATGAATTTATTGAAAATGCGTTTCGAGAACAGTTTGTTTTATGAACTGCCTCAATTTAAGGATGAGATTGCTTCGTCTATCGCAATGGCAAATGCAAAAGTAGTTCCGCTTTCATTACAACTTTTATTGGAAAATACAGTGAAGCACAATGTAGTTAGTGAACAAAGACCATTGCATATTCGTATTTTTATTGAAAATGATTATCTGGTGGTTCAAAATGATTTCCAAAAGAAAGAGGTGCTACAGGACGGTCGAGGAGTAGGCTTGCAAAACATTGTTAACAGATATGAATTGATTACCAAACGAAAAGTACAGATTGAAGAAAACGAAGCCAGTTTTATAGTCAAAATACCAATATTAACCAAACAAATTTCAGTTATGGACACAACTACTAATTATAACGAAAACACGGCTTATTTTAGGGCTAAAAAAAGAGTAGAGCAACTCAAGGGATTTTATGGAAACCTTATTTCCTATTGTTGTGTAATACCTGTTTTAATATTCATAAACTTGACTTTTACTCCAGGATTCCAATGGTTTTGGTTTTCTGCAGCAGGATGGGGATTTGGCTTGACCATGCACGCCTTACAAACTTTTGGGTATGGATCCAATTGGGAAGAAAGAAAAATTCAGGAAATATTGAGTAAGGAAGACGATAAAAAAACCTGGACGTAGTTAGTCCTCAGTTTGCAGTGTTCAGTTTTGTCACTCTGAGCGCAGTCGAAGAGCTCACGTCATAACTTAATAAATTAAAAAAATAAATAATAATTCAGCTGAGATGCTGAAATAAATTCAGCATAAAATGGAAAACTATCAAAACGAAGAGCGTTATTTTCAAGCAAAGAAAAGAGTAAATGAAATAAAAGGTTTTTACGGGAATCTGGTTTCTTATATTGTAATAAATATTTTTTTCCTGATTCTAAATTTAATGACATCACCAGATCATCTTTGGTTTTATTGGCCCATGCTGGGTTGGGGAATCGGAGTGGTTTTTCACGGAATGAAGGTATTTAATTACATGCCTTTTTTTGGAAAAGACTGGGAAGAGCAAAAAATCAAGGAACTGATGGATAAAGAAAAAAGAAGTGGTCAGTAAGCAGTGTTCAGTCATCAGTATCGATGACTGAGCCTGTCGAAGCCTAAACACTAACACCTAAACCCAATACCCAATACCTAAAACCCAAAGTAATGAGAAGAAGACACAGATGGGATTATGATGAAAATCAACCCGACGATCAATATGCAATGGCCCGCCGAAGAGTAAACAGATTGAAGCGTTTTTATAAGCACGTAATGATTTATGTGATAGTGAATGTCTTTATAATAGCCATAAATATCAATGATTTAGCACCTGGTGAAAGTTATTTTAAAAAAGAAAATTTCTTTACTGCTTTTTTCTGGGGAATCGGATTGGCCTGTCACGGAATATCGGTTTTTAGCGAAAGTATTTTCTTTGGTAAGAATTGGGAAGAGCGAAAAATCCAAGAGTTGATGAAAAAGGAAGAAAATAATAAATGGGAATAAAATAGGTTTTGGGTTCTAGGTTTTAGGTGTTGGAATATTCAAACTCAAAACTAAACACTAAAACCCAGCGCCCAATACCTAAAAGCTAATGAAAACAATAATAATCGAAGACGAAAAACCAGCTGCCAGATTGTTACAGCGAAAACTCGAAAAGCTAAATATCGAAGTGGGAGTGATGCTGCATTCGGTGGAAGAGGCTATCGATTGGTTTTCGAAAAACGAGCACCCTGATTTGATATTTTTAGACATTCAATTATCGGATGGATTGTCATTTGAAATCTTCGAAAAAATCGATATTAACAGCGCCGTAATTTTTACAACGGCTTATGATGAGTATGCACTTCGGGCATTCAAATTGAACTCGATTGACTACCTTTTGAAACCTATTGATGAGGATGATTTGGAGGTCGCGATTTCGAAATTCAAAAGCCGTTTTCCAGAATCGGAAAAAGTGGTAAAACTAGATTTTGAACAAATCAAAAAAATGCTTTCCAATCCGTTTGAAGAAAATTATAAAAAACGATTTACTGTGAAAATAGGGCAGCACTTAAAAGTAATTCCGACAGAAGAAATAGAGTGTTTTTTTAGTGAAAATAAAGGCACGTATATTCACACTTTTGACAATAGAAATTATCTTTTAGAAACCACTTTGGAAGTGTTGGAACAGGAATTGGATTCGAAAAAATTCTTCCGAATTTCAAGAAAATTTATTTTGCCGCTACAGTCCATAAAGGAAATTACGGTCTATTCCAACTCAAGATTAAAAGTAATTTTACCCACTTATAAAGACGAAGAAGTAGTAGTAAGCAGGGAAAAAGTAACTGAATTCAAAACTTGGATTGGCTAATTAATACTTGTAAATTCTATTTAATTAAATAGCTATTAAAAATTGGTTTTCAGTGTTTTATATATTTTGTATAGATTTTACTTATAATGATTTTTGACTAAAAAAAGGCTTTCCTCATTCCTATAAAAACAAAAATCAAAATTGAATAGCAAATAAAAAACGGAATGATAAATTCGATAAATCCCAAAGGAAGCATTATGGCAATTAATAATAATTGAAAACCCAATCCGTATAATGAGACTAAAGTCATAAACCATTTCGGAAAGCTTTTTCCGCGATAAGCATCACTATCCAAAGTGTGAATTATTTTGTCAAAAAGTCCATAAACAATCGTGTAAATTTTAAACAAAACATCCACCGATTTTTGGCTTTCAAAACCTAAAGCCCGAGGCGATTTATACTCAAAAATTTTGCTTGTTGAATCTCCACCTACCGATTTGTTTCTCAAAATCACATAGTAATAATTGTATAAAGTACCTTGTAATTGAATACAAAAAAACGCTAAAAATGTGAGCGAAAAACTGGTTTTGGAAACGTAACAAATGGCCATCAAAAACATAAAATTCAAGACAATGTCAAACACACTATCGAGGTATCTCCCAACATAAGAAGGCGTATTTTTTAGTCTTGCCAATTCACCATCGGCTGCATCAATAATTGATTTTAAAATGATAAAAAAACCAGCTAAAAAATAGTGATTTGTCAGGATAAAATAGATCGCAATCAATCCTGAAATACCAAAAAGTAGCGTAACATGAATGGCGGTAAATCGAGTGTTTTTTAATTGACTGGCAAACCATTTTCCAATTGGTCTTCCGTAATCGGACAAATCCAGAAATTTATCCTGAGCAGTAAGTTTAGACATTTATAGTAATAAATGATTTTTTGACAATATAGTCGGGAGTGTAAAAGTATGGTAAATTTAACTTAATTTATTTTATGGATTCGTTTATGTATGAGACGGCTTGGGTTTTGAGCAGAGTCACTTTTTATGAAAGGAAGTCATTATTATTTTCCCCTCGTCAGTAATCTGCATTATATCAGGTGTATCATTGTTGTCACATTTCTTTTCAATATTTAAGTCCTTGTCTATGGATCCATAACAAAATTTCTTTTTCTTTTCGTCCCAAGTTCCTAATTCAAAATCATCAATTATTTTCCAATCGGGGTCAAAAGTCCTGATCAAAAAAGCATAATCTCTCCGATCGGTTTCGCTACTCCGAAGCAATATAAAAACTCTAAACTTATCGGCTTTGTATATTTGTCCGAAGTTTTTATAACTAGTTGAAGTAGAGTCAAATTGTAGGAACTCTTTATTGCGCAAGAACAATTTCAAACTGTCGTTCTTTAGCTGCACCACATTTGTAGATTCAGTCAAGAATAAAAAATCATTCCTCTCAGATGTAGTTTCTGAAATCCAAAACAATTTTTCAGTTGTCTTCTCGCAACTAACAAGATTAAGTGTCAATAGGATCAATATTGGTTTGTAGTATCTCATTTTGGCAATTGGCCTAACATTTTGCTTTCTCTCGATTCCAAAACCAAATAAAACTGAACCCCAAAAAGCAAGGACGCTACAATTAAATGCAAAGGCTGTGATGCAAAAGGAAAGTCAAAGTAGTACATTGCTATACCAGAAAGAATTTCGAGTCCAATTAAAGCCATAACCCAATTAATTTTATCATAACCCAATTGCAATTTTCTATTTCGTAAAAACAGAAACACATACAGTCCAAAGATGATAAACGAAAATGAACGATGGATATAGAAATTCAATATTGGGTTTTCTAAAACAAGATGCATTTGATCATAGCCCAATATTTTTACCTGCTCATCTACATATTGGCGTACTTGTGTTCCTAAAACAACTTGAGCTAAAGTCAAAATCAAAGCTCCAATCAATACTTTTTTGAATTTTGAATCCTCTTTAAATGCGCTTATTTTAGTGCTTGATTTCCTAATGATATAAAGCAAAACGCCTACTATTAGTAAAGCGACAACCATATGCAACGTTATTTTTATTGGATTCAAAACCGAATATACTACTGTTGCGCCAAGCCACCCTTGAAATCCCATTAAAAGTACAGAAAGCCATGAAAGTAAAGTAATTTTTTTTTGGGTTTTCCAAAATTTAAATGAAACGACTGCCATAAAGAAAACGACAATTCCAGCCAAAGCTCCGGCTAATCGATTCAAGTATTCAATCCAAGTGTGTTTTGGGTTAAAAATGGCATAATCGTGCTTCGTGTAAGGTCGCCATTTTTTTTCGTCAAAAGTTGCTCCCGTTTTGAAATCCCTTTTTGCAACCAATAAGCTTTCATCTTTGATGATAACCTGACCTTCTTCGAATTCACGATTGGGTGTCCAAGTTAATTCTTTAATATCTGTGGGCGGAATATAATATCCAAAGCATTTTGGCCAATCAGGGCATCCCATTCCAGAGCCAGTCATTCTGACTAAAGCTCCGGCGATAATCACTAAATAAACTAAAACTAATGCTGTTTTTGCTATGGAAGTAAAATGTTTTTTCACGATAAATTGGAAGATATAGGTTTTGTTTGGTCTTATTTTAAAGGGAAATTATCTGGATTTTGTCTAGTGTCCCAAATGTCTAAAATGAAAATTTTAGTATTTGAAATAGAATAGACAATTTCAAAATGACTAGCAATTTTTGAGTCTAATATTTTGATTGTTTGATGTTAAAGAACTTTCAGGAAAAGATTCAACTTGTTTCAATGATTCTTGAAACAATAGATTTAATTTTTTACTATAAAGGGTAGATTTATTTCTTTTATTCCAGTACAAAAAAATAGAAGCCCTTGATTCTCTTGCAAAACTTGTCCAAACTATTACTCTTGTTCTTCGAACCATTTTTCTATTTCAATTTGAGCTTCTTCATCAGTAATATATTCACCGTTTTCAACTTGTTTCAAAGCAATGTCTATTTTTCGTTGCTCTTCGGCTGTAAAAACTCTGACATTTTCATATTTTAAGGCTGGTTCATTAGCTGAGCTTACATTTTCTTCAACTTCAGTATAGTTTTTAGGGCTTAATAAAGTCTTGATTTTCAATAACAAATCTATATCGTTACTGTCGATTATTTTTTTGATTAAATCTAATTTTAAATCGGAAGTACTCATAATTTCTAAATTTTAGTAAAATTAAATAAAAACGATGTCAATTATTAAAATTAAAGTTTAAACTTTTTCAAACCTAATTTCTCCGCTCTTTTCATCATAAAGTCATAAGCTGCTTGATAATCATTAGGGATTTCACCTTCAAGAATTGCTTCTTTGATGGCTTCTTTCAAAACACCAATTTCACGTGAAGGCTTTAGATTAAATATTTCCATAATTTCTTCACCGGTAATTGGCGGTTGGAAATTACGGATACTGTCACGCTCTTCAACTTCTATGATTTTCCTGCGAACCACTTCAAAATTCTGGTGGTATTTCTTGAATTTTGTTGGGTTTTTGGTAGTAATATCGGCTTCACATAAGGTCATTAGGTTTTCGACATCTTCACCGGCATCAAAAACCAATCTCCGCACAGCCGAATCCGTCACAATATCCTGTGATAAAACTATCGGACGTGAACTCATCATCACCATTTTTTGCACAAATTTCATCTTGTGGTTCAATGGCATGTGCAGACGTTCAAAGATTTTCTTGGCCATTTTTCCGCCTAAAAACTCGTGGCCGTGAAAAGTCCAGCCTTGCTTTTTATTAAAACGTTTGGTTGGCGCTTTCCCTATATCGTGCAATAATGCCGACCAGCGCAACCAGACATCATCCGTATTGGGGCAAATATTATCGACTACTTCCAGCGTATGATAGAAGTTGTTTTTATGGGTATGGCCTTCAATTTCTTCGACTTGGTTCAATGCAGTCAACTCAGGTAAAAGAATATCCAAAAGTCCTGTTTTGTATAATAATAAAAAACCAACAGATGGTTTATCAGTAGAAAGAATCTTGTTCAATTCATCAACGATGCGTTCTCCCGAAATAATCTTGATTCTCTCTGCATTTTTGGTAATCGAATTCAAAGACTCGGATTCAATTTCAAAACCCAATTGTGTAGCAAAACGAATTCCTCTCAACATTCGTAAAGGATCGTCAGAGTAAGTAATATCAGGATTTAATGGTGTTTTTATGGTTTTGTGTTCGATGTCTTTCAATCCGTCGAAAGGGTCAATCAATTCGCCATAGTTTTTTGGATTTAAAGATAATGCCAATGCATTGATGGTAAAATCCCTGCGGTTTTGGTCGTCTTCGAGTGTTCCATTTTCTACAACTGGATTTCGACTTTCAAAATGATAAGACTCTTTTCTTGCACCTACAAACTCAATTTCGGTATCTTCAAAACGCAACATTGCCGTTCCATAGGTTTTGAAAACTTGTACTTTTGGTTTATTTGGAAGCAATTCTGAAACTTTTAAAGCCAGTTCGATTCCGCTTCCCACAGCAACAATATCAATATCTTTTTTGGAATTCCTTTTTAAAATCAAATCGCGAACAAATCCACCAATAACATAGCTATCAATGCCTAGTTGTTGCGAAGCTTGCGAAATGGTTTCGAAAATTTTATTATTGAGAGATGCTTTGTAATTCATAATATTACCACAGATTCGCAGATTTTTATTTTTTTGAAGAAATTATACGTTTGTATTCTAATGAATTGCAATTAAAATTTGCCAATAGAGCTAATTCATTTCCTGAAACTTTTAAATAATTTAAACATTGATTATAATCTGAATTGCTGAATAAATTAACTGTTTTGACTTCTAAAATAATTTCGTTAAAAACCACAAAATCAGCATAGAACTTTCGTTTTAAAATAATGTCTTTATAATGAACAACATATTCCTTTTCTCTTTCGTATGAAATATTAGCTAGTTGAAACTCATATTCAATAGCATCTTTATAAACAATTTCTGAAAAACCTTTTCCTAAATTTTTATGAACTTCAAAAAGAATTCCAATGATTTGATATGTTTTATCTTTAAGTAAATAATTTTCCATAAGAGATTAATAATCTGTGAATCTGCGGTATTGCTACTTTCGTATCACTTTCACTTGATTATCCAATGATAATTTTATAATTGTAGATGGTTTTCCACCAATTCTATCGTGGTGCAAATTTACAACATAGTCTACACCTTTTATAATTTCGGGGTTAATATCTTTGAAAGCAATTGGAGTAGGTTGTCCAGAGATATTTGCCGAGGTAGAAACCAATGGTTTTTTCATTTTTTCCATTAATTTAAAACAAAACGGTTCTTTTACTATTCTGATTCCGAGTGTATTATCAGTAGCAATAATATTGGGAGCGACATTTCTAGGTTTGTCGAGTATTAAAGTAGTTGGTTTTTCAGATAAATCAATAATTTGCCAAGCCGTTTCTGGAATGTCCTTAAAAACATTGTACATCATTTTTTCGCCATTCATTAGGCAAATCATACTTTGGGTTTCCGCTCTTTGTTTGAGTTTATAGATTTTGGCTACAGCCTCAGCATTTGTAGCGTCACAGCCGATTCCCCACACGGTATCGGTTGGATACAATATGATTCCGCCCTCTTTGATAACATCGTAAGCTTTTTGGATTTCGTCGTTCATTTTTTTAATAGGTATTTAAAGCTGTGATGATAGTTTGAATTTCTGCATCTTCCATCACAGGGCTTATGGGTAAACTTAATATTTCGCTATGTATTTTTTCTGAAATAGGAAACGATAAATCATTCCATTCTTCATAGCATTTTTGTTTGTGTGGTGGAATCGGATAATGAATTAAGGTGTCAATTCCTTTTTCCGAAAGGTGTTTTTGAAGTTCATTTCGGTTTGCTGTCCGAATTACAAATAAATGCCAAACATGTTCCTTTTCATCAATGGGATAAATAGGAAGGGTTATTTTTGGGTTTTTTATTTCAGAACAATAGCGTTTTGCAATTGATTTGCGAACATTGTTGTCAGCATCAATATATTTTAGTTTAACATTCAATACTGCCGCTTGGATTTCATCTAATCTGCTGTTTAACCCTTTATAAGTATTGATGTATTTTTGATTGGAACCATAATTAGCCAAAGCTCGAATAGTTTCTGCCAAAAGGTTATCATTGGTTGTAATTGCGCCAGCATCGCCTAAAGCACCTAGATTTTTACCTGGATAAAAACTAAATCCAGCAGCATCACCGAGATTTCCCGTTTTTATATTTTTCCACTCCGCTCCAATTGCTTGTGCATTGTCCTCAATTATTTTTAAACGGTGTTTGTGTGCCAAAGTTTTTAATTCTTCGGAAAAAACTACTTGTCCATATAAATGAACAATTAATATTGCGCTGGTTTTTGAGGTTATTTTTTCTTCAATTTTTGCAATGTCTATATTATAAGAGTCGATATTTGGTTCTACAAGAACGGGAACTAAATCATTGTCGGTAATGGCAAGAATAGAAGCAATATAAGTATTTGCGGGAACAATAATTTCATCGCCTTTTTGTATGGTTCCAAGTTCTATATAGGCTCTCAAAATTAATCGAAGTGCATCCAATCCGTTCGCCACTCCGATACAATTTTTTGCACCAGTATAATTAGCCAAATTATTTTCGAAGGATTTTACTTCGTTTCCCATTAAATACCAGCCGCTTCGGAAAGTGTCCAATAGTTTTTCTTCAATTTCATTTTGGTATTGAAGGTTTATTTTTTGTAAATCTAAAAATTTAATCATGGTACATAATTTTCCCAATGGTAAATATAAACTTTATAAGGTAGAAGCGTTTAGTTATTTTTTATCCGCTGTTTTTTGATAATATTTATTAATCATATTCAAGGCTTTTTCAATAACATTATAATCCATTTCTTCATTGAGGGAATTGAGTTTTGAATCCGATATGTCATAAAGCCCTGATGTATAAATCGTGGTAATTTTGTTTTTTTGAATCACTGAATATTTTTGATTGTAACCGCATACAAACCAATCCCGTTCTTTAGGATCATATAAATCCTGTCCAGTACTATATTCTTCCAGAGGGTTTTGAGTTCCCAAAAAAGAACGCATTATTGTAGGGACAATATCATAATGCAAAGTCATGTGGTTGTATTTTTTAGGTGCTTTAGAGAAATCGAAAACCATCATTGGTACTTGAATCTGATACTTGGAGAAATTCCCTCCATGTTGCCAATACCCTTTTTTATTGTCATTAAATTCTTGTCCGTGGTCGCTGGTGATAACAATGATTGTGTTTTCCAATAGTTTTTTATCTTCAAGCTGAGCAATGATTTTTCCAATTTGACCGTCTATGAAGTGCAGTGAGTTTTTATAGCGATTGATTAATGGCGTGGCGTTATAACTATCATTTAAAGCCAAAAAATCAACTTCATGGAGCGATGGGTTAAATGTGGTCTTATAATTTTTAGGATAATCAAACCCATGTGCGGAATCAAAAAACAAAAAACCAAAAAACGGATTTTTTCCCTCGTATTTTTCTTTTTTCGCCATCCATTCTTCTGTGATATTGATGTCCCTTTCTGATGCTTTTTTTCCTTTTGAAGACAATCGTAAGTTTGGGATATTGGCAAATACATTTTGATTAAATGGAGGGTTTTCAAGGGTTGAACTCGCAAAAATATCCATTTCATAATTTTGTTTTTGAAGTTCATTCATGAAAACCGGAGATTTACCGATACCAGTAAAGGAATCGAAACAAGTAGCTGGCATTCCGTAAAAAAGAGTAAAAATTCCACCGGTGGTCATGTTTGAGCCACTGTTATGATGAAGGAATTGTTGTGATTTGAGTGAGAAATTATAAATGTTAGGTGTGATTTCCGGAGTCATAAAATCATATCTCCAGGAATCGATAACAATAAACAAGATGTTTTTCTTTATTGGTTGAGGATTTGAAATTATCGGGTTTAATGGGTAATGAATTGTATTTTGGCTTAAATTCTTACTGATTGCCTTGTTTTTTTTAATTTGCTCGGCATCTACCAACCCTAATTTTGTCATCAGACTTTCAGCCGTTAGCGGATAAAATGCCGGATAAACATTTTTAAATTGTGTAATTGGTCTGTAAAAATTGACGCTCGACCAGGCGTAAACCAAATGTGAAATCAATAATGCTGCTATAAATATACCCGCACCTGTTTTTATTCTTAAGTTTGTTTTTTTTAATACTATTTTTTTGGCAATAAAATAAAATAGGAACTGTGCGGCAATTATCAATAGAATGAATAATAGAGCCATTGCAATATTCGAGGCAGAAAACTGAAAGGTGTCTGATGCTCTTTTTCCGAACATCAGATTAAAAACGATTGGAGACAAATGATACCTAAATTGGCTAAAAATATTAGCGTCCAGTTTTAAAATAATAACACCAAAGGCACTTAAAACAAAAAACAACACTTTAGATACTATCCTCGATTTGGTAATTCCAAAGATGAGTAAAGCAAAAAGCAAAGGGATTATTGAAAGCAAGGCAAAATGCCCGATAGTAGTAAAAACGAAGTAAAACTTTGCTAAAAAGTCATCAATATTTTCTAAGTAATTAATATAGGCAATTGAAATAAAAAGGGATAGTATGAAATTAAATAGATAAACAAGATAGAGTTGTTTTAAAAATTCTTTGTTGGTTATTTGCATTATAAGGAATTAATTATTGAAAACGGTATTGTTTTTTTTAAATAGGTTTTTATATTTAGCTATGTTTTGCAGTGGTTTGTATTATTTATACCGTTCAAATTTAGAATTTTATTTTTAAATAGCGCTGAGGAAATTTTGAAGATTTGGATTATGCTTTTTGCAGTTTTTTATTTTTTAAGATTCCAATTGGAATAGTTTCAATAATAATGCATTATTTTTTTAAGTTTGTAGTACAAAACTCAAAGTGCTTATGTGTCTAAAAAAACATTCAAAAGCTTTAATTTTGTAAAAAAAAGCGCCAAGAACCAATAATTTTAAACTTGGTTATTTTGTCTAAAACAATTCAAAAAACATGAAATTATATATTTATTGGTGGGAAAAGCCTAATTCAGATGGTTATGGTAATTATGGTGATATTTTAGCTCCATATTTGGCAAATAAACTTTCTAAAAAAGAAATAGTTAAGGTAGAGCATCCAATGAAATGGAAATACCGTTTCTTTTTCAAACATCCTTTGTATGTAACAGTTGGAAGTATTATTAAGGAAGCAAGTAAAAAATCAATAGTTTGGGGAAGCGGAATAATCAAGAAAAATGAAAAAGTAAAAAACGCTACTTTTTTAGCAGTAAGAGGTCCAAGAACTAGAGCGAGATTAATAGAATTGGGTTATAAAGTACCAGAAGTCTATGGTGATCCTGCACTTTTATTGCCAAATTTTATTAAAAACGACGTTGAAAAAAAATATGAATTGGGAATAATACCACATTATGTTGATTATGAGGAAATCGTAAAAATATTTTCAGGGGATTCAAGAGTTAAAATCATAAATTTAATGACTGATGATGTTGAAAAAACAACCCGTGAAATATTGGAATGCAAAAAAACCGTTTCATCGTCATTGCATGGTGTTATTATTTCACAATCCTATTCCATTCCTTCACTTTGGGTAAAGTTCTCCAATAAATTGGCTGGTGACAATATTAAGTTTTTTGATTATTTTGAATCGGTCGGAATTAATTCTGCCAAAGAAATAATAGTTCCAACCCAAGAAATGAATTATGAAAGGTTTATGGAATTGTTTGAAACAGATGGGGAACAATCTATGCCAAATATGGAATTAATGGAATTAAGGAAAAACCAATTATTGTCTTCTTGTCCTTTTAAAGAGTAGTAAATGAAAAAAATACACGTAGGTTTTTTAATGTCATACGATTATGAAAAACTAAAAAAATCAATCCCACCTGTTTATAATGAAGCCGAAGCTATTTTTATCGCTGTCGATAAAGATTACCGTACTTGGTCTGGACAGAAATTTGAAATTGACCCAGCTTTTTTTGATTGGATAAAAGAATTTGATGTAGATAATAAAATTACCGTATACCGTGATGATTTCTATGTTCCTGAATTATCAGCTATTGAAAATGACAACAGGGAACGTCACATGCTTTCCTTAAAAATGGGTATCGGAAATTGGTTGATACAAGTTGATGCCGATGAGATATTTATCAATTTTGAGAAATTCATTAAAGAATTAAGAAAATACGACCATTATTTAGATAATCCTGAAAAAAACAAGATTCAGATTGCCGGTTTTCTGGTTCATCTCTATAAATATACCGAAAACGGAATATTATATGTGAATGCCCCCCATAAATTTATGCTCGCTACCAATTACCCAAATTATAAATGTGCCAGACAAACAGGAGCAAGGATAATTTATACCAATACTATTTTGCTTCACGAAACACTTTGTAGATCAGAAGAGGAATTGAGGTTTAAAATTCAAAATTGGGGACACAATGTTGATGTAAATGCCGGTTTTTTAGACAAATGGCTTTCGGTTAATGAAACGAACTATAAAGACATGGAGGATTTTTATTACATTGAGCCAGAGCGCTGGAAAAAACTAGGTTATTTGAATTCACAAGATGATAATGAACTAAAAGAAATTGCTGAAAAAGACAAGGATTTCAATATCTCCAAAAATTATCTTTTTTTTAAAAATTTTGGGCAATGGTTCAAACATTTGTTCAAATAACATTTTAAATTTATAATTTCGGTTAACTCTTCAAAAATGAAAAACAAGCTAGTTTTAAATCCTTTATTTGTTTCCAATGAAAAAGAAATAGTAGGTTTTATCGAGAAATTCGATACTGCTGGCGTTGTTTTTATTGAAGGAAAACGAAACAAAATAAAATTGTTTGAAATAGCTGGAAAAACAGTTAATATCAAGTCGTTCAAAAAACCAGGCATTATAAATAAATTAGTCTATAAACTTTTTAGGAAATCTAAAGCAAAACGTTCTTTTGAATATGCCACGACTCTTCTTGAAAATAATATTGGAACACCAGAACCGATCGCTTTTTTTGAAAAACATGATTTATTGGGGCTAAAAGAAAGTTATTATGCAAGTGAACACTTGGTTACTGAATTGACTTTTAGAGAATTGGTTCAAATTCCGGATTATCCACAAAATGAAATCATTTTGCGTCAGTTTACCCGATTTTCATTTGATTTACATGAAAAAGGAATTGAATTTCTGGATCATTCGCCTGGCAATACGCTGATTAAAAAAGTAAATGAAGGAGAATACAATTTTTATCTTGTTGATTTGAACCGAATGAAGTTTCATGAGTCGATGGATTTTGAAACCCGAATGAAAAATCTACGAAGATTGACACCCCAAAAAGGAATGGTTTCCATAATGAGCAATGAATATGCTAAGCTTTATAATAAAACCGAAGCTGAAATATTCGAAAGATTATGGTTCCATACTTCTGAATTCCAAAATGCTTTCGCAAAAAAGAAACGATTAAAAAAGAAATTGCTGTTTTGGAAGTAAATATTTCTGAAAAAACAGTATTTTTCACTTTTCAATAGCCTCGATGAAAATCTCTGTAATTATCACCACATACAATGCCGAAGATTGGTTGCGAAAAGTCCTTATTGGATTTAGCGTTCAAACCGAAACCGACTTTGAAATTGTGATTGCGGATGATGGTTCCACTTCAAAAACGACTGAATTAATTGATACTTTTTCATCAAAATTCAAATATCCAATTGTTCATGTTTGGCAAGAAGACAATGGTTTTCAGAAATCTAAAATTTTGAATAAAGCCATACTAAAATCAAACTCTGATTATTTGTTATTCACTGATGGGGATTGCATTCCCAGAAAAGATTTTGTTGCCGTTCATTTAAAAAATAGGGAAGAAGGCTATTTTCTTTCTGGAGGGTATTTTAAATTACCGATGTCCATTTCGACATTGATTTCTGAAAAAGATATACTAAATCAAGATTGTTTCCGACTTTCATGGTTGAAAAAAAACGGGTTCAAAGCTAATTTTAAAAGCAGTAAATTAACTAACAGTAATTTATTTGCACGCTTTATGAATTGGATTACACCAACAAAACGCTCATGGAACGGCCATAATTCATCAGGTTGGAAACAAGATTTAATTGCCATAAACGGATTTAATCAAGAGATGCAATACGGAGGTTTAGACAGGGAACTTGGAGAACGTTTGTTTAACAACGGATTGTTGTCCAAGCAAATCAGATATAGCGCAATATGTGTGCACCTTGATCATTCTCGAGGTTATTTCAGTAAAGAAATTTGGGATAAAAACCTTGCGATTAGGGCATTTAATAAAAAAAATAAGGTCATTAAAATTGAAAACGGTTTGAGTTCAAATCAATAAAAACTAAGAAGATGAAAAGGAAAGCGTCAATAATCATGAGTACTTATAATGCCGTTGAATGGCTCGAAAAAGTCCTTTGGGGTTTTAGTGTGCAAACCATTACCGATTTTGAAATTATTATTGCTGATGATGGTTCGAAAGAAGAGACAAAACATAAAATTGAAGAACTAAGGGAATTAATCCCGATTCCAATAATCCATGTTTGGCATGAGGACAATGGTTTCCAGAAAACAAAAATATTGAACAAAGCCATTTTGGCATCGACCACCGATTATCTTATTTTTACCGATGGTGATTGTATTCCTAGAAAGGATTTTGTTGAAACGCATTTAAACTTTAGGGAAAAAGGCTACTTTCTTTCTGGGGGCTATTTTAAATTACCAATGGATATTTCAAATAAAATTACCAAAGGAGATATTTTGAATCAAAATTGTTTCAATTTGAATTGGCTAAAAAGAAACGGTTTGAAATCAAATTTAAAAAACATCAAACTATCGCCTTTTAAATTTTTGTCAAAAAGCATGAATAAATTTACGCCAACAAAACCCACATGGAACGGACATAATGCTTCAGGCTGGAAAACCGATTTATTGGCTATTGATGGTTTTAACCAAGACATGCAATATGGAGGAGAAGACAGGGAATTGGGAGAACGTTTGTTTAATATGGGCTTGTCTTCTAAACAGATTAGGTACAGTGCGATTTGCGTGCATTTAGACCACGCTAGAGGCTATGTTTCAGACGAAGTTTGGAAAAAAAACAATGACATCAGGGCTTTTACAAAAGCCAATAAAGTGGTAAAAACGGATAAAGGGATTAGTTCTTAGTTAGCCTCTAAATATTCCTCTAAAACATCAAGAAACAAATCTGGAGTGAAATGTTCATATAAAGCCAAAGCTTCATTTTTCATTTCAACCGCTAATTTTCCACCGTATAACTCTGGTTTAAAATCAATAAGATGTACAGAAACATTGTTAGTTCCATCTTCAAAAGAGTTCCATGCCTCTTTAATAATCCAAGTTGAAAAGATGGTGAAAGTTGGAATGTTAAGCGCTTTGGCCATATTTACAGCGCCACCTTCATTCCCAATTAGCGCATTACAGTGATAGGTTATGGATAAAAACTCCCTAATGCTTCCAGGAACGATTTCAATTTTTATGTTTTTTTGCGTTTCTATTTTGCATAAATCAAAAATAGCCTGGGCTTCTTTTATTTGTGATGGCATATAGTTAAAGAGCAAAGTTGCATCTGTTTTCTCCACAATGGTATCCAAGACTTTTGCCATGAATGGGAAAGGGTAAGTTTTTGTGTTTCCACTTCCAAGCACGCCAATCATATAAATTTTCTTCGAAAAATCAATTTGGTTGTCAGTCAATATTTTTTTGCCATTTTGAATTTCTGCATTGGTTAAAAATATTTTAGGCTTATTGTCAAATGCTGTTTTTGGACTCAAAGGAGTCAGTAAATTCAATCGGTTTTCCAATGCAAAACCGGCATTGGTTTTTGATTCAAAATTCTCTTTTAAAGTATCGGTATAAATAAATTGAGTATATGTTTTTTTTAAGGCAATTTTCTTTTTAGCGCCAGAAAACAAAGTGATTAGATTGCTTTCCAGTTTGCCGTAAGTATCGATAACGATATCATATTTAGTTTTTCTAATTGTAAAAAGAAACTTTATGAATGCAGTTTTACTGTTTTTCAATTTGTCTTCAAACAGAATTATATTGTCAATATTGGGATTGTTTTCAACTACTGGTTTTGTAAACGGGTAAATCAGATAATCAATTTGGGCTTCCGGATACATTAGCCTTAAATTATTGCAAATTATAGTACTTGCAAGCACATCCCCAATCATTTTTTGTTGAATAACCAATATTTTCATAGCTTGAATTCTTATGGTTTTACTATCAATTCGTTATTGATAATACGGCTGTTAAAAGATTGAATGTAAGCTTTGATGAATCGTTCCATTTGTAGCTGAATTATTTTTTCAGTTTTCAAAAGATTGGTTTTTAACAGCGGGTCGTTTTTCCAGTTATATAATCCAATCGATTTGTTGCCATCAAAAGCCAAATAGTAATCGCCGTCCACATAATTGTACACGTTATCCAAATAGGTAACCACAAAATCTCTTTTGGACTCATGTGACTTCCCAAAACTTATAACATTATCCTTAATATTTAGATAATCAATAATACTCGGCAATATGTCTATTTGTTGAAAGTTTTTTTCGACTACACCTTTGAAATCTGGATTGGATGGGTCAAAAAACAATATCGGAATCCGGAATTTACCAATACTGGTTTTGTATTTCCCTTTCCCTACATGCGAAGTATGGTCGGCAGAAAAAACAAATAAAGTATTATTGTACCAAGGTTGCTTTTTTGCAGTTTCAAAGAATTGGCGTAAAGCAAAATCGCTATAGCCAATGGATTCGTGAATTTCTGTAGTGCCTTTAGAGAATTTACCTTTATATTTTTTTGGTATTTTGAAAGGGTTGTGTGACGATAAAGTAAAAACAGAAGTTAAAAACGGTTGTTTGAAAGTGTTGACTTTTTTGCAAAAAAACTGTAAAAACTCTTCATCATAAATTCCCCATACACCATCATAATCTGCATCGTTTGCATATTCAGTCCTGCCATAGTAAGCATCAAAACCTGCCACTTTACAGTATTGGTCAAAATTCTGGCTTCCGTTTATCGCTCCGTGAAAAAAGGAAGAATGGTACCCTTGTTTCTTTAATATTTTAGGCAAGGCATACACCTTGTTTAAAGAATAACTCGAAGATATCAATGAGGTATTCATCAAACTCGGAATACTTGAAAAAATGGAAGGAACGGCATCTATCGAAACTTTACCGTTTGCAAAGCCATTTTTGAAATAATAGGATTGTGTTATTAAGGAATCCAAAAAAGGAGTATAGCCTTGATGTAAATTTTCATCGCCAAAACTTTCTAAAATAATCACCACCACGTTTTTTTTAATGATCCCTTCCGAGTTGGTCTTTATTATGGGATTGAATATTTGATCAAGTTCTTTTTGGCTATAAAATTTAGGATCGGTCAGGCCTTCTTTTTTGCCTATTGTTTTCATAATTGAAAAAGGAGTGTTCAATACCAATGATGAATTGCCTAAAGAAGAAAAATCGATTGCATCTACAATACGCAATGGGTTTTTTTGTAAACCACCACGAGACATTAACAATCCCAGGCCTAAACAAATTACTAATATTGCAATTTGTTTGACCTGTTCTTTAACAGATAATTTTTCCAAAGGGAAATATAACCTTGCTTTTGAAAATAATTTCCAAAGCAATATTCCTAAAAAGACTAATCCCAAAGGCAAATACCAAAATTCTTTGATGAAGGAAGGAATTAATGTTGGAAGCTCATGTTCCATTCCTTTTGCTGTTATTAAGCTAAAGGAACTTCTGCGTCCTGTGAACTTATAGTATTCAAAATCAATAAAATTGGTAGCAATGAATATAAAGTTCACAAGGAAAAACGAAATTTTCAATCTCTTTTGATAGCCCTTTTTGTATTTAAAATTACCTGGAATCAAATGCAATAAAATAAAAAGCAAATTGATGAAACCAATAGCAGCCATATCGAACCAAATACCACCCAAAAAGGCGTCCATTGAAGCTTTTGGGAATGAATTCCTATTTAGTAAAAAGAATAAAACGCGACAAAGCTGATAGATAAAAAAAACAATAATTATCCGTTTGAAAAGGAGTTTTAATAAGTTATAAAAATTGGTCATTCTTTAGTTTTAAATCTATACCGCCACGTCGTATTCCCTTAAAGCATCGTTTAATGAAGTCTTTAAATCAGTTGATGGCTTACGGGTTCCAATGATTAAGGCACATGGAACCTGAAAATCCCCAGCTGGGAATGATTTTGTATAGCTTCCTGGAATTACTACTGAACGGGCTGGGACAAAACCTTTCATTTCGATAGGTGTTTCGGCAGTTACATCAATGATTTTTGTAGAGGCAGTCAAGCAGACATTTGCTCCTAGAACCGCTTCTTTACCTACGTGAACGCCTTCTACAACTATGCAACGGGAACCTACAAAAGCACCATCTTCTATAATTACCGGCGCAGCTTGTAAAGGCTCAAGTACTCCACCTATACCAACGCCTCCAGACAAATGTACGTTTTTTCCAATTTGAGCACAGCTTCCAACTGTTGCCCAGGTATCTACCATTGTTCCTTCGTCTACATAAGCACCAATGTTTACATAACTTGGCATCAAAATAACACCTTTAGAAATATACGCACCATGCCTTGCTACTGCATGCGGAACAACACGGATTCCTTTTTCTGCATAACCACGTTTCAATGGAATTTTATCGTGATATTCAAAAATACCTACTTCAATAGTTTCCATTTTTTGAATAGGGAAATACAATACTACTGCTTTTTTTACCCATTCATTTACCTGCCAGCCATCTCCAACTGGTTCTGCTACGCGTAAAGATCCAGCATCCAATAAATCGATAACTGTTCTAATAGCCGAGGTTGTTTTTTCTTCTTGTAATAAAGCACGGTTTTCCCAAGCTTGTTCGATGATGGTTTGCAAAGCGTTCATATGGTATATTTTCTGCAAATATAACTTTTTTAAATAATAGTAAAAACAGGAAAAATGTTATGAAAATAACTTAATGGAGCATTTTATTAAATTATTTCAAGTTGTGAATTTTTACTTTTTGGTTTCAATAAAAGCAATTTCAAAATTTTATATATTTGTATAATAAAAAGAATGATTAAGGAAGCGATTAGATTAGAATTTCAACCGAATATAAAAAGCATAATACTTGAATTATTAAGTTCATTTTCTTCGGATGAATTAAAAATAGTTGTAGAAGATTCAACTTTTGAAGAAGATAAGAAAAAATTAGACATTGCTTACGCTAAACTTAAAAGTGGAACAGCAAAATTTTATACATTAGACGAATTGGATAATATACTTGATGAAACTTTTTCGCAGTATGATAGTTAATATTACAAATGAATTTAAGTTATTGTTAATTGAGCAAGTTTCATACATTTATCGAGATAAACCTAAAGCGGCACTAAAATTTAGAAAGGATTTAATTAAAAATTTAAAAAAGGATTTAATAAATTCATTTCATTTCAAAAATCTATTCATTTCAATGAGGAAAACGTTCGAGATTATATTTTCAAAGGTTATTACATCTGTTTATGAAATCGATATAGAAAATGATACCGTTTCTGTTTTTGGATTTGTAAAACACAAATACTCCATATAAATGCCAAGAATACTCTCCATAGATTACGGGCAAAAACGCACCGGAATTGCAGTAACTGATGAATTTCAGATTATTGCTTCGGGTTTAACAACCATACCATCTGCAACCGCGATAGCTTTTTTGAAAGATTATTTTGCAAAGGAAAAAGTAGAACTGGTGCTCATCGGGGAACCCAAGCAAATGAATGGGCAACCATCCGAAAGTGCATCTATCATTAAAGGTTTTGTAACGCATTTTACCAATCATTTTCCAGATATGAAAGTCGTTCGAGTAGATGAAAGGTTTACTTCAAAAATGGCTTTTCAAACGATGATTGACAGCGGACTCAATAAAAAACAACGCCAGAATAAAGCCCTGATAGACGAAATCTCTGCAACCATAATGCTTCAGGATTACCTGAATCGCTAGAAAAACTAAAATTCTTTCTACTTATTAGTAGCAATCCATTTTTTTACTATTTTTGCCTTCCGCATTCGGGAGGTTTTCCCAAATTGACATTACAAAACACACACAAATGATTTTACCAATCGTAGGTTATGGCGACCCAGTTTTAAGAAAAGTAGGAGAGGGGATTACTCCAGAATATCCAAACCTGAAAGAAGTAATTGCCAATATGTATGAAACAATGTACAATGCGTGCGGTGTTGGTCTGGCTGCTGAACAAGTAGGGTTGTCCATTCGCTTATTTGTTGTAGATACTACACCCTTTGGCGAAGACGAAGATTTGGCAAAAGAAGAACAGGAACAATTAAAGGGCTTTAAAAAAACCTTTATCAATGCAAAAATGATAAAGGAAGAAGGTGAAGAATGGGGTTTTAACGAAGGCTGTTTGTCTATTCCAGAAGTGAGAGAAGACGTTTACAGACATGAAAGAATCACTATTGAATATTGTGAAGAAGATTTTGTAATGAAAACCGAAGTGTTTGATGGTTTAATTGCAAGGGTAATACAACACGAATACGACCATATAGAAGGGATATTGTTTACAGATCATATTTCTTCCCTTAAAAAACAACTGATTAAAAAGAAACTCCAAAACATTATGGAAGGCAAAACCCGACCGGATTATAAGATGAAGTTCATTGCTAAGAAAAGGTAGTTTTTTACTAATCAGTTTTCCTTAGTAGTGTTTAGTTCGGCGGCTGAGCCTGTCGAAACCAAAGAGAAGGTTGAGTTTATCAATAACAATAGAAATAAAAATTTCAATAAAAAATAAAAAAATATAAAATGAATTTAGAAAAAATATTAGCTATTTCGGGAAAACCAGGTTTATACGCATTAAAAGTTCAAACCCGTACCGGTTTTGTAGCAGAGTCATTAATAGATGGCAAAAAAATGACTGTAGGCCTAAAAAGCAACGTAAGCTTGCTTTCGGAAATTTCAATCTATACCAATAGCGAAGAAAGACCATTGGCAGAAGTAATGAGAAACATTGCCATCAAAGAAGACAACGGACCAGCAATATCTCATAAGGAAGACAATGCTAAGTTAATTGCTTATTTCCTGGAAGTTTTACCAGAATATGATCAGGACAGAGTTTACCCATCTGATATCAAAAAAATACTGAACTGGTACAATATGCTTCAGGCGAAAGGACTCGTATCTAAAGAAGTTCCTGTAAAAGAAGAAGCTGCAGTTGCTGAAGAAAAATAAATTTAATTTATACCGATATTTAAATCCTGTCAAGATATTTTTCTGACAGGATTTCTTATTTTTACCAAATAGTAAACCCAACACCCAACACCCAATCCCAAAAAATGAATACAAGACAAAACCAGCTTCAGGCTTTTGAAAGATTATTGGATATCATGGTTGACCTGCGCGAAAAATGCCCTTGGGACAAGAAGCAGACCATGCAGACATTACGCCACCTTACAATTGAGGAAACCTATGAATTGGGCGATGCGATTTTAGACAACAACCTAAACGAAGTCAAAAAAGAACTGGGCGATTTATTGCTGCACATTGTTTTTTATGCCAAAATAGGAAGTGAAACCCAAGACAGTTCGACTGAGCATACTATACGTTTTGATATTGCCGATGTCTGTAACGAAATCTGTGACAAGCTCATTCACCGCCATCCCCATATTTATAGTGATACCGTTGTAAAAGACGAAGAGGAAGTAAAACAGAATTGGGAAAAACTAAAACTCAAAGAAGGTAAAAAATCGGTTTTGGAAGGGGTGCCAAAAAGCTTACCAGCCCTGGTAAAAGCAAGCCGAATTCAGGATAAAGTAAAAGGAGTAGGGTTTGATTGGGAAGAACCACACCAAGTTTGGGACAAAGTCCAAGAGGAATTAGCCGAACTGCAGGTTGAGGTTGCTTCTGGGAATCAAGATAAAATGGAATCCGAGTTTGGCGATGTCTTATTCTCCATGATTAATTACGCCCGGTTTTTAAATATCAATCCCGAAGACGCCTTGGAGCGCACCAATAAAAAATTCATCAAACGTTTTCAATACCTCGAAAGCAAGGCTGATCAATTGGGCAAACCATTAATGGATATGACTTTGGCAGAAATGGATGTATTTTGGAATGAAGCGAAGAGGTTATAGTTGTTGATGGTGCATGGTTGATGGTGTTTCGATGTTTCGATGTTTCGATGTTTCTGTGTTTCTGTGTTTCTGTGTTTCTGTGTTTCTGTGTTTCTGTGTTTCGGTGGCTGAGCCTGTCGAAGCCCCGGTTAATAAAGTGGCTTCGACAAGCTCAGCTACCTAATTTCGACAGGCTCAGCCACCAAAAAACTTCAAGCTCTTCCCCCGGTTTGGTAACATTATCCGTTGGCTGAGCTTGTCGGAGCCATTTTTCATTGCCATTATTGCTTCTCGATACAATTTGGCTTCGACAGGCTCAGCCACCGAATATCGACAAGCTCACCCATCGAGCCACCCAAAATCCAATAAGTTATTCCTCATATACTCACTCTAAATGACTACGAAACTTTGTTGTTAATTATTATTAAACATTACTCATTAAACATTAATCATTAATTACTTCATTTTCCTATATTTGAAACCTAAACCAAACCCTACATGTCAGAAAATAAAACAGAATTAAAGCGCTCTTTAGGATTAGTCGATGCTACCAGTTTAGTTGCGGGCTCCATGATTGGTTCCGGGATTTTTATTGTAACCACAGATATGGCAAGGGATATAGGCTCTGCTGCCTGGTTATTATTGATTTGGTTAGTTACGGGTTTGATCACAGTAGCTGCTGCATTGAGTTATGGGGAATTGGCGGGAATGATGCCTAAAGCCGGCGGACAATTCGTTTACATTCAGCGTGCTTATGGGCGTTTGATTTCCTTTTTATATGGCTGGACGGTTTTTACGGTAATCCAAACTGGGGTTATTGCCGCAGTTGCCGTGGCTTTTGCTAATTATTCTGCTATATTTTTCCCGGTATTGGACAATGTTCTTTTTAAGATTGGTGAAAGTTTCGTTTTTTCGAATAAACAAGTAGTGGCAATTGCAAGTATTGTTTTGCTGACGTATGTAAATACACAAGGTATCAAAAGCGGAAAAACCATTCAGCTGATATTTACTTCGGCAAAGCTGATAGCTCTTTTTGCCTTGATTATTTTTGGAATCTATGTAGGATTACAAACCGATGTATTGTCAAATAACTTTGCAAATATGTGGGAAGCCAGTAAAACCGTATTGAATCCTGATGGAACTATTACCGTTACAAAACTTGTTGGTGCTGCAGTACTTGGAGCAGCGGGAGCAACCATAATAAACTCTTTGTTTTCTAGTGATGCCTGGAATAATGTAACCTTTATCGCAGGGGAAATCAAAGACCCTAAGAAAAATATTCCGAGAAGTTTGTTCTTAGGAACCTTCATCGTAACGGTGATTTATATTTTGGCGAACGTTGCCTATCTGGCTTTATTGCCAATACAAGGAACGCCAACTGCTACCGATGTTGCCGGAAACGGAATCATGTTTGCCACAGATGGCAGGGTAGGAGCGGCTGCAGCCAGTATGATTATGGGAAATGTAGGCGTGCTGGTCATGGCGGGATTAATTATGGTTTCGACTTTTGGTTGCAATAGCGGACTCATACTCTCTGGAGGGAGGTTATTTTTTGCTATGGCAAACGACAAACTGTTTTTTAGACAAGCAGGCGAACTCAATAAAAACCAAGTACCTGCAAAAGCCCTTTGGGTACAATGTCTTTGGGCTTCTATACTGTGTGTTTCAGGAAAATATGGAGATTTATTAACCTATGCCACATTTGCCTCACTGTTGTTTTATATCCTTACTATTTATGGTGTATTCATCCTCCGCAAAAAAGAACCAGATGCAGAGCGTCCTTATAAAGCCTTTGGTTATCCTGTAGTTCCTGCGCTTTATATTATAATAACTACTGCTATTTGCATTACCTTATTGGTTTATCAAACTACCTATACTGCTATCGGTTTAGGGATTGTAGCATTGGGAATCCCAGTGTATTATTTGACAATGGATAAAAAAACTGAAGCTTAGTTAATCACATTTTTAAATATAATAACCCTCAAAGGCAATATAGCTGGCGAGGGTTATTTGGTTATAGGACTATACTAGTAAAGTAGAATATCGATACTGATTATTTTTTATAATTATCAATCATTTATTTGTTTTAAAATGTATATTTGAACCCTCAAAAATTCATAATAATGACAATCTATATTAGAAATATGGCTTGCGAAAGCTGTAAAGTGGTTGTGAAAGACGCCCTTTTAAAACTAAATCTTCATCCTTTAAAGGTAGAATTGGGTCAGGCAGAAATTAAAGAAGATTTGACCGAAATTAAAAAGGAAAAACTGGATAAGATTATCAATAAAGTAGGCTTGGAGATTGTTGAAAACAAAGGTGGTATCTTGATTGAAAAAATCAAAGGCCATTGCCAGGAATACATCATTGCCGAAAAACAAATAAAAGTGAATATCTCTGATTATTTATCTTTAAAGATGAATAAGGACTATAACTATTTGTCCAGCCTTTTTTCTGAAATTGAATCCTGTACGATTGTACATTATGTTAGTTTGATAAAAATGGAAAAAGCGAAGGAAATGATTTTGTTCGAGGACTATAATTTCTCTGAAGTAGCAGAAAAGCTTAATTTTCATAGCCTTTCTGCCTTTTCTACACAGTTTAAAAAGATTACAGGCTTTAATCCAACACATTTCAAAAACTTAAAGAACAAAAGAAGATTGTCTATACAGGAACTCACCAAAAAAAAACACTAAAATTTGTAAATTTAAATCACAAAACTAGAAGCGTTTACCCATAAAACAAATATAATTTTACCTCATACAATTCTTAATAAAGTAAATGAGTAAAATAGATATATTTTATGCAGATGATGATGCAGATGATGTGTTTTTTTTCAATGAAATCGTAGAGCAAGTTGCAGATGAATCTGAAAAACAAATTAATTTGCACATCCATTTCAATGGGGATAAACTAATAGAAAATATAAAAAAGAACAAGGAAAGTAACGGGGTGGTTTTTCTTGACATAAACATGCCATGCAAAAATGGTTTCCAGATATTAGAGGAAATAAGGAATGAACCTGAAATTAATGAGTTTCCAGTAATTATGTTCTCTACAAGTTCCAGTAAAGATAATATAGACAAAAGTCAATACCTTGGAGCTAATCTCTATGTGGTTAAACCAAATAATTTTAATGATTTCTTGAAAATGATTTTAACATTCATTGAAATTAATTGGAAAAATCACGTGCCCGATTTTAATAATTTTATTTACAAAACTTAAATTATTTAGGTTTTTTTTGCTTGCGCGGACAACTTATTGTGATAAAGGGTTGTTAGGCAGAGGCTAATGTTAGTATAAAGTTGATGAAGAAGTAAAAAGAATTCCTCGCAGGGTTCAAAACCCTGCAAGGGATAAATAATAAAGTAATCTCTTTGTTGTAATGATAAATATAAAGGTTACTTAAAAATTTTACCCCAATAAATTCTCCACTGCCTTATCAATCTTCGTGTATTTAAAATGAAAACCATCATTTATTGCTTTTTGAGCACTTAATTTACGGTTTTCAAAAAGCAATTCGTGCATTTCGCCTAATAACAGTTTCATAATGAACTTTGGTACATTAGGCATGAATAGTGGTTTTTTAAGTGTGTGGGCAATTGCTTTGGTCATTGCTTCGTTAGAAACGACTTCGGGTGCTACGGCATTATAGATTCCCTCAAGTTGGTTTTGCACTGCAAATAAGTAGAGAGCCGCCAGATCGTGAACGTGAATCCAGGTCTGCATTTGTTTCCCGTTTCCAAAAGGGGATCCAACATATAGTTTTATGGGTTTTACCATTTCCATCAATGCGCCGCCTTTATTAGAGAGTACCATTCCGGTTCTGAGTTTGCAGACTTTGATGTTCAGTAATTGTAGTTTATCAACGCTAGCTTCCCATTTCAGGACAACGGTGCCCAGAAAACTGTCGCTTATTTCTTTGGATTCTTCAGTATAGACTTCGGTGTCACTATCAGGATAAATGGCCGTTCCAGAAGCCGATACGATTTGTTTTACCTGATGCGGATTGTTTTTTAGGATTTTAAAAAGTAAATTGGTGGAGTTGATTCGGCTTTCAATAATTTCCTGTTTATAGGCTTTTGTCCAGCGGTGCGCGATATTGGCACCCGCCAGATGAATAATGGCATCGACGCCCATGAGGCAATTTTCGTCGATGATTCCTTGATCAGGATTCCAAAAAAAGCCTTTGTAGTTGGGTTCGTTTTCTATTTTTTTCTGGGAAGTAGAAAGATAATGAATGCTGATTCCGTTTTGTAGCAGGAGCGAAACAATTTCATCACCTACCAATCCTGTCGCACCTGTAATTAAAACTTTCATATATAGGTATTTTGTATTTTGATTCAATTCTTCCAAATTTACGATTGAAAGGGTTTAAGATAATGTTAATTGAGGGGAATTTAACTTGGGTTGTTGTTTGTTTATAGTTTTGAGTTCCTTTCGGTCACTGAGCTTGTCGAAGTGAACCATCAGTCAGATTGCTTCGACAGGCTCAGTGACCGCGTTAGATCACTTCGACAGTCTCAGACCGGTCCGATTACTTCGACAGGCTCAGTGACAGGTTCAATACCCAAAACCCAATATTCAAAACCCAATATCCAACACCCAACACCCAATACCTAAAACCAACCATCATTCCTTAACCCTCACGCTCCATTCAAAGTCCAATTCCGAGACAACATCCCCTTTTTCATCTGTGCCAACAGACTTCATCCAGAAGGTTTGCCCTTCGCCGCTGGCTATTGTATTTGCAATCGCATTGGTAATTAAATCGCCATCGTTGCAGGTGAATGTGATTCGGCCCGTAGCTTTTTTTGAGAAAGTAGATTTATTGTTGGCTACCAACATAGAGATATTTTTGCCGCTTTTTTTGATTTGGTACATGACCAAAGCACCAGTTGTTAGTTCTGCAGCCATTGCCTGAACTGCAAAATACATGGAGTTGAATGGATTTTGATTAATCCAACGGTGTTTTACGGAAACAACACATTTATTATTGTCGATATATTTTGCACGCACCCCACAAAAGAAAGCTGAAGGTAATTTAAAGAGAAGATAGAGATTCAATTTGAATGGCGAAATTTCCATTTTGATTTATTTTTCATAAAAATACTAAAAAAACTATAGTAACTGCATTTAAAATAAATCTAACATAAAAAACCACAAGTTTGTCATTCCGTCGAAGGAGGAATCTCTACACGCAGATACAAAATGAGATTCTTCCCTTCTGAATGACAAAAATCTGGTCATTATCATAAAATGTTCTAAACGTAATAAACACAGGGTTTTTATATGATTTAAAGTAGTTTTTATTAATTTAAATTTGTTAATTATTTGTTAAATATTAGTACTATGCGAAACAAGATACTGTCTTTTGACCATATATTTGCATAAGAAATTACTATATACTTTTACACTATGGAAACAAACATCAAAAACACCGCAACTTTACTTCATTTAAGTTCATTGTCACAGTACTTTATTCCGTTCGGGAATTTTATATTGCCACTTATTATTTGGAGTACAAACAAGGAAAAATCCGACTATGTGGATGCACAGGGGAAACAAGTCATCAATTTTCAGTTGAGTTTGTTTTTATATGCTGTAGTACTATCATTGATTGCTATTCCGATTTTATTTGTAACGGTTTTGAAAAACATTCCTTTCAATGAAATCATAAACGACAACGATGCTGCCTTTAATCATTTTAGTTTTGAGAACATTACTGGAATTGCTGTAATCGCATTAGTAGCCATCTTAATTTTCTTCTTTATGAAAATAGCCGAATTTTTCTTGGTCATCTACGGATCGGTTAGAGCTTCAAATGGGGAAGATTTCAAATATCCATTAACATTGCCATTCATCAAATAATCAAATCAATCTAGTTTCAATCATCTTCCGATTATCGGAAAAAATCAAAAAAATGAAAAATCAATCAAGAAAATCAAAGAGTAATTATGAACATTGAAAACACAAAAGCCCAGATGCGAAAAGGTGTTCTTGAGTTTTGTATCCTATCTGTTTTAAAAGAAAAAGATGCATATACCTCAGAAATATTAGACACCTTGAAAAACGCCAAATTACTTGTAGTAGAGGGAACGGTTTATCCGCTATTGACAAGATTGAAAAATGACGGACTGCTCAACTACCGTTGGGAAGAATCCACTTCGGGACCACCAAGGAAATATTATGGACTAACCGAAATAGGAAAAGCATTTTTAAAAGAATTAAATGGCACTTGGACAGAATTGTCTGATGCAGTACAACTAATCACCAATCAAAAATAATAGTTATGAACAAGACTGTAAACATAAATTTAGGAGGAATGTTTTTTCACATTGATGAAGACGCATACCAAAAATTAACCCGCTATTTTGACGCAATAAAACGTTCATTGTCAAACTCAAATGGTCAAGACGAAATCATTAAGGATATCGAAATGAGAATAGGGGAACTGGTAACAGAAAAACACACAAGCGACAAACAAGTCATCAATCTAAAGGAAGTTGACGAAATTATTGCTGTAATGGGTCAACCAGAAGATTATAGAATTGATACTGATGGAGCGGAAGATTCTACTAACAACTATTATGCACCAAAAAGAAATAAAAAACTATACCGTGACACCGAAAAAGGGATGATAGGTGGAGTTGCAACAGGTTTGGGACATTATTTTGGAGTGGAAGCGATCTGGATCAAACTTGCATTTATTCTTTTTGTATGGGCTGGAGGTTCAGGAATAATCATTTATTTAATCCTTTGGGCTGTTACCCCAGAAGCAGTAACAACTACTGAAAAACTGGAAATGACAGGTGAGCCTGTAACGATTTCAAATATTGAGAAAAAAGTGCGTGAAGAATTTGAAAATGTATCTGAAAGATTTAAAAACGCGAATTATGATGCCATGGGAAACCAAGTTAAAACGGGAGCTGAAAAGTTTGCTAGCGGAGTAGGGAATACCTTTTCTAAAATCTTCGGGGCTTTCGCCAAAGTTTTAGGGGCAATCATTACTGTATGGTCTGTTGTGGTTCTAGTAAGCTTATTAGTTGCGTTGTTCACTTTAGGATCAACTTCTATTGTGGATGTGCCTTGGCAAAACTATATTGACGCGGTTAATTATACAGATATTCCTCTTTGGACAATTGGATTGTTGTTTTTCTTTGCTGTTGGGATTCCGTTCTTTTTCTTATTAATCTTAGGATTGAAGTTATTAATCAACAATATGAAGTCCATTGGAAGTGCAGCAAAATACAGTCTGCTTGCCTTATGGTTACTTTGTGTGGTTTCATTAATTGTTTTAGGAATCAAACAAGCTACTGAAATAGGTTTTGAAGGGAAAGTGGTGGAGAAAGTTATGATTCCGGTTCAGCAAAACGATACTTTATATGTAAAGTTCAGATTCAATGACTATTATTCAAAAAGCATTGATGACAGGGAAGATTTCCTTTTCACACAAGACGCCAATAATGTTGAACAGATTTATTCTAACGATGTTCAGTTCCATGTATTGAAAACCGATGAGAAAGTACCTTACATTCAAGTTGAAAAAATTGCTAACGGAAAATCATTGATTGAAGCCAAGAAAAGGGCAGAAAAAATTAAGTATGCTTATAAAATTGAAGGAAATCATTTAATTTTAGATAATTATTTATTGACAGAAATCGCTAATAGATATAGAAGTCAAGAAGTTCATTTATTTTTATACTTGCCAAATGGGATCTATTTCAAACCAGATTCAAGCGTTGAATACTATGATAGATACAGCAATTCAGATTCTGGCCTAGAATTTAGCTCTTATACCGATGTATATAAAGTAGTAGGTTCCGAATTAAAATGCCTTAACTGTATTGAAGACAATGAAGGGGATGAAAATGACGAAGATGCCGAATTAATCAATATAACCGGAAACGAAAACGATACCATCAAAACCGTAACTGTTAAAGTTGGAGGAAAAGAATTCATCAAAACTGAAACCACCAATAAAAAAGGATTAAAACAAAGCAAAGACGGAATAATCATTAAAAACCACTAATATGCAACTGATAAAAAAAGCATTTCTTATACTGACATTCGCGACTGTATTAGTCTCGTGTAAAATTTCAGGTGATTTTGGGGACGGAATAAAAGGCAGCAGTAATGTAACAACTGAAAGCAGATCCGTAAATGAAGATTTCAAAAAAGTAGAGGTAAGTTATGGAATTAAGGTAATTGTAGAACAATCACAAGACAAATCAATAACTGTTGAAGCTGATGATAATTTGCAACCCCATATCATCACTAAAGTGATCAATGGAGTTTTGATTGTTGAAGCTGATGAGGCTTATAATTCGACAAAAACGCCTACTGTGACTGTAAAAATGCCAGTTATCAATGGTTTAAGCACTACAAGCGGGTCTAAAATCACTAATAATAAGTTAATCGTTACAGACAATATCAATGTGAAATCTTCTAGCGGAAGCGAAATTGAAATCAATGTTGAAGCTGATAACATTACTTTGGAAACATCAAGTGGAAGCAATATAGAAGCCAGGGGCAAAGCCTTGAAACTAGAAACAGCTTCTTCTAGCGGAAGCGAAATAGATGCTGGTAAATTATTGGCAAACGAGGTGGTTTCCCAAACGTCAAGCGGAAGCAGTACCAATGTGCACCCAATTGTAAGCCTTAAAGCAAAGGCATCCAGCGGAAGTTCAATTGATTACAACAATGAGCCAAAAACTATTTCGAAAGAAGAGAGTTCAGGCGGAAGCATATCAAGATTATAAAGGTTTTTGAGAGTAGTTATTCAAAAAGTCAGTAATGGGTGTGCCGATATTTCGGCGCACTCCTGAACTGACAAAATCAAACTAAAAAAGAATTTGCTCACAAGTAAAACAAAAAAACATTCGGATAGTAATTCGGATGTTTTTTTTTATATTTTTGACAAAACCTATTATCAACTTATAATGAAAAAATATACTATTTTACTTTTCACCATTTTATTTACTTCAATTGCTTTTAGTCAGAAAAGAGCAAAAATAAGCGGTTCAAAAGTAGTCACTACAGAACAAAAAGAAATTGGTGCCTTTGAAAATCTTGAAATAGAGGACAATTTAGAAGTTTCATTAGTAAAAGGTGATAAATGCGGAATTGAAATCGATGCTGATGAAAACCTGCATAAAGAAATAAACATTAGCCTTAACGGGAATACGCTTCGTTTGACCACGGCGAAAGAAATCGTGAGTTTCAAAAAACTGAACATTAAAATTACATATACCGATGATTTTAAAATGCTTATAGCTAAGCATTCTTCTAGCATTACCGCATTGTCTGATTTAAAATTGGATAACATTACGATTAAGTGTTTTGACTATTCGAAAATTTTTGTCAACGTAAAGTCAAAATCCTTTACTTTAATGGCAAACGACAAATCTAAAATAGAACTAAATCTATTGTCAGAAGAAACTACTATCGAATTGAGCAAAAACGCACAAATTAAGGCATTATTGGCAACTGGTAAATTAAAGTTTGATATGTACCAAAAGTCTTCAGCAACAGTAGAAGGCGATATAGCGGACATGAAACTGAGAACAGACAACTCCACCACTTTCAACGGTAAGAACCTAACAGTTAAAACTGCTGAAATCCTATGTGAATCAGATAGTAAATTGGAAGTAAATGTAACATCCAAAGCTATAGTTGAAGCTTCCGGAAAATCGGAAATACAGTTTTATGGTGATGGAAAGGTAGAACTCAAAAAATTTGCAGACAACGCTGTAATAATGAAGAAATCGTTGAAATTGAAATAATTAAAAACCCATTCGGCTGAATGGGTTTTTTTAGCATAAAAATGCAGATTTAATTAGATTAAATAATAGTACTTTAGATAAAAGTTTCAACAACAAAATATGTTACAAGAAAAAGTCATTTTAGGTAGTGAAGAATGGTGCTCTTTTCCTGAATTAGGAATTCCAACCATTAAAGCCAGAGTAGATTCGGGTGCAAAAACATCGGCACTGCATGCCATTAATATTGCGCCATTTATAAAGAATGACCAGAACTGGGTTAAATTCGACATCAATCCTATACAGAATAACCTAAAAACAGTGATTCATTGTGAAGCACCGTTGGTCGATAAACGTATCGTGAAAAGTTCCAGTGGATTTAGGGAACAACGCTATGTGATCCAAACTACCTTAGATATTGGCAACTCGAATTGGACTATCGAAATGACATTGACCAATAGGGATTCAATGGGTTTTAGAATGCTTTTAGGACGTGAAGCCATGAGCGGAAGAGTTTTGGTAGATCCTGAAAAAAAATACCTTCTAGGTCAGCCATCCATGGAGAACTTAAAAAACTTGTATAAGGATGCTGATGAGAACAAAAAGGGATTGCGAATAGGCGTACTTGCCAGTAACCCAGAATTGTACAGCAACAAAAGGATTATGGAAGCGGGATCGATCCGTGGACATGAGATGCACTTTCTGAATATCAAGGAATGTTATATGAAATTGGATGCCACTAAACCAGAAATCCATTATCGTGGAGGTAGGGTTTTAGATAATTTTGATGCCATTATTCCAAGAATCCGTCCAAGTATTACCTTTTATGGATGTGCGCTTACCCGACAGTTTGAAGCATTAAAAGTATATTGCCTCAATTCTGCTTCAGCGATTACACAATCAAGAGACAAACTCTATTCTTTACAGTTGTTATTGAACCACGGAGTTGAAATCCCTACAACTGGATTTGCAAATTCCCCTTTAGACACAGATGATTTGATTAAAATGGTGGGTGGATCTCCATTAATCGTAAAATTATTGGAGGGAACACAAGGAAAAGGAGTGGTATTGGCCGAAACTAAAAAGGCAGCTGAAAGTGTAATCAATGCTTTTAAAAGTTTGAATGCCAATATATTGGTTCAAGAATTTATAAAAGAAGCCAATGGAAAGGATATCCGTTGTTTTGTAATTGATGGAAAAGTAGTTGCTGCAATTCAGCGAGAAGCATTGCCAGGGGAATTTCGGGCAAATATTCATCTTGGCGGAACCGCTTCAATTATTAAAGTCACTGCCGAAGAAAAAAGAATTGCAATTAAAGCAGCAAAAGCAATGGATTTGAAAGTAGCAGGTGTAGATATCATCCGTTCAAGTAAAGGACCATTGTTACTCGAAGTAAATTCATCCCCAGGATTAGAAGGAATTGAAGGCGCGACTAACAAAGATATTGCCGGGGAAATGATTATTGCTATCGAAAAAAATATTAAAAGTAAAAAACATGAATAAAACCTATTTTCTGCCATTCATTCTTTTCATTGTTGGAATAATAGTAACTACAATGGGAGCTACATTCAAAGTAATGCATTGGCCTTGGGCAAATATTGCCTTAATTGTTGGGATGTTGTTTGAAATAATAGCGGGAATTATATTAATAGTTAGATTATTAAAAATTCAAAATAAATAAGTCTAAAACTTAAAAGATGAAAAAAATATTGTTGATACTAGTTGTGTTGTTGTTTTCTTCAGTTTCGTTTGGTCAGGACAAATGTGGTAAATACAAAGATGGGACTTTTAAATTGGTTGATAAAGTTAGAAATGAAACTCACATCATAAAAAGGAAAGGAAATATACAATCTGAAGAAGTTGAAGGAACAACTCTTAAATATGATTTTGAAGTAAAATGGATTAATGACTGCTCCTATACTTTACACCCAACCGAAGATACTATTAAATTATTAAAAGTAGATTATACACTAATAGTTGAAATAGCCGAAATTAAAGGGAACATGTTAATGCTAAAAATGTTTTCTAAAGAGTCTCCGGATTCAATCATATCAGTGGAAGTTGAAGCCATTAATTAATTTCAATTAAATGAATCCCTACTTAGATATAATCATAAGAAGCGTTGCTGTTTATTTTTTCATGATTGCAGCAATACGTTTTTTTGGTAAAAAGGAATTATCCCAACTCAATACAGCCGACGTAATTTTAATTTTACTTATCAGTAATGCAGTTCAAAATGCAATGGTGGGTAACAATACCAGTCTTGGCGGAGGATTATTAGCCGCATTCGTTTTGTTTTTAATTAGTTTTGGATTAAAAAAACTAATGTATCGTTTCAAAAAACTAAGCGATTTAATTCAAGACAAGCCTGAGATATTGATCCATAATGGAAAAATAGAGTTCGATACTTTGTCAAAATTAGGTATTAGTTCCGATGAATTGGACGAAGCAATGCGTGAACATGGAGTTGAACACTATAAAGAAGTGAAACTCGCAATGCTGGAAGTAGACGGAAACATTAGTATTATTTCGGGTAAAAATGACTTAAAACAAAGCCATCATAAAAGAAGAATCCATAAATCCTTGAGTTAAAGACTTACCCTGCTTAATTGAAAATCCTATTTCGAAAGGAAATATTTAGTTCCAAAAAATGCTACTAAAAAAGTCACTGCAAATAAGAGCAGTTGGATTATAAGTTTTTTGTTACTGTTGTTTTTTTCTTCTTCTTTCATCTTTTTAATTATTTATTCAGCATCGTCAATTTGGAAACTATTCAAAAAGTCAATTGTTTTTATAATATCATAATGCAATATTCGGTCTTCTTTTACAAAAGGAACTTCTTCACGGTATGATTTTAGGAACATCTCTATAAAATCACTAGAAATTAAAGGCCTTCTGAATTCTATTGCCTGAGATGCATTCATCAGTTCGATTGCTAATATGCGCTCCAGATTATCCATTATTTGTTTGGCCTTTGTTGCCGCATTCGCACCCATACTTACGTGGTCTTCTTGACCATTACTGGAAACAATACTATCCACACTGGCAGGACTTGCTAATTGTTTGTTTTGGCTGGCGATACTGGCTGCAGTATATTGCGGAATCATAAAACCTGAGTTTAATCCTGGATTATCTACTAAAAAAGCGGGAAGATTGCGTAAACCAGAAATCAATTGGTAAGTTCTCCTTTCAGAAATACTGCCTAATTCTGCCAAAGCTATAGCTAGAAAATCCAAAGAAATAGCTAATGGCTGTCCATGGAAATTCCCTCCAGAAATGATATGGTCTTCTTCTGCAAAAATATTTGGGTTATCAGTAACGGAATTGATTTCTGTTTTAAAAACTTTCCTTACATATTCAATTGCATCTTTAGAGGCGCCATGTACTTGCGGAATGCATCGGAAAGAATAAGGATCCTGAACATGCGTTTTTTGCTGCGAAATAATTTGGCTACCCTCTAAAAATTCACTTATTCGTTTGGCAGTTACAATTTGTCCTTTGTGTGGGCGTATGTAATGTATCAATTCATTAAATGGCTCAATTCTTCCGTCGAAACCTTCAAGTGATATAGCACCAATTAAATCCGCTAAATACAAGTATTTGCATGATTTTATTAATATATAAGCACCGTAAGCGCTCATGAATTGAGTTCCGTTTAATAAAGCCAATCCTTCTTTTGACTGTAGTACAATAGGTTTCCAGTTAAAATGATGTAAGGCTTCATTAGAATGTACTTTTTTACCATTAAAATAAACTTCGCCTTCTCCTATTAAAGGCAATGACAGATGGGCTAGGGGAGCTAAATCGCCAGATGCACCTAAAGAACCCTGGGTGTAAATTACTGGTAAAACATCCTTGTTGTAAAAATCAACTAAACGCTCAACAGTTGCTAATTGAATACCAGAATGACCGTAACTCAAAGATTGGATTTTAAGAAGCAACATCATCTTCACGATTTCTTGAGGCACTTCGTCACCTGTTCCACAAGCATGTGATTTTACTAAATTTTCTTGAAGCTGAGACAAGTTTTCATTAGAAATTTTCACATTACATAATGATCCAAAGCCGGTATTAATACCATAAATCGGTGCATTATGGGATTGCATTTTTTTATCTAGGTATTCCCTGCATTTCTGGATATTTAAAATGGCTTCTTCTGATAAAGCCAAAAGCTTATTATGGGATATTATTTCTTGTAAAATTTCTAGTGAGAGTACATCAGTACTTATATAATGAGTGTTGTCCATGTTCTGTTTTTTAGAGGTATCAAAATTCCGTAAATATGTGATACTAAACAAGGTAGATGTAAAAAAAAATCAAAAAAATATTACTGTATATAAAAAATTAGTATATTTGATAAATAATTATCAAAAAATTATGAAAAATATTGCGTATATATCAATATTTTTTATTTCTACGTCATTTACTATTTTCTTGGAACCTGTTGCCCTTACTGGGAAAATTTTAAATACAGACGGAAAAATAAAAATTAAAGGAGAATTATTTGAAAAGGAAATCATTTTACAAGAAGATGGGAGTTTTTCCGAAAATATAATGATTTCATACAGTGGACTTTATGTAATTTCTACTGAAAAAAATAAAATAAGTGTTTATTTATCTCCTGGTACTGAACTTTCAATCACTGCTGATGACAAATTTTTTAATGAATCGGTCCTGTTCTCAGGTAAAGGAAGTATTGAAAATCAATATTTAATTGAAAAATCTAAAATTTGCTCAGAAAACACAAATGAAAGCCTATATTCTTTAGATGAAGCTAGTTTTCTTTCTAAGATAAAGGAAATCAAACAAACTCTTTTTAACTTATATTCCAAAACAGAATTTCAAGATCAGTATTTCAAAGATAAAGAAGCCTTGAATATCAACTACCTTGAACAGCTTTACATACTAAATTATCCTGATTATCATGCTTTTTACACAAAAAACAAAGACTATAAAGTATTTGTTGATTTCCCTAAGTTTGACAGAAAAATTAATTTAGACAATGACGAGGATTTTTTATTTTCATATACCTACAGGCAGATAGTAAGTGCGAATTTTAATGAAATTTTGCTGTTTATAGATCCAGACGAAGCAATTCCAATTGAAAAAAAGGCTTTGCCAGTAATAAGGACAATTCAAAGCCAATACATTAGAAATGCATTAGTACAAAATCTCTCTCAAGAAGTAAAAACTTCTAATCCGGAAGCCGAAAATTTATTCAATGAATTGGTTTCCATTTCCACTGACAGTATTTTTAAAAGAAATCTAAGTCAAAAATTCAGCAAAATAAATAACTTAGTTGCTGGAAAACCTTCCCCAAAATTTGATTATGTCAACCATAATGGTGGTAAAACTGCCTTAGACAGCCTCAAAGGAAAATACGTGTTTATTGACCTTTGGACTACTTGGTGTACTTCCTGCCGAAAAGAACTTCCTTCACTACAAAAACTTAAAGATGAATTTAAACAAAACAATATTTCATTTGTGAGTATTTCCCTCGATAAGGAGAAAGATTATGAGAAATGGAATAATTTGGTAAAAGATAAACAATTAAAAGGTTTCCAATTATTTGCAGACAAGGGCTGGAATTCACAATTTGCAAAGGATTTTGTTGTAGAGACCATTCCAAGATTTATATTACTCGACCCAGAGGGGAATATCATAGATGCTGATGCCCCCCGTCCTTCCGATGAAAAAATAAACGAATTGTTACGTGTATGCAAAAAGTAAAGCTCACGATTCTATTTATAAAAAAACCGATTGACCTATAGTAACATTTTCAGAATTAATATAGGTTACATCTTCTTTATTTCTAATGCTATTTGCAATATAATCACCAACATAATTGGTTCCAAATGAACTATTGGTGTTCAAATCAGGAGTAACAATATTGTTTGTTAAGGCATTTTCTACTGCTTTTCCTATTGCTATTGCTTCTTCCTGCAATCCAAAATGTTCCAATAGCATCATTGCGCTTAATATTGCAGCTATTGGGTTAGCACTATTTTTTCCCGTAGCTTGTGGATAGGAACCATGTACGGGTTCAAACAATGCATTATTATTTCCTACAGAAGCAGATGCTAACAAACCTATTGATCCACCAATAACACTTCCTTCATCAGAAATAATATCACCAAACATATTTTCTGTTAGGATTACATCAAATTGTCTAGGATTCAAAATCATCTGCATAGCCGCATTGTCTACAAAAAGAAAATCTACAGCGACCTCAGGATAGTCTTTTGCAATAGTGCTGACTGTTCTTCTCCATAATCTAGAGGATTCCAATACATTGGCTTTGTCAATTAATGTTATTTTTTTACTCCTTATTTGTGCCGATTTAAAAGCTAAATGTGCGATTCGTTCTATTTCAAACTGAGAATATTCACATAAATCAGAAGCAGTTTTGCCGTCATCACTCAGTTTTTTTTCCCCGAAATAGATGCCACCTGTCAGTTCCCTGTAAATTACCATATCCGTGTCTTCTATAATTTCTTTTTTCAGGGGCGATTTCCCTAATAGGGTTTTATAAGCTTTTATAGGGCGGATATTTGCGAATAACCCTAATTCTTTTCGAAGGTTTAATAATCCTTGTTCTGGTCGGATTTTTGCATCGGGATTGTTATCGTATTTAGGGTCACCAATAGCGCCAAAAAGCACCGCATCCGATTTTTTACAGAGAGCAAGAGTGCTTTCGGGTAATGGATTGCCTGTTTTGTCTATTGCAACTGCGCCTACTAATGCTTCAGTAAATTCAAATGTATGGTCATACACTTCTTGAATGGCTTTCAAAACTTTGACAGATTGAAAAATTACTTCGGGTCCTATGCCATCACCTGCTAACAAGGCTATTTTTAGTTTCATCTTTGTTTCTTTACATTAATTTTTTGCTTTCGATAACTCAAAAGTTTTGATTTTTTCTTTGTTGCTAATGAGGAAATCGATGTCATCAAACCCTTTCATAAGGCATATTTTTTTATAAAAATCGATTTCAAAATTTTCTTCAAGATTAGAATTAGCTATAGCGATTAATTGCTTCTCTAAGTCTAAAACTAGAATTGTCTTTGGTTCTAAAGCCACCATTGCGGAAATCTTTTTTAAAAAACCGACAGAAACCTTGACGGGTAATAAACCATTGTTCAATGCGTTTTCTTTAAAAATATCTGCAAAATAACTGGAGACAACTACTTTAAATCCATAATATACCAATGCCCACGCTGCATGTTCCCTACTACTGCCGCAACCAAAATTATCACCGGCAATTAAAATACTGCCACTAAAGTTGGAATTATTAAGCACAAAATCTTTAATTGGTTTGTTGTTGTCATCAAACCTCCAGTCCCTAAATAGATTATTACCAAAACCAATTTTATTGGTCACCTTTAAAAAGCGTGCAGGAATTATTTGGTCGGTATCAATATTGTCTGTTGGTAAGGGAATAGCTGTCGATTCTAATTTTATAAACTTTTCCATATTAATTTAGTTGTTTAGTAATGTCAATGATTTTACCGGATATTGCTGTTGCTGCTGCAATTAATGGACTAGCTAATAGAGTTCTGGAACCTGGCCCTTGCCGACCTTCAAAATTCCTGTTAGAAGTTGCGACACAATATTCTCCTGAAGGAATTTTATCTTCGTTCATAGCCAAACAAGCAGAGCAACCTGGTTGTCTAATACTAAAACCGGCTGCATTAAAGATAGCAGTTAAGCCTTCGGAATGAATCTGTTTTGCTACTTGTTGGGAACCAGGAACTATCCATGCAGTTACATTATTGGCTTTTTGTTTGCCTTTTACATAATTGGCAACAATCCTAAAATCTTCAATTCTTGCATTGGTACAACTACCAATAAATACATAATTAATTGTTTTGTTGATTAAGGATTCCCCTTTTTTAAACCCCATATAATCCAATGATTTTTTGAAAGAATCATCGTCTAAATCAGGAATTACATCATTGATTTTCATACCCATCCCCGGATTCGTTCCATAAGTAATCATAGGTTGAATATCGTTTGCTTCAAAATGGTATTCTTTGTCAAAAATTGCTTCTTCGTCTGTTGCCAATGTTTTCCAATATGCTTTCTTTTTTTTCAAATCTTCTCCTTTTGGGGCAAATTTCCTGCCTTTAATATAGTTATAAGTGGTTTCATCAGGTGCAATAATTCCTCCTCGAGCACCCATTTCTATGCTCATATTGCAAACGGTCATACGTCCTTCCATACTCATTTCACGAAAAACGTTTCCAGCATATTCACAAAAATAACCGGTACCCGCATTGGTCCCAATTTTTGAAATAATATAAAGTATGATATCTTTTGGACTAACACCCAGAGCTAACTTTCCGTTTACGTTTATTCGCAATGTTTTAGGTTTATTTAGCAGTAAGCACTGACTGGCAAAAACTTGAGCTACTTGACTGGTACCAATCCCAAAAGCAATAGCTCCAAAAGCACCGTGAGTTGAAGTATGGCTATCACCACAAACAATTGTCATTCCGGGTTGCGTGATTCCTAATTCTGGAGCTATAATATGAACTATTCCTTGGTATTCATGTCCTAATCCATACAATGTAATATTGTTTTGATTACAATTTTTGGTCAATGTTTCAACCTGATTTCTCGATAAAATTTCTGTAATGGGTAAATGCTGATTTGTTGTTGGAACATTATGATCGGCTGTAGCCAAAATTTTATCAGGCCTAAAAACAGGAATATTCCGGTTTTCCAATTCAGCAAAGGCCTGTGGGCTTGTCACCTCGTGAATCAAATGCTTATCGATATATAAAACTTGAGGGCCATCAGGTACGGTAGTAACTACATGGCTATCCCAGACTTTGTCGAACAATGTTTTGTTTTCCATGATTATTATAAGGCTAAAATTTTAATTTTACTTAAAGCAATAATTTGGTGTACGTCATTATCAATGACTTCTCTTTTTCTATCAGCAAATTTTAAAAATTCATTGTACACGACATCTAATTGCAATTTGGTTAATTCATATCCTATTCTTTTTGCTCTGTAGGCCAATGCAGCACGTCCGCTTCGTGCGGTTAATATTATTGAAGATTCATTTACGCCAACATCGGCAGGATTAATGATTTCATAAGTTTCCCTATTTTTAATAATCCCATCTTGATGTATACCTGAGCTATGGGCAAAGGCATTTGAACCAATTATAGCTTTGTTTGGTTGAACAAACATTCCCATGCTTTCTGAAACTAAATGACTCATGTCATTCAATAATTTAGAAATGATATTGGTATCAAATCCTAAATCGGGATGTTGCCGTAAAATCATTACTACTTCCTCCAATGCGGTGTTACCCGCTCTTTCACCAATACCATTGATAGTGCATTCTATTTGTCTGGCACCATTGATAATTCCTGAGATAGCATTTGCTGTAGCTAATCCTAAATCATTATGGCAATGACAGGAAAGTACTGCTTTTTCAATTCCAATCACGTTTTGGGTTAAGTATTTTATTTTGGCCCCATATTCTTGAGGCAGACAGTATCCAGTTGTATCCGGTATATTCAAAACTGTGGCACCTGCATTAATGGCTTCGCTGCATATTTGTGCCAAAAATTCATTATCTGTCCTGCCAGCATCTTCGGCATAAAATTCTACTTCATCCACAAAAGTTTTAGCATACGCAACCGCTTCTATGGCTCTTTCTATAATTCTTTCCTTATTGCTATTGAATTTATGTCTTATATGTGAATCGGATGTTCCTATTCCTGTATGTATTCTTGGCTTTTTGGCATATTTAAGAGCTCGCGCAGCTACATCAATATCATTTTTCACTGCCCTTGTTAAAGCACAGACAGAAGCATTTTTAACCAATTTTGAAATTGCTTCTACAGATTGGAAATCGCCTGGACTGGAAACTGGAAATCCAGCTTCAATGACATCTACACCCAATTCATCCAAACGACTTGCAATTATTAATTTCTGAGCAGTATTTAATTTACAACCGGGTACTTGTTCACCATCTCGAAGTGTAGTGTCAAATATTTGTATTTTTTGGGTTTTCATAATGCAATTTTTTAAACTAAATCATCATTCATTCAATACAAATTTATACTTTGCACTATTATGAAATTGCTTTTTTATTATTGATATTACAATATTTAAAAGTGTTTTTTATTTTTAAAATACTGTATATTAATACTTTAAGTTTATTTTATTTACAATGGCAAATCAATCAAAAGACAATTTATTCATACTTGTTAAATCGCTTTCTAAATCTGAAAAAAGACATTTTTCTCTTTTTGTGAATAGATTGGAGATAAATATTGATGCTAAATTTTTGATGCTTTTTGAACTTCTAGATAAAATGGATCAATATGATGAAGACAAAATTTTAAAAAACAAAAGCATAACCAAATTGCAATTGTCAAATTTAAAAGCGCATTTGTACAAACAAATTCTGGTGAGTTTGAGAATGAACCCAGTAAATCAAGATATCCGAATCCAAATCAGGGAACAACTTGATTTTGCAACAATTTTATACCAAAAGGGTTTATACAAACAAAGTTTAAAAATTTTGGATAAAGTGAAAGTAACCGCTTTGGAAAATGAGGAAAAGATTATTGCGTTGGAAATAGTTGAATTGGAAAAAGTAATTGAATCCCAATATATTACAAGAAGCATTGTTGGTCGTGCAGATGAATTGATGGTGCAAACCAAAGCCTTGAGTTCTCAAAACGCAACGACAAGTGTACTTTCTAACCTCTCCTTGCAACTATACAGTATTTTGTTGAAAAGTGGATACGCCAAAAGTGACACCGAAATGAACAAAATAACTACTTTTTTTAATAATGAATTACCGAATTACCAAATTGAAACCCTTGGATTCAGAGAGAAGCTATGGTTATACAAAGCTCATTTATGGCATAGTTTTTTGATTCAGGATTTTTTATCTTGTTATAAATTTTCTAATAAATGGGTAGATTTATTTTATAAAAACGAATCGATGATTTTTTTAAACCCCGTTTGGTATATCAAAGGAAACAGTTACCTTTTAGAAAGCCTGTACTTGATAAAGCACAGGTCTAATTATAAAATAGCTTTAGGGCGTTTTGAAAAAACCATTGCATTGGATAATTTTCCAAAGAATGATAATATAAATTCCCTTAGTTTACTTTGCGTTTATAACAGTAAGTTCAATTTGCACTTTTTAGAAGGAGATTACCAAGGTGGTTTATATTTGGTAGATGAAATTTTGAAAGCGATAAAAAAACACCAAGAAAGGATTGATGAACATCATATCATGGTTTTCTATTATAAAATCGCTTGTCTTTATTTTGGTGCCGAAAATAATAGAAAATGTATCGAATACACAAAAAAGATTATAGAAAATAAAAATCTAAGTATGCGGGAAGACTTAATGTGTTTTGTCCGAATCCTTAGTCTTGTGGCTCATTATGAATTAGGTATGGATTATCATTTGGAACTCCAATTAAAAAGCACCTATAAATTTTTACTTAAAATGAATGATTTACATGAAGTGCAAAGGGAGATGATAAAATTCCTTAAAAACTTGGGGAATATATATCCGCATCAGTTAAAATCAGAATTTAAAAAATTGCATTCCCGTTTGCAGGTTTTCGAGAATCATCCTTATGAAAAAAGGGCTTTTTTATACTTAGATGTTTTATCGTGGCTTGAAAGCAAAATTGAAAACAAAAAAGTTGCTGAAATAATTCAGGGTAAATCAAAAAAAATTGCAAGATAATTTATTGAGGCTGATTCGAAGATTCAGCCTCAAAAATTTTAACCAATTAACTGAGCATACAAGTCTTCTTTTTCATTAAGGTATCTAAATTCAAACCCATAAGTATTCATTTTGTTTTTTATTGCGTCAATATCCGATTTGTTTTTTAGCTCTAATCCCACTAATGCTGGAGCCAACTCTTTGTTGTTTTTTTTTGTAAACTGAAAAAAGGTAATATCGTCGTCTATTCCGAGAATGTTGTTTACAAATTCTTTCAATGCGCCGGGCCTTTGCGGAAAATGAACCATAAAATAGTGTTTCAAACCCTCATATAATAGCGAACGTTCCTTAATTTCTTCGGTTCTCTCGATATCGTTGTTGCTTCCGCTGACGATGCAAACCACATTTTTGCCTTTTATCTGTTCTTTATAAAAATCCAAAGCAGCTATGGTCAATGCACCAGCTGGCTCAACAACGATTGCTTCTTCATTGTACAATCTTAGGATAGTGGTACAAACTTTTCCTTCAGGTACTAATACAATATCGTAAAGGTTTTCTTTACAGATTTCAAAATTGAGATTTCCTACTTTTTTTACGGCTGCACCATCTACAAACTTATCAATGTTTTCCAGCATAGTGTTTTTCCCATTGCTAATTGATGTTTTCATTGATGGTGCACCTAAAGGTTCGACACCAATGATTTTTGTTTTTGGACTTAATTCCCTAAAAACAGTTGATAAACCTGCAGATAAACCGCCGCCGCCTATCGGAACAAAAACATAATCGATGGGTTTGTCTGCGGATTCTAAAATTTCTAACCCCACCGTGCCTTGACCCGCAATGACTTTTACATCATCAAAAGGATGAATAAATACGGTGTTATTTTTCTTTGAGTTTGCTATCGCATGCGCATAGGCATCGTCAAATGTATCACCAATCAAAACGATTTCTACAAATGATTTTCCAAATAACTGCACTTGTTTTACTTTTTGTTTCGGAGTTGTTTTGGGCATGTAAATAATCCCTTTGATTTGTAGTAAATTACACGAATAAGCTACACCTTGTGCATGGTTCCCTGCACTGGCGCATACGATTCCATTAGCTTTTTCAATAGCACTAAGCAAACTTATTTTGGTAAGTATATATTAGTTTACAGTTCAAAGATAAAAAAAGCACTCGATTTGAGTGCTTTAATTTTTTTTATTTATTTAATCGTTCCTAAATATATTAAATCATCCGAATCAGAACGTCCAGGTTGATAATATGCATCCCCTTTTATTTCCATAGGGAGTTTATAAGCTAGATTAGTAGTCTTGCTTATTAATGGATTTATTTGTTCTAATAACAAACCCCAACCCTCAGCAACAACTAATTCTGATTTGTCGAATTCATATCTTTTACCATTATAGTCTATCCAAACAGTGCCGTCAGTTATTAACCTACTTTCATCGCTTGTGTTTTTGAAAGTAACCTTTAATAAAAAATACTTATTTCCTTCTTCTTTTGGCAAGTCTGTATATTTATTTCCAGTATCTAAAGTTTCGGTTAAACTAGTCTTGCTTACTGTTACATCAAAATAATCGGTATGTAAGACGTCCCCGATTTTAACAAAATCATTTGTGACTTCGTTTTTAACACTTTTTTCCGTTTCTGATTTTTTCTTTCTTGGAGAAACAATAGCCATAACCATTGCAATTCCCAATAAAGAAATGATTGCAATTCCTAAAATCTTGATAACTTTTTTCATAATAGAGTTTTTTTGTTTCCACTCAAAACCCTAAGTGAAGTTGTTAGATACAAAAAAGCGTGGGTCTATAGCTTATCCGTTCTGGGGCTCTGACAAAGCCTTGTACACAAACAAGTATAACACAACCCACGCCTTAAGCGTGAGCGTTTAAACTTATTTTTCTTGTGTACAAAGTGGAAACTGTCAGATTTCAGAACACGGAAAAATAGCTAACGCTAATATTTTACTGCAACAAATATATAAATTAAGTTTTTATTGGGTTTGTTTTATTGATAAATATCGAATTTTGCAGTATATTTATTGTTGAATAAACAAAGACATAGTGTGTAATCCAAAAAAAAATACTTTATTTGACAAATAAATATCAATATTTATCGTTTATAAATAATAAAAACTAACTTAAAATAAAATAACATGCTAATACTGAACGCTGAAATTAACAAAATGGGAGAAGCTTTATATATGGCTACAACCCAAGAATTCAAGGCTTTAGTTGTACAAGGAACAACAATAGAAGAAGTTCAGAGGGAATTACTTATTTCCATCAGAACAAAAGTAGCTTATGATATGAAGCTATCCATAGAGAACGTTGACGCAAGAGAAGTTACCAAAGAAGATATCAGTAAATGTTTTACGCCTATTAATACTGATGAAAAAAACAATAAATATAAACTTCAATTTGCATAAACTTTTAATATGATAATAAGTCTAAAACACCAAGTATTTATTGATTTTTTAATAGACAACGAATGCGAGGTTGTTTGTGATAAGAATTGGAACGATTATAACAGAATAATGATGAAAAAAGGAGATATTACATTTCCTATTCAAATGCAAGATGTGTATTATTATTACACTGTAAATAAAATTTGTGATGACCTTGGAATTGAACCTCCAGAAGACTGTAAAAAAGTTAGGGAACAAATAAGAGGCAGAAAAAAAGGAGATGTGTAAAACATCTCCTTTTTTTATTTTTTAGGATTCCAATTCAAACCCTTTTCTAATTTTTTATTGAAGTCAGAAAGTTCTATTTTGTTTTTTGGTTCTGGTTTTTTCACAATTACGCTTTGAGCAAATTCCTGCAACACTTCTTGTAATTCTTGTTTGTTTTTTGAGTTTGATTTTAGCGCATTCATTACATCATCCATATCCATCAATTTTTGACCATCTGGATATGAATAATATCTAATTTTACTTCCATCTTTTAAAGTAATCATTTCTTCTTTTTTACCTTTATTATCCATTGATTAATTCTTTATAAGTTAAACGATTCTCCATATTTTCTAAAAAGATGTTGAATTTTACAAATGTATCCAACTTTCTGACATTGTATCTGAATACGAATTCGTCAACATATTTCTGCATGTGTTTTCTAGACCACCAATTATAAATCCCATTGTAGCCTCTTTTTAATATCCCCCAAAACCCCTCAATTGAATTACTGTGTATTTCTGGATTGTCAAAAGATACATATTGCTTCTTTCCGTGGTCTACTACGTGATGGTCGTATGTGTTATGTAAATTTCTATATCCGTGCCATTCGTCAGAGATTAAAACACTATCGGCGGCAACGTGCTTTTTGATTATTGGCTGAATCGTCTTTGCTTGTGTGTTTCCAATAACAAAAGCCTTAATCCTGCCTCCTCTTTCCAATAGTCCGAGAACTGGAGTTTTATCCTTAAAACTTCTACCTTGTGATTGCTCTACTTTTTTATCCTTATGGCGGTTTTTGTTTTTTCCTCCAACAAAAGTTTCATCAGCTTCAATTATCCCCTCTAATGGAGTATCATTATACAAATCAAGGCCAAAGCATTTTCTTATTCTTTGAAGCATAAACCAAGCAGACTTTTGAGTTATTCCTATTTCTTTACTCAATTGAATAGATGAAATACCCTTTTTATATGATGTAGAAATCCATATAGCCAAAAACCATTTTTGCAACCCTAATTTAGTGTTGTCAAAAATGGTGTCTGTTTTAACATTGAAGTATTTTTGTGTATTTTTACACATATATTTGTTACCCTTGCATTGGTAAACTTTAGAATCAGCATCAAATGGACTAACTACAATATTGTCTTTCCAACGAATGTCTTCTAGATGTAAAACACAAGATTCCTCTGTAGGAAAGGCATTTAAAAGGTCTAAAACTGACTTTACTTCTTTATTAAACATAACTTTTGGTATTTTGTTCAACAAAGATAAGTAGTTAATTACAACGAAACAAATTTATTTACTGTAAAATTATATATAGTTACCCTTATTTTATTATAGGCACCACGGATTTTATAAGAACGCACAGTTTGTAAATCTTCTCTTTTTAAAAATACAGTTGCTTCAAATTCATCCGATATATTACTGTTTTTAGCCAGTGGAGTAGTAGTAACCACTCCGTTTAATTGACTTTTTGCCTCTATTATTTCTTGAAATAAATTCATTTTTTTATTCTTTTAGTTCAACGATTTTCTTCATAGACATCATCGCGTTTCGAAGCGCAGCACCACAAATTTCGATTGAATGGTTTCTTATAGCGGCATTGGTTTTAACCAGTTCAAAGTTGTCAATAACAGCATTATCAGTATCATTGAAGTTTTTGCCAATTAAATTAGTATCCACTTTTTTCATGAAATCAGCTAAGAGCGGTTTGCAAGAATGGTCAAATAAATAGCAGCCATATTCCGCAGTATCGGAGATAACCCTATTCATTTCATACAATTTTTTTCGGGCTATTGTATTGGCAATTAGCGGTGCTTCGTGCAAAGATTCGTAATATGCCGATTCATTTTTTATTCCCGCTTCTGTCATGGTTTCATAAGCTAATTCTACTCCCGATTTTACGAATGCAACCATTAAGACAGCATTGTCAAAATATTCCTGTTCTGCAATTGACATTGTTCCCGCAGGCGTTTTTTCAAAATCAGTCTGTCCTGTAGCTTCACGCCACTTCAATAGGTTTTCATCTTCATTTTCCCAATCCTGCATCATGGTTTTTGAGAATTCTCCCGATAAAATATCGTTCATATGCTTTTTAAATAAAGGGCGCATTATTTCTTTTAATTCTTCAGAAATTTTAAAGGCCTCGATTTTGGCGGCATTGGATAATCGGTCCATCATATTCGTAATTCCGCCTATTTTTAGCGCTTCCGTAATTACTTCCCAACCATATTGCACTAATTTAGACGCATAACTTTTATCAATTCCATTCTCCACCATTTTGTTGAATGAAAGAATAGAACCTGTTTGCAGTAAGCCACAAAGAATAGTTTGTTCCCCCATTAAATCTGATTTTACTTCAGCTACAAAAGAAGACAACAAAACCCCAGCTTTATGTCCGCCAGTTCCCACACAATAAGCTTTTGCAATTTCTAAACCTTCATTGTTGGGGTTATTATCAGCATGAACCGCTATTAAGGTTGGAACTCCAAAACCACGTAAATATTCGGCACGTAATTCAGATGCAGGTGATTTAGGAGCAATCATAACCACAGTTATGTCTTTACGGATTTGCATTCCTTCTTCAACAATATTGAATCCGTGTGAATAAGATAAACACGCTCCATTTTTCATTAATGGAACGATTCTATTGATTACGGAACTATGCTGTTTGTCTGGTGCTAAATTAGAAACAATGTCGGCACTAGGAATAACTTCTTCAAAAGTGCCAACTTCAAAACCGTTTTCTATAGCGTTGAGGTAAGAAGCCCTTTTGTTATTAATTGCTTCAGAACGCAATGCGTAAGCTACGTTTAATCCGCTATCTCGAAGATTTTGGCCTTGAGCCAATCCTTGTGCACCGCAACCGATTATTACTATTTTTTTTCCTTTTAGTTTTGAAACACCATTGGTAAACTCCGTGTTTTGCATGAAATCACATTTTCCTAATTCCTGTACTTTTAATGTATGCGTAAGTGAGTTGAAATAATTTGACATTGTTTTTTATTTTTATTTATTACTTGTTGTTATTCTAAATCGTCTGAAAATTACATTTCGAAAATCATGCTCTTATGGTTCAAAAAATCATTGTTTATAGGTAATTTTGTTGGGTTGTTTTTCTCCATATCAAGCATTTTTTTATGCACGCCTTCACTCGATTTTATTATTGCAATCCGTGAACTCCTGACAAATTCAATAAGACCATATTTATCTAATTCGGTTAGCAAATTATTTACTTCTTGATCGTGTCCCGTGGTTTCAAAAACCGTATAATCATCTCGGATAACCACTGCTTTTGCTCCAAATTCCCTTAGCAATCGTTCTACTTTTACATTTTTAATGATTATAGCAGTTGGGACTTTATATAAGGCCATTTGTTGCCAGATAATCTCATCGTTTGTGTTGTAAAAAACTTTAAAGACATCAATGATTTTTTCTAATTGACGAACGATATTCTTGATGGTTGTTTCGGTTTCGTTGATGACTAATGTAAATCTGAAAATGTTTTTAATCTCACTGGGGGAGGTGTTCAAACTTTCGATATTGATTTTCCTGCGGGAAAAAAGGATAGCTATCTTATTGATAAGACCTACCTGATTTTCGGTATATATAGTTAATGTAAATTCCTGTTTCATAATAATTGTTGTTAGATTTCTTCCTTGCTTAATACAATTTCGGCCACGCCTTTTCCTTGCGGCACCATAGGAAATACATTATCTTCATGAATCACCGCAACTTCTAATAGAAAGGAACTGGGATGGTCAAGCATTAACTTCAATCCTTCCCTTAGATTTTCCCGTTTCGAAATTTGTTTTCCATCTATAGCATATGCCTTTGCAACCTGAACAAAATCAGGGCTTTTGATATCCGTAAAAGAATAGCGTTTTTCATGAAAAAGTTCCTGCCATTGACGCACCATTCCGAGAAAGCTATTGTTCAGAATCAAAATTTTCACATTTGGCTGAAACTGCATTATAGTTCCTAATTCCTGAAGGTTCATCTGTGCACCACCATCTCCCATAATAGCCACCACTTGGCGTTTTGGAGCTCCCAATTTGGCTCCAATTGCTGCTGGAAGTGCAAAACCCATAGTTCCCAATCCACCGCTGGTAATGTTGCTTCGGGATTTATTTTGCTTTGTATAGCGGCAAGCAACCATTTGATGTTGGCCTACATCGGTTACAATTATTGCATCACCATGCGTTAATTCATTTAATACATTGATGACTTCCCCCATAGTTAAACCACCTTCTGTAGGATAAAGTTCTTTTTCAATTAGGCTTTTCGTTTCTTTTTCGCGCTTGATTTCAAATTTCTTAAACCATTCAGGATGGTTTTTTTTATCGATTAACTTAGTTAATAATGGCAGTGTTTCTTTGCAATTTCCCCAAACAGGTACGGTAGTTTGTACGTTTTTATCAATTTCTGCCGGGTCAATGTCTAAATGGATAACAAGGGCTTGCTTGGCATATTTATCTAAACGGCCAGTAACCCTGTCGTCAAAGCGCATTCCTATTGCAATTAAAACATCGCATTCATTGGTTAAAAAGTTAGGCCCGTAATTACCGTGCATTCCTAACATACCAACTCCAAGCGGGTGATCTGTTGGGATTCCGCTCATTCCCATTATTGTCCAAGCGGTAGGCAAACCTCCTTTTTCGATAAAATCCTGAAATTCTTTTTCAGCATTTCCAAGTAATACACCTTGTCCAAAAATCACAAATGGTTTTTTAGCTTCGTTTATAATTGCTGCCGCTTTTTGTATATATTCTACTCTCACAATTGGTTCTGGCCGATAACTCCTTACATGAATGCAGGATCTATACCCAATATAGTGAAACAGTTGAAGTTGTGCATTTTTAGTTATATCAATCAAAACGGGACCTGGCCGACCTGTTTTTGCCAAATAAAAAGCTTTGGCAAGAATTTCAGGAATTTCTTTGGCATCTGTAATTTGATAATTCCACTTTGTGATTGGAACCGTTATATTGATAATATCTGTTTCCTGAAAAGCATCCGTGCCTAATAAATGTGCAAAAACTTGTCCGGTGATACAAACCAATGGTGTTGAATCTATCATAGCATCGGCTAGACCGGTAACCAAATTTGTTGCTCCTGGTCCGCTTGTAGCAAATACAACTCCTGTTTTTCCGCTCACTCTTGCATATCCTTGGGCAGCGTGTATCGCCCCTTGCTCGTGCCTAACTAAAATGTGGTTTAATTTGTCATTAAAATCAAAAAGAGCATCATAAATAGGCATGATTGCACCACCAGGATAGCCGAAAATTGTAGTCACATTTTCAGATAATAATGCATCGATTACAGCTAGACTTCCTGAAACCGATATAATCTCTTTTTTTTGTTTTTTTATATTATTTAATTCGAGTGTTTTCATGATTTATTTTTAACCTTCATCAGTTACACAACCTTCGGAAGCATCTTTAACTAATTTGGTATATTTATAAAGTACTCCATTAGTCACTTTTAGTGGGGGGAGTATTAATTTTTTTCGTCTTTTAACCAATTCAAGCTTGCTGATTTTAAGCTGGATTGTATTTTCTATTGCATCAATTTCTATAATGTCGCCATCATTTACTAATGCAATCGTGCCTCCATCAAAAGCCTCTGGTGTAATGTGACCTACAACAAAACCGTGAGTACCTCCACTAAATCTCCCATCAGTAATCAGCGCTACGCTTTTGCCTAAACCAGCTCCAATAATTGCTGAAGTGGGTTTTAGCATTTCGGGCATTCCTGGACCGCCTTTTGGACCTACATACCGAATTACAATTACATCTCCAGCATTTATTTTTTTGTCTTCAATGCCTTGTATTAGTTCTTTTTCACTATCAAAAACTTTAGCTGGACCAATGAATTTTTCACCTTCCTTTCCAGTAATTTTTGCCACACAACCTTTGGTGGCTAAATTTCCATACAGAATTTGAATGTGTCCGCTATCCTTTATTGGATTTTCAACTGGACGGATGATTTTTTGATTTTCAAAATTGATGTTAGCCACATTTTTTAAATTCTCAGCTAATGTTTTTCCGGTGACGGTCATACAGTTTCCGTGAAGCATTCCTTTGCTTAATAAATATTTTAAGACCATTGGAACACCGCCTTTTTCGTGAAGGTTTTGCATTAAATAATTCCCTCCAGGTTTAAAATCCGCAATTAGAGGTGTTTTGTTACTAATCCTTTGAAAATCGTCCTGCGTAATTTTAACGCCTACACTTTTTGCCATTGCAATCATATGAAGTACTGCATTAGTGCTTCCTCCAAGAGCAATTAATGTGGTAATGGCATTTTCAAATGCGTGAAAAGTCATAATGTCTTTGGGACAAATATTTTTTTTCAATAATAGTTTTATAGTATGTGCTGCCTTTTTGCATTCCTCTATTTTTTCATCGCTTATTGCTGGATTGGAACTTGAATAAGGTAAACTCATCCCTAGAGCTTCAATGGCAATTGCCATGGTATTTGCGGTGTACATTCCGCCACAGGCACCAGCTCCGGGGCATGAATTTTTGATAATTCCCTTAAACTCTTCTTCGGATATTTTACCAGCTATTTTTTCGCCTAAAGTTTCAAATGCAGAAACGATATTCAAATCCTTACCTTGGTATTTTCCAGGAGCAATTGTGCCACCATAAACCATTATTGACGGCCGGTTTAATCTTCCCATTGCAATAATGGAACCCGGCATATTTTTATCACAACCGGGAATAGCGATTACACCGTCATAATAATGCCCAGCAACCACACTTTCTATACTATCTGCAATAATTTCCCGACTAACCAATGAATAACGCATGCCATCCGTTCCGTTTGTAATTCCATCGCTGATCCCTATTGTGTTGAAAATAAGTCCCACCATTTCATTTTGATTGACTTCGACTTTAATGTAGGAAGCCAAATGATTCAAATGCATATTACAAGTATTTCCGTCGTAACCCATTGATGCAATCCCGATAAAAGGCTGCGCTAATTGTGTGTCATTTAATCCAATTCCGTATAACATCGCTTGTGCGGCCGGTTGGGTAGGGTCTTGAGTTACGGTACGACTATATTTATTTAATTCCATTTCTTTAAAATTGTTTTTCGTGTACTAAATTTTGATACGCGGTTTGTAGTTTTTTGCCTAAGGAATTTTCCCAATTCAGAGGAAAAATTAAATTATCAACGGATTGAATTCCGATAACTTCCGCAGCTGTACCACAATAAAAAGCAGCATCCGCATTTTTTAACGATTCAGGTTTATATTGGCCTTCACTTACTTTTATTTTTAAGTGTTTGCAGAGTTCAATTATAGTTTCTCTGGTTATTCCTGGTAAAATATTGCCTAATTGAGGAGTAAATAATTCACCGTTTTTTTCAAAGAATAAATTCGCACCGGGACCTTCTGCTAAAAACCCATCGGAATCAAGGAGTAAGGCTTCGTCATAACCGTTATCCTTTGCTTCAGTTGTTGCCAGAATGGAATTCACATAATGACCGCATACTTTTGCCTCTATTATTATAGATTTGGGATGTGGCCTGCAAAAACTTGAAATGGCAATATTCAATAATTGACCTCCTAAATAAGCTCCCCAATGCCACGCACAAATCATGATTGACGATTCTTTTGGTTTGTTGAGTTGCATATTGGGAGAACAAAAAACAAGTGGTCGGATATAGGCATCAACCAAATTATTTTGTTCCAACAATTCATAGCTTTTTTCAACTAGTTCCGCTGTATCATAATTAAAAGGAATTCCAACAAGTTCACAGGATCTTTTGAGCCTATCATAATGTTCTTGGGCTTTAAAAATTCTTGTACCATTTTTTGTTGGATAAGCGCGGATTCCTTCAAACGCACCATATCCATAGTGAAGAGTTTGCCCATATAAATCAGTATATACTTCATTTGAATTTATAAATTCACCATTGAGATATAAAATTTGATTCTCAGTATAATAAAGATTATTTGTGGGGGCAAGTACGAATGTTTTTGTTTCCATGATTTTTAATTTTTTAATTTTCGAAAGTAGTGGGGATTTTAAATTCACTGCATTTCATTTTTGTGTTTATTACAATGTTTTTATTCTTTATTTTATATTAAAAAATTGATTAACAGTTTAATAAGCGAACTTATTTACAATGTTAAACCAGTTTTTTTTGTGAAAAATGTTGCGAAAAATGAGTGTATATTCTTAAAAGAACAACACAAACAATTCGGATTCTGAAATAAAGGCGTATTAAGTCCTTTAAATTAGAAACTTCATTTTTTTTAATAAAATAAATTAAGGAATGATGAGGAAAGTGATTTTTTTACGTACTCAAATAAATTTGAAGTATTATTCCATAGTAGGGAATTCAATCACTGAGCATCAGTATTTGTTTTCTTAGCAGACGCTAATACAAATGACAATAATGCTAATAATGGAAGGAAAAATAGAAAGTAAAGAAGTTGTGTTGCCGTTTAGCATTTCTCGAAATCGCTGCGATTCATTTTTTTGTGTTTTCATTGTTTAAGATTTAAATTGATTTAAAATAAAAATGCCTCCCTGTAGAGGAGGCATTTTATAGATTTATTTTTAGTTTCTATAGTACACATCTCCTTGTCATAACTGTGGAATCACAATTACAATAATGACAACGATACTGTTTACTATATTTTGCACTTTTCTTATTTTGAATTGCAAATCTATAAAAAAAATTGACATTAGCGATTTTTTAAAAAAAAATATTTTGTTTCTCAAAACAATTTATATATTTGTCCCGATGATTAATAACAGCAAATACAATCTTATAGCTACAGCCGCATTTACGGTTGTTTCTTTTGTTGCTATTACATCTACTACAACTACAACAACCCCTTTGGGGTAAATTTTCACATATAATCCTGTCCTGTTTTGTTATTTATTATAACAAACACACTTGTTGTGCAAACAACTACATTACATTCAACTATTTATTAAAATTTTACTTTAAGTTATTCTAAGTTAATAGAATAACCATAAGTTCATTATATCATTTTTACATTATGGAAATTTTAAAATTCGGTGGCACATCAGTGGCCAACAATCAAAATATAGAAAAGGCAATAGCTATTATAACTAAAAACAACAGAAAAAAAATAGTCGTTATTTCTGCGATAAGCGGTGTTACTGATGCTTTAATGGATGCGGTCAATAAAGCAAAAAATAAAGATCAAGCTTATAAAAAAATACTATTGGATCTTAAAGCCAGACATTTTGAATTAGTTGATACGATTCAAGTTTCTGATTATAAAATCAGTCTCATAACTTACATCAATACTTGTTTTGATCATTTGGAAATTTTGTTGGAAGGCTGCTTTTTTCTGCAAGAAATATCTAGTAAGTCTATAGATTTAATTTTATCCTATGGAGAACTACTTTCTTCCCGGATTGTTTTTGAAAAATTGCAGTCAGAAGCACTGAAAGTGAGCTATAAAGACAGTCGTGAATTGATAAAGACAAATTCAAATTTCGGAAATGCAAAAGTAAATTTCGAAACAACTAATTACCTTATCCAGTATTTTTTTGACAAAAATCAATCGGATATCACTGTTATGCCTGGTTTTATAGCTGAGTCGGACTGTGAATGCACAACTACTCTAGGTCGTGGAGGTTCGGATTATACTTCAGCGATTTTGGCAGGGGCATTGGATGCAAATCAATTAGAGATTTGGACAGATGTAAGTGGAATGTTTACTGCAAATCCCAGGATTGTAAAACAGGCATTTCCCATACCTTTTATGAACTATAAAGAAGCGATGGAACTATCGCATTTTGGCGCAAAAGTACTTTATGCACCAACTATTCAGCCGGTTTTAAACAAAAACATTCCGATTCTTATCAAAAATACTTTTGAACCAGAAGACATTGGGACATTGATTACAAATAACATCCAAGAAAATAAAAATCCAATAAAAGGAATCAGCCATATTGAAAATATAGCATTGATTACGCTTGAAGGTTCTGGATTAATAGGCGTATATGGTGTTTCAAAAAGATTTTTTGGCGCTATTGCCAAAGAAAAAATCAATATTGTTTTTATTACCCAAGCTTCATCGGAACATTCTATTTGCATTGGAATTTCTACAAATGATAAAGAAAATGCCAAAAAAGCAATTGACGAAGAATTCAAATATGAAATTAAAGAACTCAAAATCAGACCGGCAATTGTAGAAAACAATTTAAGTATCATTGCTTTAGTTGGTGAAAACATGAAAAGCCATCAAGGTTTAAGCGGTAAAATGTTTAGTACTTTAGGAAAAAACAATGTCAATATAAGGGCTATTGCACAAGGGGCATCAGAAAGAAATATTTCAGCAGTGATTGATCAAAAAGATGTAAAAAAAGCACTGAATGTATTGCACGAATGTTTCTTTGAAGACAATAATAAACAATTGAATCTTTTTGTTGTTGGTGTTGGGAATGTTGGAAAAAAATTCTTGCAGCAAATCCATCAGCAGAAAAAGTTTTTAAAAGATAATTTGAAACTAAATATTCGTGTAATAGGATTGTCAAACTCAAAAAAAATGCATTTTGATGAAGACGGTGTTGCATTAAAGGATTGGGAATCGATATTAAATGAGGGAGAAATCGCTAATGAGGAAATTTTCATAGCAAGGGTAAAAAAATTGAACTTAAGAAACAGTATTTTTATTGACATTACTGCAAATGCCACTATTTCAACTACCTATAATCAATATTTAAATAATAGTATCGCAGTGGTTACCTGTAATAAAATTGCCTGCGCATCGGTTTACGAAAACTACTCTGATTTGAAAAATTTATCTAGAAAATACAATGCACCTTTTCTTTTTGAAACAAATGTTGGTGCGGGTTTACCTGTGATTAATACTTTACAGAATTTAATTGCCTCCGGTGATAAAGTAAATAAAGTACAAGCGGCATTATCAGGAAGTTTGAACTTTATTTTTAATAATTTCAATAAAGAGAACTCCTTTCAATCGGTGGTAAAAGAAGCCGGAGTGCAAGGATTCACAGAGCCGGATCCAAAAATAGATTTAAGCGGAATTGATGTAGCCAGGAAAATACTAATCCTTATAAGGGAAAGCGGTTATAAAATGGAAATTGAAGATATAGCGAATGAATCATTCATGCCAGAAGAATGTTTGGAAACTACAACAAACGCTGATTTTTTTGAATCATTGCAAACATATAGCTCCCATTTTGAAACCCTTTATAACGAATCTGTCAGTAAAAATTGCCGATTAAAGTATGTGGCACAATTTGAGAATGGTAAAGCTAGCGTAGGGTTGCAAATGATTCCGACTGATCATCCATTCTATAATTTGGAAGGAAAAGACAATATTGTGTTATTTTATACTGATCGATATTCTGAACAGCCTTTGCTCATTAAAGGAGCAGGAGCAGGAGCAGAGGTAACAGCATCGGGAATTTTTGCAGATGTAATACGAATCGGAAACCTGTAAAGACGCGATTAATCCAAAACCTGTAAAGACGCGATTAATTGCCTCTCTACATAAAAATAAATAAAGATGAATCAAATAAAAATATTTTGCCCAGCTACAATAGCCAATGTCTCTTGTGGATTTGATGTTTTAGGGCTTTGTCTCGACACAATAGGGGACGAAATGGTTATCAAAAAAGTAAACGGAAAAGGAATTAAAATCACTAAAATAGTTGGTGCCGATTTACCTTTTGAACCCGAAAAAAATGTAGCTGGAGTTGCAGCTTTGGCTTTGTATAATACGGTAAATCCTGATTGTGGTTTCGAAATAGAAATTTATAAAAACATAAAACCCGGAAGCGGAATCGGTAGTTCTTCTGCCAGTGCAGCTGGAGCCGTTTTCGGGATAAATGAATTGCTCGGAAAACCGTTTTCACGAAATGAACTAGTCGCTTTTGCAATGAAAGGGGAAGCCTTGGCAAGTGGAAGCGAACATGCAGATAACATTGCGCCAACGCTTTTAGGAGGATTTACATTGGTAAGGGGATATCAACCTTTGGATATAATCCGAATTGAAAGTCCATCCCAATTGTATGCTACAGTAATCCATCCGCAAATTGAGCTGAAAACTTCTGAGATGAGAGCTGTTTTAAATCCTACAGTTTCATTGAAAAACGCAATAACCCAATGGGGTAACTTAGGCGGATTAATAGCTGGTTTATACACAAGCGATTATAGTCTAATAAGTCGTTCGCTGGAAGATGTCATTGTAGAGCCTTTACGTAAAGGTTTAATTCCTAATTTTGATGAAGTTAAAAATGCGGCTATGAAAAAAGGGGCTTTGGGTGCTGGGATTTCTGGTTCCGGACCTTCTATTTTTGCCTTAAGCAAAGGAATTGAAACTGCACAAAAAGTTGCATCAGCAATGTGTGAAGCTTATAATAATACAGGAATTGATTATGAAATACATGTGTCAAAAATTAATGCCGAAGGAATAAAAATTATAAATTAAAGCCAAATGAAATATTATAGTTTAAATAATAAAAATCACAAAGTTTCATTTCAAGAGGCCGTTATTGAAGGCTTAGCTCCAGATAGCGGATTGTATTTCCCTGAAAAAACAACGCCACTTCCTTCCTCTTTTTTTGATTCAATCGAGAAATTAAGCAACGAAGAAATTGCTTTTGAAGTAATTCAGCAATTTGTAGGTGATGCCATTCCAATAATCGATTTGAAACAAATTCTAAATGAAACCCTGTGCTTTGATTTTCCTGTTGTGCCAATTGAAAAAAATATTTTTTCATTGGAATTATACCACGGTCCCACAATGGCATTTAAAGATGTTGGCGCCAGGTTTATGTCAAGATGTCTCGGCTATTTTAATAAGGAAACCGATAAGAAAATAACAGTTTTAGTAGCGACTTCTGGAGATACCGGAGGAGCAGTAGCAAATGGATTTTTAGGAATAAAAGATACAGAAGTCGTAATTCTTTATCCGAGTAAAAAAGTAACCGATTTTCAAGAGCGGCAGTTAACGACTTTAGGTATGAATATTACCGCATTGGAAGTTAATGGTACTTTTGATGATTGTCAGGCGATGGTTAAAAAGGCATTTTTGGATTCGGATTTAAAATCGAAAAATCTGACATCTGCAAATTCGATAAACATTGCTCGTTGGCTTCCACAAATGTTTTATTTTTTCTTTGCTTACAAAGTATTAAAGCAACAGAATAAAGAGATTGTGATTTCATGTCCAAGCGGTAACTTCGGAAATATTTGTGCCGGAATTATGGCAAAACAACTTGGATTGCCAATAAAACATTTTGTGGCAGCTACGAATGTTAATGATACGGTTCCGCGATTTTTAAAGGATAATGTCTATCAGCCAAAGGTGACAATACCAACATTATCGAATGCTATGGATGTAAGCAACCCAAGTAATTTTGTGCGGATCCAAGAATTGTACAATAATGATTTGAATGAATTCAAAAAGGATTTTTCATCTTATTCTTTTACTGATGTGGAAACGATAACAGCAATGAAAAATATATATTCACAAACTGATTATATTACTGAACCGCATGGAGCCATAGGGTATTTAGGCTTGAAGCAAGAACTTGAGAACCATCCAAATTGTCTAGGTGTTTTTCTTGAAACTGCGCATCCCATTAAATTTTCTGAAACGGTCGAATCAAATTTAAGCATTCAATTGCCAATTCCAGCACAAATAGAAGCTCTTTTGAGTAAAGAAAAAATAGCGATAAAAATTGGAAAATACGAAGAACTGAAAACATATCTAAAATCATAATTTTACTGTTTCATCTGTTTTGACACTAAACAAAAAAACAATACATTTGGGACTTTAAAATTTTATCTAATTACAAAATGAAAAATACAGCATTAACTAGCGTTCATGAGAGTTTAGGGGCAAAAATGGTTCCATTTGCAGGATACAACATGCCTGTTCAATATGAGGGTGTGAACGCAGAGCACGAAATCGTACGTACTGGTGTAGGTGTTTTTGACGTTTCCCATATGGGTGAATTCTTTTTGAAAGGTGAAAATGCCTTGGCGTTGATTCAAAAAGTAACTTCAAACGATGCTTCAAAATTAGTTGACGGTAAAGCGCAGTATTCTTGTTTGCCAAATAATGATGGCGGAATTGTAGATGACTTAATCATATATAAAATTGCTGACAATGAGTATATGTTGGTAGTAAATGCTTCCAATATTGAAAAAGACTGGAACTGGATTTCCTCCCACAATGATTTAGGGGTTGATATGCAAAACCGTTCTGATGAATATTCCCTTTTGGCAATTCAAGGCCCAAAAGCTGCTGAAGCTATGCAATCGTTAACGTCAATTGACTTGGCTAACATGCCTTATTATTCTTTCCAAATAGGTGAATTTGCAGGTTTAAAAAACGTAATCGTTTCAGCTACAGGTTATACAGGTTCAGGAGGTTTTGAAATTTATTTCAAAAATGAAGATGCAAACGAAATCTGGAAAAAAATATTTGAGGCTGGAGCATCATACGGAATTAAACCAATAGGATTGGCAGCACGTGATACATTGCGTTTAGAAATGGGATTCTGTTTATACGGGAACGATATTAACGATACGACTTCACCATTAGAAGCAGGTTTAGGATGGATTACAAAATTTGATAAGGAATTTACAAATTCGGCTCACTTAAAAGCGCAAAAAGAAGCTGGTGTAACCCGAAAATTGGTTGGTTTTGAAATGATTGATAGAGGGATTCCTCGTCATGATTATGAAATAGCCGATGCTAATGGGAATGTTATTGGAATTGTTACTTCTGGTACACAATCTCCATCATTGGGAATTGCTATCGGAATGGGTTATGTTCCAACCGCTTTAGCAACTCCAGATTCTGAAATTTATATCCGTATCAGAAACAAGGATATTAAAGCAAAAGTGGTAAAAATGCCATTTTTGAAGAAATAAATTGATGCGGCTGTTTTCATTGATTGCCTTGTTCTTTGCTTTTTCGGCTTATAGCCAAAAAAGCAGTCAAATTTGTGAAACACTTACAAAAATCAATAAAATAGTTGTTGAACAGCATTTTAATCCAAAACCGGTGGACGACAGTCTGTCGGTTTTTGTTTTTGATAGTTTTATTGAAAAGCTCGATGAGGGAAGAACGATTTTTATTAAGCCTGTTTATGATAAATTATCGAAAAACCGATTGTTGTTGGACAACCATATTTTAGAAAACAACTGCGCTTTTTTTGATGATTTTCTTTTGGAATACAAACTGGGATTAGAAAGAAAAAAACGCATTCTTGAAAAACTTAAGTCTGTGCCTTTCAATTATAACAGTAAGGACTCCATTCGCTTTACAAATAAAAAACTCCCATTTGACATTTTGGAAATTGAGCTTGAAAAAGTTTTAAACAAAAGAATCAGATACGAAATCCTAAAAGAAATTTCGACAATGAGTTCCAATCTGGATTCTCTCAAGAAAAATTTTATAAGTATTGAAAAAACTATAAAAAACAGGATTTTTGAAACCGAATTGTGTAAAATCAATAATCTCCTTACCACTAAAGACGGTTTGGAACCAATAGTAAGGGATCAGTTTCTTACTAATTTCTGCACCTATTTTGACCCACATTCCGATTATTTGAGTGCGGACGCAAAATCTACCTTATTGTCTTTTTTGTCAACAGAAAACCTTTCTTTAGGGCTTAATATAGAATTAAACGAAGACGAGGAAATTATTATTGTAGATATTATTCCTGGCGGGCCAGCATCAAAGAACGATAAAATCCAAAAAGACGACATAATTGTAAAATTATCCAATAAAAAAGGTAATGAATATTGGGTTTCCTGTACTTCATTGAATAAAATCGGCGAAATGTTTTTTTCTGATTCCAATAAAGAAATTGACCTTACCATTCGCAAAAAAAATGGAACTTTGGTTGAAGTCAGTTTAGAAAAAGAATTGATGAAAGCGGTAAATAATACCGTATTTAGTTTTGTTGCAGAAAATGAAACCCGCGTTGGTTATATAAAAATCCCCAGTTTTTATTCAGACAATGATTTAAAAAACATAAAGGGCTGTGCCGATGATCTTTCTAAAGAAATTATAAAACTTCAAAATGAAAATATCGAAGGTTTAGTAATTGACCTTCAGGATAATGGAGGAGGCTCAATGGAAGAAGCAGTAAAGCTCGTCAGTATGTTTATTGACTATGGTCCAATTTCGGTTTTTTTAGACAATAAAAATACCCAGAGCATAACAAAAGACATGAATCATGGGATGGTATATAAAGGGCCGATTGTGATACTTATTAATGGTAGGTCTGCATCTGCAAGTGAATTTTTTTCAGCAACTATGCAAGATTATAGTCGTGCGTTTATCTTGGGTTCAACTTCTTTTGGCAAAGCAACTATGCAAACAATTATACCTTTAGATAAAGACAGTGACAAGGATTTTATTAAATTAACAGGAGGAAAATTTTATAGGGTCACTGGCGACAGTAGCCAAATAAAAGGAGTTGTTCCGAATATAAGTTTACCTATAGTATTCAATGAAGTAATTGAACGGGAAAACAAATACTCCACCGCAATAAAATATGACATCATAACCACTAAAGCTAAGTTCTCAAAATTCCCATCTACCGAAAATTCAAAAATTATCACTGCAAGCCAAGAAAGATCAAAAACGAATGTGAGGTTTAAAGAAATAGAAAAAATAAACATTGAAATCAATAATGCTTTCAATCAGCCCAAAAAAAACATGCTGTTGGTTTTAGACCAAGTATTTAAAAATGTTCAAAAAAACAGGATTATCTGGAATAAGGCGAAGGAATTAATTGAAAAACCTACAAGTTGCAAGATTTACAATACTTCTTACGAAAAAGAAAAAATACAGTTTGATGTTTTAGAACAAGAAATCAATACCTTTAAAATTAAAGATGTAACCTGTAATCCTTATTTAGAGGAAGCCATCAAAATAATAAAAGACTATAATAACTTTACCAAACAATAAATACATAAACCATGAAATCAAAATTAGCTGCCCTCTTACTTTTTTTAACTGTTTCTATCACTCAAGCACAGGAATTCAAAACGCCAGTGGATTATTTAAATTATATAGGCAAGGAAACCAATGTTATTTCAAAGTCAACTTGGAAATATACATCTACAGTTGCGCATAGTAAAAATGCTAGAAGAGTGGACGCCACCAGAAAAGCATTGGTAAAAAGTATTCAAAATGCAACAAAAAAAATCGAAGCATTAAAGAATGGATACAAAGGCGATACAGAATACAGGGATCAAATGCTTGCCTATTTATCAATTTCTGAAAAACAAATTAATCAGGAATATGATAAAATCATAAACATGCAGGAAGTTGCCGAGCAATCCTATGATTATATGGAAGCTTATATCATGGCTAGGGATTTAATAAACCAAAAAATCAATGATGAGGTTGATAAATTGAATGCCAACCAAAAAACCTTTGGGGATAAATACGGTATCCAAATCTTGGAAGATACAAGTGAATTGGGCAAAAAAATGAAAATTTCTGGAGAGGTATTCGAAAACCAAACCAAGTTGTTTCTGATTTTTTTCAAAGTTAATATTACAGAATCAAATTTCATGAAAGCTATTGCAGATAAAGATGTAAATGCGATTCAACAAAATACAAATGCATTGGAACAATATGCCAATGAAGGTTTAGAAAAACTGAAAACTTTCGTGCCTTATAAAAAGGACCTAAGTTTAGTAAATGCTACAAAAAAAGCTTTGGAATTCTATAAAAAAGAAGCTTTGGAGTATGGGCCAAAAGTTGTTGCGTATATTATGTTCAATCAAAAATTTGAAGAAAACAAAAAAGCTTTGGAAAGCAAATCTGAAAGTAATAGAAGTAAGGCCGAAGTTGACAATTTCAACAAATTAATTGATGCAATGAATAAGGAAGTCGATAAATACAACATTGTAAACAATAAATTCAACGCAGAAAGAATGACGGTTATAAACAACTGGAATGATGCCAGCGAAGTTTTTATCTCTAGACATGTGCCAGTTGACTAAAAATAGATTGTAGAAAATAAGTAGAAAAGTTATTTTTGCATTTAGAAAATTGCAGAATAAATACAAATTAATATGGGAAGAGCATTCGAATTTAGAAAAGGAAGAAAAATGAAACGCTGGTCAGCTATGGCCAAAGCCTTTACCAGGATAGGTAAAGATATAGTAATGGCAGTAAAGGAAGGTGGACCCAATCCTGAAGCTAATTCCAGATTAAGGGCGGTAATCCAAAATGCCAAGGCAGCCAATATGCCAAAGGACAATGTAGAACGTGCCATTAAAAAAGCAACGGACAAAGATACGGCGAACTATAAAGAAGTTTTATTTGAAGGTTATGCGCCACACGGAATTGCACTTTTAATTGAAACCGCTACGGATAATAATAACAGAACTGTTGCTAATATCAGAAGCTATTTTAATAAATGCAACGGAACGATGGGAACACAAGGTTCAGTTGAATTCATGTTTGATCATACCTGTAATTTCAGAATTCCGGCAAATGGATTGGATCCAGAGGAATTAGAATTGGAATTAATCGATTTTGGTGCCGAAGAGGTTTTTGAAGACGAAGACGGAATTTTAATTTACGCTCCTTTTGGAAGCTTTGGAACCATCCAAAAAGAATTGGAGAACAGAAATCTTGAAATCCTTTCTTCGGGTTTTGAGCGTATTCCGCAAATTACAAAAAAACTGACAGAAGCTGAAATCGCTGATGTTGAAAAACTAATTGAAAAAATAGAAGAAGATGATGACGTAATGAACGTATATCATACTATGGAAGAATAGTATCCACTTGACAGTGTTCAGTCTCGCGCTGGCTGAGCTTGTCGAAGCCACGTTTGATTAAATAAAAAACTCCATTTCTAATTATACAGAAATGGAGTTTTTTTTATGCTTATTTTATATTATTCTAAAGTTGCCAAATATCTTTCGGCATCCAACGCAGCCATACAGCCCGTTCCAGCTGCAGTTATAGCTTGACGATAGACGTGGTCTGCAGCATCACCAGCAACAAAAACTCCGGCAACATTCGTTTTTGAAGTTCCGGGAGTGTTGATGATGTAACCAGTTTCATCAAGGTTAAGATAATCCTTGAAAATATCTGTGTTCGGTTTGTGGCCAATTGCAGCAAAGAAACCTGTGGCAGGAATTATGCTTTCTTGATTAGTAGTTTTATTCAAAACTTTTATTCCCGTTACAACCTGACCATCGCCTAAAACCTCTACAGTATCGTGATTCATAAGAATAGTAATGTTTTCAACTTTTCTAACTCTTTCTTCCATGATTTTAGAAGCCCTGAAATGTTCACTACGTACTAGCATAGTTACTTTTTTACACATTTTTGATAAATAATGTGCTTCTTCACAAGCAGAGTCTCCAGCTCCAACAATCACAACTTCTTGGTTTCTATAGAAAAAACCATCACATACAGCACAAGCAGAAACGCCACCGCCCGTTTGAAGATAATGTTGCTCAGAAGGTAATCCTAAATATTTTGCTGATGCCCCTGTAGAAATAATTACAGTTTCACAATGCAATTCGATCGTGTCGTTTATCCAAACTTTATGAACTGGACCTGAAAAATCTACCTTAGTGGCCCATCCATCACGAACATCGGTTCCAAATCGTTGCGCTTGATTTTGCAATTGAATCATCATTTCCGGACCAGTAACACCATCTACATAACCAGGAAAGTTTTCTACTTCATTTGTAGTAGTCAATTGACCACCAGGTTGAGATCCCTGATATAAAACAGGGTTCATATTTGCTCTAGCGGCATAAATTGCGGCAGTATATCCAGCTGGACCAGACCCAATAATTAGGCATTTAATTTTTTCGATTGTATCAGACATAAGTTTAAATTTTAATACTTTTTGAGGCCGTAAATGTAAGTTTTAATTAAAAAACTCTTGCTATAAAAATATCAGTTTTAACTATGTGGAAATAAAATTATCCTATTTAAAAATAGAGGTTGTATAAATAAAAAACTTTTCTATCTTTGCACCTCGTTTACGGGGTGTAGCGTAGCTCGGTTATCGCGTCCCGTTTTAAGAAACGGGAAGGCTCAAGTTCTTATTAAAAAAATATTAAAAAATATTCGGGGTGTAGCGTAGCTCGGTTATCGCGTCCCGTTTTAAGAAACGGGAAGGCTCAAGTTCTTATTAAAAAAATATTAAAAAATATTCGGGGTGTAGCGTAGCTCGGTTATCGCGTCCCGTTTTAAGAACGGGAAGGCTCAAGTTCTTATTAAATAAATATTAAAAAATATTCGGGGTGTAGCGTAGCTCGGTTATCGCGCCTGCTTTGGGAGCAGGAGGCCGCAGGTTCGAATCCTGCCACCCCGACAAAAAAATCCTTCTTGTTGTTCAAGAGGGATTTTTTGTTTCTATTTTATTCGGTTGTACACTTCTTTTTATCATTATCTTCTAGAATGCAATGTTATTTTTAAATAATTGATTAATTTTCCAATCTTAAAAAATAGTTGTGGCAAAATATACCATAAGGCAATACGAAAAGAAAGATTATAGTGCTTGGAATACTTTTATAAGTGAGGCCAAAAATGCTACATTTCTCTTTCATCGAGATTTTATGGAATACCATCAAGACCGGTTTGAAGACTATTCTTTAATGGTTTTTGATGCAGATAAATTAGTAGCTGTTTTGCCTGCAAATAGAGTAGGAGATATAGTTCATTCACATCAAGGACTGACTTATGGTGGATTGGTTTTAAAATCCAGATCGAAATTAAATAATGTGATTTTGATATTTAAAAGTGTTTTAGAGTTTTTAAATCTAAATAATATTGAAAAACTAAACATCAAAATGATTCCAAGTTTTTACTGTAAGTCATTTTCAGAGGAGTTGGATTATTGTTTGTTTATATTAAAAGCCAATCTGTATAGAAGGGAATCATTATCGGTGCTTAATTTGAAAGACTCAAATTTTGTATCAAAAACTAGAAGAGAAAGTATCAACAGAGGTATAAAAAATGGTTTAAAGATAGTTGAAGAATATAATTTTGAATTATTTTGGAATCAGATTTTAATTCCTAATTTACAAAAAAAACATAATGCAAAACCCGTACATACAGTAGAAGAAATAACCCAATTAAAAAATAAATTTCCAAACCATATTCGTCATTTTAATGTATACTATCAGAATGAAATTGTAGCTGGGACAACCATTTTTATAACTGATAGTGTAGCCCATCCTCAGTATGTTTCAGGAAACGAAAAGAAAAATGAATTAGGTAGTTTGGATTTTTTATATAACTATTTAATAACCGATATCTTTAAGGATAAAAGTTATTTTGATTTTGGTCCCTCTCATGAAGATAATGGAAAAAAAATCAATAAAGGAATTCTTTTCTGGAAGGAAAGCTTTGGCGCTAAAACGATAATACAAAGTTTTTATGAAGTCACCACTTCTAGATATTTGATACTGGATGATATACTAATATAAAAGCTGAATGTTTTTCTAATTTTAATATAAAAAGTAACTTCGAAACTCAAAATCATATTCAAAATCAATGCAAATATTAAATAAAATCCAACGTCTTTTTTTTGTAAAACCTCGTCTTTGGAAATACAATTTTCTTTCAGATTGTAAAAATGTTAGTGGGAAACCTGATTTATATTTGCCCTTATTACTCAAGGGAAAAGGAGAAATTAAATTTGGATCAAATGTTCAAAACGGTGTTTTGTTAGCGCAAAATACATATTCATCTTATAATTATATTCTTGCAAGAGAAAAAGAAAGTAAAGTTTTAATAGGGAACAATGTCGTTTTGGCGAATGGTGCATCAATACAAGCTGTTTCAAAAATTTCTATTGGTAATAATGTTATGATTGGTATCAATTGTTTCTTAGTGGATACAGATGGACATGACCTTCATCCAGATAAAAGAATGGATGGAGATGTCAAAACAGAAAACATTGTAATTGAAGATAATGTAGTTGTATTTTATAATTCGGTTGTTTTAAAAGGGGTAACGATAGGAAAAAATTCTATAATAGGAAGCTGTTCCGTGGTTACAAAAAGTATCCCGCCAAATGTTTTTGCTGCAGGAAACCCTGCAAAAGTAATCCGAAGCCTTTAGATTGAAAGCTTTTAAACAAAATACCTTATTTAAAGTATTGTCATTGAATTCAATTTCAGTTGCAGTTAGTTTTGTTTTAGGCCTGATTTCTACTAAAATTATCTCACTTTTTTTAGGAACTGCAGGAATGGCGGTTATTGGTAGTTTTAGAAACTTTTCTACTATGCTTAAGTCTGTTTCTACAATAGGCGTTAATAATTCACTTATAAAATTATTTGTAGAAAATAAAGAAAATAAAAAAGAACTATCGGTTGTTTATTCCACATTTTTTTGGATTTTTTTATTTATATCTGTCATAATTGGATGTTTAACGGTTTTGTTTTCTAAATCGATTTCTCAATTTTTATTTTATGAGGAAACCTACTTTATTCCCATTAGGTTTTTTGGAGCAGTACTGCCTTTAGCTGTAATTAATACTTTTTGGCTCGCAATTTATAACGGTTTAGAACAATACAAGAATATTGTTTTAATTCAAATAATTTCAAATATTTTAGTATTCAGTGTTTCAACAATTTTAATATTAAATAATAACATTTATGGAGGTCTTTTATCCATAGCAGTTGGCGAGCTTTTGATGGTTTTTGTTACTTTCTTATTCGTAAGGCGTGATATAGAGGATTTCAAGTTTAATTTGCAAAAAATCATAAGTAAGAAATACATCTCAATAATTAAAAAATTTTCTGCCATGGCTTTGCTAAGTGGAATTTTAGCACCATTAACACTTTTGTTAATTAGAAATTTAATAGTAAGTGTTGAGGGTATTCATAAAGCCGGGATTTGGGATGCAGTAAACCGGCTTTCAAGCTATTATATGATGATTTTTAGTTCTAGCCTATCTATGTATTATATGCCTAAATTAGCTTCTTTAAATACTGAAAAAGAATTTAAATCAGAACTTAAGATTTATTTTAAAACTTTTGTCCCAATGTTTTTAGCGTTATTGGTTGTGATTTATTTTACAAAAGAACTAATTGTTAAAATTGCTTTTACAAATGAATTTTCAACAATCAACCAATTAATTATATGGCAATTGTTTGGAGACTTTTTTAAAATTATGACACTTGCTTTCGGTTATCAAATTGTAGTTAAAACGATGATGAAAAGATACATAATCGGCGAAATAGTTTTTAATTTGGTTTATTTTGGTTTAGTTTTCTTTTTACTAAAAACGGAATCAATAGAAGGTGTAATAAAAGCTTATTTTTTTACTAATTTATTATATTTTTTATTGATATTATTGATGTTTAGAAAAGTGTTTTATACAATAAAACAATCACAAAATTTATAATTAAATATAATGTTTTTCGTTCATCAATAAAGCTTCTCCAACTATTTTGACTTCTCCAGTGGCTTTTTCTCTAATTTCATTAAAATAGAGTACTCTATTTTTATCCATTAAAAGTTGTTTAGTAGTAAAAACAGCAACGTATTCAACACCAGTAAAAATTGGTTTAATATATTTAGCGTTTTGGCTAATTAAAATATGGCTTTCTGGATATAAAAGTGTTCCATATACTTTAGAAAAAACACTTATGCTATAATATCCATGAACAATACATCTGCCAAATTGTGTGTTTTTAGAATAATTTTCAGAGATATGAATTGGATTTGAATCACCAGATATTTTTGCATAAGCCAGAACTTCCTCTTCCGTATAACTAAAATCGTATGTAAAAACATCATTAAGTTTTGGAGTTCTCATAAAGCTGGTAAATATTTTTTTTTCAATTACAAACTTAATGAAATAAAAATATTTGTTTACTATAAACTGGAAAAATCAGTAAACATAGGCATTTTATCGTTGTTGTAATTTATTGGCGATGAGTAAAATGAATTTCAAAATTATATTTATTTTGTGCTTGAGTTCCAAACATCTAAATACTGTTGAGCAATTTTAATATAATCGTGTTCTTTTTCAATAAAATCCCGTGCTCTTTTTCCTATTGCTTTTATTTCATTCGGATTTTCAATCAAAAACGATAATTCATTTACTATTTGGTTTACATCTGGCAATGCATTTACGGCAACCCTTTCAGTAAGGCCATAGTATTTCATAAACTCATCTTCAGCACCAGTAAAAACTATTTTTCCTTTTGCCATGGCTTCCAAGGCATTGTATCCCTGATCATAACCATATACTTGGTCTAAAACAATATGAGTTTTATTGTACAGTTTGATATAATTTTGATACGGAATATTTTCTACAATAATAATTTCAATTTTGTATTGGTATTTATCTTTGATTATTTCCAATGCTGTTTCAAAAAAATGAACTCCTTTTTTATAAGAATTACCAGAATTAATGCCTAAAAAAACAACAATTTTTTCATTTATTGAATTTTCGATAAATTGAATACTGTCTATGTTTATGGGATTTGGAATCATACCCACATACTTCGGATTGTCTTTAATTGGATTCACATAATCCAAATCGGTGGCAATTACCCCTGAAATGTTTTGGTAAAGAAAATCATGTATTTTTATATGTGATTTTGTGTTGTAATCAAACATAAAATCATATTGTTTATGAGCTTCACTAATTCCTTCAAAATAAGGATTCATAATTGAATAACGTTCTTTTTTTTCAAGCATATGATGCAATGTTGAATAATCAACACCACTACATAATAAAAAAACTTTATTATTTTGTTTAAATAATTTTTTAAGAAGAAATAATTCAAATCTCGATGTAGTTTGGATTGGGGCTTCATTTATGAGTTGAACATAATCATAGCCCTTTAAATGCTTTGAAATAAGCCAAAAACGAATACCGAATTCAATGGTAGCAATATCAAATTTTGTTAGTTTATGGATTCCTTTTCTGAATTTGTTCATCCAAATACTTTCGCACCATTTAGCTTTTGTGGAAAAATCAGCTGGATAATTTTTAAAGCCATCACCATTGCTTACTAAAACAACTTCATGACCTAATTTTAGCAATCCCTCCTTAAGTGAATTGTGCAGTCTACTAAACTCGCCAATAAGTAATATGCGCATTTAAAAGTTTTATTTACATTTGCTAAAATACAAAAAATTGACTCAAAATAACCACCAACTTAAAATCTGTTTAATAACTGTAACGCTTTCAGATGGTGGTGCCGAACGATGCGCTGCAACTTTATCCCGTTTTTTTGTAAAAAACAATATAGATGTCCATCATATAGTTTTTTCTGGGAAAGTAATTTATGATTATTCCGGACAGTTACTGCATTTAGAATCTTTAAAGGATCAATCAAATAGTTTATGGAGCAGATTTAAGAGATTTAAGGCTCTTAAATCCTATATAAAATCAAATGATTTTGATTTTATCATCGATTTTAGAACAAAAGAGTATTATTTACAGGAATTTATAATTCATAATTTTATTTACAAGAACACTATTCAAACTATTCATAGCCATGAGTTAACTTCTTATTTCCCGAAAAATAAATTATTGGCTAAATTGCTATATCATAAGTCTTTAAAATTAGTATCAGTTTCTAAAGAAATTGAGGGAAAAGTGACGAATGATTATGGGTTTAAGAATATTACTCAAATTTATAACCCTATTGATATTGATTCAATTGAATCTAATCATGAAATAAATTCAATTGATTTTGAGTACATCTTAGGTGTCGGTAGTATGAACAAAAACATCAAACAATTTGATCGTTTAATAGAATGTTATTCCAATTCAATTTTACCTCAAAATAATATTAAATTAATAATTTTAGGAGATGGGAAATTAAAAAAGAATTGGATACTATTAGCAAAAAAATTGGGACAAGAACAAAATATTATTTTTAAAGGAAATATAGAAAACCCATTTTCATATTATAAACAAGCTTTTTTAACTTGCCTTACAAGCAAATATGAAGGGTTACCAATGGTTTTATTAGAATCTTTAGCTTCTGGAACTCCTGTTGTTGCTTATGATTGCCATTCGGGTCCGCGTGAAATCATTCAACATAATCAAAATGGACTATTAGTCGAAAACCAAAACAAAACGGCTTTTATAGAAGCGTTAAATAGTATGATTGAAGATAAAAAATTATATTTACATTGTAAAAGCAACGCAAAATCCAGTATCGAAAATTATAATGTTGACACTATTGGGAATCAATGGCTCCAGCTTTTTAAAGATTTATCAAAATGAATATAGAAATAATCAACATTCCAAAAATCGAAGACTACAGAGGAAATCTTGCAATTATCGAAAAAGATGTTGTCCCTTTTGAAATAAAAAGAGTTTACTACTTATTTGACGTTCCAAGCAATGCTAATAGGGGTGGACATGCACATAAAGAACAATTGGAATTGTTAATTCCGCTTTCGGGAAGTTTTGACGTGATTCTGAAAGACGGTAACGATATTAATACTGTCACATTAAATAAACCTGATAAAGGCCTCTTGATAAAAAGCAATGTATGGAGGGAATTAGAAAATTTTTCTTCCGGTTCAGTGTGTTTAGTAATTTCCTCAGGAATATTTGATGAAGAAGATTACATCCGAAACTATGAAGAATTCAGGGCTTATGTTAATTTGAATAAGTAGATGTTTTCAATCCAAATTTAAGCAAAAAAGCTTTGGTTTTTTCAACAAAAAGCAAAGCTGTTCTAGGGCATTTTAATAGTAAACGTTGTTTCCAGTTTAAATTGCTAAAGTCTATTGATTTAATAATTTCTTTCCAGTCTTTGCTATCCCCATCACGTTTTAGTTTTTTTGCCAAAACATATCTAAAAAAGTCTAAATGCTTTTTTAAATCAGAATTATTAGATGTCCAACTTTCATATTTGTCATAATCAGGTATCAGTTTATGTAAAACGGAATTTCGGGTTATTTGATTCTCCACTTCCATAAAATAACTCATTTGGATAGTGTTACTGTAGGCTAATTTAAAATGATAATTTGCCCGGATATTAAAATCGATATCATTTGAAAATTTGATTTGTATATCGTATTTGCCAACCTTTTCATAAACCTCTTTATGAAAACAGACACTACCATGATTATAGATTCCTTGTTTTATATTGATTTTAAAAAAATTGAGGTACCCATTAAAATCTGTGGGTAAAGTTTCTGATCCATTAAACGGGTTATAGGTTTTGGTTTTATATATTTCTTCATAATTCGTCCCAAAAATTCGAGCTTCAGGGAAATTTATAATGAGATGGTATATGGTTTCTAAAAATGTAGGTTTCCATAAATCATCTGCATCGAGAAAAGTTATATAATTCGTTGTAGCATTTTCTATTCCTGTATTTCTGGCTTCAGAAAGGCCTTTATTTTCCGAATGATGTATTAGCTTAATTTTATCAGATAAATAGGGTTTAATTTCCTCTACGCTCCTGTCTGTTGAACAATCATTGATTATTAAAACTTCATAATCAGTAAAATTTTGATTGAGAATACTTTGCAAAGCACTTTCAACGTATTTTTCTTTATTGTAAAGCGGAATGATTATCGAAAAAAAAGACATACTTAAAATGTTATTCAGCAAATATAAAATTAAATACTGGTTCCCAGCCTATAAAGTCAGGCGTGTAATTTCTGTTATTAGTTTCAAAAATTAATTTCTGATTAATTAACAAAGTTATTTTTTCTGATAAATCCTGGGGGTTATTGGAATCAAAAAAACACACTTTACCATAATTACCTACAGTTTCGTTTGCATAAGGTAAATCTGAAACAAAAAGAGGTTTGTTGAATTGTATTGTTTCGGTTATAGGTAAACCCCAAGTTTCTAGTTTGGAAGGAAATAGTAAGGCGTCCATCGATTCATAATAACCGAATACTTTTTTGCGACTTATTGCACCTATGAACTTAAATTGGTCGTGTTTACTGTATTTATGGAACAGAAATTTAGAATATACATTTTCGTCTCCTGAAATGGTGACATGCAGCTGTATCTTGTTTTTTAATTCTTCAGGCAAAAGTAAAATGGCTTCAAACAAGTGCTCAAAATTTTTGAACATTCTAGGAAAGCCCGGATAAAAGAAGTGTATTTTACCTGAATCCAAAATAACTTTTTCTATTTGTGTGTTTGGAACACTTATAGGATATGCTACTTTGCAATTGGAGAGGGAAAACCATTTTTCAAATTGTTCCTTAATCCAGTTTTGCTGAACAAATACAGCTGTATTACTTTTAATATTGATTTGATACATGTATTTATAAAACCACGAGAAAAAGCTTATTTTAAATCCGAAAACCCAATCTTTTAAAGTGGGATTATAGAATGGAGATGGGTTATGACAATAAACAAATTTCTTTTTACAGACTATATTGGGAGATAAATCGTGTAGTGAAAACCAAATGTCTGGTTTTATTTTTTTGGATAGTTTTTTGAAAAAAAAATACTCGTAATATATTCTAAATAACCATGATTTTTTTGACTTTGGAAATTCTAAATACTCAATATTGGAAATAGTAAATAAAGTTTTAGAATTAACTAAAGCAATTATTTTAATATCCCTGTCTCGACTATAGTTTTCTAATTCAGTTAAACAATCGGTCATAATAGACAAAATACCACTGTTAGTGATATTTATACCTGATATTACTATTGTTTTTTGCTGCAATGAATAGAATTTATATTAAACTGTTCTTTGCACTACTTCAAAAATAGTACTGTCTTCACATTTTAATGTTTTAGAAGGGAATTTCATCAAAAGCGCATAATCATGGGTTGCCATAATTACGGTTTTTCCGTTGGCGTTGATTTTTCTTAGTACTTCCAATACTTCGGCACTGGTTTGCGGGTCAAGGTTCCCAGTTGGTTCGTCAGCAAGGATCAATTCGGGATCGTTCAATAAGGCGCGGGCGATTGCAACACGTTGTTGTTCTCCGCCGGATAATTGGTGCGGCATTTTAGTTGCAAAACCTTTCATATCAACCTTGTCAAGCACTTCTTCGATTTTGTGTTGCATTTCAGCGGCATCAGTCCATCCAGTTGCTTTTAGGACAAATAACATATTGTTGTAAACGCTGCGGTCTGGAAGCAATTTAAAATCTTGGAACACAATTCCGATTTTTCTCCTCAAATACGGAATGTCACTTTCTTTTAACGTAGCCAAATCGTATTCTACAATACTGGCTTGTCCTTCAATTAAAGGCAAATCGGCATAAAGCGTTTTCATAAAACTACTTTTTCCAGTACCGGTTTTTCCAATAATATAAATAAACTCACCATGGCTTACTTCAAGGTTAATATTGGATAAAACGACTTTATCTTCTTGATAAATGTTTACGTTTCTTAAAAAAAGTACTGGCTGTGACATAAAGTAATTTGTTTGAGGTGTAAAAGTAATTATGAATTATGAATTATTTCAATATTTCTTTAAAATTGTTTCTTTGTAAATTAAAATACTTAATTTTAATCAAAATTTAGATGATGAAAATTCAATTCCAAAATAAGGTAGAAAGTAATAAACAGCAATTAATTCAGTTTTTGGAACTTTCAAAATCGGAACGGATTTATAATTTTCTAAATTTAATGCAAAAAATAAATCAATATCCAACAAAGGTAAAAAGAGTAGCGAATCCTTCCAATTTTATGATTGAAATAGAAACAAAAACGATTTTGTAGATGCAACCTTGGGAAGAAAATATCAATAGTTTTGTAATTTTAGCAAATAAATTTAAAGTCAGAATGCTTATGGTTGGTGGTGCTGCGGTAAATTTTCACGGGTATCAGCGTCATTCTGCTGATGTGGATTTTTGGATAGAACCCACCGAAGAGAACTTTCAAAAACTAATTTCAGTTTTTAATGAAATGGGTTATGAAATCAATGAATTTCCAGCTGCTGTGAAAAAACAGCAACAAAATATTTCTATAAAATTTTCTCCCGTTGATTTAGATTTAGAATTGATTACGAATTTTTCAGTCAACAAATCCTTTGATGAAGCTTATAGAGATAGTGAAGTTGTTATCGTAAACGACAATGAGTTTTTAAAATGGAATGTACTTTCCCTCGAAGATTTAATTACAAGTAAAGTGAAAGCCAATCGACCAAAAGATTTATTGGATATTCAACAACTTCGAGAAATCAATAAAATATAACAACTATTTTTAAACTGAAAGCTGGCAATAATTTTTTATAATAAAAACCCAAATCGCATCGTTATTGTTTTATAGAATATTATATTTGAAACCCACTCAAAAATAAACTTTTTTTTTCGATGAGAATAAAAGAGTGGGTTCCTGACAACCAAATTTTAAATATTTTTCGGAAGAAAACAGTAAAACAATGATTATGCGTAAGTCTATCGAACTCTATATAGTATTCTTTTTTATACAAATCACTACGATTTCTGCTCAAAAATCTGAAATTTATACGAACGATTTAGCCGAATTCAACAAAGCCGTTTCCTTGTACAACGAGGGCCAATATCAATCTGCACAGATTATTTTTGATAACGTAAAATCAGAAAATAAAAATACGGAGGTACAATCAGATTGTGCTTATTATAGTGCTACCTGCGCCATTCGTTTGGGGCAAGCAAATGCAAATGATTTGATGCAAAACTTTGTTTCTGATTTTCCAACCAGTACAAAACGCAATCAAGCGTATATCGAAATTGCTTTTTTTAGTTTTGAGCAAGGGCAATACCCTCAAGCGTTGGAATGGTTTGACAAAGTAGAAGAAAGTAGTTTGAGTGAAGCGGATTTGGATAAATTCAATTTCCAAAAAGGCTATTCTTATTTCACTGCCAACGATAAAAAACAAGCCACTCCTTATTTTAATTCCGTTTTAAAATCACCCGTTTACGGCTCGCAGGCCAAATATTACCTCGGTTTTATGGCGTATGAAGGAGATGATTATAAAAATGCCAATAAATATTTTGAACAGGTCTCCGGCGAAGAAAAATACAAAGAAAAACTATCGTATTTTCAGGCAGATATGAGTTTTAAATCGGGCGATTTCAAAAAAGCAATCGAACTCGGAACTGTTGCAATGGCAAAATCCACCACTCAGGAAAAATCTGAACTCAATAAAATCATCGGCGAAAGCTATTTTAACCTAAACCAATACGATAAAGCGATTCCGTTTTTAAATTTATATAAAGGAAAAAAAGGAAGATGGAACAATACGGATTATTATCAATTGGGTTTTGCGTACTACAAACAAAACGATTACGAAAATGCGATTACCCAATTCAATAAAATCATTGGAGGTAAAGATGCTGTGGCGCAAAATGCCTATTATCATTTAGGGGAAAGTTACCTGAAAACCGATAAAAAGCAACAAGCTTTAAATGCATTTAAAAATGCTTCGGAAATGGTTTATGATTTAAAAATCCAAGAAGATGCATTTCTTAATTATGCTAAATTGAGTTATGATATTGGAAATTCCTATCAAAGTGTGCCTGATGTTTTGTCAGCTTTTGTCGATAAATATCCTGCAAACCCAAGTAAAACAGAAATAGAAAGTTTATTGATTGATTCTTATATCACCTCAAAAAATTATAAAGGCGCATTGGATTTATTGGAAAAAAATAAAAATTTCGCAAACAGACAAGCATATCAAAAAGTAACTTTCTATCGCGGAATTGAATTATTTACTGATGGAAATTATGCTGATGCCTTGAAAATGTTCAAAAAATCCATTGCCGAACAAAAAGATGCTAAGTTTACTGCCCGCGCCACTTTCTGGAAAGCGGAAACGGAATTTGTTTTAGACAGTTTCAACGACGCTTTGTTGAGTTTCAAACAATTCACCGGTTTTGCTGAAGCAAAAAAGACTACAGAATATAAAAACATCAACTACAATATTGCCTATTGTTATTTTAAACTCAAAGAATACGATCAGGCTGGGGATTATTTCCAAAAACAGATTGATGCCGTAAAAGACGACAAAGTACGTTTGAATGATTCGTATCTGCGCCTGGGTGACAGCCGTTTTGTAAACGCAAAATACTGGCCGGCAATGGATGCCTACAACAAAGCGATTGATTTAAAAAGCGTGGATGCCGATTATGCGCAGTTCCAAAAAGCAATTAGCTATGGTTTTGTAGCCAAAAATGACAAGAAAATTGAAGACTTGAATAAATTCATTTCATTGTATCCAAAATCACAATATCGTGATGATGCGTTGTTTGAATTAGGAAATACCTATGTAACGGAAAGAAATACAGAATCAGCAATTAGAACGTATGACCAATTATTAACCGAATTCAAGAAAGGCTCGTATGCTTCCAAAGCAATTTTGCGTCAAGGATTGATTTATTATAATGGTGAAAAAGACGATTTGGCTATAGCCAAATTCAAAAAAGTAGCTGCGGAATTCCCGAAATCTCCCGAAGCATTGGAAGCCGTTTCTACCGCAAGAATCATTTATGTTGATAACGGAAAAGTAGATGAATATGCGACTTGGGTAAAAACTTTGGATTTTGTAGAAGTTTCGGATGCTGAATTGGATAACGACACTTATGAAGCAGCTGAAAAACAATATCTACAAAACAATACGAAACAGGCAATTTCGAATTTCAGTAATTATGTAGCAAAATTTCCAAACGGAAATCACGCTTTGAAAGCGAATTTCTATTTGGCACAATCGTATTTTGCCGATGGACTGGAAAGTAATTCGGTTCTCAATTATGAATATGTAATCAACCAATCCAGAAATGAATTTACCGAACCATCATTAGCAAGATTGGCGCAGATTTATTTAAAATCGACCAATACTGAAAAAACAATCTCTGTTTTAAAACGATTGGAAACCGAAGCCGATTTCCCTCAAAACATCACTTTTGCACAAGCGAATTTGATGAAATCGTATTATGAGCAAAAGGATTATTCGAATGCAGTAATTTATGCCGAAAAAGTATTATCGAACCCAAAAATGGATGACAAGGTAAAAAGTGACGCACAGATTATGGTGGCTCGTTCGGCAATAAAAACGAATGATGAAGAAAAAGCGAGAACGGCTTACGCCAAATTACTAACGATAGCCAAAGGCGAACTCGCAGCCGAAGCCTTGTATTATGATGCTTATTTCAAAAATAAAGACGGAAAATTTGAAGTTTCGAATACTGTAGTCCAAAAATTAACCAAAGATTATTCGGGTTATAAATATTTTGGTGCAAAAGGATTAGTCGTTATGGCTAAAAACTTCTACGGGTTGAAAGACAGTTTCCAAGCTACCTATATACTTGAAAGTGTAATTAAGAATTTCACTGGTTATGCAGATGTAGTGGAAGAAGCTAAAAAGGAATTGGAGATTATTAAAGCGGAAGAAGCGAAGACGAATTCATCGGTTGGGCAGTAAGTGAATTATAGAAATGATTAATAATTCTTTATGATAAAGATAAGAATAATACTAGTCCCAATTTTAGTTTTGATTTCAATTAGTAAATTGAAGAGTCAACCTGTGGATAATATTGTCAGTGAAATTGCTGAAATAAATCAAATGCAATTTTATGGACAAAGTGGAAAGTATGAAAATTTTAAAAATTATGAAAAATTAAGAGAAATAGCTAGCATTAAAGAATTAGTCAAATTAACGGATCATAAAAATGCAGCAGTTGCAGGATATGCTTCATTTGCTCTTGTTGAGAAATCGTATGATTCCATTCAGAATATTTTTATAAAATTCCTAAATAATAAAAGAACTGCCTCAATATTAAGTGGTTGTATAGAAGATGAAAATGAGTTGTCTGTTGAATTGTATTTTGATTATAAAAATGATACATCAGATTCAGAAAAACAAAAAAATGCAATGTTAGCAAAACTCGATAGTATTGCTATTTTCAATGCTAAATCGGATTATCTAATAAAGGAAGCACTTGAAAAAATCAATCCAAAAGAATATAATACACAAATAGAATATTTAGCTTTTGATTTATATAATCACGATGCAATATTATATTTTTCAAAATGGTATAAAAATGATTATTCTGAAAAAATTAAGGTTGCGTGGTTGAATTATCTTAAAAAAACAGATTTCAAATATATTAGATATGATTATTATTATGAAGTAATTGAAGAACTTCTTTCGCTAAAAGACAGCGAAATTAATAAAAGAATTATTGATAAATTAAGAAAGGATAAAAGCTGGATTTATCATAAAGAGAGATTTGAGAATTTACTTTTAAGAAACAACATAAATGAGAAAATTGATTAATCAATTTCAAAACAAAAAATATGACATTCAAAATTCAATATAAAATTACATTCATTTTACTTCTTGCGGGGTTGCAAACCACTTTTTCACAAAAGAAAGACGAAAACATCGGAACCGAAGTGGTAAATGTGGTAAAACCATACACACCAACGATTTCTGATGCTTTTAAAGTAAAGGAAACTCCGGTTTTGGAAGACGAGGACAATACCAAAAAGACACCAATACAATACAATATTTTCTCTTTTCCGGTGGCTTCAACTTTTGCGCCATCAAAAGGGAAGGCAGCAAACGTAGACCAGACAGAAGGTATTAAAGGATTTAAAAACTATGCGACTTTAGGCTTTGGAAATTATGCGGCTATCAACGCCGAACTTTTCGTGACTGAAAACATTAGTGATTATGAATATATTGGTGGTGCGTTGCGCCATCTTTCCTCACAAGGTGGAATAAAAGGAGTAGAGTTGGAGGATGATTTTTACAACACTTCACTAGATCTAACTTATGGAAACAAACAACAGTCCATGTCTTGGAACTTGGATTTGGGCTATCAAAACCAAATCTACAATTGGTATGGGTTGCCTGAAGGTTTCGGTTCGACTTTATTACCTGCAGATAGAACTGCTTTAATAGACGGAATTAATCCGCAACACACTTTTCATAATGCTTATGCGGGAGCCAAATTTAATTTCAATGAAAGCGTATTTAAAGAAACGAGCGTAAAATACAATCGTTTTTGGGATGCTCGGGGTTCGGCAGAAAACCGTTTTTATGCAAAACCATCGTTCGAATTTGATGTGATGGAAGAAAAAATAAAAACCAATTTTATTGTAGATTATATTGGCGGTACTTTCGAAAAAGATTATTCTGGAACAACTGCCATAAAATACGGTTATACGAATATTGGAGTGCATCCAAGTGTGGTAATCAATAAAAACGACTGGTCGGTAAATTTAGGGGCAGCAGTTTTTTATTCTTTGGATAACGAAAACACCAACAACAAACTATTTGTTTATCCGCAAGTCAATGCTTCCTTGAAAGTAGTAGGTGATTTGATGATTTTCTATACTGGAGCCGAAGGAAGTTTGGAACAAAACTCCTATCGTGATTTCACTAATGAAAACCCGTTTCTTTCCCCAACTTTAAACATTGCGCCAACTGATAAACAATATGATATTTTTGCTGGTTTAAAAGGGAAGCTGGCGAATGCAGTTGGTTATAATGTCCGTGCTTCTTATATGAGTGAAAAAAACAAAGCCTTATTCAAAAGCAACGATTATACAGAAACCACTGGTAATGAAGATTATGGTTTCGGTAATTCTTTTGGGATTGTATATGACAATTTGAAAACTGTTGGTTTTTATGGCGAATTAAAAGCCGATTTTTCTAAGAATATTACTTTCGGAATCAATGGAACGTTCAATAGTTATACCAGCGATATTCAAGACGAAGCGTGGAATTTGCCTTCTATAAAATTAGGCTCCAATTTAAAATTCAATATTACTGAAAAATGGTTCGCTGGAGCGGATGTGTTTTTTGTGGGCGAAAGAAAAGATATGCAATTGAATACTGACATTATTTATCTTGTTCCTCCGCCGCCAACAACTTTGGATAGTTATTTTGACGCCAATGCACATTTAGGATACAAACACAACGAAAGATTATCAGGTTTCCTGAAACTAAACAACATTGCCAGTCAAAACTATCAAAAATGGATGAATTATCCGGTACAGGGTTTTCAGATAATTTTGGGTGCTAATTATAAATTTGATTTCTAGAAAAGGCTTAGATGTTGTCTAAACCTCCTAAACTTATAAACCTCCTAAACTTTTCCTTTGACCTTCAAACAAAAAATCCACCAATACTACTTACAGCAGGTTCAGGACAAAATCGATGTTTTTCGGGATATGATTTCGGCATTGACCGAAGATTCAAAAAACGATGCTAAAGGTTCTGCTGGCGACAAACACGAAACAGCGCTTTCGATGATGCATATTGAGCAAGAAAAATTAAACCATAAACTCAAAGAAGCTTTAGATCAAAAAGTAATTCTGGATAAAATTGATGCAACAATTATTTCCAGTAAAATTGCTTTAGGAAGTTTGGTTCAAGCCAATGGAATTCATTTGTATTTGAGTTGTGCGCTTCCTAAAATTACTATCGATGAGGTAAACGTAATTGCGTTATCTCCACAATCTCCACTTGGAAATAAATTGATTGGTAACGAAGTTGGTTTTTCTTTTGAAATAGGGGCTACAAAATACAATATTGAAAAGGTTTTTTAAGTTGTATTATTAAACCCTGACATTATGAAAATCAACCACCTTTTTTTAATCGTTTTTATAGGAATTTCGTCCTATGGCCAATCGGAATTTAAAATGTATGATAATGGACTGATCTATTCGGAAGCATCGGTCAGTAAATTGAAGCATATTGTTGATTCACTAAATTTGAAATTTAAGGTTTGTGATGTGAACAAGGTTTATTTGTCAAAGAATCAGACAAAAGCAAATTACATTCAGTTGGATAAAGGAAAAATTCTAGAAGCCAAAAAAGATATGGAAAATAATATTTCGTATCTCGAATTCAAAAAGAAGTATTCAAAAGCAAAATTTGAAGAAAAATTACTTCTTATTAAATCCAATTATATTGATTACGATGATAAAAATATTACTTCCTATACTACTATCCAATTAGGAGAAAGACAAGGAAATTCAATTCGATTTGAAAGTGATGATAGTGCCAAAGAAGCTATAGGAAATTGGATAATTCAATATAATAAAAAAGACGAATATTCAGATGAAAGCATAGTAGCCTTTTATTTATTGGAAAAATTTCAAAGTAAGCCATTATTAAAAAAATATAGTAGATTGATTCAATATTCTGATTGTTTAGTTGATACCACAGCTAATGTTTTTATAGAAAAGGCAAAAGGTTCGGGGATTAGATATTACGACACCTTACCTAATAAAGCAAAAAAGTTTAATGTCTATCTTGAAAAAGCGCTTAAAAGACCATTATTTAATTATGAGTTATTTGATGATTTATATGAAGCAGATACTGCATATTTTGATAAACCATCAAAAAAAATAACTAAAAAACTGACTAAAAAAGAGAAAGCAATAAGAGATGATCGTTTTAAAAATGCTAAAATTGAACAAGAAAATTTTTATGATAAATACCAAAAATGGGAATCATTAAGGCTGTCACGATTGGATTCATTGAAAATTAATGATGTAGCTTTTATGCCAATGCTAAATGATGCATATATAGAGTCAAAAAGTATAAATTATAGTGATGATGCATTTGAAGAATATGTTGGTTTGTATATTTCTAAAGAGGCAGAATTAGAATTAAAAAGAAATAGGAGAGTAGTAGGCGGTTGTAGTATGGATAACAGACCTAGAGTTCATGCATTTAATATTGCCTTATTATCAGCAGAAACTACCAAATGGGAAATTTTCCTGCGTTCTCATCTCGATATTATGAACGATAGATTTGATAGGGTTAGTGATGGAAGTTGGGCTCAAGAAGGAAGAAGTACTTATATCAAAGAATTAGAAATTTTAGACATCAATATTTTAGATTTAATACTTGGGATTTCGTTAAGTGTAGAAAATCCAGCAGAAAATCATTATTTCGGGAGTATAAATAGGATTGGTAGGGCTTTGTCAGAAAGTGAAAACAAGAGTCAAATTGAAACAACAATACTTCAACTTATAGCTGATGAAAACCTTGATGATTACAACAGGGTTTTAATGTATTATTTATTTGACAACTATAATTATAATTTAAAAGATGAAAATAGTAAGAAATCCAACTCGGATAAATTAAAACTAGCAGTTTCAACTATGCCAGATTATATTGCATCTAAAATTTAATTGCAATATTAATAGGTTTATTTATTTAGATCTAAACTCCAATAAAACAGCATCTGCATTTTTAAAAGTAGGTGCTTTTTCTGTTATAGAGGCTACTCTTTTTTTGTTTAATTTCATTGTTACGTCTGCTTCTGTAGTAAATAAAAGACATGACATAAAAGGATTGTTGATATACGGAATCATTAATTCCACAGCTTCTTCAAATGTGTGGTCAGTAACTTCTTCCGATTGTTGGAATTTATAAGTCAAAGAAAACCTTAGTTCGTTTTCTACGATTATGGAACGCATATAAATATTCATCAAATCAGTGTTTCCAATTGTTTTTGCAAGGGTAAGTTTTGCAAAAGTATCATTGTCTATGCTCGATTTAACTTGGTTGAAAAATTCGGTATAAATAGGGTTGTGGGGCATGTTGTATTTTGAAATAAATAACCCTTTCATTTTGAAAGGGTTGATAGGTTTAGTCTCTTTTAGGAGCGTTTTTCTTTTCTCTTTTTTCGGCTGCCTTTTCCTTTGCAGTTTTAAGAGGTTCTTTTTTTACCGTTTTTTTTGCGTCTTGACTCTTAGCCATACTATTGTTTTTTGAGTGTTAGTTTTGATTTATAGAGTAAAGATAAAATATTATTTCCTTTTTTTTATATTTAACGGCAATAAAGATTTTTAAAATAAATGAAAACTTATTTTTAGAACAAACCATTAATATATATTGTATGTCTTTAGCTAATCCGTTATATTTGCGCTTCATAAAATTGAGACAATGATTAAGATTACTTTGCCCGATGGGACAGTTAGGGAATTTGCCAATGGAGCAACTCCTATGGATGTGGCCGTAAATATTAGTGAAGGGTTTGCAAGAAACGTAATTTCTGCAGATTTTAACGGAACTACTATAGAAACCACCACGCCTTTAACTACAGATGGTTCTCTTGTTTTATATACTTGGAATGACAAAGAAGGTAAAAAAGCTTTCTGGCATTCTACTTCACACGTTATGGCTCAAGCCCTTGAAGAATTGTATTCAGGTATTAAATTAACTCTTGGACCAGCAATTGACAATGGTTTTTATTATGATGTTGATTTTGGAGACCAAAAAATTACAGATGCCGATTTTAAAAAAATAGAAGACCGTGTTTTAGAAATATCCAGGGAAAAGCATGAATTCAAAATGCGTTCAGTTTCTAAAGCTGATGCTTTAAAAATGTATGCTGATAATGAATACAAAACAGAATTAATTTCAAATCTTGAAGACGGAACGATTACTTTTTGTGATCACGCCACTTTTACTGATTTATGCCGTGGAGGCCATATTCCAAATACTGGTTTAATCAAGGCAATGAAAATCATGAGTGTTGCTGGAGCCTATTGGAGAGGTGATGAGAAAAACAAACAATTGACGCGTGTTTATGGAACTTCTTTCCCTAAACAAAAAGACTTGACTGATTATCTTTTATTGTTGGAAGAAGCAAAACGCCGCGACCACAGAAAATTAGGAAAAGAATTGGAATTGTTTGCTTTTTCACAAAAAGTAGGTCAAGGTTTGCCATTATGGTTACCAAAAGGTGCTGCACTTCGCGATAGATTAGAGCAATTTTTGAAAAAAGCACAGAAAAAAGCTGGATACGAGCAAGTAGTAACCCCGCATATTGGTCAAAAAGAATTGTATGTTACTTCTGGTCATTATGCAAAATATGGTGCAGATAGCTTTCAGCCTATTTCAACTCCTGCAGAAGGGGAAGAATTTTTGTTGAAACCAATGAATTGTCCGCATCACTGTGAAATATACAATACAAAACCTTGGTCATATAAAGATTTGCCAAAACGTTATGCCGAATTTGGTACCGTTTATCGCTATGAACAAAGTGGTGAATTGCATGGTTTAACCCGTGTTCGTGGATTTACTCAGGATGATGCGCATATATTTTGTACTCCAGATCAATTGGATCAGGAATTCAAAAATGTAATAGATTTGGTGCTTTATGTTTTTGGTTCATTAGGATTTGAAAATTTCACTGCTCAAATTTCATTGCGTGATCAGGAAAACAGGGATAAATATATTGGTTCTGATGAAAATTGGGAAAAAGCAGAAAGTGCCATTATTAATGCCGCAAAAGATAAAGGGCTAAATACAGTTGTTGCTTATGGCGAAGCTGCTTTTTATGGCCCAAAATTGGATTTCATGGTAAAAGACGCCTTGGGAAGACAATGGCAATTAGGTACAATTCAAGTCGATTATAATTTACCAGAGCGTTTTGAATTGACTTACAAAGGTTCAGATAATGAATTGCATACTCCGGTGATGATTCACAGGGCACCGTTTGGTTCAATGGAACGTTTTATTGCAATCTTAATAGAGCATACTGCAGGAAATTTCCCACTATGGTTAATGCCAGAACAAGCTATTATCTTGTCTTTAAGTGAGAAATATGAAAATTATGCAAAAAAAGTTTTAAATCTGCTAGAAAATCACGAAATTCGCGCCCTTATAGACAATAGAAATGAGTCTATAGGCCGAAAAATCCGTGATGCAGAAATGCAAAAACTCCCATTCATGCTTATTGTAGGGGAGGAAGAGGAGAAAAACGGAACCATTTCCATCCGCCGTCATGGACAAGAAGGAAAAGGAAATATTACTGTTTCTATTGAAGAATTTGCTTCGATAGTTAACGAAGAAATAGCAAAAACATTAAAAGTATTTACAGTTTAACCTAAATTATAAAGTCATAGCAATAAGAAGTAACAGAGGTTATCAACCTCGAGTAGAAAAAAAAGATGCTCACAGAATAAACAACCTTATTCGTGGCGTACAAGAAGTAAGATTAGTTGGTGAAAACATTGAACCAGGACTTTTCAAGCTTACTGAAGCTTTACGATTAGCGGATCAATTCGAATTGGATTTAGTTGAGATTTCACCTAATGCAGATCCTCCTGTTTGTAAAATAATGGATTATAAAAAATTCATTTACGAACAAAAGAAAAGAGATAAGGCGCTTAAAGCAAAATCTACTCAGGTAGTTGTGAAAGAAATTCGTTTTGGACCACAAACTGATGAGCACGATTACGAGTTCAAAAGAAAAAATGCTGAAAAATTCCTAAAAGAAGGAGCAAAACTAAAAGCATTTGTTTTCTTTAAAGGACGTTCTATTATTTATAAAGATCAAGGGCAGATCCTATTGTTAAGGTTAGCCACAGATTTAGAAGAATTTGGTAAAGTAGAAGCAATGCCGGTTCTGGAAGGAAAGAGAATGATTATATTCATTGCCCCTAAGAAAAAGAAATAGTATTCAGTTTGTAATGTTCAGTTAGAACCTTAAACTTAAAAAGATACAGATGCTGAATCAAGTTCAGCATAAAGATAGTAAGTAAGAATAAATTAAAACACTAGGAAAAAATGCCTAAAATGAAAACCAAATCTAGCGCCAAGAAACGTTTTAAAGTTACTGGTTCTGGAAAGATTAAAAGAAAGCATGCTTTTAAAAGTCACATCTTGACTAAAAAATCTAAAAAACGTAAATTAGCTTTGACTCACTCAGCGCTAGTTCACAAAACAGATATGAAAAGCATCAAACAACAATTAAGAATTATTTAATTAAGTCTTAAAGTTTCAAAGTCAAAGGTCTTAAAGACTTTCGACATTAGACTTTAAAAACTTTTGACTAAATAATCTTTAGGTTAAAACAATTTCAAATAACCTTGGAGTATGGCCATTAAGTGCTTTTGATTAAATTCAAGCCGCCTGCTACAAAAAAACAGTAAAATTATGCCAAGATCGGTAAATTCAGTTGCTAAAAGAGCAAGAAGAAAAAAAATAATGAAGCAAGCCAAAGGTTTCTTTGGTAGACGTAAAAACGTTTGGACAGTTGCTAAGAATGCGGTAGAGAAAGCAATGTGCTACGCTTACCGTGACAGAAAAGTGAATAAAAGAAATTTCCGTGCTTTATGGATTCAACGTATCAACGCTGGAGCTAGATTGGAAGGAATGTCTTATTCTCAATTCATGGGTAAAGTAAAAGCTAACGGAATCGAATTGAACCGTAAAGTTCTTGCAGATTTAGCAATGAATCACCCAGAAGCTTTTAAAGCTGTACTTAAAAAAGTAAAATAAACGTTTTATAAACATATATTTAAACTTACTTACTAAAAAAGTCCCAATCGAAAGATTGGGACTTTTTTTATCACACCTATTGTATCTACAAATCATCTTTAATTTGCTTAATTTTGTTTTGAAATAAAAGCCTATGTCATTACTCAAAAAAATCAATTCTAAAGTCAAAGACGATAAAAATACCGGTTTCGGAACGAATGCCTCTAGCTATGGAGGTCGCTTTATAAATAAAAATGGGACAGCCAATGTTGAAAAAAGAGGAATCCCTCTTTTGGATAGGATAAGTTGGTACCACACCATGATTGATATGCCAAAATGGCGATTCATGTTCATTCTTTTCTCTTTTTATATTGTAATAAATTTCATTTTTGCATTAATTTATTACGGAATCGGAATAGAACATTTAAACGGAATTGATGTTGACAATTCACACCTTATTCAATTTGGGCAAGCTTATTTTTTTAGCGCACAAACGTTTACAACTGTTGGTTATGGTCATATAAGTCCGTCGGGATTTTTAACAAGTGCCATCGCAGCTGCCGAAGCGTTAATTGGACTGTTAAGTTTTGCCATTGCAACGGGCTTGTTTTTCGGAAGATTCAGTAAGCCAACGGCATTCTTGAAATTTTCACACAATGCAATTATCGCTCCTTATGGAGAAAACAAGGCTTTAATGATGCGTTTGACGCCTTTCAAAAACACAAATTTTACCGATGCCGAAGCTAAAGTTACACTTGGAATCAGTATTGAAGAAGAAGGGAAACCTTTTAATAAATTTTACACTCTGGATTTAGAGATACAAAGAATAAATGCATTGAATTTAAGTTGGACATTAGTACATCCAATCACTGAGACAAGTCCGCTATATCAATTCTCTGAAGTTGATTTTTCGACAATTAATGGAGAGATTTTAGTATTCATAAAAGCCTTCGATGATATGTTTAGCACTACCGTTGCAGCACGTACTTCTTATACATTTGGAGAAGTGGTTTATGGAGCAAAATTTGAATCAATGTTTTCCCGAAGTAACGATAATACAAAGACTGTTTTAAACCTGGATAAGTTAAATAGTTTCACTAAAGTAAATTTGGTCCAATAAAAAATGCCAGTGAAAAAACCCACTGGCATTAAACTTTACTTTTAAAGGTTTTATTTTACTAAAAAAACTGTTTTTACACTGATAGTCTTAGATACCTTTTTGCTAACTACTTTTGGAATATCTATAGCATAGTCATCGGTGTTTAAAATAAAATTAGATACGATTTCGATACCATCGCCTACTTTTCTAATCATGGCAGTAGTGGTAATTTGTTTCGATTTCCCGTGTAATTCCATTGTTCCAACCATTTTATATTCTTTGGCAGTTGCTGTTAAGGCAGCTACATCAAAACCTTGGATTTTACCTTTATAGGTTGCTTTTGGATATTTACTGCTTTCTATATAGTTTTCATTGAAATGCTCTTCCATTAGGGCAACTTTAAAACGAAATCCTTTTACTAAAGCTAAACTGGCTATTTCTCCGGTTTTTGTATTTAAAATACAAGTGACACTATTGTTTTCGGCTTTTATTTCTTCAAATGAAGGAACTGATCCTTCAAAAACAATTTTTCCGGTTTTGGTAATTTTTTTATCTTGTGCAATCGCAAAATTTGTACACAGAATGAAGGCGAATAGTAACATTACATTTTTCATGATAATAATTTATTTGGAGTTATTTATTCTGGTTGGCCGTTGCTCGCCCAACTTATTATTTTATTGATTTGGTTTTGGGATAATCTTGGCCCGCCCAATGGCATTGCGCCGATACTTCCATCAGCCCTTGAGATTCTATCTGTCAATCCTCTGTTTAAAACCGCTTCCTTAACTTTCTCGTATGTATCCAATGACATTGGAGCTCCACTTGAAGTAGGGTTTCCATGACAAGACAAACAGTTGTTGTCAATTATGCTTTTTACGTCAGCAGTATAGGTAATAGGTTCTGTGATAGGATCGTTGTCTGCTAAATCTGATTCCGAATCATTACTGCAACTTATTGTAAATAAGGAAATTGAAAGTAAAGCAAGTGTTTTATAGTAATTCATAGTTTTTGGTTTTTTATATATTCTAAAGTTATGATTAAATGTTTAATTAATAAAGAAAAAAAGGGTTAAATTTGAATGTTAAATTAAAAAAATTATGAAAAAAAATAAACTTATTTTAGGCGTTGTTGTTTTGGTTGTTATTGCTGTTGGGATTTATTCTTATCTTTATCAAGGTCATCGCGATATTGCTTCAGAAGAAGGAAGTTATTCCGTTACTGCAATTTCAATATTTGATGAGTTCAAAAAAGACGAAAACAAATCCAATCAAAAATACCTTGATAAGACTATTGAAATATACGGAAAAACTACAAGCGTGGATTTATCTGCCAATGTTATAGTAGTGGATGAAAAATTAGTTGCTGTTTTTAAAGACAAAATAACCACAGACATTAAAATAGGAAGCGAGATTAAAATAAAAGGAAGATTCCTAGGATATGACGAGTTATTGGAAGAAATGAAAATGGACCAATGTGTTATTGTAAACCCTTAATTACTTTATAATATGAGGTCAATCTGTATTATTGTTTCCTTTTTCTTTTTCCAATCTTTTTTTGGACAACAAAACGTATTTGATGTTGCCAGAAAAGGAACTGTAGATGAAATGAAAGCAATAGTGAAACAAAATCCTGAAGCTGTCAATTCTGTTAATGAAGAAGGATATTCACCTTTGATTTTAGCATGTTACAAAGGAAATCTTACAGTTGCAGAATATTTAGTTTTAAAAGTAAAGAATATCAACGGAAGCAGTTCTATGGGTACTCCATTGATGGCCGCGGTTGTTAAAAAATACCCGGCGATAGTAAAACTTTTATTGGAAAATAACGCAGATGTGAATATTGCTGATGCAAATGGAACGACTGCTTTAATTTACGCTGCTATGTTTAAAAATTATGATATTGCTTTACTGCTTATAAAAGCAAAGGCAAGTCCCGACGCAAAAGACAATAGGGGAAATTCGGCATTGGATTATGCTATTTTGGCAAATGATGATAAATTAATAGAAATCTTAAAAACAAAACAAATATGAAAAAATTTACTATGAATTTGTTGGCTTTGTTATGTACAGCTACCTTAATGGCCCAAGGCTATTCTACAGGTATGATAGTACTTTCAAATACTGCAGGATTAAACTATTCGGCACAATTTGATGTAACTTCTTCTTTAGTTACCATAACATTAATTGGTCCGAGTGATCGTTATCTAGGTATAGGTTTAGGAGTTGATTCAATGACATCTGGTGGAGATGCCTTAATTTATACCGAAAGTCCAACACCAGCATTAACCGATAGAACTTTTCAAGGAATTGGAGCTGTACCTACATTGGATGCAACACAAAACTGGACAATAACATCGAACACAATAAATAGTGGAGTAAGAACTTTAGTAGCCACAAGGTCTAGAATATCAGCTGGAAACTATACTTTTAACGAAGCTGCGGAACCGTTAATGCTGGTTTGGTCGAGAGCAAGTGCCGCTAATTATAATCTATCATACCATGGCGGTGCCAATAGAGGAATCCTTACAGCAAATTTTACTCTTGGCAACAATGATTTTGCAACAAAATCATTTAAAATGTACCCAAATCCAGCAAAAGGCTACGCATTGATACAGCTTCCCGAAGAAATTACTTCAGGGGAAATCAAAGTATACGACCATTTGGGAAGAGTAGTGAAAAAACAGATACTAACAGGAATGGAAAACAATCTGGATATTTCGAGTTTGAATTCAGGTACCTATATGGTTGTAGTAAGAACATCACACGGAAATGCAACGAAAACTTTATTAATAGAATAACATCCAATACTAATAAAAGCCCGTAAATAAAAATAGATTACCTAAACAAAATATACCGATATGAAAAAAATTCTCTTTGCCTTATTGCTTCCAATTTGTGCTTTTGCACAAGAAGACTTATTATCCGAAATCGATACCGCTAAACCGGATACAAAAGTAGAATCGGCTTTCAAATCATTAAAAATCGTAAATTTAGAATCTACAAAACTCGCTTCAAAAGGAGATTTTTATTTTATAGTGGCACACCGTTTCGATTATGTTAATCATGGTTTTGATGATTTTTTTGGAATAGACAATGCCAATACACAAATCAAATTTGAATATGGTGTCAGTAAATGGCTAACCGCTCAAGTAGCCAGAAGTGGTTTTCAGGAAACAATTGATTTTGGATTAAAGTACAGTTTAGTCGAGCAAACTAACGGAGGATTTCCTTTTGCAATTGTTGGATTTAACAGTATTGCAGTGAATGGGGAATTAAAAGAAAAAAATTATCCAAATCTGAAGTTCGAAAACAGATTAACCTATGTTACCCAATTATTGATTTCACGTAAATTTTCGGAAAAATTTTCATTTGAAATAGCACCAACTTACTTTCATGAAAATACTACAAGAGATATTCTTGATGCAAGTAATAATGTAATTTCTCCAAATCCTCAAGATAACAGTCAGTATGCTTTAGGTTTGGGAGGACGATATAAATTAACCAAACGTCTGGCACTAAATGTTGACTATGCTGCACACTGGAACAGAGCAAGTGAATCGCCATATAGGGATCCTCTTTCTATAGGGGTTGATATTGATACTGGAGGACATGTTTTTCAACTGCATTTCACCAATTCGAGAGCGATACACGAAGCTGGGTACTTAGGACAGACTACTGGAGATTGGGGCAAAGGCGAAATAGCTTTCGGATTCAACTTGGTTAGGGTTTTTTAGGAAAAAAAAGAATAATTTATTCAAAAGCCTATTTGTTTATTGCAAATAGGCTTTTTTGTGAATTGATTTTAAATAGTGCGGTACTTATTTTTATGAAAAAGACGACCAAAAAAACTTCTTTTTTTACATACGGATAAGCCTCCTGTTGATGCTTCTATAAGTATAATTTGTATTCTCTTATCTGTTGTGTTTTTTATTTGATTAAATAAAAAATCATTAACAATTAATTCTTTTTCTTTCATCCCAATAAAAGAAATAACCAGAACATCTCCATCTTTAGCTTTAATCGAAAATTTACCATCAATATCAGTTTGAACTCCAATGGTTGTTCCTTTTATAACAATATATGCGTCTGGCAAAGGTCCTGTTTGATCCGAAACTATTCCTGTAATTTCTCTTACTCCTCCAGGATTTTCGGGAGTTGTATTCTCATTAATTAGTTTCTTATCTGTTTGTTCAACTGGAACTTTTTCCTGAGCATTTATAGATTGGCTTCCTAATCCTAAAAAACTAATAATAGTTGCTGATGCCGCTAACCAAATCGAGTTTTTATCTTTCGGAAGAATTAATTCCCGATTAAGTTGTGAAGTTGTAAAACGGCCACATAGTTTTTCATTTTTATTGAAAGCTTCTATAATTTGTCTATCGGAAGCAGTAGTAAAATCAATAACATTCTTTTGGCACGAGGCACAAAAACGACCTTTTTCGACTACAGTCATTGCTTGCCAATTCTTATGACAAGGTTGTGGTATCGATACTGTGATTTTTGTTGGCATTTTATAAAGATAGCTATTAATTCTAAATTCCTGCAAGGTTTTTTCTTAACCTTGTAGGTCTTACAAAAAAATCATTTTTTGTTATTTTAAAACCTATTGAAGATCTATCTGAACATTATATCTTCCTAATCCTGCCAAAGCTTCATCAGATTTATAATCAAATAGCTCTTCATGTTTTTCATTTTCTTTTTTGAGTGTAATTCTTTTTAGGCAATTATAAAAACGCCTTACTTCCTCTATATTTGAAATTATCAAACCCGGAACTGCTACTGAATCACCATTTTCATTTTTGGCAACCATTGTAAAATAGGAAGAATTGCAATGCTTGGATTTGCCAGTTTGAATATTTTCGGCTTCTACGCGAATGCCAATTACCATAGAAGTTTTGCCCACATAATTTACAGAGGCTTTCATTGTTACCAATTCCCCAATTTCGATAGGTTTTAAGAAATCAACGGTATCAACAGATGCAGTAACACAATAAACACCAGAATATTTCGAAGCACAGGCAAATGCAATTTGGTCCATTAACGACAAAATATAACCTCCATGAATTTTGTTGTTAAAATTAGAATGCGATGGTAGCATCAACTCTGAAATAATGACTTTGGATGATTTTACAGTTTTGAAAATGGGATTCATTTTATTGTTCTATTTTGACTTTAATTTTTTTAAATTCACCATTTTCGTCTTCTTCCCATTGATTTTCACCAATCAAATAATATTGATTATTCTCTTTTACTATTCTATTTTCAAAATCTTCATCATATCCTGACATAAATCCTTTAGTTTTTGCAATTTCTTTCCACTCTCCGTTTTGTAATGAACAAACAGAAATATGATTCCACCAACCTTCATAAGTTCGAGAAAAAATTATTATTTCGTTTGCTTTGTCATTATTTAAATCTTCGGTTTTCATTACAGAAGCTCCCAAACTCTGATCAAAACTAATTTCAGGAATGTTTTCTGCGAACTTAATAGTTATGTAACAATTTTTTTCTCCACATTCAATTTCATCAGTTTCAATATTTCTTTTCAATGTAATAAACGCAGTGTCCTTTATCTTGTCATTATTTATATCTCCAACAAAAAATTTTTGATTTACAATACAAATTTTTTCTTGTACCAATTGTTTAGGTTTTTGGGGAATTTGAATAATTTTTTTATTCTTGTTCTCGCAACCAAAAACAAATAAAAGGAAAATTAAATATTTGATTTTCATAATTATGATTCGGATTCTTCAATTTCTGCTCTTTTCAAAACACTTTCTGGAAGCGCTTTTTTGGCTTTGGCCCCCATTTTTTTGAGTTTTTCAACGCTAACAATAAGATTTCCGTTTCCATCAAGCAGTTTATTCATGGCACCTTGGTATTCCGTTTTACTTTCATCGATCTTTTTTCCGATTTTAATCAAATCTTCAACAAAGCCAACAAACTTATCATATAGTGCGCCTGCTTGACGGGCAATTTCAAATGCATTTTCCTGCTGTTTTTGGTTTGCCCACATACTGTCAATCGTTCGTAAAGTCGCCAATAGGGTAGAAGGCGTCACAATTACGATATTTTTTTCAAATGCCTTGTTGTAAAGCGAAGTGTCTTCGTTTAATGCCAATGCAAAAGCAGGTTCCATTGGGATAAACAGCAATACAAAATCAGGACTTTCAATTTGGTATAAATCATGGTAATTTTTATCGCCCAATTGTTCTACGTGACGTTTTATCGAATTGATATGCTCCTTTAAAAAAACATTTTTCAACGCATCGTCTTCTTCATTGATATATTTTTCATAAGCAATAAGCGAAACTTTAGAATCGACAATCATTTTCTTCCCGTCAGGCAGATTGATTACTACGTCCGGATAAACACGGCTGCCATCAGTATTGGTATGTGATTGTTGAACGTAATATTCACGGTCTTTTTCTAAACCGGATTTTTCTAGAACCCTTTCCAATACCAGTTCACCCCAATTTCCTTGCATTTTTGTATCACCTTTGAGTGCTTTTGTCAAATTAAGGGTTTCCTTGCTCATCTGGAGGTTCATTTCTTTAAGACCTAAAATTTGTTGGCGCAAGGCTGCATGATAATCAATACTTTCTTTGTGTGTATCTTCTACTTTTTTCTCAAATAACTGAATTTTATCCTGTAAGGGTGACAGGATGTTTTTCATGTTCTCTTTATTTTGTTCAGTAAATTTATTGGACTTTTCGTCAAGGATTTTATTGGCAAGATTCTCAAATTCCTTCGTGAATTTTTCCTGTAATTTTTCGACTTCTTCTTTTTGTTCTTTTGAACGCTCCCACAAATTGTCAAAATCCGCTTCCTTTTTTGTCAGTTGAATACTCAAGGCGTCTTTCTCGGTACGGATAAACTCTTTTTCTGTATTTAGATTATCCAATTGTTTTTGGGAAATACTTTTTTCAGTTATTAATTGCTCTTTTAATCCTTCTAATTGAAAGAGCAGTCCGTTTAGTTTTTCTTCCAAAATACTTTTTTCGGATTTGCTTTTGGCTTCGAACAACATTTTACCCAAAAACAAACCTAGGAACAAGGCTACAATAAATGAAAACAATACTAAAAAGGGGGAGGACATAATTTGAATATTTTAAATGTAAAAGTAACAAAAAAGAAACTTCTTTATGGGTATGGCTTTTTAATCCTTTAAAAAATTTTATCCACAATTATTTGTTATTTAAAAAAATAAAATGTAAATTTGAATATGATTTTGATTAATTATTAAGAATCATTATTCTGATATAGAAGGGTATATAAAAATGATCAACTATATTGAGGTGAGAAAAATAATAAATCAAAATTAGTATAAGGGAGGTCCACAAGGCCTCCTTTTTTTATTAATAACTAAAAACCACAATTATGAAAAAAAAGATTTTATTTCTAAGTGTACTTTGCGGACTTGTTTTTGTTTCTTGTGAAAAAAAAGCAGAAAAAGAAACTGTAATTGAAAAAGAAACTGTTGTAGTTCCTGGAGAAACACAAGAAATGACTCCGCCACCTACTGAAAAAAACCCTGATGGGACTTCTGTTGAAATTGGAAAAAATGGTGTTAGCGTAAGTTCTAAAGATGGAACTAATAGTACGCAAGTTAAAGTGAGTAGAGATACTTCGAAAGTAATTATCAAAAAATAATTGAAAAGAAAAAACCAGAGGATATCTGGTTTTTCTTTTTTTAGTCACTTCCATTATTGTTTCCTAAATTATCTGGATTGGAATAAGGATTTCTGTTTGGGATTATATCTGAATTAAAATCCTGGTTTTCAATTGTTTTTCCTACATCTTTTTCATCAGTAACACCACGGTTGTTTTTCTTTTTTGCACTGTTTTGTAATGTGGGTTCAGTTGTATTTTTCTCAGTATTTCTAGCCCGATTCACAATTTTTTTGTTTCCGAATTGGTCAATTTCGAGTTCAGGTTTCATTATTGATTTAGACGGGTTATAATCCTTTGGGATATTTTCCCCGCTAAAACCTTCATTTACTTTTTGTTTATTGTTAATTTTTTTGGATCCTAAATCTTTCTCTTCCATGATGCTAAGTCTTTATGGTTAACTACCTATAATATTACAGCTTTAATAATGCATGGGATTATATTTTAGCATTCTTTTATTATGTTTTAACACTCACGAAAAACTTATATTTGTAGCTGTATAAATTAATATGGAACATTCTCATTTTATTCTTCATAAACCTTATGGCTACTTGAGCCAGTTTATTTATGAATTAAAGAGAAAGAAAAAACTTTTGGGTGAATTGTATGATTTCCCTCAAGGAACCATGGCTATTGGTAGATTGGATGAAGATTCCGAAGGTTTGCTTTTACTGACAACCGATGGCAAAATGAGTGAAATAATCCGCAGTAAAAAGGTGGATAAAGAATATTTTGTTCAGGTGGACGGAATTATAACTCAAGAAGCAATTGAAAAATTGCAAAAGGGAGTAGAAATAGGTTTCAATGGAACTAAATACCTAACCAAGCCCTGTAAAGCTTTTATTATAGATGAAATTCCAGCCTTTGGTCACAGAGGAAAAAAAATACGTGATCAGCGCCACGGTCCAACTTCCTGGGCATCTATAACGGTAAATGAAGGAAAGTTTCGTCAGGTTCGAAAAATGACTGCGGCAGTTGGTTTTCCTACACTTCGTTTGGTACGTGTACGGATTGGGAATCTCTTTCTCAACGATTTGCAAGCGGGAGAAGTCTTGCAAGTAGAAAATTTTTTAATCGATAGTTAGAATTTTCGAAAATTCTAATAATCCAACAATCTAATAATCCAACAACCTAATAATCCTAATAATGTTAAACATCGTTTTAGTAGAACCGGAAATCCCAAATAATACAGGAAATATCGGGCGTTTGTGTGTCGGAACAGAAAGCAGGCTGCATTTAATACATCCCTTTGGATTCGTGATTAATGACAAGAACCTCAAACGTTCCGGATTGGATTATTGGATTCATCTGGATGTTACCGAATATCAGAATATTGAAGAATGGATTGCTAAAATCAAAGATAAATCCCGTGTTTTCCTAATGAGTTCCCACGCTGAAAAATCCTATCTGGAAAATGAGTTTCAAGATGGGGATTGGTTGGTATTTGGAAAGGAAAGCGTTGGGTTAAGCAAAGAAGTTTTATCCCGATTCGAGAATCATCTCACGATTCCGATGTCACCTTTAATCCGAAGTTTTAATATTGCAAATGCATGTGCGTTTGTTATTGGTGAAGCAAAGAGACAGATTAATTTACGATAGAGACGTTGCACTGCAACGTCTCTGCACTGCAACGTCTCTGCACTGCAACGTCTCTGCACTGCAACGTCTCTGCGCTGCAACGTCTCTGCAGTGAAACGTCTCTGGTTGCAACGTCTCTGCACTGCAACGTCTGAACACTGCTGCAATGTTAGAACAGATAATTTAATTCCTATATTTGAGTAATTAATTCATTCTTATGACCAATACAATTTCTTTACGCAGTATTATTTTCAAGCATTTAGACGGATTGGTTACAGCACCTGTAGCATTTTCTTTGCAAAAAAGCCGTGTACTCGATTTTATTTTGGATAAAAAAGAAGTCGGACTTTTAGAGCTTACTGCTCATTTTAAAGCGAATGAAGGCTATTTGAATGTAGCACTTCGTGTATTGTGTTCTCAAGGATTTTTGGATTATCATATCCATTCAGACGTCATTAAATTTACCGTAAACAAAAAGAGCAAAACTGCCTTTTCCTATTTTTATTTATATGAAGATGTAGTTGATTTACTCCAATTTTCGATGCAGTTTCATCCCCGTTTATTCGATGAAGTTCCGTTTGAAAAATTGAATACTATTTTTGAGAAGTATAAAAACAATTACGGAATATCGTTTTCCGATGATGTTTTGACAAATGAAATCCAGCATCAGATTTTAAAACATATTGAAGGTTCTATAATTGGTCCAACATTGGTACGACTCGGAATGAGCGGAATGTTTCATAAATATTTTATGGAAAGTTCCTTTCGTCCGGAAGAATTTCATAAATCACCCGAAAATTTCAAAAAAATCCTAGACTTTTTAACGCATTTAGGTTGGTTTACCGAAAAAAACGGGAATTATCAGTTTACAGAAACTGGTTTGTTTTTTGCCAAAAGGGCTTCAGCTTATGGGGTAACGGTTTCCTATTTACCTACTTTCAGTAAAATGGATGACTTGTTGTTTGGCAATCCAAATGTATTGCGAAATACTGTTGAAAATGAAGATGAAACCCACGTGGATAGGGAAATGAATGTTTGGGGAAGTGGCGGCGCACACGATACTTATTTTAAGGTCGTGGATGAAATTATCATTAAATTATTCAATTTACCAATAGATGAACAACCGAAAGGAATTCTGGATATGGGTTGCGGAAACGGTGCTTTTTTGCAGCATATTTTTGAAGTTATTGACAGACAAACCTTGCGCGGAAAAATGCTGGATGATTATCCGTTGTTTCTTGTGGGAGCTGATTATAACCAGGCAGCGCTAAAAGTGAGTCGAGCCAATTTAATAAAAGCAGATATTTGGGCAAAAGTGATTTGGGGTGATATTGGCCGTCCTGATTTACTGGCGAATGATTTACTAGAAAATTATTCTATTGATTTGAAAGAACTATTGAATGTAAGGACATTCCTGGATCATAACCGCATTTGGGAAACCCCAAAAGAAACCACATTGCACAGGGAAAGCAAATCAACAGGTGCTTTTGCACATCGCGGAATCCGGATTAACAACAACCAAGTAGAGGACAATTTGTTGGAACATTTTGAAAAATGGTCGCCTTATGTGAGTAAATTTGGATTATTGATGATTGAACTACATACAATTGCACCCGAATTAACTGCAAAGAATTTAGGCAAAACTGCAGCAACGGCTTATGATGCTACGCACGGTTTTTCAGACCAGTTTATTGTAGAAATCGACGTATTGCATAAAGTTTGTGCCGAAGCAGGTTTGTTTCCAGATGAGCAGTATTTCAGGAAATTTCCAGATGGGGATATTGCGACGGTTAGTATTAATTTGTTGAAAGGAGTTTAGTAAGTATTCAGTGCTCAGTTTTTAGTGTTCAGATTCAATAAAATAAATATTTATGAAAAATCTAATTTTAATTCTTACATTATTTACAATTCTGAATAGTAAGGCTCAATCGATAGAAAAATCTTTATTTAACGTTATTGATGTTTTTATTGAAAATGAAATTATAGCTAAAAACAAGGATAAAGACAGTATTCTATTAGATGTTTCTTTTTTTAAAGCGGAAAAAGACTATATCATTAACTTAGATATTTATCGTTTAGATTTTAAACGGTTAAAAAGTATAGATACAATATATAGTTATAAAGGGATTAAGGCTATGGTGTTTTTAAATCGATTATCTATTGATATGAAAAAACAAATCAGTGATAATTTTGAGATTTTTGAAAAAGATAATATTAAAAAAAGTACTGAAAAATATGGAGTAGAGGACTATAATGATGGTTATACGACTTATTGTCCTTTTAGTAGTATCATTATTCAATTCAATAATAAAAATAAAATATATATTATTTACTCATCTAATGATAAACAGTATTACAAATTATTAAAAGACAAGGTAGAATTTGCTAAAAAAGTTAAGTTTTCTCCCCGACCATCTTATAAATAGATATTGCTAAAACTGTTTTTTTATATATCATAAGAAATAACTCTTAAATTTTTAAACCTCCTAAACTTACATAATCACAAACTTTCCTTTTTCACTATCAAAAACAATATTTTCATCTTTAAATAAAGAATCGAAACTACCATTTGCAATAAGGTTGCAAGGCTGATCCTGAATAAAAGTTTCGGGCGTCATAATAATCATTTCGTCACTCAATTGTATTGCCATATCAATATCGTGTGTAGAAAACAAGATGCATTTATTAGTTTCCTTAGTCAGTTTTTTCAAAAGCTTGAAAAGAGAAACCTTGTGCAATAAATCTAGATGGGTTGTGGGTTCGTCCAATATTATCAATGGAGTATCTTGTGCCAATGCTCGTGCTATCAATACTTTTTGCAACTGTCCATCACTGATTTCGTAATGTTTTTTGTCTTTCAGAGGCACGATTTGTGTGAGTTCCATCGCCTCATTAACTTTCAGGATATCTTCATCGGTTAATTTTCCAATCCAATTCGTATAAGGCTGTCTTCCTAAAGCAACCAATTCAAAAACGGTTAAATTACTTGGAGGTAATTTTTCGGTTAAAACTACACTTAAGTTTTGAGCTAAAGTTAAAGAATTTAACTCGTTAATGTCTGTATTATTGAGAAATACAGTCCCCATAATAGGTTTCTGAATCCCTGTTATTGTTTTTAAAAGTGTTGATTTTCCGATCCCATTGGCTCCAATTAATGCTATAAGTTTTCCTTTTTCTAAAGTTATATCAATGTTTGAAGCAACTATGTTTTTCTCTTTTTTATTAGAATAACCAATACTAATTCCGTTTGCGTTTAAGATGATTTCATTTTTCATTATGCCATCATTTTACGTTTACCAACTAATAACCAAATCACAATTGGTGCCCCAAAAATAGAAGTTACTGCATTGATAGGTAATGTAATATCGCTTCCGGGTACTTGTGAAATCACATCGCAAATCAGCATTATTATTGCGCCAAAGAGAATCGTGCTCCAAAATAAAATGGTGTGGTTGCTCGTTTGAAAAACCAATTTGGCAATATGGGGTACTGCCAAACCTATAAAGGCAATTGGACCAGCAAAAGCGGTTATGCTTCCCGCTAGAATACTCGTTGCAAAAATGATAATCAGTTTTGCTTTTTTATAATTCAGTCCTAAACTCTTAGCGTAATTTTCACCTAAAAGTAAAGCATTTAAAGGTTTGATGCTGAAAATACTCAAAATCAGTCCTATTGTAACACAGATAAACAAAATCAAAATGGATGTCCACGATAGATTCCCCAGATTTCCTAAAGACCAAAAGGTAAATTTTTGTAACTGTTCGGCGGTACTGAAATAGGTCAGTGTTCCCACAATAGCACTAGTTAAACTTCCAAACATCAACCCCACAATCAATATTGCCATTGTATCGCGTAAACGTTTCGAAACTACTAAAACCGCCAATAAAACCAGCAAACTTCCTAAACTTGAAGCCAAAACAATTCCGTAAGTAGAAAGCAGAATCGAAGCTAAAAAACCTGGTAAAATTCCTGCGCCTAAAATCACCAATGCTACTCCTAAACTCGCACCGGAACTCAGTCCCAAAACATACGGACCAGCCAAAGGATTTCGAAATAAAGTCTGCATTAATAAACCACTAATTGACAATCCCATTCCAACTAAAACAGCAGCAATAGCTTTGGGTAAGCGGTAATTCACAATGATATAATTCCAGGTTTCTTTTGTAGTATTGCCTCCAGTTAAACTATTAAATACATCTTTTATCGGAATGGAAACCGAACCTAAACTAATGTTTACTAGAAACAAAAAAAACACTCCAATAATTAGGAATGTAAAAAGAAAGGTATTTCGTTTACTGGTATTCAATTTATTCTAATCTTTGGAAAAAATACGTTTTATAATCAGGCAATAATTCTGGGTGAAAAATTTTCAATAAATCTTTCAAAACTAGGTCGGGACGGGTAGGAGACAATTCAAAATACAAGATTCCGCCTTTTGCTCCTTTATTTACACCATACGAATATACTTTTTTATTCTGAAACGAAGCGAATTCGCTATAATGCGGATTACTATCGGTCATTTCCTTTAACGAAGAAAAATCTCCGGGAGCAATCCAGAATTCGGCATTTTGTGCTTTTTCTAAAATCGTTTCAAAAGGTAAAGTCAAACTTCCCGTTCCTTGACTGTCTTTCCATAAATAATTTGCCTGTGCGTCCTTCAGAAATAAGGAAGCCCAGCTGTCTCCTTGTGGCACATACCATTGATCTTGAAACATTGCTCCACATAAAACAGTCGCTTTTGCAGCCGCTTTTTTGGCTAAAGCCAAAGTGTTGTTATATTCTTTTTCAATTTCAGAAAATACAGTTTCTGCTTTCGTATCCAATCCATATAATGCACCGAAAAACTTAATCCATTCTGCTTTTCCTAGTGGCGATTGTTCGGTCCAATCTCCATTGAGCATTACGTTTAGGCCGCTTTTTTTCAGATTATCCAATGTTGGGTTACTGTTATTTAATCCAAAACTGATTATCACATCGGGTGACATATCAATCAGCGTTTCGGTATTTAAACTTTCGTTGCGACCTACTTCACGAACTTTTCCGGCATCAATTAATTTTCTTGTTTTTTCGGAGGAAATATAATCGGTATTTGGAAAACCTATTAAGGTATTTTCAACACCTAACATTTCAAGTGATGGAATATGGGTTGTGGAGGTAACCACTATCGATTTAATTGGAATTTGAATTGCAGGGAATTGTTTTAAACTATCCGGAATCATTGCGTTTTTTTCCTCTAAGATGTACGTAAAGCTTTCGGTTGCTTTTGGCCAGGGATTGGTTATTTTCAGGACCGAATAGCCTTTGTATTTATAAATTTCCAGCCCTTTTGCATACCGAATTGAATTGGTTGATTCATTTGTTTTTTGAACAACAGTTTCATCATTTTTTTTACATCCAAATATGAAAAATAACAGTAAAATTGGAAGGCAAATTCGGAAAAAAGATTTCATAAAAGCACTTTTGAAGTTGGTGCAAATATAAAAGTTAAGTTCAGTTTTTTATCGAATTCTTAATAAATATTTAATTATTCAAATAATAATGTTATGTTTGTGCCCGAATTGAGGTTGTGATTTGCATTATGATAAATCACATTAAAAGGGAATTAGGTTCAAAACCTAAGCTGTTCCCGCAACTGTAAGCTAATAAGCTTGTTGTTATCTACAAAACCACTGAATGAACTGAAATTATTTCAGTTTCTCGGGAAGGTAAACAACAAGACGCAAGCCAGGAGACCTGCCTTTATCATAACGAATATCGAACTTTCGGGAAAAAAAGTTCAGAAATTATGACTTTAAAAAAGCTAATCTTATTCTGTTTTGTGTTTTTGTGCCAATATATTTGGGCGCAGAATGACTCTATTACCAAATTAAAGGAAGTGGTGGTTTCTGACGCCTACCTTAAAAATTTCTCCAATTCACAGTCGGTTCAAAAACTCAATGATTCGATTTTGAACAAAAACCAGCCATTGCTTACCCATCTTTTAAACTACAATACCGTTATTTATTTTAAAGAAAATGGGAACGGAATGGTTTCTTCGCCTTCATTCAGAGGAACTACAGCGGCACAGACGGCAGTAATTTGGAACGGAGTCAATATCAATTCACAACTTACTGGTCAGACGGATTTTAATACGCTTACTTCCAATAATTCTAATTCCATTAGCGTGAAAGCGGGTGGAGGAAGTGTGATTTACGGAAGCGGTGCCATAGGAGGAAGTGTGCATCTGAACAATGATTTGGAGTTTAAAAAACAATTTAAAAATTATTTTCATACTGCTTATGGTAGTTTCAATACTTTAGGAACTAATTATAACTTGACTTTGGCTAATGCCAAATGGAGTTCGCAAATTGGGATTTCACATAACAGTTCTGACAATGATTATCCGTATGTGGGTTTATATACTTTTCGCGGAGAGCAAAGAAAAAACTTAAACGGACAATATTACAACACTAGTTTCAATACAAGTTTGGGTTATAAGATAAACAGACACAACAGTTTAAAATTTTATACTCAGATAACTGATGGAGAAAGGCATTTTTCCTTAATAAGTGAGCCGGAAACCAAAACCAAATATGTAAATAATTTCAATCGGTCTTTGCTTGATTACACGATTGATTATAACAAATTTTCTACAAGTATTAAATCGGCTTATGTGTATGAAGTCTATAAATATTTTGGTGATATTAATAGTGATTCATACAGTTTTGGAAAATCTGAATGTTTCATTTCTAAAATCGATGTTGGATATAAACCCTCGAAGTTTTTAAACATTAATAGTGTAATTGACTATAATCATACAAAAGGATATGGGACTAGTTTTGGGAGTAATCTTAGGGAAATAGGTTCAGGCGCATTATTGGCAAAAATTCAGATTAATCCAAAATGGAATTACGAATTAGGAATCCGAAAAGAGTTAACCGATAATTACGAAAGTCCGTTGTTGTTTTCCACAGGTACTTCTTATACATTAAGTAAATATTATACGCTGAAAGCAAATAGCTCTAGAAATTTCAGAATCCCAACTTTTAATGATTTGTATTGGATAGGCGGAAGCACACACGGAAATCCGGATTTAAAACCGGAAAGTTCCTATCAGTCAGAAATTGGAAATGTAATTAGTTATAAAAAAATTACTTGGACACAGACTTTTTATTATTCCAAAATAAAAGATTTAATCAGTTGGAAACCCAATATTGATGGCGGTTATTCTCCCATAAATACCAATCGGGTAAATACGTATGGGACTGAAACGTTGATAGGATGGAAGCCACATTATCACAAGCATCTTTTTGAAGTCAATGCGACTTATGCTTACACGATTTCAAAAAATGAAGATACAGGAAAGCAGCTTTTTTTCGTGCCTTTCCATAAAACGACAGTTTCAGCAAGTTATTCATATAAAAAATGGGCAGCAAATTATCAATTTTTATACAACGGATTTGTATATACACGCTCCGATAATGATCCAAAAGAAATTATAAAAGCCTATAAAGTATCGAATCTGGGAATCTCTTATGACTTTGGATTTTTCGATTCATCTGTATTAGGTTTTCAAGTATTCAATCTATTAAATGAAAGATATCAAAGCGTCGAAAACCGGCCATTACCAGGAACAAATTTTAACATAAACATAACCCTTAAATTTTAATTAGTATGAAGTTCAGTAAATTATTTTTAGTAGCTCTTGGGAGCATTTCAGTATTGGTATCATGTACAGATGACGAAGCTACTACAGGCGTAGCCGGTGCTTATGACAATGGCGTTTTTATTTTAAATGAAGGTGGTTCGGCAAAAGGAACAGCTTCTTTCATAAGCAATGATTTAGTTAGTTTTACCCAAGATGTATATGGCTCAGTTAATACACCTGATTATTTTGGCGGATACGCCCAATCAATGTTTTTTAATGGAGATAATGCGTATATAATATCAGGAGCAGCTAATGAAATAACAGTAGTAAACAGATATACTTTTGAATTAATCACGAAAATTGACACAGGGCTTTCAAGACCTAGGTATGGTGTTGTAAAAGACGGAAAAGCCTATGTGGTTAATGCAAAAACTTATTCATATGAAAATGCAGCTACAGGAAATACAGATGATTTTGTAGCAGTGATTAACTTGACAACTAGTCTGGTAGAATCTACAATAAATCTAAACGCAACAGGAAACAGAATTGTTTCAGAAGGCGCTAAGTTATATATTACAGAACCTTATAATAATACAAAAGTATTGGTTATAAACCCAACTACAAATACACTTGAAGCTCCTATAACAATTGGTGCAGGGGGAGATGTAATGGAAGTAAATGATGGTTTTATATATATATTAAAAAGTCCTACCGATCCTATTACTTACGCCTCATTGCAAGGTGGATTAATAAAAGTAAAATTATCAGATAATACAACAAGTGAAATTATTTTTCCAACAACATTAATTGGAGCTAAAAATTTAGATATTTATAATAATAAGATATATTATACTAACGGAAACTCAGTATATTCAATGGACTTAACAGCAACTACTGCTTCAACTACTGCAATTTGTACATATACTTCAGCATTTAGCAGTAATGATGTACATGGTTTTGCTGTGAATAACGGGCATATTTTTGTTGCTGATGGCGGTGATTATAGTGCAAATAGTAATGCGTATGTTTATTCATTAACAGGAACATTAGAAAAGACACTAACTGTAGGAGTTGGGCCAAATGGTTTTTACTTTAATAATTAAATAAAAGGTTTTAATTCAAAAAAAATCCCGTCTTGTTAGAAGTAACAAGACGGGATTTTTTATTAAACTTATTTTTTTATTCTAATTCTGTGATGAATTCTAATATGGTAGAAGCTAATTTTGTCTGCTCTACTTCTTCGGTAAGATATTTTTTATCACTTTCGTTAGTTAAATAACCAAGTTCTACTATAAGTGCAGGAGCTTCTGAATTTTTAAGTAAAAAGAAATCGGCATTTTTAATTTCTTTTGTTTTTAAATTATTGTTTTTGGCGAATTTAGAATTTAATTTAACTGCCATTTCGTTTGACTTGCTATACAATTCATTTTCACAAACATACATTTCCACACCTGATTTGGTTTCCAAAGGAGAAGAATTAAGATGCAGTGATATTACTAAATCTGGTTTAATACTATTTATAATATTGGTCCTGTTATTTAAACTCAAAAAAACATCTGAATTCCTGGTTAGGTAAATTTTGACGTTTTTATTTTTATTTAAATCGCGGATTTTCTGAGCAATTTCTTGTACAATTTGTTTTTCAGTAACACCATTTGATGAGGCGCCGGTATCGTCTCCTCCATGAGATACGTCAATTACTACATTAATTTGTTTTGGTTCTGTAGGAGTTGGTTTTGTAAATGCTAAGCAGCTTATCGCTGTTGCTAATAAAAATAACTTTGTTGGGTTTTTCATAGTGGTTAAAATTTAGTTGGTTTTCGTGATTCGGAAGATACTAATTTTTTTTCTAATATTTTTTAACCCTGAATATTTTTTTTATCATCTTGTAACAAAAAACAACGACCTTCGTCTTGCTTATATAAACAACAAAACACAATGAACCAAAACGAGTTCGTACAACTAATAAATCCTTTCAAAGACAAGATCTTTAGACTTGCCAAGCGATTGTTAGTAAGTACTGAAGAAGCAGAAGATGCAACTCAGGAAGTGATGGTGAAATTGTGGAATAAAAATGAAAGTTTAAGCGGTTATAATAGTGTTGAAGCGATGGCGATGACAATGACCAAAAATTATTGCCTTGATCAATTGAAATCGAAAAGAGCTGGAAATTTAAAAATAGTACACTCGAATTTTACGGATAGGGAGGCAGGCCTGCAACAAAAAGTAGAAGATAAAGACAGTTGGAACTGGGTGGAAAAAGTAATTGACCAATTGCCAGAGCAACAGAGATTAATAGTTCAGATGCGGGACATTGAACAATACGAATTTGAAGAAATTGCAAAAATATTGGATATGAATGAGACTGCTATCCGTGTAGCACTTTCAAGAGCAAGAAAAACGATACGGGAATTTATGTCAAAAACACATAATTATGGAATTGGATAAAATAGAAATTATATTAGAAAAATACTTTCAGGGAGAAACTAGTATTGCAGAAGAAAAGGAATTGACGAATTATTTTTCTTCATCTGATGTTGCGCAGCATTTGGAACAATACAAACCATTATTTGGTTATTTCTCCCAGGCAAGGGAACAACAGTTTACGCCAGAGATACCACTACAAACTAAAAAACGCAATGTAGCGTGGTTGTCAATTGCGGCATCAGTTGTTGTTTTGCTCGGATTAGTAACATTTACTTTCTTTAATGAGGATAAAGGGCAAAACCAAGACTTAGGAACTTATGATAATCCAGAAGTTGCCTTTAGGGAAACCCAAAAAGCTTTATCATTATTATCAGAAAATGTAAATGTGGGCATAGGAAGTGTGCAGTATATAAATGAATATCAAGTGGCGAAAGACAAAGTATTCATAAATGATTAAAGAAGTAAAAAAATAATAATTTAAAAAATAAAATCTAGAAATAATGAAGAAGTTTATAATCACATTAGTAGTTGTCTTAGTTTCAAACAGTTTTTTTGGACAAACTGCTTTCGATAAATTTGATGGTCAAGACGATGTAACGTCTATTATTGTCAATAAAAAAATGTTTGAATTGATGAGTAAGGTAAAAGTGAATGTGACTGATAAAGAAGCACAACAATACCTCAACTTAATCAAAAAACTGGATAACCTTAAAGTTTTTACTACTGGCAGCACGAGAGTTGCCGCTGAAATGAAAGCCACGGCTGATAAATACTTAAAATCAGCAGGAATGGAGGAATTGATGCGTGTAAATGATGGTGAAAAAAACATTAAAATATTAGTGAAATCTGGAGCAAAAGAATCACAGATTAAAGAATTGCTAATGTTTATGGAAGGTTCTGGAAAAGGAAACCCATCTGTTCTAATGTCATTGACAGGGGATTTTGATTTAGATGAAATTTCAATATTAACTGATAAAATGAGAATCCCTGGAGGAGAAGAATTGAAAAAAGCAACAAAAAGAAGCAAAGGTCCTAAAGGTGTTAAATAACAACAATATGAAAAAGTTAATTTATTCCTGCCTTCTTTTGTGTAGTTTGTTCTTTATAAGCTGCAATAATGAGCCAACACTCCAAAAGTATTTTGTAGAAAATACAGAAAACAAAAATTTCATTGCAATGGATTTGTCTTCAAATATTTTGAATATTGATAAATCAAAATTATCAGTAGAGCAAAACGAAGCTTTAAAATCATTTGATAAAATGAATATTCTAGCATTCAAATTAGATGATAAAAACAAAGCTCAATTTGATGTAGAAAGAGCCAAAGTCAATACGATTCTTAAAGATGAAAAGTACCAGCAACTTATGAAATTTGGTTCAGGAAAAGAAGGTGCTTCGGTTAGTTTTGTTGGTGATGACGAACATATTGAAGAATTTGTTTTGTTTGCCAATAAAAAAGAAAATGGTTTTGCTGTAGTCCGTATTCTAGGAAAGGACATGAATCCAACAGGAATTCTGACTCTCATGGAAGTGATGAAAAACTCCAATATCAATTTAGAACAATTGAAACCATTGGAAGCAATGATGATGAATAATAAAAAATAGTTTTGTGGTTAGTTATATTGTAAAAAAAGCGTTCATTTTCTGAACGCTTTTTTTTTACAAACTAATTTATTTACTTATTAAATCGCAAAACCAAAAACCATAATCAGAACTGTCTGTAGTATTTGTATCACAAGCTGTGCTTGATGGTTCTTCTTTTGGTTTTTCATATTTTCGATATACAATTTCACCAACTTCAAAATCTATTGGTGTTGAGAAAATAGGGCCGTCAAAAGTAAAAGTATGAAACTCCCCATTTTCTCCACAAACATCTACATTCGCAGGTAAATCTTTGATGAAACTAGCATCAATAACACGTCCAACGAAGCTTTTGTCTAAAAAACGTTCATTCACACAAACAACAATTGTTTTGAAACCTAAATCCAGAAATTCATTAATGAGTGTGTGAGTTGGAATTTTCCATAACGGAAAAACTGGTTCCAGTTTTAGTTCTGCCAATTTATCTTCCCGGTATTTCCTTAAATCCTCTAAAAAAATATCTCCAAATATAGAGTATAGAACATCTTCGGATTTTAATTTTTCTAGATTTTCACGAAGTATCTTCTCATAAACTTCCATTGTTGGCATTTCTGGAATTTCCATTTTAAGTAACGGAATCCCAATACTTTTTGCTTGTTGTTCCAATAGTTCTACCCGAACACCATGCATGGAAATACGTTGAAATTGTTCATTGATACTGGTAAGTAAACAATTGATTTCAAAATCATTGTTCTGTAACACTTTATATAATGCCAAAGCAGAATCTTTGCCACTGCTCCAGTTAAACAGTGCTTTCTTTTTCATAGTTTTAGTTTGGCATAAAATTACAAAAAAGAAAGGAATACTTTCTTACTAACACTATTAGGAAATCAAATATACAATCAAAATGAAGTAACTATTTTTTATATGGAAAATCGTTTTCACGCTTGTTTTGGAAGTATTTAAAAGGGACCAATAACATCCCGAAACATTCGCCATCTTCTTTTCCTAAATGTTTATGATGCATTTTGTGTGCTCTACGAACTGCTCTTGAATAGGCATTATTTGCATTTCGGAATAATTTAAATCTTTGATGAATGAAAATATCATGAACTATGAAATAAGCTAATCCATAAGCAAAAATGCCTAAGCCAATTGCCAACCCAATTAGTAGGATTTGATATTGCCAAAGCAAAAAGAAACCTATACTGACAACAGCATAGAAAACGAAAAAATAATCATTCCTTTCAAACCAGGAATCATGGTCTTTTTTATGATGGTCTGCGTGTAAATTCCATAAAAAACCATGCATTATGTATTTATGACTAAACCACGCCATGAATTCCATGAAGAAAAAAGTAATGAAAAAAACTAATATATGTAACCACATAGTTTTATAATTTAAATAATATTCAACTTATAACTAAAATAACAACGTGCAAAAAGTCCGTATTTTTGATAATTGGGAACTCTGATCCTTGTGTTCTTTATTTCTGTTGATGGCGTTTTTTTTAATTTTAAAAGTAATTTTTTATAATAAATATAAGCGGTATAGACACCTAGTTTTGCTTCAATTGGCAAATTTACAATTCCTTCATATCCTGCCTTGAAATCGGCTTCAATTTCGTGGATTATTTTTAATTTTGAAACTTCATCAAGTTGATTTAAATCGGTATTTGGAAAATAAGTTCTACTTAAATCTTCGAAATCAGCTTTTAAATCCCTTAGAAAATTTACTTTTTGGAATGCAGAACCTAATCGCATTGCCGATTCTTTCAATTCATTGTATTTTATGTCATCTCCTTTAACAAAGACTTTTAAACACATTAATCCTACGACATCCGCTGAACCAAAGATATACTCGTTATATTCATCTTGTGTTTTATAAGTGGTTTTAGTCAAGTCAAGTTTCATACTTTTCATAAAAGCATTTACTAAATCCACCGGAATTTCATATTTATTTACCGTATGTTGAAATGAATTAAGTACAGGATTTAAACTGATCTTGTTTTTTAAGGCCAATACCAAATCATTTTCAAAAACCGACAGTAATTCTTCTTTGTTATAATCATGGAAACTATCAACAATTTCATCTGCAAAACGGACAAAGCCATAAATATTATAGATGTCCTGACGGATACTAGGAGACAGCATCCTTACAGCCGATGAGAAAGAGGTGCTGTATGATCTTGTTACGTTTTTGCTACAATCAAATGATATTTTGTCAAAAATTGACTTCATAAATTATTGTTTTTTTTCAATTAGCTCTGCTACCAACTTTCCAGAAATCAATGCCGGAGGAACTCCAGGACCTGGTACGGTTAATTGTCCGGTGAAATATAGATTTTCTACTTTTTTACTTTTTAGTTTTGGTCTCAGAAATGCTGTTTGTAATAACGTATTCGCCATTCCATATGCATTGCCTTTATAGGAATTATAGTGCTCTACAAAATCATTTTTGCAAAAAGATTGTTTAAAGATAATGTTATTTTTCACTTCCTGACCTGTTACCAATTCAAAACGACTAATGATTTTGTCAAAATATTCATCACGCAATGATTGATTATCTACGATATTTGGAGCTAAAGGGATTAAAAAAAATCCTGATTCTTTTCCCTCCGGAGCTGCAGAGGTATCCGTTTTTGATGGGAAATTAGCGTAAAACAAAGGGTTTTCAGGCCATTTAGGCTCGTCATAAATAGCTTCGGCATGTTTGTTAAAATCAACATCAAAAAATAATGCATGATGTGAAATAGACTCTATTTTTTTATCAAAACCAACATAAAAAAGCAAAGAAGAAGGCGCAAAAACCCTGCTTTCCCAATATTTTTCTGAGTAAACCCTATATTTTGGTTCCAATAAAGTTTCAGTATGATGGTAATCGGCACCACTTAAAATAATATCAGAATAAACCGTTTTTCCGTTTACTTCAATAGCCTTAGCTTTTTTGTTTTCGACTATGATTTTAGTGATTGCAGCATTAGTGTGAAATTCAACCCCTAATTCTATAGCCAAACTTTCCATGGCGAGAATTACATCATGCATTCCCGTTTTCGGATGCCAGGTTCCAAGCCCAAAATCGGCATAATTCATAAAATTATAGAATGATGGGGTGTCTGTTGGTTTTGCCCCTAAAAATAATACAGGAAATTCTAGAATTTGAATTAAACGCTCATTTTTAAATTTCTTACGAATGTCTTTACTGATATTGCTAAAAAACTGACCCAGTTTTTTAGTTGTTTCTAAAGTGATTAATTCTAAAGGGGAAACTCCAGGACGATAAACTAAATCTTTTATGGCAATGTCATAATTGCTTTTGGCTTGACCAATAAAATCCGTTAGTTTTTCTCCACTCCCTTTTTCTATAGATTCGAATGTCTTCGTAATTTCTTCTAAATTATCATCAATGGTTATAAATTCATTGATGCCAAAATATACACGATAAGCCGGGGATAATTTAATTAAATCATAATAATCACTTGGTTTCTTATTGAAGTCGGCAAAAAAACGTTCAAAAACATCCGGCATCCAATACCAACTTGGCCCCATATCAAAAGTGAACCCATCCCTTTTTAGTTGTCGCGCCCGACCTCCAATGGAGTCGTTTTTTTCATAAACGCTAACTTTATTTCCGCTTTTTGCAAGGTAACAAGCAGCTGACAAAGCGGAAAAACCGGAACCTATTATTGTTATATTCTTCTGCATAATAATAAAATTGACCCTAAATAAACCGGTCGTTTAATTCGAGGTCAAGATAGATACTTTCTTTTTAAAAATCGGGTTTGTAATCAAAAATCTATATACGTTGGAATTGCTATATTTGTTTTAAAAATACCCATAAATTTTTTAAATGAAATACGATTATATTTTTGCTGGAGCTGGATTAGCGGGACTTATGGTCTTAAATGAAATGATTAACGCTGATTTGTTGGTAGATAAAAATGTGTTGATTTTAGATGTTGATCCGAAAAACAAAAATGACAGGACTTGGTGTTTTTGGGAAGAAGGAGCAGGGGAATGGGATTTTATTTTAAAAAAAGAGTGGGATAGAGCGTTGTTTATCAATAATATAAATACAATTGAATGTCTTTCGGGCGGGATGAAATATAAAATGATAGAATCGCTTTCATTTTATACGACTATAATGGATAAACTAAAAAAACATCCTAAAATAACTTGGAAACAAGAAAAAATAGTGTCTTTTGAAGATAGTGAAAACGAAGTTTTGGTTATAAGCGATAAAGAAAAATATTTTACTTCTATTTTATTTAACAGTGTTTTTGATTTAGAAAAAATTAAAAACAATTTAGAATATCCATTGTTACAACAGCATTTTATAGGTTGGTTTATTAAAACCAAAAAACCTTTTTTTGATTCAGGCTGTGTTACTTTTATGGATTTTTCAATTCCGCAAAAAAACAATACTAGATTTATGTATGTTCTGCCGCTTTCTGAAACGGAGGCTTTACTAGAATATACTCTTTTTTCACCAGATTTATTAGAAGAAAATGAATATGAATCGGCGATTTCTAGTTATATAGAAAATAAAGGAATCGTGGATTTTGAAATTATGGAAAAGGAAAGAGGGAATATACCAATGACGGCCTATCCATTTTGGAATTCAAATTCAAAAAATGTCTTGCATATTGGAACTGCGGGAGGATGGACAAAAGCAAGTACGGGTTATACTTTTAAAAATACGATGAAACAATCAAAAGCATTGATTCAATTTTTGAAAAGGGAAAATATTGATTTTAATGCTTTTCATAAACCTAATCGTTTTTTGTTTTTTGACAAATTGTTTATTAAGGTTTTATATGAAAACAACGCTTTAGGATATTCACTTTTTTCAAGAATGTTTTCAAAAGTAAATCCTCAAATAGTATTTCGATTTTTAGATGAAAAATCAACACTATTTGAGGATTTGAAAGTAATTCTATCTTGTCCTAAAATTCCTTTTATAAAGGCACTTTTTAGGATAAAGAAATAATTTATGCTTCAACTGAATTAGATTTCTTTGCTCTAAAAACTAATATAAAGCCTACTATTATAAAAGGGATACTCAACCATTGTCCAGTCGATAAAATAGGATTTTCACCTTCAAACCCGCCTTGACTCTCTTTTACATATTCAACTAAAAAACGAATCGACCATAATAAAATCAAGAAAATCCCAAATAAATAACCTTGTTTATTTCTCGCATCTGTTTTCCAGTAAAGAAAATATAAAATTGCAAACACAAAAACATAACCAAACGATTCGTATAATTGCGCAGGATGGCGAAATGGAATTTGATTGAGTGTGTCAATAAACCTTGGGTCATTTTGTATTAAATCATAACCTTCTTTTTCTGTGGCTGCATTCGTTATTTCCTTTAGGTTATTAGCTTTCCAAAAATCGTCGTCCTTAATAAATTTTACTGCTGAAAATAATTTAGACGAAGTAACATGTCCATAAATTTCAGAATTAAAAAAGTTTCCAATTCTAACGAAAATTGCGCCACATGCTACAGTAATTACGACTCTATCCAAAACCCATAACAAAGGTCTTTTCATAATGTTTTTACTAAAAAAATACATTGCTATAATAATTGCTATAGCTGCTCCATGACTTGCAAGTCCTTGAAAACCTGTGAAATGGAATTCGGGTTCAAATTTAAAAGGTAGTAATATTTCTGCCGGATTATTTCTAAAATATTCCCAATCATAAAAGAAAACCTGGCCTAATCGTGCGCCTAATAAAGTAGCTAAAACAGTCCAGATAAAAAGCGAATCCAATTTTTCTATTGATTCATTTTCACGTTCAAATATCTTTTTCATTATGTACCATCCTAGTCCAAAAGCGATAACAAACATTAAACTATAATAGCGTATCATAAAAAAGCCTAAATCGATACCTTCTGATGGATTCCAAATCATAATAAATGGGATAAATGAATAAAAAATTTGTGCCGTAAAAATAGTTAAATTTATATTCTATTACGGAAAATATAAAGTTATTATTTGGACTTGTTTTCTTTAGGAGGAACTGGGTCATAACCGGTTTTTCCCCACGGATTGCAACTTAAAATCCTTTTAACTGAAAGATATCCACCATAAAAAAAACCATGTTCACGTAACGCTTCGATAGTGTAACTGGAACACGTAGGTTCAAATCTACAAGTGGATGGTGTGAATGGGGATATTGCCGTTTGATAAAATCTAACGAGTAAAACAAAAGGAAATATTATGATTTTTCTAAACACTAAATAGTAAAAGAAGTTCCTTCTTTATTGTCTTTCAATTGAATTCCTAACGCTATCAATTGATCCCTAATTAAATCAGACATAGCAAAATCCTTATTGGCTCTGGCATTATTTCGCATTCCGATTAACATATTGATAACTCCTTCTAGTTTTTCGTTTTTGTTATCGGAATTTTTATCATCTTTTAATCCTAAAATATCAAAAACAAAAGAATTCATTAAGTCACTGAATATTTTGAAATCTTCAATAGAAATTGTAGCTGAATTATCTTTTAATAAATTGATATAACGAACGCCTTCAAACAATTGAGCAATTAAAATAGGGGTGTTGAAATCATCATTCATGGCGTCATAACATGCTTTTTTCCATGAAGCAATAGCGATGCTTGAAACTGAACCAGCTGTGATTTCTTTTAACCCATTCATTGCTTCCATTAGTCTGTAAAAACCTTTTTCAGCTGCTAAAATGGCATCATCTGTAAAGTCAAGATTACTTCTATAATGTGCCTGAAGCATAAAAAATCGAGCCACACTTGCTGCAAAAGGCTTGCTTAAGAATTCACTTTCCCCAGTCATTATTTCTCTAGGCAAGATATTGTTGCCAGTAGATTTAGCCATTTTTTTTCCATTTAAGGTCAACATATTCGCATGCATCCAATAGTTTACAGGCGATTGTCCGGTACAGGCTTCGTTTTGTGCTATTTCACATTCATGATGTGGGAATTTTAAATCCATTCCACCTCCATGAATGTCAAAATGATTCCCCAAATATTTAGTGCTCATAGCCGTACATTCTAGATGCCAACCAGGAAAACCATCGCTCCAAGGGGAAGGCCACCGCATAATATGTTGTGCTTCAGCTTTTTTCCAAAGCGCAAAATCCTGAGAATTTCTTTTGTCGGATTGTCCATCAAGATCACGTGTATTAGCTAACATGTCTTCAATGTTCCGACCACTTAATTTTCCGTAATTATTGGTTTCATTAAATTTTACTACATCAAAATATACAGAGCCATTAGCTTCATATCCAATCCCGGAAGCTATGATTTTTTTTACAATTTCAATTTGTTCTATAATATGTCCTGTTGCAGTAGGTTCAATACTTGGGGATAAAAAATTGAATTCATTCAATATATCATGAAAATCCACTGTGTATTGCTGAACCACTTCCATAGGTTCGAGTTTTTCAATACGGGCTTTTTTGGCAATCTTATCTTCCCCTTCGTCAATATCATCTACAATATGTCCAACATCAGTAATGTTTCTAACGTAGCGAACTTTATAACCTAAATGTTTTAAATACCTAAAAACCACATCGAAAGACATAAAAGTCCTGACGTTTCCTAAATGCACATTGCTATAAACCGTTGGCCCACAAACATACATTCCTACATTTCCTTCATTGATAGGTGTAAAAATTTCTTTCTCTCCAGAAAGGGAATTGTATATTTTTAGTGATTGGTTTTTATATAGTGGCATTTTATAAAATTATAAATTAAAAATTAGTGTCGAATTTTATGTAATCCAAAAACTCTCTTTTCGTTTCATTGTCTTTGAATTTCCCCCCAAATTCGGAGGTAACCGTACTGCTTTCAATGTCTTTTATCCCTCTTGAATTTACACATAAATGTTTGGCATCGATAACACATGCTACATCTTGAGTGTTAAGTGCAATTTGAAGTTCTTGAACTATTTGCATTGTCAGTCGCTCTTGTACCTGAGGCCTTTTAGCATAATATTCAACGATTCTATTTATTTTTGAAAGTCCAATTACCCTTCCTGTAGAAATATAGGCAACATGAGCCCTACCAATGATTGGCAAGAGATGGTGTTCGCAAGTAGAGTAGAGGGTAATGTTTTTTTCAACCAACATTTCCCCATATTTATAATTGTTTTCGAATGTGGAAGGATTTGGTTTTCTACTTGGATTTAATCCGCCAAAAATTTCTTTTACAAACATTTTTGCTACACGGTTTGGAGTTCCTTTTAAACTGTCATCGGTTAAATCCATTCCGAGAGTAATCAATATATTGTGAACGTCTTTTTTTATGAGTTCAATTTTTTGTTCGTCTGAAATATCAAAAGCAGTTTCCGTTATCGGGTTTTTTGCATTAGTTGAGATATGATTTGTGCCAATTTCATCTTGTAAATCCTCGTTATTTGTCATTAATGGGAGTATTATGTAATTCTTTAAATAAAAACGCAAAGATAATTAATAATCCTAATCTGTGTTATAACTTTTTTTAAATTGTATAGTATCGAAATTATTTTATTTAGGTTCAGTATTTTTCTTAAAATAATTTAAATTTGAAGTCATTTTAATTGTTTAAAAAAGTATTGATTTAATTAAAAATTGTTATATTTATAATAATAAAATAAAACATTGGTTATTGTTAAATAACTATGTTAATTATTAGTAAGTTTTTTGTACTTTTGTGGCGTATTTAAGTGATTAAAATGAGAAAAAAATATTTTTTACTTTTTTTATTTAGCGTATTTATTCAAAATATATACGGGCAGGGCTCTCCAGCGTGCGCTACTGCGCAGCCTTTTTGTGCTTCCTCAAGTAGTAATTCACTAACTTTTCCTAATACTACTGGATCTTCTTCCCCTGGAGGTGGCGTGGACTATGGTTGTTTAGATACCCAGCCAAACCCTGCATGGTTTTATATGCAAATAAAACAAGCTGGAAATTTGAATTTTGTTATTTCGCAAACTGCAGATGCAAGTGCGGGAGGAGGTCCTATAGATGTTGATTTTATTGCTTGGGGACCTTTCACTTCCCCTAGTTGCGGCCCTGCAAATTTAAATTCTTCAACGAAGGTAGATTGTAGTTATTCTACTTCAGCTAACGAAACATTTACTATCCATAATGCTTTGGTTGGGGAATATTACATGGTTTTGATTACTAATTTTAGAAATTTATCAGGTACGATAAAACTGTCCCAAGCCTCTAGTAGTACAGGATCAACGAACTGTGATATAGTTTGTCCATTGTCAATAGTAGGAGGGGATGTGCCAATTTGTAAAGATCCTATATTGACTGCTGTTTATGTAAATTCAATTGCCCCTACTTTCAAATGGACTAAGAATGGTGTGCCAATTCCTGGTGCTAATCTTATTTCTTATATTCCTACATCCCCTGGAACCTATTGTGTAATCGCTAACAGTCCTGGTTGTGGTATAAATCAAACTGTTTGCGTTGAGGTTCCTGATAATCCTGTAATCACTATTGGTGCGCCTAGAAATCCTTTGTTGGGATGTAATTTTGCAGCTTTTAATTTGACTACAAATACAGCTTTGATTTTGGGGGGACTAAATCCCGCAAATTATGTTGTAAATTATCATAAAACGTTAGCGGAAGCACAAAATAATATTTTACCTATTGGCGGTCCAGAACTTTATTTTGGTGTTAATGGTGAAACTGTATATGTAAGTATCCACGATTTGATAAATCCAAAATGTATTACTACAACTCAATTTAAACTAAAAACATTGCCTTGTGGGCCAATTCCAATTAAGCCAATTGATTTACAATTATGTGATGATTTGTCTAATAATGGTATAGAAACTTTTGATTTGACTCAACAATATGAAACGATAATTGGAGCAAACAACCCTACAAAATACACAACTACTTTTCATACAAGTTTGGCTGATGCAGATAATGATGTCAATCCAATTGTTTTAGTAAGTGGATATCAAAATATAATTAGCAATTCTCAAACTATATATGTTCGTTTAGAAGAAAATGTTAATCAATCCAATTATGGACTTACAGATTTTAAATTAATTGTAAATCCTATTGCTATATTTTCAATAATTGGTTCTACTATTTGTGCGCCAATAAAGGCCGAACCAAATATTCCTGGAACATACTCTTATCAATGGACCGTTCCTGTAGATGTCCCTGATCCTGGAAATGTAGCTGTTTTTACAACTACTTTACCTGGTGTTTATAGTGTTATAGCTACAAATACTGTTACAGGTTGTGTTAGTGAAATGGCATCTGGTATTGTTTCGGATAGTACTTTTCCAACTGTAACAGTAACTAGTTCCATTATTTGTGCTGAATCTTTAACTACCGTTACGGCTGTTCCTGGGATCCCTGGGAATTATACTTATGATTGGATAGTAGTTCCTTCTGGATTTCCTAATCCTGGAAACGTCGCGAGTTTTACTACAGGTATTCCTGGAACATATAAAGTTAAAATAACAAATTCAGTTTCTAGTTGTGTAAGTGCAAATGGAATTGGAACTGTAGCCCTTATTCCATTGCCAACTGTAACAGTAAACAGCGAAAGTATTTGTCAAGGAGGTACAGCAATATTAACAGCAACTCCTGGAGTTATTAGTGATAATTATATTTACTATTGGACTTCTCCTTCAGGAGTAATAGTTGGAAATACTCAAAGTTTTTCTACTACTGTTGGTGGTGTGTATAGTGTAATTATAAAAGATTTGAGTACGGGTTGTTCAAGTCATAGTGCTTCTGGGACAGTTGAAGTCAAATTATTGCCTGCTGTTGATCCTAATGTGGTATCACCAGTTATTTGTTCAGGACAAACAACAAATATTGAGTTGCCAAGTTCGCTTCCAAACACAAATTTTACTTGGAGTACTTCTTCAGTTGGTGTGTCAGGAGCATTGGATGGAACGGGTGATCATATTGCACAAACTTTAACTGCTACGGGCTATGTGACTGGAACAGTTATTTATACTATTACGCCTAGGTCAGATGGTTGTGAAGGAAGAACTTCTACCGCAACTATTTATGTAACACCTATTCCTGTCGTTACTGCAACTCCAATGCTTCAAACGATATGCTCAGAAACTAAATCATATATCGAATTAACTAGCCCTGTAGCAGGTACAATTTTCAATTGGACAGTTATTCAAAATAGAGTGAGAGGTGCGATTGGAGGTACTGGAAATATAATACAACAACAATTAACATCTACAAGCACTATTCCTGGAGAAGCTATTTATACTATTTATCCAATATATGGAGATTGTCAAGGTGATCCTATTACCGTTGTAGTTACTGTATCGCCAAATCCTGAAGTTTTTGGTTTTTCCGAAACAACGATATGTAATGGAACTTCTACAAATATATCATTGTCGCCAAACCTTCCTGCTACCACTTTAGAATGGACAGTTGTTCAAACAAATGTTACTGGGGCAATGAATGGAAATGGTAATGTTATTGACCAAATACTTACATTGACAGGAAATGTAGAAGGAACAGTAGTTTACACCGTTACGCCAACTTCAAATGATTGTGTTGGAAAACCAATAGAAATTACAGTTCGTGTGAAACCGTTACCTACATTAGATATAACTGGTGGGCTTATCTGTGTAGATGAAATTACTGATATTGCCTCACAAACTTTTACAATAGAAACTGGTTTAAGTGAAAGCATTTATGTTTTTAGATGGTATTTTAACAATGTATTGATTGAAAATGCAAACAATAGTTATTATGAAGCTACCCAATCAGGTGTATATGGAGTTATTGCTACAGATATTGCAAGTGGATGTGAATCCCAGATCTATTATGCGACAATAACTGATGCCTTTGTAGGACAAACAGTTACAGCGGTAGTAGCTGAAGCTTTTAGTGAAAGCCCAACTGTTATTGTAAATGTGCAAGGAGGTAATGTAGAATTTGTATATCAATTGGATAATGGAATTCCACAAAGCTCAAATGTATTTTCTCCTGTTGCATTAGGATTGCATACAGTAACAGTAACAGATGTGAACCAATGTACTAGTTTAACAACAGAGGTAATGGTATTAGGTTACCCACATTATTTTACACCTAACGGAGACGGAATTAATGATACTTGGAATATAATTGGTTTTGAAGATAGGCCAGAAACAAAAATATTTATTTATGATCGTTACGGGAAATTAATGACCCAAATATCTTCTACTGATAAAGGATGGGATGGAACTTATAACGGCAATTTAATGCCATCTTCAGATTATTGGTTTACTGTTGATTATATTGAAAATGGTATTAATAAAGTTTTTAAATCTCATTTTGCACTTAAAGTCACAAAATAAAAAACATAATCAAGTTTAGGGTTAATAGATAGCACTCTAAACTTGTTTATATTTTTATATCTCCTAATTTAAAATTCATTGTAAATAGAAAAATAAATTAAGCAGTGAATATCAAATACTTCAAGATATATGAAAAAAAAATACCTAATATTATTTTTGTTTTATCTATTTGGATATAATTTATATAGTCAAGGTTCTACTACTTGTTCCGGAGCGGAAGCTATTTGTGCTGGAGGAACCGGATTGACTTTTGACAATAATACCACTTTTCCTACTGCAGAAACAGGTATCGATTATGGTTGTTTGGGTGACCAGCCTTATCCTACATGGTTTTTTATAAAAATTAAGGATGCTGGAAATTTAGATTTTGAAATTTCACAAGTAAATACTTCGGGAACCCCAATTGATGTCGATTTTATTGCATGGGGGCCATTCAGCGCACCGAGTTGTGGACCCGCAAACTTGAATTCCTCAACGCAGGTAGGTTGTAGTTTTTTACCAGACACTTCAGAATATTTTTCTATAAATAATACAATTGCTGGACAATATTATATGCTATTAATTACAAATTATAGCATGGAAGCAGGTCAAATTACTTTAACACAAACCAATACAACTATACCTGCAACACCTGGAGCCGGTTCTACAGATTGTAATGCAGTTTGTCCATTATCTATTACCGGTGGAGGTGTTCCTATATGTGCCGGTGGAATATTGACTGCTGTTTTTGGTAATTCAACATCACCAACTTTTCAATGGTATTTAAATAATGTATTGATTCCCGGAGCAACTGGTATAAATTATACACCCACTCAATCGGGAACATATTCAGTGATTGCAAATAGTATTGGTTGTCTGCCGAATCAAACGGCGTCTACTGTTGTTCCAAATTCCACTCCTGTATCGATTAATCCTCCAACCAATCCTTTAACCGCTTGTTCTGGAGCTACTTTTAATTTAACTACAAATACAGCTGTAATATTATCAGGTTTGAATGCTGCAGATTATGATGTTAATTATCATTTAACCTTAAACGGGGCTCAAAACGTAGATAATTCGATTCCGAATCCAGCTAATTTTAATGGAACAAACGGACAAATTATTTATATTAGTATTCAAGACCTTGCAAACGGAGGTTGTATTACTACTTCCCAATTTACCTTAAGTATAATTTCCTGTACTCTTACAGCTACAAACACAGGACCTATTTGTGTGAGTGGTACTTTTAATTTAAATGTTTCAAATGCTGGTGCTGGTTATAGTTATTCTTGGACTGGGCCAAATGGGTTTACTTCGAATACTCAAAATCCGACGAATGTACCTTCACCTACGGGTACTGCACCTTATGTTTATACTGTAACAGCTACTGGATCTACTACAATTACAGCATCCACAACTGTAATTGTAAATCAAATTCCAACAGTTAGTGTAAACAATTCAACAATTTGCGCAGGTGGAAGCACTATAATAACTGCGACTCCTAGTCCTGCTGGTTCATATACTTATTCTTGGACAGTTCCTGCTGGGGTTACAGCACCGGGAAATGTAGCTAGTTTTTCAGCGAATGTAAACGGTACTTATAGTGTTGTAATAACAAATTCTGGAACATCTTGTTCAAGTAATAGTAGTTCAGGAACCATCACGCTTACGCCAAGACCTATTATTACAGTTAATAATACTACAATATGCCCAGGGGAAACTGCGACAATTACAGCTACTCCAAGCGTTCCAAGTACTTATAATTATGTTTGGACATGTCCTGCAGGAGTTGTTAATCCTGGAAACGTAGCTAGTTTTACAACAACCACAATTGGTACTTATAGTGTAATAATAACAGATACAGTAACAACTTGTTCTAGTATATTAACTTCTGGAACTGTATCTTCAAGTCCAGTCGGTGGTGCTTTAACACTTATTTGTGGACCTTCAACACCAACATCAGTTAATTTTGATTGGAATAATATTGCTGGAATAACAAGTTTTAATTATAGTTATTCAATAGCTGGTGGACCAATAGTAACAGGTAACATTGTAGCTCCTTCTAATTTTACTGTCCCTACGCCTGCGAATTTGCCAGTTACTTTTACGTTATCGCCAATAGGAAGTGTGTGTGTTCCTTCACAAACATTAACTTGTAATTGTCCAAACCCTGTGATAAACTCGATTACAGATATTGTTACTTGTGGTTCGAATGTTGTGGGGCAAACTAATTTTAGTACTTCAGATCCTTATGATACTGTTGAATGGACCAATGATAATCCAGGAATTGGCTTGGCAGCAAATGGAACAGGAAATTTTATACCTTCATTTACAGCAACTAATAGTACTTCAACTATTGTAGCAAATATTACAGTTGTTTTAACTAAATATGGCTGTCATGGTTCTCCAAGAACATTTAAAATTACAGTTAATCCTTTGCCAGTTGCAAATATTTCAGGAACGGCTACAAAATGCAGCGGAACAACATCAACCATAAGTTTTAATGGGACTCCCAACGCTATTGTTTCGTACACAATCAATGGAGGTTCTGTGCAAACAATAACACTTGACAATTTTGGGAATGGATCATTTGTAAGTCCAGTATTAGTATCAGATACAACTTATACTTTAGTTAGTATTAACTTATCGGGTTGTATTCAACCATTATCAGGTAATGCTATTATAACCATAGCTCCTTTGCCTACAGTAACAGTTAACAATGAAACGATTTGTTCAGGAAGTAATGTTACTGTCACAGCTACTCCTGGTATTCCGGGTATTTATACCTATGTATGGACAGTTCCTTCTGGAGCAATTTCCCCAGGGAATGTGGCTAGCTTCTCAACTAATGTATCAGGAATATATAGTGTTATTATAACAAATACATCAACATTATGTTCAAGCAGTAGTGCTTCGGGTTTGATTAATGTTTTCACTACACCCTTAGTTACAGTTAATAATCCACTGATTTGTCCGAACGGAACAGCAACAATTACGGCTACTCCAGTTACTAGTGGTAGTTATTCTTACTCTTGGACTGTTCCTTCTGGAGTTACTAACCCCGGAAATATTTCCAGTTTTAATACCAATGTACTTGGAAATTACACAGTAAATATTACAGATACCACTACAAATTGCGTAAGTGCTAATGTAACTGGAACTGTTAGCATAAGCCCAGCTTCAAATGTTATAATAAATCCTGCAATTCCAACTCCTATCTGTTCTGGTAGCACCACTAATATAAGTTTATCAAGTGCAGTGGCTGGAACAACTTTTACTTGGACTGCAGCTCAAACGGGTGTTTTTGGAGTTTCATCCGGAACAGGAAATACCATTTCGCAAACATTAACAACTGTTGGGGCAGTAACAGGGACTGTTACTTATACTATTACGCCAATGAGTAATGGATGTATTGGAATTCCAGCAAGTATTACTGTAACTGTAAACCCAGTTCCAGAGGTATTTGGTACTTCAAACAGTATAATTTGTAGTGGTGACTCTACCGATATTTCACTATCCCCAAATATTGCGGGCACTACATTTACTTGGACAGTTGTTCAAATTGGGCTAACAGGCGCTACAAATGCAACAGGATTTAATATTAATGATATTTTGGTAACTACAGGAACCAATATTGGTCAAGCAATATATACAGTTACTCCTACATATAATGGATGTTCGGGTCAACCAATAACAATTACGGTTTTAGTGAATCCAGCCCCAATTGCAAATATTCAAGATGGTGTAATCTGTGTGACTCAAGCAACAGGTGAAACTTTCCAAAATTATCTTTTAAATACACAATTGAATACTAATTTTTATGATTTTACTTGGTATTTTAATGGTGCGATAATTAGTAATGCTGCTAATATTGGTACCTATACAGCTGAGGAAGTGGGAACTTATGGAGTTGTTGTAAAAAACAATATTACTGGATGTGTGTCTCCGATGATAACGGCAGATGTAATTGCTTATTTCCCCGGAGAGATTTCATCAATAACCCAAACCGCAGCATTTAGCGATAATGGTACAATAGTAGTAAATATTGACGGTACAGGAACTTATCAATATCAAATAGATGGGGGTGTTTCCCAAAACTCAAATACCTTTTCTAACCTTTCTGCTGGATTGCATACAATATCAGTAATCGATATATACGGGTGTACGTCCGTGGGGCCAATAACAATTTCACTTATAGGTTATCCTCATTTTTTTACTCCAAACGGGGACGGAACTAATGACACTTGGAATGTAGTAGGTTTAAACAATGTGCCTAGTAAAATTCTAATATATGATCGCCACGGAAAACTGATTAAGCAAATGAGTTCTTCAGGACTGGGATGGGACGGAACGTATAACGGAGTCCAAATGCCTTCTACAGATTATTGGTTTGTAATAGAATATATTGAGAATGGGGAAAATAAGATTTTCAAATCCCATTTCTCAATGAAAAGATAAAAAAAAGGCCAGAAAATTTCTGGCCTTTTTCTATTATAAGAAGTTCAGTGTATTAGCTTTTATTTTGATCGTTTAAAATAGTATTTAAATGAGCTACGGTTACTTCTTCAATTTCTGAAACTGATATATCAAGGGCTTTAGGATTTGTAACTAATTGAAACCACGGTTTTGGCCCATCAAAATTATAATTCCCAAAAATAATTACCGGAGTTCCTTTTACAGCTACATTTTCATTGTCGGATAAAACCCATTCGTCAGCCCATTTATAAAGGTATTTCGCATCTTCTTCCAATAATCGTAAACAAGAATGTGAAGCTGGATAACCAGGCATTTCATATTGATGCCAACCTACGCCCAATTTATTGGCAATATTAAAATTCCATTTTAACTCCCATTCGTCATTAACTGTACTTGTCGTTTTCTCAGCTTTCCAATTGGTGAAAAACAATCCAGTTGGTGTAGGATCTTTTTTTCTTCCCATATTGGTTGGTCCAGCATAAGTCAGTTCGCCGTTTTCATAGGTGGCAAAAGTTTGGGTAGCATAGGAAAAATATATTATTTTTTTAATGTCTTTTAAATAATCCACTTGAAAAGGAAATGGCTGATAATACAATTTGTCACCTGAAAAATCATTTGGAACAACAACGGTATCTAATTTCGAAAAATTATTTTTATCAGTTCTATTGATTATAAAGGCAATGTTTAATTTTTCATTGTCAGTTGAATTTGCCGATAACCAATCTTTTCCATTGGCAAAACTATAAGAAACGTTTTTGGGCTGAATTCTTTTTACTTTCTGTGGAGCCGGTTTTTCCTTGTTGTTACAGGAAAATAGTAGAGTACAGACAAGTATGCTAAGGAAGAGTTTAATTTTCATAATGGATATTTTTTATAGTGTAAATATCCCTTTTATATATGCTTGAAACCTTACATCATTATTTTAATAATTTGTTTGATTTACATGTATAAAAAATTCGGGAGAATCACCTTTGAGCGATTCTCCCGAATATAGTTTCTAATTAAATAGTATTTAAAGAGAATTATAAGCTTTAATAGCTGATTCTAATATAGCAACACTTTTTATTAAATCGTCTTTTTTAAGCACATAAGCTATACGCACTTCATTTAAACCTACGCCCGGTGTAGAATAAAATCCAGCAGCAGGAGCAACCATAACTGTTTCTCCGTTTAGGTCATAGGATTCAAGTAACCATTGTGCAAAATTATCGGCACTGTCAATAGGTAATTGAGCGATACAGTAAAATGCACCTTTTGGGTTTGCAACTTTTACGCCTTCAATCTTGTTAAGGGCAGTAACCAAAGTATCACGTCTTTCTTTATATTCTACGATTACTTCATCAAAATAACTTTGTGGTGTATCAAGAGCGGCTTCACTAGCAATTTGTGCAAAAGTTGGAGGGCTCAATCTCGCTTGTGCAAATTTCATTGCAGTAGCCATTACCTCTTTGTTTTTAGAAACAATACACCCAATTCTTGCTCCACACATACTATATCTTTTTGATACTGAGTCAATCATAATAGCATGTTCTTCTAAACCAGGAATATTCATAACTGAATAATGAACATCGCCATCATAAGTGAATTCGCGGTAAACTTCATCGGCTATCAAGAATAAATCATGTTTTTTTACCAATTCGGCCAATTGTAGCATTTCTTCTTTAGAATACAGGTATCCAGTTGGGTTACCAGGATTACAGATAAGAATGGCTTTAGTTTTTGAAGTGATTAATTTTTCAAAATCAGCAATAGGAGGTAAGGCAAATCCAGTATCAATAGTAGAAATTACCGGAACAACTTTTACTCCAGAAGCAGTAGAAAATCCATTGTAATTAGCATAAAAAGGTTCTGGGATAATAATTTCATCATCCACATCCATAGTGCTTCCCATGGCAAATAACAATGCTTCCGAACCACCAGTAGTGATAATAATATCGGCTACATTAATAGGCAATCCGTGATTGATATAATATTGGGATAATTTAGTTCTATAACTTTCAAAGCCAGCAGAATGGCTGTATTCCAAGACCTTAATATCAATGTTTTTAATAGCATTCATTGCTACTTCAGGTGTCTTGATATCGGGTTGCCCGATGTTAAGGTGATATACTTTATTTCCTTTTTTCTTAGCAATATCTGCATAGGGTACCAATTTTCTAATTGGTGATTCAGGCATTTGTTTTCCTTTGTTTGAAACTTTCGGCATATTTGATTATTTTGCTTCGCCAGTCGCTGGCGCTCGAGTGAAGTGCAAATTTGCGATTTTTTTTTCTAAAAAAGGCAATTCTATAAAAATGTAATAAAATTGCCTTTATTTGTAGTATAATTTGTAATTTTAAACAAATACCCACTCATGAAAAACCCGCTCCTATATATTATAGTTTTCTTTTTTTGTTTGCCAATTGTTGCTCAGGAAGGTTTTCAGTTTAAGGACAATAAGAAAAAAGTAACCATTCGGTTTAAGTTTATCAATAACTTGGTTTTTATTCCGATAAAAGTAAACGATGTCGAATTAAATTTCCTTTTAGATACAGGAGTAGATGAAACTATTTTGTTTAGTTTGGAAGACAAGGACGAATTGCGTTTTAATAACGTAGAAAAAATAAAATTAAAAGGATTAGGGAGTGCTGCCTCTATAGAAGGCTTAAAATCATCAAAAAACACCCTTTCAATACCGCATTTAATAGACAACAACCACGATTTATATATAGTACTTGATCAGGATTTTAATTTTTCATCACAAGTAGGTATTCCCGTGAACGGTATCATTGGTTATAATTTCTTTAAAAATCATATCATTGAAATCAATTATGACAAAAAGAAAATAACGATATACAATGAAGCCACAAAAAAAAGCAAGAAAAGAGCAGCCAGATTTGAAAGTTTCCCCATTTCTATAGAGAAACACAAACCTTATTTAGAAACTACAATCGATATTTTGCACCATAAAGATGTTCCTGCAAAACTATTGTTGGATATCGGTAACACAGATGCTGTTTGGCTTTTTCAAAATAGGTCAAAAGAAATTGAGTTGCCAGAAAAACATTTGGCTGATTTTTTAGGAAGGGGTTTTAGTGGGGATATTTTTGGGAAGAGGGCCCGTATTCCAAATTTCAATATCAATAAATTCAACTTCCCGAATCCTATTGTTGCCTTTCCTGATTCCACTTCATTGGCAAATGTGAATTTTGTAGAAAATAGGGTAGGTTCAATTGGTTCCGAAATTTTGAAACGATTCACTGTTATTTTTGATTACCAAAACAGCAAAATGTTTTTAAGAAAAGGCAATGATTTTGATTTGCCTTTCAGTTATAACATGAGCGGAATAGAAATTCACCATCAAGGATTGCAATGGGTACAAGAAACGGTCGAATTAAATCCAGCATCTGGAACCAAAGCATTTGACTTAGCCGATGAAAAGATTAAAAACGATTTTAAATACAAGTTCAGCCTCAAGCCTTATTATTCGGTTGCCAATGTTAGAAAGGATTCCCCAGGTGATTTATGTGGGGTGAAGAAAGGAGATATTTTAGTGTCTATCAATAAGTACAGTGCCTATAAATTTTCATTGCAACAAATTACCGCTTTATTAAAATCGGAAGAAGGTAAAAATATTGAATTGGAAGTGGATAGGGATGGCGAAATACTGAAATTCAAATTCCAACTTAAAAATTTATTATAAAAAAACGCTTCGGAAGAAGCGTTTTTTTATTTGCGAATCTAGGTTTGTTTAATTTTCAAAAGCTGACAAATCTTTTCAAAAAAGTCTCACAGAGGGCGAAACCCTGCTAGACTTGAAACCTACTGTTATTATTACTTTTTCATCAACTTTATACTAACATTACCCTCTGGCGAGGAAACCTTCAACACATAATTACCGGTTTGCAAACCGTTAGGCATTACAATTTTTTGGTTGTAGTCATCCGGGTTTTGGGTCGCGTTTTGCAAATAGGTTTTTACTAATTTTCCCTGCATATCATACAATGCTATAGATACAGCAGTAGTTTGGGTAAGTTTATAAGTTAAATTCGTTTCCTGTTCAATAGGATTAGGGTAAATAAAGATTGATTTATTGGATTTTGTAAAATCAAGGTTGCCAAGGTTTAAATCTGTGTATCGTGCTAATGCAAAAATATTATTGTAGCCATTGAATGAACTTCCAGCCGCTACTAACTTTCCGTCTGGTGTTAAAGCAGTTTTTGCAATACCAGAACTATTTCCAATTGTGGTGTTAATTATTCCATTGGTACCAAAAGTATTATCAACACTTCCATCAATATTATAACGTGTAATAGCAAAATGATTACTATAACTTCCTCCTTTAATTATTTTATTATCAGGCTGCAAAAATATTTGAGAACTTCCAAAAAAATCAGGCACCACTCCATTTGTTCCATAAGATGTATCAATACTGCCATTAGAATTATATCGTACATTCATAGTACAAGAACCTGAACAAGAACTAATTTGATGAGAAATAATAAATTTTCCATCAGTTTGAATTACTATATCATAAGCAAAATCACTATTAGTTATAGGATTAGCAACTTTACCATTAGTGCCAAAAGTATTATCTAAAGTTCCATCGGAATTAAATTGAACTATACCTACCGTGAAGCTACCAGAACTAAGTGTTCCTGCGACTAGGACTTTTCCATTGGATAATTCTATCAAATTATTAGGGAATTCAATATCATCAGGTGCATAAAAATTAAAAGAAGTATAGGCAATTCCACTATTTCCAAATGTAGTATCTATGCTACCGTCTAAATTCAATCGAACCAAGCCAAATTGGGTTTTTGACGCAATTTGATAATCTATAGCTAGGTAAATTTTCCCTGTTGATGATATATTTATGTTGTCGATAAAACCAGTAATGGCGGTTAAATCAGTAATTCCGTTAGAACCGAATGTGGGATCTAAAACTCCATTTGAAGTATAACGTGCAACATAACCTCCATACTTTGCTATAACAATTTTTCCGTCATTTTGCAGAACAAGTCTAGTTATTCCATTACCTGAAGGAGTAGAAATATTAGTAGTTGTTAATCCATTTGTTCCAAAACTTGCATCAAAAGTTCCATCAACATTATAACGGGCAAGAAGAATTGACCCCGATTCTCCTGCAACAACAATTTTTCCATCATTTTGTATCGCCATTGTTTCTATAAACCTATTTTCAAAACCAATTTCGGGGCTTTGAAAAGAATTAATAAGATTTCCATTTGCAGAAAACTGTATTATAGTAATACGATTATCCGATGTACCACCAATAATTATAGAATCGTCAGTTTTTACAATCAGATAATTAGAAGCATCAGCACCTATACTATGAGTAGTATAACCATTAGATCCAAATGTGATATCTAAACTTCCATCTGTATTGAGTCTTGTAACAGAATAATCTGTATTTACGGTACTGTTTATAAGAATTTTTCCATCACTTAATACTTTTAACGCTGTACTCGTTCCAGCAATAAATATTGATTTCCCATCACTATCAAAACCAGGATCAAGTATACCATTAGTATCATACCTAGCAACAGCAATATAGTTAATAGTGGAATTCACAGAATGACCACTTACAACAATCTTACCATCTGTTTGAAGGTCTATTGCTTTTATAATATCAACATTTGTTCCGATAGGAGTTGTCACTTTTCCAGTTCCTCCAAAAGCGGTATCCAAACTACCATCAACATTATAGCGTACTAATGCAAAATCATAGTTTCCAGCAATTATAGCTTGACCCGCAACTAAAATTTTATTATCAGACTGAATAATCATCGTATTTGCCAAATCATTCCCTGTTCCTATAGCGGTTGTAACAATTCCGTCAGTATCAAAAGTAGTATCTAACGTTCCGTCAGTATTAAATCTAAAAACTGCAAAGTCACGATTGGGAGAGATTCCAGTATATCCCGCAACAAGGATTTTTCCATCACTTGCTACAACAACTGATTTTACAAAAATGGATCCATTAAAATTTGCTATAAATATCTTTCCATCAGTGGAAAAAGTATTATCAAAACTACCATCAGCATTCAACCTAACAAGTTGAAGGCCGCCACTTGATTTGCCTGCAGCCACTATTTTTCCATCTGATTGAAGAGCTACAGCATATCCTATTGAAACTTGAAAAGGAAAACTAACACCATAAGTATTAAATGTTGTATCAAAACTACCATCAGTATTATAACGAACAACAGTAAAACGATTAGTGGAATCTCCCACCACCACTATTTTCTCGTCAGGCTGAACTACCGCAGCATTTCCTGCATCAATACTGGGTGTTGTAGAAACATTCGTCGTCACAATCCCATCCCCGTCAAAAGTAGGGTCTAGTGCCCCGCTTTGAGCAATTAAATCATTCGATAAAATACTGAGGCTAAGGATAAAGAGTAGTTTTAAAATCTTCATAATACTGATGTTATAATTTTCATCAAACATAGGGATTTTAATTTGTAATCTATTGCCCTTGTAGGATTTTATACTAAAAGTGTAGTTGCGCCTATCAACTTTATAATTCAACTTACTAAATGCATAAGTGGACCTACAAAATGTATAGGTGCGCCTACTAAAACTATAGGCGAGCGTATTAAATGTATAGGTGCGCCTACTAAAACTATAGGTGCGCCTACTAAAACTATAAGCGCACCTAGTAAAAACATAGGTTTACCTACCAAATGTATACGTGCGCCTACTAAAAACATAGGTGAGCCTACTAAAATCATAGGCTCACTTTTCTTTATAAAAAAAACCAGTCGTTTAGATTTGACTGGGATAGAGTGAATGCCATTCCGCTTTAAATTTGGAATTAAAAAACCATAAAAAAACGCTTCGAAAGAAGCGTTTTGATAAATTATTGATTTGGGAATGTTTTTTTCTTTTCTAGTAAGCCACCTTCTTGTTTGACGATTACTTCACCTTTAATTTTTAAGGGAATCCTACCTTCTTCATAATTGCTGGCATTGGATTCTACAGTAATAGTTTTTCTAATTGTACCTGGATTCATGTTGTATTTTACGTCAATTTTCCCCGTTTTCCCTGGTAAAATAGGTTCTGTTGGTTTTGTGGGAACCGTACAACCACAAGTTGATTTAACATTTGTTATAATTAACGGGGCATCTCCAGTATTAGTAAAAACAAATGATCGAATTCCATCATCAGAATCCTTAGAAACCGTTCCGTAATCAATCGTATTGTCTTTGTCCTTAAACTCAATTTTTGCTTGTGCAAAAACGGATATATTTATAAGGGCAGTTAATAAAAATAATGCTTTTTTCATTTGTTTAGATTTAATTTTCGGTTAAGTAAATTTACTTTCTTTATAATTACAATACAAATATTTAATTCGTTTTTTATACTGTATAGAATTATTTACTTTTGTAGCAATTACAAAAAACGTACCAAACGCTACTGTATTGTTTACAGCAAAATAGCCGTACTTAATCATAGAATATTTCCCATGACAATCCCTGCACAATTTGACGCTAAAACCATAGAAAACAAATGGTATGCTTACTGGATGAAAAACAATTATTTTCATTCTACGCCAGATCATAGAACACCCTATACCATCGTGATACCACCACCTAATGTTACTGGGGTATTGCACATGGGACACATGTTGAACAATACCATTCAAGACGTATTGATTCGCCGTGCCCGACTGAAAGGTTTCAATGCCTGCTGGGTTCCTGGTACTGATCACGCTTCTATTGCTACTGAGGCAAAAGTGGTTGCCAAATTAAAATCGGAAGGAATCAATAAATCGGATTTAACAAGGGAAGAGTTTCTGAAACACGCTTACGATTGGACTGACAAATACGGCGGAACTATTCTGGAACAATTAAAACAATTGGGTTGTTCCTGTGATTGGGACAGAACAAAATTCACAATGGATCCAGATATGTCGGCATCTGTTATTAAATCATTTGTTGATTTATATAATAAAGGACTTATTTACCGTGGTTACCGAATGGTAAATTGGGATCCGGAAGCAAAAACTACGCTATCTGACGAAGAAGTAATTTATGAAGAACAACAAGGGAAATTGTATTTTATAGAATATGAAATCCTCACCCCGACCCTCTCCAAAGGAGAGGGAGGAAATGAAGATATTCAAACTGATAATTACACCCAGTCACCTTCTCCTTTGGAGAGGGTTGGGGAGAGGATAACCATTGCAACAACTCGTCCTGAAACAATCTTTGGCGATACTGCTATTTGTATCAATCCAAACGATGAGCGTTTTAGTCATTTAAAAGGAAAAAAAGCGATAGTACCTATTTGTGGCAGAATTATTCCAATTATTGAAGATGAATATGTAGATATCGAATTTGGAACCGGATGTTTAAAAGTTACTCCAGCCCACGATATCAACGATAAGGCATTAGGAGAAAAACACAACCTTGAAATTGTTGATATATTTAATGAAGATGCGACTTTAAATTCTTTCGGATTGCATTATGCAGGAAAGGATCGCTTTGTAGTTCGTGCTGAAATTGCAAAGGAATTAGAAGAAAACGGTGCTTTGGCAAAAACCGAAACACATCTTAATAAAGTAGGTACTTCAGAAAGAACCAAAGCCGTAATCGAACCTCGTTTATCTGACCAATGGTTCCTTAAAATGGAAGATTTGGTAAAGCCTGCAATAAAATCAGTTTTGGAAGACGATGAAATTAAATTGTATCCAAAGAAATTCGAGAATACATACGCGCATTGGCTAAATAACATTCGGGATTGGAACATTTCACGTCAATTATGGTGGGGGCAGCAAATTCCGGCCTATTTCTATGGCGATGGAAAAGAAGATTTTGTGGTTGCTGAAACTATGGATGAGGCTTTGGCTTTAGCCAAAGAAAAAACCAACAACCAAAAACTAACAACCCAAAACCTAACTCAAGATGCCGATGCTTTAGATACTTGGTTTTCGTCTTGGCTTTGGCCAATGGCAGTTTTTGGTGGAATAATGGAGCCTGAAAACGAAGATTTCCAGTATTATTATCCAACAAATGACTTGGTTACTGGTCCGGATATTTTGTTTTTCTGGGTGGCTAGAATGATTATTGCGGGTTATGAATATACTGGTAAAAAACCGTTTACGAATGTATATTTAACGGGCTTGGTACGTGATAAACAAGGCCGTAAAATGTCTAAGCAATTAGGAAATTCTCCAGAACCGTTAGGTTTAATAGAGAAATTTGGTGCCGATGGTGTTCGTGTGGGATTGCTTTTGAGTGCATCTGCAGGAAACGATATTATGTTTGACGAAGAACTTTGCAATCAAGGAAAAGGATTTTCAAATAAAATTTGGAATGCCTTTAAACTGATAAAAGGTTGGGAAGTTTCGGATTCAATTCCGCAACCAGAATCTTCAAAAGTAGCGATTGAATGGTATGAAGCAAAATTGCAACAAACCTTAGTTGATATTGAAGACAATTTTGAGAAATACAGAATTTCTGATGCTCTAATGGGAATTTACAAATTGGTGTGGGATGATTTCTGTTCGTGGTTCCTCGAAATGATAAAACCAGCATATCAGCAGCCAATTGATAAGGCAACTTTTGATAAAGCCATTGAAATGCTTGAAAACAACTTGAAATTACTGCATCCATTTATGCCGTTTTTAACAGAGGAGATTTGGCAAACTATAAAAGAAAGAACTGCTGAGGAAGCATTAATTGTGTCAACTTGGCCAGAGTTAAAGCCATTTAATGCAAATTTAATTACTGATTTTGAAAATACAATCGAAGTTATTTCTGGAATTAGAACAATTCGTAAAGACAAAAATATTCCGTTTAAAGATACTATTGAATTTAAAATAGTTAATAATGATAAAATAGCCACTTATTTTGATTCGGTTGTAACCAAATTAGGAAACATTACTTCGTTAGAATATGTTTCGGATAAAGTAGATGGCGCATTGTCGTTCAGGGTAAAATCGAATGAATATTTTATTCCGATTACCGGTTCTATAAATGTTGAAGAAGAAATAAAGAAATTAAAAGAAGAACTGACTTATATTCAAGGTTTTCTAAAATCGGTTGAAAGCAAACTATCCAACGAAAAATTTGTTGCCAATGCTAAACCTGAAATCATAGAAAGTGAGCGTAAAAAACAAGCCGATGCATTAGCAAAAATTGCTACTATCGAACAAAGTTTAGCGAGTTTGGTATAGTTTTCTTGTATTTTTACAATATACAGTAAGCTTGTCATTCCGAGGAACGAGGAATCTTATTTCTATTCTCTATTGAGATTCCTCGTTCCTCGGAATGGCAAATATGGATATTAGCTTTTTATTAAAAAACTAATTTTGAGTTAAATAAGGAGCTTCAATTATACATTTCATCTATTTTTATCAAAAATATTTTATGAGATTAATTCTGCTATTATTGATTTTATTTAGTGTTTCCTTGAATGGAAATGCTCAAGGGGATTTAGGCGGAAAATCATTTAAAATTGCCCCGTCCAAAAAAGTAGAAAAAATTGAAATAAAAGCCGAAGTTAAAACGGTACCTACTTCCCGTTTTCAATCTATTGATTTCCCAAGCATAACGCCTCCTTCGAGTAGTTTTAACACACCTCCTTCAAGTAGCCTAAGACAAATAGGAGAAGTGAATTCTAAGGTCAATATGACACCTAATCAGGATTTTAAAAGTCCTGGCATTGCTTATGAAAAGAAACTAAATAAAAAAGAAGGCGAGGGGGTAATTAAAGATTTTAGAAGAAATGAATTTTTAGGGGATTATAAAACCAAATCTACTTTTATTAAAATTCGTTGCCGCGATTATGGCGCTATAGATGGAGATAGGGTTAAAATATTTGTAAATGAGGTATTGGCTATTTCCAATATCTATTTAGAATATTCTTTTAAACAAGTAGAAATTACCTTAAAAAACGGAATTAATACTATTGATTTTGTTGCAATAAACGAAGGTGACCTAATGCCAAATACCGCTCAATTTGATATTTATGATGAGCAAGGAAATATTATCTGTGAAAATGCATGGAATTTATCCGAAGGATTTAAAGCAACAGTAATTATCACAAAGGAATGACTATTTTAAAGTAGCTTCATATTTTTCTTCAACAACACTCCATTTGACTACGTCTAGAAAAGAATCGATATAGTTTTTTCTTTTGTATTGATACTCTAAATAATAAGCATGTTCCCATAAATCAATTGCTAATATAGGCGTTCCACGAACTGCTACTTGCTGCATCAATGGATTGTCTTGATTAGGCGTTGTAGTTATTTGCAGCTGACCTGTTTTATCAACGATCAACCAAGCCCAGCCTGAACCAAATTGGTTCACTGCTGCATTTCTAAATTTTGATTTAAAGTTTTCAAAAGAACCAAAATATTTTTTTATTGACCCTGCTAAGGTGTCCTTTGGTTGAGTTGGTTTTTTCGCTCCCAAACATTCCCAATATAAATTATGGTTGTAATAGGCTCCAGCATTATTACGGATGTTGGTACTGTCTATTAATGCTTTCGAAAGGATTTCTTCAATGGTCATTTCCTTAAAATCAGTTCCTTCAATAACCCTGTTTAGGTTGTTTGTGTAGGTAAGGTAATGTTTGGAAAAATGTATTTCCATTGTTCTGGCATCAATATTTGGTGCCAATGCATCATAAGTATAAGGTAATGTTACTATTTCAAAAGTTCCAGGGTTTGCTTTTACGTCTTCGGGATTGCCAATAGTCATTTTTTCCTGAGCTGTGGGAAGCGGTACTTCAACAACTTCTGTCAGCTTTTTATTGTTGCAAGAACATAAAATGAACACTACTGCAAAAGCGTAATAAGTATTTTTAATCATAACAATTATTTTTGTAGTGATTCAATGATTTCAATATATAATTCTTTTGCCTCATCCATACTAAGATGACTAATTTGCATCCAGGCATTGGTTTTAAAAGCATTTCTTAAATCAAAATTAGAAATTTGGGGATTTTCTATAGTTCCGCTTGTTGCTTGTTTATAAAAAGCATAAAGCCGCAATTGCACATCTTGTGGCAATGTTGATTGTGACATTTTATCTGCCATTTCAACAGCTTCATTAAAACGAATATCTATACTCTTATTAGTCATTAAGATTTAATAGCAATAATTGTTTTTCCTCCCACTGCTTTTTGATTCAGTTTTACATTAATTTGGGTTCCAAGTGGTAAAAATAAATCTACACGTGAACCAAATTTGATAAAACCAGCATCAGTTCCTTGAGTAACATGCATTCCTTCTTCGGCATAATTAACAATTCGTTTTGCTAATGCTCCAGCAATTTGGCGGTATAAAATTTCACCAAATATTCGGTTCTCAACTACTATTGTTGTTCTTTCGTTTTCAGTACTGGCTTTTGGATGCCAAGCTACCAAGAATTTTCCAGGATGGTATTTGCTAAAATTGATTTTTCCGTTTACAGGATAACGCGTTACATGCACATTAATAGGTGACATAAAGATAGAAACCTGCATGCGTTTGTCTTTAAAATATTCTTCTTCAAAAACTTCTTCTATTACAACCACTTTTCCATCCACTGGTGCAATGATATGATTGTCATCAATAGCAACAGTTCTGGTTGGGTTTCTAAAAAACTGTAAAACAATTATTAAAAACAATAAAACAAACAGTTGCACAGCCATTCTTAACCATTCAATTTGAATGAACTTGCTTGCCAATAATAGTAATACAACAGTTAATGTCGTTGATATTAAAATGATTTTTCCACCTTCTTTATGAAACATATTATAATAGATTTAAAATTTGATAAAATAAAAATACAATTGGTGCGACAAATATAACACTATCTAACCGATCTAAGATACCTCCATGACCAGGCATTATTTTTCCGCTGTCCTTAATACCAGCGATACGTTTGAACTTCGATTCGATTAAGTCTCCAATTGTTCCAAAAACACCAACAATAACAGCAATAACAATCCAAATATAAGTAGCGCTTTCTTTGACTTCGATATAATACCTTGAAATAATATAACTTGCAATTACCGCAAAGACAACTCCCCCGATAAAACCTTCAATCGTTTTCTTTGGAGAAATCCGTTCAAATAACTTATGTTTTCCTATTGATTTACCCACAATGTATGCAAAAGTATCATTGGTCCAAATAAGTATAAATATACTGATAATGATTTTTGGATTGTATCCTTTTATACCAAAAGGTATTTTTGTAATAAAAACAAAAGGAAGGATGACATATCCAACGAGATATATGTATTTTGAAAGTTTATCAATTGGACTGTTTTCCTTTTCAAACAAAAAGAAAATACCTTTAATGGCAACTAAAATAGTTATGATTAATGCCGTTAAAGTCAGTTCGAATGCTGGCTTGCTTAAATAGGGGATATCTTGTTTGAAATTTGTCTTGAAATAGATAAAATAAACTATTCCAGAAAAAAATATGGGCAGGATTTTATTAATTGAAATCAAACTGCAAAACTCATAAACGGCAATCAATAGGAAAATCCCAAACAGAATAAAAAAGCTGTGACCTTTTGGATTTATATATTGGTACTGAATACAGAAGATTAAAAGTGCAATATATACTGCACCTGAAAGTGCTCTTTTTAGAGTTTCATTCATTTTTAAAGATCTTCTAAAAGCAGTAGGTATAAATTTTTTGCAGAACTTCCATAATGCAAGAAATCTTCTTCGGTTTCTTTTTTGAAGTAACTTATGGTAGTGATATTATTGGGGTAGTCTTTTTTGTAGTACTTTTTGTTGATCATTCGCAAACCATCATTTTCAGTTTCAATAATCTGACTTGTAGTAGCAAATATTACGATGTTTGCTGGTAATTCTTCTGGTCTGTTTTGTTTGATTTGATTGGAAGACAATAAAACAGAACCTTTGTCGGAAATTAAACTTTCACAACTTGAAAAAAGAAATTTAACTTCGGTTGGTTTGATGTAGTTAATTCTGTTTTCTTCCAATAAATGGAATAATTTAGGTTCGTTGCAGATGGCTTCAGATTCAAACCAATCATTTTCTTCTAAAATATTCTCAAATTGCTCTTTAAGTTCGCTTAAGTTTTCACAATAAAGAAACTTACCTCCATTTTTTTGAAAACAGCTAATGAATTTTTCGTCTATCGGCAAAGTTGCTTTTGAAGAAGAATTGTTGAATTCACTTTCAATTTCCTCTTCGGGTTTGTCGCTACTAGGATTAAAAAATTTTTTAAAAAGACTCATATAATGTATTCAAAGACTTAAAATCTAACAATAATTGTCCAAAGATAAAAAATCTTAACTCAAAATACACTTTTGAATTAAGATTTTTATCTAAATGAAATTTATTTTATTTCTTTAAAGAGAAGTTTCTTCTTGTAAGTTACTGTCAAAAGTCCTTTTACCAAAAATTGCCTCTAAGTCATCCTTGAAAATAACTTCTTTTTCAATAAGAATATCAGCTAATTGATTCAGTTTTTCCTTGTTTTCTTCTAAGATTTGAATCGCTCTTTGGTATTGGCTTTCTATTAAAATAGAAATTTCCTTATCAATCGTCATTGCAGTTTCTTCTGAATAAGGTTTTGAAAAGTTATATTCGTTTTGGCCTGAAGAATCATAATAAGTTACGTTTCCTAGTTTTTCATTTAAACCATAAATAGTTACCATTGCTCTGGCTTGTTTCGTAACTTTTTCCAAATCGCTTAATGCTCCGGTAGAAATTTCATTGAAAATAACTTTTTCAGCTGCTCGTCCACCCATTGTTGCACACATTTCGTCCAGCATTTGGTCTGGTCGGACAATTAATCTTTCTTCAGGTAAATACCAAGCCGCTCCAAGACTTTGTCCTCTAGGTACGATTGTTACTTTTATAAGTGGTGCAGCGTGTTCTAACATCCAGCTTACTGTTGCATGTCCCGCTTCATGAATTGCAATTGCCTTTTTTTCACTTGGCGTTACAATTTTGTTTTTCTTTTCTAATCCGCCAACGATTCTATCAACGGCATCAAGGAAATCCTGTTTATCTACTGCGTCTTTGTCAAAACGTGCGGCAATCAAAGCTGCTTCATTACAAACATTGGCAATGTCGGCACCAGAAAAACCGGGAGTTTGTTTGGCTAGGAAATCGGTATCAAGGCCTTCAACTTTTTTCAAAGGAGCAAGGTGTACTTTAAAAATTTCTGCACGCTCGCGAATATCCGGTAAATCAACAAATATTTGTCTGTCAAAACGTCCAGCACGCATTAAAGCCTTGTCCAGAACGTCAGCTCTATTGGTAGCAGCGATTACAATTACATTAGAATTGGTACCAAAACCATCCATTTCTGTTAGTAATTGGTTTAGGGTGTTTTCCCTTTCGTCATTTCCACCTGACATGTTGTTTTTTCCACGCGCACGACCTACTGCATCAATTTCATCTATGAAAATAATGGCTGGGGATTTTTCTTTAGCTTGTTTAAACAAATCCCTAACACGTGAAGCACCAACACCTACAAACATTTCTACAAAATCAGAACCTGACAATGAGAAAAAAGGCACTTGCGCTTCGCCTGCAACGGCTTTTGCCAATAATGTTTTACCTGTTCCTGGAGGCCCAACTAGCAGAGCTCCTTTTGGGATTTTTCCACCAAGATTTGTATATTTTTGTGGGTTTTTAAGAAATTCTACAATTTCTTGTATTTCTTCTTTCGCGCCTTCAAGTCCAGCTACATCTTTAAAAGTAGTTTTAATATCTGTTTTTTCGTCAAAAAGTTTGGCTTTTGATTTCCCGATGTTGAACAATTGTCCACCACCGCCACTACCACCTGACATTCTTCTCATAATTATTACCCAAAGACCAATTAGAAGCACAAACGGAAGTAAAAATTGTAATATTTCGCTCCAATTACTTTTTGGTTCAAAACGGTAGTCTTTTAATTTGCCTTCTTTAACCGCTTTTTCTAGTTTATTTTGGAAAATTTCATCGTTACCAATGTCAAATGTATAATGTGGTCCTTTATTAGGTCGGTCCAATATATCATTCTTAACAGCTTTATGGATTGGATCCTTTAAAGCTTCTTGTGTTAATGTAACTTCGGCTTCTGTTTTATTGTAGACAATTACTTTCTGAACCTGTCCTTTTTCTAAAAAAGTATTGAATTTAGAAGAAGAAGTTTTTAATGGTTGTTCAAAATTAGAACCTCCTGTGGCAATACTAATAGAAAGAAAAATTAAGATAAGCACAGTATAAATCAACCAAGGATTGATTTTTATTTTTTTCGGATTTGGATTTTTTTCGTCGGCCATTTTTTTTTGTGGATTGGTTTTAGAAATTGTTTTGAATAGACGTGATTTTCGCATCGCCCCAAAGACTTTCAATATTGTAGTATTCCCTAATTTGTTTTTGAAAAACGTGTACAACAATATTCACATAATCCATCAAAACCCATTCTGCATTTTCCATTCCTTCAACGTGCCAAGGCTTGTCTTTTAACTCTTTTGAAACTGTTTTTTGAACTGAGTTAACAATTGCATTTACTTGTGTATTTGAATTTCCATTACAAATAATAAAATAATCACAAGCCGCATTGTCTATTTCCCTTAAATCAAGAATATCAATATCATTTCCTTTTACTTCTTCAATTCCCTTAATAATGTTAGCTAATAAAACATCATTATTTATATTCTTTTTTGCCATTTATTTTTTTTGTGTATTTTGCAAAGTTACCATTTTTTGTGTTTATTTTTGAACCTTAACACAACATTAAATTATTAGTACTTTAATTATTTCGTATGCAATTAATCAAACTCGATGCCATAGATTCTACAAACGACTTTCTAAAAAACCTTTCGGCTACACAACTGGTTGAAAACTTTACGGTTGTTACTGCAGAAAGTCAAACTAACGGTAAGGGGCAAATGGGGGCGAAGTGGGTTTCGGAATCAGGTAAAAATCTAATAATGAGTGTTTTGATTAAAGATTTATTATTGGATATTCACCAAATTTATAATTTGAATGTAGCTGTTTCTTTAGGTGTAATCACTGCTTTAGAAAAATTTTCTATTCCAAATCTATCTATAAAATGGCCAAACGACATAATGTCAGCTAATAAAAAAGTTGGCGGGATTTTAATTGAAAATACGATTAAAACAAATGGCGAAATTATTTCGATTGTTGGGCTGGGGTTGAATGTCAATCAAACCGGCTTTGAAGATTTGCCAAAAGCATCCTCTTTGGCAGTAATTATGAATATCAATTTTGAAAAGGAAGAATTGTTTAACGCAATCATTGAAAACATAAAATTCACTATTGCACAATTAATGAATCAGCAATCCGATGGTTTATGGGCAAATTATAACAGTACGCTTTTTAAAAGAGGAATCCCAATGCCTTTTGAAACCCAAAATGGACAGCAATTTATGGGAATTATCCAGGATGTGAATCGTTTGGGGAGATTACAGGTTTTATTGGAGGATGATTCTATTGCAACTTTTGATATAAAGGAAATTGCGATGTTGTATTAAAAAAAGCCTTTTAACTTTCGCTAAAAGGCTTTGATTATAATATGTTTCGGCATTATAGTTTATTCATGTTCCCGCTCAAAGTTTCAATAAATTTACTGATTGGGCCTTTTATCATCATTGCTATCATGGCATTGAACTCTCCTTCAAAGTCTAATTTTACTTCAGATGAATTTTCAGAAATGGCATTAATGTTAACAGTTAAGGTAAAAGCCAGTTTATCGCTCGCAGATCCCAATACAATTTTGTTTGGAGCAACAGATTCGGTTTGTTTTAATTTGATTTCAGGCATGCCACTTAAACCAAAAATAAACGACTTGCTATCCAGAACTTCAAATTTCGCAATATTATCAGGCATCAGTTTTTCGAAATTTTTCACATCACTCAATTGATCAAATAAGTATTGCGCCGATTTTTCTACAGTAACTTTTGGGCTTTCTAAATTCATTTTTTATTTTTTTTTATAAAGTTTTCAACTATAAAATATTACACTTCAACATTCCACGTTGACGGACTCATTCTCCATTCTTGCAAGGTTTGCAGCTCTTCTTCTGAAATATATTTTTTTGCAACTGCTGCATGCAACAAACTTTCATAATTGCCTAAAGTATATAAATCAACTTTGGCTTTTTTAAAGTTTTCATCGGCCACCTTAAACCCATAAGTGAATATTGCTGCCATCCCTTTTACATTTGCACCGGCGTTTCGCAATGCTTCCACTGCTAATAGGCTACTGTTACCTGTACTTATCAAATCTTCAACCACTACTACGTTTTGTCCTTTTTGCAAAAAACCTTCTACTTGGTTCAACCTTCCGTGTTTTTTGGCTTCAGGCCTAACATATACAAAAGGCAATCCCATGCTTTCAGCAACTAGGATTCCAATTCCAATTGCTCCTGTCGCAACACCGGCAATCACATCTGGTTTCCCAAATTGTTTCTCTATGTTTTTAGAAAATTCATCCCTTAGATAATTTCTTATCAATGGAAATGAGAGTGTTATACGGTTGTCGCAATATATTGGCGATTTCCATCCTGATGCCCATGTAAAAGGATTTTCAGAATTCAATTTAATTGCATTTATTTGTAAAAGCAATTCGGCTGTTTTTTCGGCTGTGTCTTTATTAAAAATCATAAGTACAAATGTATAAAGTTTTTGTGAACGATAAACCACTTTTTTTGACAAATGAAATCTTCAAAGAGACAGATTTTCAATTGTTTTTGTTGGATGCTATTGATTTAAAACAACTTATCATAAAAATTTACCAAAATAAAATTCAGAAAGCCTATCTCTATCATCCCGATGAAAAGGAAATCCTGAAAAAACTAAAAACTAAAATTCCTGTTAATAAGGCTGGTGGCGGATTAGTTTATAATAAAAACCGCGAAATCCTTTTCATTTTCAGAAATGGAAAATGGGACTTGCCCAAAGGAGGAACCGAAAAAGGCGAAGAAATCACCGATACCGCCATTCGTGAAGTAGAAGAGGAAACCGGAGTCACGGGATTAAAAATTACGGATAAACTTCAAAAAACCTACCACGTTTTTAAACGAAACGGACGCTACAAACTCAAGATTACCCATTGGTTTGAAATGGAAACCGATTTTGAAGGCATTCCAATTGGCCAATTAGAAGAAGGTATAGAAAAAGTAGAATGGAAAAATCCGGAACAGGTTCAGGAAGCTTTAAAAAACTCTTATGAGAACATAAAACTGCTTTTTGAAGGGGAGTAGGATTTGAGAGGCACGAAACCATCTTTTGTTATTGAGATTGCTTCGTTCCTCGCAATGACGAACTAACACCCAAAACCCAATACCCAAAAACTACTTCACCCAACGATACACAGGATACTGCAAATGTGCCTTTTCATAATGAACAGAATGTTTGTAAACCCAATCCAATTGCGCTTCGGGGTTTTTAGCAAAGACGGCATCTTTATCTATCTTATTCTGAAGTTCTTTTTTTAATTCTGGATTTTCATTCAAAACCTTTGCTGCTAAATCCTCAAAAACATAGTCGGAATAGCCTTCTTTTTGTTGTAAGATGGTATCGAAGAAATTCCAGTTAAAAAAACTATCGATGGCTTCTGGCTCCAATGCTTCCAATAAATATTTCACGCCTTTTTGTGAAGTTGAAAATACATAATCCCCTTTGGCGAAAGCCACTTGAACCTTAGTAGAAGTTACAGTTGTATTTCTGTGTGGGTAATGTCCTTCATAAGCAGAATTTGATGTTTTATAATCGGCTATTTTATAACTTTCTACCTCAATAATAGTATCTTTTTTGAGTTGTGAATATTGGATGTTGTTACTTTTTAGCAAATCAATTACATCCCAAAAAGCCTTTGGGATTATATAGGCATCAGGGATAATAACATCTTTAACCGATTTGTATTCCCTGTAATAAGGAACGGCTTTGTCATAGGGTTTTGTTCGGTCATAAAACAAACGGTTTCCAGTAGTGGCATCGCTCTTTTTGTAACCGCCTTCATAACCCAGAAAAGTAGTTGTACTTACTTTTGAACTATCAATTTGCCATTGAATCGGATAGGTTTTTTTAGGGGTATAGTTTTGCTCGTTTTTCAGACGCAATTCTTTAATGGTTTGAAAGTTTGCATCAGTAAAATTAATGGTGGTAGTCATAAATTCATAAGTGGCTTTTACTCTCGCAGCATATTTTTTTAGCATATGTGTTTCTACCACAAAACCGATGGTATTGAATAGGGAAGTATAGCCAGTGGCAAATCGTGGACTTTCAAAAAACTGTGCAAAACCTTTATCAGGCGTTCCGTCAAAAGAATTTACATAAGGCGTCATTTCTATTTTTTTGCCTTGCAAATCCTTTTTCAAGGAATGTATCATAGTGTCTTTTAAATAATCGCCGAGATCTTTCCCGAGTTTATTGGCTTGCGTCATAATGTAAGTCAATTCATATTGATAATCGGCACCATTGCTCACATGATTGTCAATAAACACTTCAGGATTTATTTGGTGAAAGATTTCGATAAAACTTTTTGTGTTCCGGGTATCCGATTTTATAAAGTCCCTGTTTAAATCATAGTTTCTACCGTTTCCACGAAAACCATATTCTTCAGGTCCATCCTGGTTCACGCGCGTAGTAGAATTCCGGTTCAATGCCCCGTCAATATTATAAACTGGAATGGCTACCAACACCGTATTTTTAGGTGCTTTTATTTTGCCTAAAGCCAGATCCCGAAATAGCATCATGGAGGCATCGATTCCATCCGGTTCGCCAGCATGGATTCCGTTATTGATTAAGATTACTGCCTTGGTTTTATTGATTTTATTAAAGTCAAACACTTTATCCGGGTTATAAGTGATGATGTGCAATGGTTTTCCGCTATCTGTTAACCCCATTTCCTGCATTTTTATGGTAGGAAAATCTTTTGCCAAAAGCATATAGAAATCAATCGTTTCCTGATAAGTAGCAGATTGATTGCCATTTCCTTTTTCAAAAACGGTATCGTATTTATTGTTTTTTTGGGCAAAAGCCATTATAGAAAAAAGTAAAATAGGTAAGGCAAGAAATCTCATAGTAGGATTTTTAAAGAGCCAAATGTAATTATTTTTGAATAAACCTAAGTGTTTTAAAATTGTATATATTTGGGATGTAAATAATGATGAAAATTAAATTTTATCATTATAATTCACTTAGAATTAAGAAGATTGTAGTTACAATATCATTACAATAAACAAGTTACCTACAATTATGAGAAACACCATATTATTAACAATCATTACTTTGATAGTTTTAAACAGTTGTGCTAAAAGAACAATCTTGGAACAAATCTTTGAAATAAAAAAAAGTGATATTATGTTTGGTGGAATGATTGTTTCTGCTAATCCTTTTCAATTAGAGGATAAAAATGGAAAAACTTCCCTTCGGGAAAAAGGTGGAATTAGTGGAATAAATATAGAAAATCCACAGCTAGATGAACTACGTGGTGCAGACGAAATGGTTACCGATAGTACCAATGCTATACTTATTCTAAGCTATCCTTTTAAAAAAACAATTGGTTATAGAATACAAAACGATAATGGATTCAATCGAGAAAACATAGCTTTAGAATTAAGTAAAGCATATTCAGAAATTTATTCAGAGAAAGAAAAGTATGTAACTGGTTATGATGGACTTTCTGATTTAGAATTAACAATGATTATGGTTTTTGAGGTTAATGGTGAAATTTATTTAGAGCCAAAAGTTGAATCTAAAAAATAACAGTTGTTAGCAGCGCTTTCAAGAAATGGCATCCAAAGATAGTTCCTGATTATCAGTAAAGCGTTTCATGTTGTCAGGAGATTGAAACACATTGTCAAAAGATAAAACCACGATTTCCGAAGAATAAAATCGAGAGTCCGAAGCTCGTTTCAGAGAGTCCGAAGCTCGTTTCACGGACACGGAAGCCCGTTTGACGGCATTATTTTTATTACATAATCATAGGAAAGGATTATTGATAATGGTTGTTTTGTTTTTTATTGGTTTTAGGGTTAAATATATATATTTGGGGAAACAAAGCTGAAAATTTTATGAAAAATCGATTAACCTTTACATATGTTTTAGAATTTAGAGGAGGAACATATTGTACTCAAGTAAAAAGTGAAAGCGTCAATAAATCAGTAATTGTTTGGATTGAAAAATTAAAAGAAGAAAAAAAAGAGATTAGATACTTGGCTGATAAAACAATTAATGAAATTGAATTGATAGTTAGCCATAAAGATTATATACCAGTTCCATTAGAAAGATTAGAAAATATTTGGTTCACTCATTATAAAACTAGACAAGGGAGTTTATTAGTTAACATAATTCAAACCCATATATGAATTTAATCAAGTAATTATATAAACACTATTTATGAGTTGTAGATTATTTATGAAAATAAAAGAAGTTAATATAGAAGAAAGAAAGCCTATTTGGATAGCATTATCTAATTTTTATCTCGACACAGAGCTTGAAGACAATAATTTTAAATATATTGCTTTAAATATAATTGATAGTCCATACAGTTTGAAAGAAGTAAAATGTATAAATAAATATGAAGTTTTTCCTGTTCTGAATGGTAATTTATTAAGCGTAGCTGGGGAATGGTCAGGATTTGATGAAGAATTATTAATAAAAAATATACTTCTGTCAATTAAAAAAAGAAATATAATAATACAGCTATTTATTGAATTTTTTTATTTAATGTTTAAATGGATGTTTAAAGACTATTGGATTAAAACTGAAAACACATACAATCATTTAAGATCAAGTTGAAATAATTAGAGGTAAAAAAAAACGCTTATATGCTGTTATAATAAACTCTAAGAAGCTTTATTAAAAGAAATATAAAACTCACAATTTCATAACCCAAAACTCATAATTGCTTCTACCTTTGCAAAATGAAAAATAAATACCATTCCAACAATATACTTCACAATTTAGGAATTGAGAATCTAAACGAAATGCAGGTTGCCGCACAGGAAACCATACTTTCGGATAACAATGTATTGTTGTTGTCACCAACTGGCTCCGGAAAAACACTGGCTTTTTTGCTGCCAATATTTGAAATGCTAAAACCCGAAATTCTTTCTGTTCAATCTTTGATATTGGTTCCGTCACGTGAATTGGGATTGCAGATTGAGCAGGTTTGGAAAAAGATGGGAACCGATTATAAAGTAAATGTTTGTTATGGAGGTCATTCCATAGAAACCGAAATCAAGAATTTAAGCAACCCGCCAGCAGTGTTAATAGGAACTCCAGGTCGGATTGCAGATCATATTGACAGGGGAACTTTTCGTTTGGATAAACTCGAAACCTTGATTCTTGATGAGTTTGATAAATCATTGCAACTCGGTTTTCATGAACAAATGTCATTTATCATAGGCAAACTTTCAAAATTGAATAAAAGGGTTTTGGTTTCGGCAACATCGGATATCGAAATCCCCAAATATACAAGGGTCATTAACCCGACGATTTTAGATTTTATACCAGAAGAGGAGGAGCGATCTAATCTTTCTATGAAAATGGTGGTATCGAAAGAGAAAGACAAAATTGGGAGTTTGTTTCATTTGATATGTTCTTTGAAATCACAATCGGCTTTGATTTTTTGCAACCACCGTGACGCTGCTGAGCGCATTAGTGATACGCTCAACGAAAAAGGGATTTACTCGACTTATTATCACGGAGGAATGGATCAGGAGGAGCGTGAACGAGCTTTGATTCAGTTTCGTAACGGTAGCGTAAGTTATCTAGTGACAACCGATTTAGCTGCACGTGGACTGGATATTCCAGAAATGAAACATGTTATTCACTATCACTTGCCTTCTAAAGAAGATGAATTTACGCATAGGAACGGAAGAACTGCGCGAATGTTAGCTACAGGAACAGCATATATAGTGGCTAATGATAGTGAGAAAAAAATGGATTATATTGATTACAGTATGGAAAAACTGAATGTTGAAAATTCAAACACATTACCAAAACCACCTGAATTTCAGACCATTTATATTAGCGGAGGGAAGAAAAACAAATTGAACAAAATTGATATTGTAGGCTTCTTTTCCCAAAAAGGAAAGCTGGAGAAAGGTGATTTGGGGTTAATTGAAGTAAAGGATTTTATTTCGTTTGCAGCAGTTAAATTCAATAAAGTAAAAGATTTACTACATGCAGTTAAAGAGGAAAAAATGAAAGGAAAAAAGTTTAAAATAGAAGTCGCACGCAAAGTTATCAAGAAAGAAGAAGAGTAAATAAAGCTTCGATTTTAGATTGAAAAGCTACAAATTTTTATTAAAATATCGCCTCTAAAATTTATTTTTAGTATGTTTGCTTTTCTAAAAATCCAAATAGAACTAAGATTTAAAAATTATGAAAAAAATTATTACGGTTGCACTTTTGCTTTTGAGCACTTTCGCTTTTTGTCAAATAAAAGTAGTAGAAACTATTCCGATCGAAAAATTAGGAAGATTGTCAAATAAGATTTTTATCCAAAAAGAAGGTGCTGAATATACTATTTTTTACTTGAATACAGAAGAAGGACGTACTTCTGACAATTATAAAAGCATTAAATTTAAGGATATTGACGGGGATTATAACAATTTATACAAAATTATAGCTGATGGTTTTGCAGCTTCTCCATTGTATGACATCAAATTGGATTTACCAAATGATTATGTTTGGTTGCATTTTATTGCAGGGTCGGATAAAGTTTCTGTTCAGTTCATGACAACAAACAAAACAACGGCTTCAAACGGAATTTCATCATCGTTTACTATTGAAGACATCAATAAATTGTTCCAAAAAAGCTAGTATTTTTTGAACAATAAAATAAAAAAAGCGGTTAACTTTAAGTGTTAACCGCTTTTTTTTGGCATCTATTAACTATATTTTCTTGACGTATTTTGTAATAATTACAATTTGCTGACCGTCAACACGGCCTTCAATGTATTCAGCATTTTCATGATCCAACCTAATGTTCCTTACCGATGTGCCTTGTTTTGCGACCATACTGGATCCTTTTACTTTTAAATCCTTAATCAAAACTACCGAATCCCCGTGTTCTAAAATTACTCCGTTACTGTCTCTGTGAACAATCTTGTTTTCATCGGCTTCGCCTTCGCCCGTTGCCTGTGCCCAAGCGAGTGTTTCTTCATCGAGGTACATTTGTTCCAATAATTCCTTCGGCCATCCAGCAGCACTTAATCGGCTCAACATTCTCCACGATACCACTTGAACTGCAGTGTGCTCGCTCCACATACTGTCGTTAAGGCAACGCCAATGGTTTAAGTCTTCGTTTCCTGGAGTTTCAATTTGGGCTATGCAAATGGAACAAGCGAAAATTGCTTCATCAATTCCGCCTTTTCTTGTAGGTGGTACTTGATATACTTTTAAATTTTCAGTTGAAGCACAGAGCTCGCATTTGGACTCACTGCGTTTGTTTAATTCTCTTTCTAAACTCATTTTATGGTGTTGGATAATAGGTGTTAGGGTGTTGGGTGTTAGGTGTTAGGTTTTGGGTATTGGATATTGGATATTGGATATTGGATTTTGGGTATTGGGTATTGGGTTTTGGGTATTGGGTTTTTGATGTTGGGTTTTTGATGTTGGGTTATTCAATTTTTTGGGTAATACTTTCAATTACATCTGGAAAGTTTTTCATTTTAGAAATGACTCTACTTCTGGTTCCATTAATTTCTATAATTTCGTTATAAATGGTATCTTTGTCTAATTCTTTACGAAAATTAATGTCTGAAATTTCTTCTATTCCTTTTAATAATTTTCTATCAAAAAGGATAAAATTGCATTCGTCACTCCATTTTATTTTATACCTAACAACATTACCGTTTCGAGTGACGGTTTCTGTTTGAAATTTATGGGTTCTTTTAATTAATATTTTTCCACCATATTTGCTCTCTATTTCAAACTTTCCAGTTTTGAACTTATCACAATTTATATTAGTATTTACACTAAACATAAATATAAGGGAGAAAATGACAAACTTCATATTGGCCGAATATTAATTAAAAAAAAACTATTTTGTTCTTACTGAATCAGGAACCATCATTTGATATTCACCGCCATTGCGGATAACATCACGAACAATACTCGAACTGATATAAGAATTTTCGGCATCGGTTAATAAAAACACGGTTTCTATTTGCTTCGCCTGTTCGCTAGGGCTCGAGTTAGCCAATTTCCTATTGGTGTGTGCGATGGCTTTTTCGAATTCAAAATCGGCAGTGTTTCTCAAGCCACGCAAAATAAAAGTAGCGTCTAGTTTTCGGCACATATCAATTGTCAAGCCTTCATAACTAATTACAGAAACTGTTGGATAGTCCCGAAAAGTTTCCTCTATAAAGCGTTTGCGTTCCTCTAAGGTAAACATGTATTTTTTTTCTGAGTTGATACCAATGGCAATCACGATTTCATCAAATAATGAAATACTTCTTTTGATGATATCGAAATGACCTAAGGTTATAGGGTCAAAAGATCCTGGAAATAGGGCTTTTTTCATTCTTGTTTTTGTTTTATTTGCCAAAAATAGTAAAAGATTTTTTTATAACAATTCAAAAACCCCTGCACTGCCTTGGCCAGTTCCTACACACATGGATACGATTCCGTATTTATCGCCGCGTCGTTTCATTTCATCAAATAACTGAACGGATAATTTTGCGCCAGAGCAGCCTAACGGATGACCCAATGCAATGGCACCGCCGTTTACGTTTACGATATCCGGGTTTAATCCCAATTCCCGAATAACCGCTAATGATTGCGACGCAAATGCTTCATTCAATTCAATTAAATCGATATCTTTCAATTGCATTCCTGCTTGTTTCAAGGCTTTCGGAATTGCTTTTACAGGTCCAATCCCCATAATTCTTGGTTCAACTCCAGCAGAAGCAAAATTTATCAAGCGTGCAATAGGAGTGATGCCTAATTCTTTTACCAATTCTTCGCTCATTATTAAAACAAAAGCAGCCCCATCACTCATTTGAGATGAATTTCCAGCAGTTACGCTTCCGTCTGCGGCAAAAACCGGTTTTAATCCAGACAATGCAGCTACCGAAGTTCCAGCTCTTGGACCTTCATCTTTATTGACAATGTATGATTTAGTTTCTTTTTTCCCATTTTCATTGATGAAAGTCTGTTCAATGGTAATCGGAACAATTTGTTTGTCGAATTTGCCTTCCGCTTGTGCTTTTAAAGCTTTCATGTGTGAGTGGTAAGCAAACTCATCTTGGTCTTCACGTGAAATATTGAATTGCTTGGCAACCGCTTCGGCAGTCAATCCCATTCCCCAATAATAATCTTCGTGTCCGTCTTTTGCTATGGCATAATCTGGAGTTGGTTTGTACCCCCCCATTGGAATAAATGACATGCTTTCGGCACCACCAGCTATGATGCAATCTGCCATTCCACTTTGGATTTTTGCTGTTGCCATTCCGATAGTTTCCAATCCAGACGCACAATATCTATTGACTGTTACACCGGGAACATCGGTTACTTTTAATCCCATCAAAGAGATTAATCGTCCCATATTCAAACCCTGTTCGGCTTCTGGCATTGCATTTCCAACCATGACGTCGTCAATTCTTTTCTTGTCGAACTCGGGTAATTCATTCATCATAAACTGAATGGTTTCGGCAGCGAGTTCATCAGGGCGTTTGAAACGGAACACTCCTTTTGGTGCTTTCCCAACTGCAGTGCGGTATGCTTTTACTATGTAGGCTGTTTTCATAATTTTATTGTATTAAGATTGGAGAATTAAGTATTAAGACTTGTACGGTTGTCATTAAAGATTTTAGTCTTAAGGTATTCCAATCAGTATTTTATATTGTTTTTAATGTTTTTTGAAAGGAGAAATTCATATTTGAAACTTCTACTAATTGACTAATTATGGGGAGAATTATTTTTTCATCTACCAGTTTTAATCTTTTAGCTAAAATTAATTGAGTTATTAATTCAAAAGTAGAACCATTTGCTATTCCTAAAAATTGAATAAATTCTTTATTATGATTTCGACCAGATCCTTCTGCTATATTAGAAGGAATTGAAACTGCACATTTTTTAATTTGATGAATTAAATTAAATTTTTCATCATTTGGTAAAAGCAAGGAAACTTCATAAACGTTGACAGCTATATCCATTGCTTTTTGCCAAATTTTTAATTTTTCAAAGTTGTGCATTCTTTTTTTTTAGTCTTAATTCTTAATACTCCAATCTTAATACCTATTAATTCCTCAAAGGTTTCCCTTTAGTCAACATAAACTGAATTCTTTCTAAAGTTTTTCTTTCTGTACACAAACTCAAGAACGCTTCCCGTTCTATATCCAATAAATATTGTTCGCTTACCAATGTAGGTTCGGATAAATCACCACCCGCCATTACATAAGCCAGTTTGTTGGCAATTTTCTTATCGTGTTCAGAGATGTATTTTCCAGCTTGCATCTGGTCCGTTCCAACAAGGAACATTCCCAAGGCTTGTTTTCCTAAAACTTTTACGTCTTTTCTATGAATTGGTTGTGTATAGCCAGCTTCTGCCAATATTAATGCGTGTTTTTTTGCTTCGCCAATCTGGCGGTCTTTGTTGACTACCACAATATCTTTTCCGTGTTGTAATATCCCAGTATCAAATGCTTCATAGGCCGAAGTGGATACTTTTGCCATAGCGACTGTCAGGAAATATTCTTGAAGAACATTCAGCTCCACATCATTTTTTCTGAATAAATCCGAAGCACGTAACGCCATTTCTTTAGAACCTCCACCGCCAGGAATTACACCTACGCCAAATTCCACCAATCCGATATACGTTTCGGCAGCAGCAACTACTTTATCGGCATGCATGCTCATTTCGCATCCACCGCCTAATGTCATTCCGTGAGGAGCAACAATAACCGGAATTCCGGAATAACGCACGCGCATCATGGTGTCCTGGAACATTTTGATAGCCATATTCAATTCGTCATATTCTTGTTCCACTGCCATCATGAATATCATTCCGATATTGGCGCCGACCGAAAAATTCGCCGCCTGATTTCCAATAACCAAACCTTGGTATTCTTTTTCGGCTAAGTCAATTGCTTTGTTGATTCCCTGTAAAACATCACCGCCAATGGTATTCATTTTTGACTGGAATTCAAGATTCAAAATCCCGTCTCCTAAATCATGAATCACAGCGCCACTATTACTCCACACTTTTTTGGAATCACGAATATTATTTAAGATTATAAAACTGTCTTGACCAGGAACTTTCGTTTGAGATTTAGTTGGGATATTATAAAAATAAGTTGCGCCTTCTTTTACCGTATAAAAACTTTTGTTTCCAGATGCAATCATTTCAGCAATCCAAGCTGCTGGTTTTAACCCTTCGGCTTTCATTAATTCGACTCCTTTTTCAACACCAATGGCATCCCAAATTTCAAAAGGCCCATTTTCCCAGCCGAAACCGGCTTTCATGGCATCGTCTATTTTATATAGTTCATCGGTTATTTCTGGAATTCGGTTCGAAACATAAGCAAACATTCCTGAAAAGTTTTTTCTGTAAAATTTACCTGCCTTGTCTGTTCCTATTACCAATACTTTGAATCTGTCTATAGGTTTGTCAATGGTTTTGGTTAATTCTAAAGTGGCAAACGAGGCTTTTTTCGCTGGACGGTATTCTAGCGTATCCAAATCCAAAGAAAGAATATCCTTGTCCACTTTTTTGTAGAAACCTTGTCCCGTTTTGCTTCCAAACCATTTGTTCTCCACCATTTTATTGACAAAATCAGGTAGTTTGAACAATTCGTGCTGCTCATCAGTTGTGCAGTTTTCATATATTCCGTTGGCAACATGTACCAAAGTATCTAAACCAACCACATCTACCGTTCTGAAAGTTGCTGATTTTGGACGACCAATAACGGGTCCGGTAAGTTTATCGACTTCTTCGATAGTTAATCCCATTTCTTTGACTAAATGAAATAAACTTTGTATACCATATATCCCGATTCGGTTTCCAATAAACGCAGGAGTGTCTTTGGCTACGACCGAAGTTTTGCCAAGGTATTTTGAACCATATTCAGTTAGAAAATCCAATACTTCATTTGAAGTTTGTGGTCCCGGAATAATTTCAAATAATTTCAAATAACGCGCAGGATTGAAGAAATGCGTTCCGCAGAAATGTTTCTGGAAATCTTCGCTTCGGCCTTCGCTCATAAAATGAATGGGAATTCCAGAAGTATTGGATGTAATTAAAGTTCCAGGCTTTCTATATTTTTCGATTTCCTCAAAAACGGATTTTTTAATATCAAGCCTTTCTACAACCACTTCAATTATCCAGTCTACATTCGCAATTTTTGCCAAATCATCGGTGGTATTTCCAGTAGCAATCCTACTCGCGAATTTTTGGCTGTAAATAGGGGATGGGTTTGATTTTAAGGCATTTGCCAAATGTTCGTTCACAATTCTGTTACGAACAATTTTACTTTCGATAGTTAAGCCTTTTTTTGTTTCTGCTTCGGTAAGTTCCCTAGGGAGAATATCAAGTAGCAGGACTTCAACACCAATGTTTGCAAAATGACAGGCAATTCCGGAGCCCATAATTCCGGATCCGATTACCGCCACTTTTTTTATTGATCTTTTCATTTGGATTTATATGTGTTTTTATAGTTTGAGTTGAAACAGAATAACAATATTCTATATTTCAAATATAATATAAAAAGCGGGTTGGAGATAAGGTTTGTGGTTATTTTTGTGTCTTTTTTCAAATAAAAAAACTCCCCGAAATGAGGAGTTAATTTAGTAAATAAATTTCTTTATTTTAATTTTTGATTAGTAAAAGCGATTCCAGCACCTACACAAGCTCCGATGACTATCATTATCCCAATGTCCATTACCATAAAATTATAATCTGGCTGTTTGCTTGAACAGGTAAATAAATTGGACACTAGGCTATGGAAAAAACCAATAAGTGCACCATGTGTCAATCCAGTAGTTACATTGGAAACAGCACTTAATGACGAAAAAAGATAAGAAACGAAGAAACCAAAAGCCATGCACCCCAAAAATATAAAAGTCATATTCATACCTTCACTTGGCGGGAAAAAATCTTGGAATAATTTTACGTAAAATACCCAGCCTAAAAGAAAATCGATTATACCGCCTACAATTCCTCCTACAATAAAATTTTTTACATTCATAATTTTGATGTTTAGTTGGTTAATGAAGTAAATTTAACGAAATAAGAAATAAAAATAAATATATTGTTGAAATTATATTTTTTGTTTTTTCAGCAATTTAGTCTAATAATAATAAAAATTCCATTCAAATAAACACTTATTTATAAGACCTAAATCAGCTTTATGTTTACTAAATAGCTGTAAAACTTGTTTGTTTTTTCATTACTTTGTGCAAAAAAAAAGCACCATGAAATTCATATTAAACAGAACTATTATTTTAAAATCTATAATTGCGGCATTTTTAATTTTAGCAATCAAAAATTTTATTTTTAAAAATTTTTCCCTTTATGGACATGATTTTTATGATTTGATAGAACTATCGGATATCACCATTATCTTCACAGGAGCATTTTTTGTATTTGGTTTATTATTGGCGGCAACGATGACTGATTTTAAAGAGAGTGAAAAAATACCTGGGGAAGTTGCATCTAATCTGGAAGCTATCAAAGATTGGATTTATTTGGCATTTAGAGCTCCAAGAACGGGTTCTTCTGATATGTGTAAAGAAGAATTAAACAGTGTTTTTTTACGTCAGGAAATGATGATAATTACTGATGGTATTATTTCATGGATTTATTCCACTGCCAAAGATTCGAATGTTATATTTCCTTTAATTTGAAAATCAAATGAAATTGCTTATTATTTTGCCGAGAGAGGTGTTGATAAAGAAGTTATAAAAGGCATACAGGAAAACACGAATGCCATGCGGAAACAGCTTACCCGTGCGTATTCTATTTCCAGAAATAATTTTATAGCTCCAGCTTATACCTTGCTAAAAAGTATTTTGGTGATAATAATGTCACTTTTATTAATTACGAAATTCAAAAGCCCTGCAGCCGATTATTTTGTTACTTCTGCCATTACTTTTTTATTCTGCTACTTGTATTTATTAATTAGCGGATTAGATGATCCTTTTGATGTTTTCAATGGAGAAACAAATGTGGATTTGAAACCCATTGACCGATTCAAGCAAAGATTGGTTTCGGATTTTTTGGTTTAAAATTCGCGAAAAAGCTATTTGACAGTTGATTTTTTTTAAATTAACTATTACGATTTTTTAAAAGTTCCCGCATCTACATCCTTTAAAAACCGAATCACGCCTGGGAAATAATGTTGCTGGTCATCATATTGCGAAAGGTGGCTTCCGTTAGGACAAAATAAAAAACGCCCGTTTTGTACTTCTTTTGAAATCCATTCCATGTGTTTTGGATCCATTGTGTCATGTTTTGCACCAATGGTTAAGGTAGGAACAGTCAGCGTTTTTAATTTGGATTTAATATCCCAGTTGGCCAATGTTGCATTTCCTGTAATCCCAAATTCACTTGGACCTTGCATGAAAACATATACGTTTGGGTTGATGTGCTTAAAACACCTGTTTATTGATTCCGGCCACTGATCAAGGGGTTTCCTTAAGATATGCTCTGTATAGTAATATTTAAAAAGCAGTTCAGTGTATTTTGGATTGGTATAATCCTTGTTTTTTTCGAATTCCTTTATCTGCTTGAAAACTTCAGGAGGGAGCTCTGGACCAAGAACTTTTTCGGCATATTTATTATATTCGGGTGCGCTTGCCATCATATTGGAGATAATCAAGCCTTTTAAGTTTTTTTGGTATTTAAGTGCATATTCCATTGCCAAAATCCCGCCCCATGATTGTCCTAACAAATAGAAATTATCTTTGTTTAAACCCAGTGCGATACGAACCTGTTCTACTTCTTCAACAAATCGTTCGTTTGTCCATAAACTGTTATCATTAGGCTGGTCGCTGTAATAAGAACCCAATTGGTCATAATAAATGTATTCAATACTTTCGTTTGGAAAGTAACCGTCAAAGCTTTCGTATAATTCGTGTGTTAATCCAGGCCCACCATGAAGCAACAATACTTTAATTTTCGGGTTGTTTCCCACTGTTTTTGTCCAAACCTTAAAATTCCCTTTTGGAGTAGAAATTGGAATCATTTTTATCCCACCTGTAAATTGGTCATCGCGCTTCGAAAAATCCAAATAATTAGATTTAACCGAATCTTCGGTTTTTTTACATCCAATAAATAAAACGAAACATAGTAGTGTAAAAACTAGATTTTTTGTTTTCATGGCTTTCAATTAATTATATATTTTATCGTAAAGGTTTTTATATTTTTCCATTACGATTTTTCGTTTTAATTTCATGGTAGGAGTAAGAAGGCCGCTGTCTACAGTCCATAAATCAGGGGTTAGCTCAAAGCGTTTTATTTTTTCCCAATTACCAAATTTTTCATTCAGATTGTCAATGTCTTTTTGAATTGCTTCAATCACTTGCGGATTGCCTATAATGGATTCATTTGTTGTGCCAATCTCAATTTTGTTAATTCCTGCCCATTCCTTTATGTATTCAAAACTTGGCTGGATAAAAGCCCCCGGCATTTTTTGCCCATCGCCAATAACCATAATCTGTTCGATAAAACGGGATTGTTTCATTGTATTTTCCAATAATTGTGGGGCGATGTATTTTCCTCCCGAAGTCTTGAACATTTCCTTTTTACGGTCAGTAATTTTCAGGAAGCCGTCTTCATCAATTACACCGATATCTCCCGTATGGAAATATCCTTTTTGTAAAGCTTCGGCGGTTTTTTCTTCGTCTTTATAATAGCCCATCATTACGTTTGGTCCTTTGCAAAGGATTTCTCCGTCTTCGGCAATTTTTATTTCCACATTTTGAATAGGTTTCCCAACTGTTCCAATTCGGAAGCCTTTGTTTCTCATATCGTTCACGGCAATTACAGGGGAAGTTTCGGTGAGTCCGTATCCTTCCATCACAGGGATTTCCGCTGCTGCAAAAATCCTTGCCAGTCGTGGCTGTAAAGCCGCACTTCCTGATACCATTAAGTCCAAGTTTCCACCCAGACCTTCTTTCCATTTACTGAAAATCAGTTTACGGGCAATTTTCAACTGCAATTCATACCATAAACCATTGGCGCCATATGGTTCATATCGTAAGCCCAAATCAATTGCCCAGAAGAAAAGCTTCTTTTTTATACCTTCTAATTCTGAACCTTTTGCGTAAATTTTGTCATAAACTTTTTCCAATAACCTTGGAACAGCGGTTATTACATCAGGTTTTACCTCTTTGATATTGTCACTTATTTTCTCGATGGATTCTCCAAAATAAACTGAAACCCCATAAAATTGGTATAAATACAAAATCATTCTTTCGAAAATATGGCAAATAGGCAAGAAGCTCAACGCTCTTGTGTTTCCTTCTTCAAAAGGAATTCTAGGTGCGCTGTCCAAAACATTTGAAACAATATTTTTATGCGAAAGCATTACGCCTTTAGGTCTTCCAGTAGTTCCTGAAGTGTATATTATTGTCGCTAAATCTTCGGCTCTTACGTTGTTTTTTCTTTCTTCAACAGTATGCTGGTTGCTGTTGTCTTGACCTAAATCCAATAATTCCTTCCAGTTTTTGCAACCTGGAATTTCGTTGAAAGAATACACTTCTTTCAAGTTTGGGACATTATCTTTTATTAAATTGACTTTTCGAAGCACCTCTTCATCCGAAACAAAACAATAAATCGCACCCGAATGATTCAGGACATATTCATAATCTTCTTCAGAAATCGTTGGATAAATAGGGATATTTTGTGCTCCAGTTTGCAAAACCCCGATATCCATAATGTTCCATTCGGTTCTATTAGAACTTGATATTACAGCTATCTTATCATTTTTTTGGATACCCATCCTCAATAAAGCGCGGGAAATGGAATTGGCTTTAGCAATATATTCTTTGGTAGAAGTTTTTACCCATTCGCCGTCTTGTTTAGTGACTAGTGCATCGGGAAGGGAATTGTGTTCCAGTTGATAATAAGGAAAATCAAACAATCGGGTAATAGTGTTCATTTAAGAGCGGTTTTATTGAGGTGCAAAATAGTGAAAAAGGTTGATTTGATTATAACTTAATCGATAATTCTAAAATTAAAAAACAAAATCATATGCGGTATCCAAATCACTTTCTTGGTTTTGATCCCATATAAAAAGTCAGTTTTGAACCATTAGTGATATCGCTATGCTTCACGGATAAACTGTTGAAGGGTTTGTCGTTCAGCAGCATTTTTTGAACATAAATATTTGTGTTACTTTGATTGATTGCTTCCACGGTAAAAGTTTTTCCATTTTCCAAGGTAATAACTGCATTTTCAACTATAGGTGAACCCAAAGCATAGTCCTCCGATCCAGGAGCAACGGGATAAAAACCTAAAGAAGAAAAGATATACCATGCACTCATTTGTCCGCAATCATCATTTCCGCCTAAACCATCGGGAGTGGGTTTGTATTGCATTTTTAAAATCTTTCTAACTTGCGCCTGTGTTTTCCATGGCTCGTTTGTCCAATTATAAAAATACGCCACGTGATGTGCCGGTTCGTTTCCGTGCACATAACCGCCAATAATTCCTTCTCTTGTGATATCTTCGGTTTCTGCAAAAAATGAATCGGGTAGGTGCATCGTAAACAGGTTGTCTAAACGGGAAGCAAAGAATTTTTTTCCACCCATTTCAGCAACTAATTCAGCAGGGGAGTGCGGTACAAAAAAAGTATAGTTCCAGCTATTTCCTTCAATAAATCCCTGTCCGTTTGTACTCATAGCGTCAAATTCTTTTTTGAAAGTCCCATCAGCTAATTTAGGTTGCATAAAACCAGTTGTTTTATCAAAATTATTCTGCCAGTTATTGGAACGGTTTATAAATTCATTGTAAACGTCCATCCGGTTTAATTTTTTTGCCAATTGCGCAATACACCAATCATCATAGGCATATTCTAAAGTATTGGAAACCGAAATGCCGCTTCGCTCTGCAGGAATATATCCTAAATCCATATAGTAGCCAATGCCTTCATACGAACGGTGTTTTGCTGTAGTAATACACGCTTCAAGGGCTGCATTAGCATCTCCATTATACACCCCTTTAATAATCGCATCGGCAATTACCGAAACACTATGATAACCGCTCATACACCAATTGTCATTAGCATAATGCGACCATATTGGCAGCATTTTGAGTGCACTTTGATTGTAATGTGCCATCATCGATTTGACCATATCATTATTGCGGGATGGCTGAATGATATTAAAAAACGGATGCAAAGCCCTATACGTATCCCATAACGAAAAAGTACTGTAATTAACAAAACCATCAGCCTGATGCACGTTTTGGTCCAAGCCTTTGTATTGACCATTTACATCAGTATAAACAGTAGGGTTTATAAAAGTATGGTACATTGCGGTATAGAAATTCACCTTGATGTCCTCGGGAGCTGTAATGACAATTTTGTTCAGTTCTTTGCTCCAAGTAGATTGTGCTTGTGCTTTTACTTTTTCAAAATCCCAATCTTTGATTTCAGCCTTCATATTTTGCAACGCATTTTCCTGGCTCACAGGAGACAAAGCAAATTTTATTTTGATTTTTTCGTTTTCGGCAGTTTTAAAATCAAAGTACATTCGGACTTGTTTACCTGCTATTTCTGGGAAATTTTTACTTTGGTCAAATTTTCCCCAAAATCCGCGATAGGGTTGTTTGGTGTCATAATTCTTTTGACCATACTGAATAAAAGGTTTCGAGAATGACATTGCAAAATACACGGTTCTTGTTATTGCCCAACCATTTGTTTGTCGGTAACCCGTAATTAAAGTGTCATTAATTACCCTCACATACGTCCAAATATCTTTTTCATTATAGTTATAAATTCCCGCCATTAAATCTAAGATGATGTGACTTTCGTCCGATTTAGGAAACGTATATTGATGCATTCCAACCCTTGTGGTAGCAGTCATTTCGGCTATAATATTATCATCATCCAGTTTGACTTTATAATAACCTGCTTCTGCAATTTCGTTAGAATGAGAAAACGCTGAACGATAACCGCTTTTCGGATTAGAAGCAGTTCCCGGATTTAGCTGTAATTTCCCCTGTGAAGGCATAATTAGAAAATCCCCAAGGTCTGAATGTCCTGTTCCGCTTAAGTGCGTATGGCTGAAACCAACAATGGTTTTGTCTTCATACTTATAACCCGAACAATATTTATACACTTCACCGTTGTATTTTCCGTTCAATTCATACGAAATCGTGTCTGTTTCCGGGCTTAACTGTACGGCTCCAAAAGGCACTGTAGCGCCAGGATAGGTATGTCCCATTTTCTCGGTGCCAATAATAGGCTTGACATATTTTATTAAATTTTGCTGCGCGTTAATAAAGGAAGAACAGAATAGTAGAAAAATTAGAGAAAGCTTTTTCATAAATAGGGTATATGTATTTGTTTTTTTATTTAAAATAACTGATTATTCGGTCTCTATCCTCATTTTCTTTATCATTTTTATGGTATATTTCAATAAAAACAATCTTGTTGTTGTCTTTGAAATAGGCATAAACTAATCGCAATCCCGAATTAACTCCATTGCCTTTTAAAGATTTACAGGCAATTTTCTTGACTTTAACAACACAGTTTTGAATCGCTAAATTATCTATTCTATTACTAAATGGAGGTCTGGCAGCAGGTAAAATTGCTAAAATTTGCTGCACAACTTCTATATCGTCCTTTAAAGTTTTGTATTTTTTCAACAGTCCTTTACAATCTTTTTTAAATGGATCAATTTCTTCAAATGTAATCATAGTTCGATATCCTCTTCATAATTTCTTACAGAAAAAGGAGGTTCCCGGTAAAAAGCCAATTCATAATTAATTTCCTCTCCATCTTTTGAAGCCATCCAAGGAATATCTTTATGTGAATAATTACTAACCGCAGAAGCCGACCAGTCACTCATTTGTTCAATGACTCTATCAATTATTTCTTTCTCGCTGGCTTTCAATTTAGTTAAATCAGCTTTTTCTAATGGAAGATAACGCGTTTGAGGATAGCCATGATATTCAGTTTTTAAACGCTGAATCTGATTAAAATCAATCATTTGCCCAATAATAGCATCTAGGTTTTGTGGTACGGGTCCAAAAGGAAGCTTTCTATAACTCGCTCCGGTAAGGTGCTCTTCATACAATTCGTAATAATTGAAATCTGAAAAATACAACAGTTTATATAAAACAGTTTCCCCTACGTTTGGTTTTCCTGCACACTTCTCTAAAATATACAGTAGCACATTTTTAAACTTGGCTAGTTGTAAACTTGGTATCGATATCCTTTCTTTTATAACTTTTTCCTTTTCGGTTTCTTCTGGAACAAGTGCACTTTCTGCAGTAAAGTCTTTCGACATAAAGTCGTCAAGCGAAAAACTAAAAACCTGAGCAAACTTTTGCAGTTCCATAATATTCAAACTTCTTTTACCCAACTCAATTTGTGTCAAAGAAGGTCTGGATATTCCAATAATTCTTGCGAGGTCTTCTTGTGAAAGTTGTTTTTTCTTTCTTAAGGCAACAATCCGACGTCCTATTTGAACTTGTGAAATTTGAAAATCCATAATTTGAAATAATAATTTATGAAAAACAAATGTATTAAATGTTTTAATATAAAACAAAATTATGTTTCTATTTAAAACAATTGGTAAAACTTGATGATAGAGGTTATTTTAATTTTAGAAAAAAAAGCGCTCACTTTCGTAAACGCTTTATAGTTTCTATAATCAAGAAACACTTCAAATTTTACATATCCGGAATATTTGGCTCTACCAATTTAATCAGTTTTTCCAGAGATTCCTGCCAGCCTAAATAGCACATATCTGCGGGAATGGCTTCGGGAATCCCTTCCTGTAAAATCTTTAGTTCCGTTCCGCCAATCACTTTACGTATCCAAACCGAAGTCATCATGGCACCGGGAAGATTAGGATCATCAAACTGGTCGGTATATTTTATAAATTCATTGGGTTTTATCTCCAAATATTTCCCTCCAAAGGAATGCCCATTACCGGTTGTAAAATTATGAAAGGACATTTTATAAGTTCCTCCCACGCTGAAATTCATTTCGTGCACCGTACAAAGGAAACCATAAGGCGGAATCCAGGAGGCAAGGGCATTGGCCTCGGTAAATGCACGATAAACTTTTTCGGGTGTGGATTTAATAACCCTGTGTAACGATACGCTGTTGTTTGACATAAAATTCATTGTTATAAATCCCTACGTTTGGCTTTTGGGTTCCGCCCGTTTTTAATGGTGTCTGCTCCGGAGATAAAGTTAATGATTTTGGATTGAATATTTAGCGAGTATTTTTCCAAGCGTACTTTTATATTTATAGCGGATTTTGTCAGTTCGAATAAAGCCTGAGTAAATTACTGTCTAAAAACAAAAAAGCCTCAAATTAATGAAGCTTTTTATAGTGGATGCAATTAGACTACCAGTCGCTTTTTACGCCGCCGGACTTAGCCATTTCCTGCTTAATGTTGCTTTTAATAGTTTCAACTTCAGCATTGATTGCTGCATAATATGCCTTAAGGGTTTCTTTTAATTTTGGGTTTTTCACTGCTTTTTCTGAAGCCAGTTTATCAAACATTTTTTCTATAGGCGTTTCAATATCCGTCTTGGTAATGATGTTTTTTATTTCGTATTTGTATTTACCATCTTTGGACAGAATCGAGATAGTGTAAAATAATTTCAGTTTTACCTCGCCTCCGTTTGCCTTAACCGTTATGTATGAATACTGGGTGTCACTAACGGACGAAGCTTCCTTATTTTGTTTAAGCTTATCCTGTGTTTGCTTATAAATGTTTACAAAGAACATTTTGGAGTTGTTATACAGGTCATCTTTGGTTTTTCCTTCCGCAGGTACAACTTCAGTGAAGATAATTTCTCCGTTTTCATTCAATGGAAAATCAAATTTTTCCTGGGCATTCATGGTAAACGTGGTCAATGCTAATAATAAAAGAATCTTTTTCATATTTATAGAGCTTGGGTTAATAGTATTTTAGTGGAATACAATGATAATATAATTTTTTTAAAATAAAAAAGTCTTTAAAATAAAATATTATGCTTCGTTAATTTACCACATTAGATGAAGTAAATGCGTAATAAACGTGCATTGGCCTCTGTAAATACACGATAAGTTAATGATTTAATGTAATAAATAAAATTGAAATGAGAATGAACTGTAAATACAAGCTATCGCATGAATAAAATCGATACAATTACTCTCATTTTTTATTTTTTATTTCAATTTCTATTACTCCTTCTTGTAAATATGTATTTAAATCTTCTCTTTTGAATACATTTTCAGATGCGGATCTTATTTGATAAAATCTCACCACACAATTACCAAACTCATATACATCTGGATCGTCCACTTTTCCAAATGACAATATAAATCGGAAGTCATTCTCTGGCAGTTCATTTTTAATTCTAATTACCAATTGTTTTAAAAATTCCAATCCCAATCCCAGAAATATAATGTCGTTAAAATTCATTCTTTTTGCCACGAAGTCATCAATGTGAAAATGATTTTCAAATGATTCATATTCGCATTTGTCGATGTCGCTTAAAATTTCATTTTCAGGGATAAATTGCCCTCCATAATCTAACAAAACTAATCCTTTGCCAATTAAAAACGGACATTTTACTAGCCTTTCAAGGCCATCAGTCAGCACAATAGATTTTTCCCAGAAATTATATTCTAATTTACTGAGATAACTATCCATTATATTATTTGTTCTAATTATCAATCTAATTGAATTTTTAGCTGGTATATTTTCTTTACTATTTATATCGGATTATTACTCTGGTTCTTTGTCCTTTCTCCATCCCAAATATAAAACTATAAATATGTGTAGAATCATTGTCCCATCTAATAATTTTTTGCCACCAGTAATCTACCTTTTCTGACTTTTCTTCGCCACTTTGTTTTAGTGATTTAGAAATTTCAACTTTATTAAAATTATATAAGTCATCAATAAAGGGCTCCTTTTTCCTGCCCTTTTTCCTGCCCTGATTCCAGCTATATTCTATTAATCTTACAACACTATCTTTTTTAGTAAAGAAATATGAAACAGTAGTTTCCATATTTAAAGTGTCTCTTACAAATATTTTCGGTTGTTCAAATTCATATTTATCTATTTCAGGGAAATAATCTTTCGATAAAGTAATATTAATAGGTTTGGTAAACTGTATTCCGTTATTTTCCTCTTCAATTTTTTTGATATCAGAAAATTTTATTCTGTTAAATTCAAATTTAGTTTTACTAATTTTTACATCATTAAGTTTTGGTTTCTCTTTGTCTTTACAAGAAAAAACAATTAATACTAAAAGAATAAAATATATTTGTTTCATTAACGGGTTTTTTAATACAGTTGTTCTAAATTGAAATGAGCACGGATTGAAATTCGCGTTATCAGGTTTATATCACATTATAATTGTATGAAATTTAAATCGCTAAAAGTTCTTTTTTTAGAGTTGTACGTCATTATGTAAGATTTACAACATGGAAGTTTAAGTATCCATTTATTCTTGAAGTCCAAAGTGTTATCGTTCTGAATGTCTTTCTTACATAAAAAATTAATGAAAATAATTTTCTCATTATTTGAATTCACAAATCCAGAATATTGGCGGACATAGTTTATCATATTTACATTTGCCCAATCTTCGTCATTGTTATTTTCAGAATTTGCTTCCTTAAAGCTTGTAATTTTTTTATTTATAAGTTTACGAAAGTCTTTTTCAAGTTTCAGAATTTCCTTTTGAGTTGGAAAATAAGCCTTAAAAGTATTAATTGTAAAACTTTCATTAGGTGAAAAAATTATGCGTAATCCTTCATTATCATCTATTATTGTATTTTGAGAAAAACAAGCAGTGCTAAATATAAAAAATAATAATATGTGTTTCATGTCAGTTTTTTTGATTTTCAGTTTATCGTGGGCAACTTGAGGCTAACGTCCCGCCGCTTGACGAGGTTGGGGACTAAATTAAGATTTATATTTCGGTTAAGCACAAAATTTACAAATACAAGACCAACTTTAAATTAAGCCTAAAACTCCAATCTAGCCAAAAGGCTGTTAGGCAACGTTACTTGGTGAATAAATTTTTAATCATTGTTTTTCCAGAGATAAATGTTTCTCTGCTTTTGATTTCGGGCATTTGAGATAGAAAAAATTCAGGCTCATAGGATTCAATTATTCTAAAATTATTTCCTTGTAAAATTTCAACTTTATAGTTAATACCATCACTTATTTTGAACTTACCAATTGTTCCATCTCCATTCTTGATTTCATTAACATTCAAACTCTCATTTTGTAGTTCCCAAAATGAAATTTTAGTTAACTCTGTTATCAAATTATTTGCGGTTTCAGAGCTAATAGATTTATGAGAAATTTTAGGTTTAGACCATTCTCCATTTTTATTTCTTTTCGAATAGACATATATTTTTTCCCATTTATTATTTTCAAAGGCCAAAATTTCATATCTCTTTTTATCTGACCACCAATAACATTCGTTAGTATATGCTATTAAAAAAGTTTTTTTACCATTGAAAAGATTATATATAATCGAATCTAATTTATCTTGTTCACTAGTGTTCGAAATTATTTCGGGAAATTGAAAATTTAAGAGTAGGAATAAGTATAAAATTTGGATTTTCATTTTTTAACGATTTGTCAATTTTGTAATATTGCCTAACTTTGATAAGTGATGACATAATCATTACAATACACCCATTTTCAGAGCTTATAATGATAAATTTATCAACTAATAATAGTTATTTCATCCGCTAATATAAGTTTATTTCTACAAATAAAACTTTATTCCTTCAAAACAAACCATAAAAAAAACCCATAATCACTTATGGGTTTTTAACTTATAATCAAGAATTACTTTTTCTCAATCCACAACCTTAAATACACAAAGGCTTCCAGCCAAGACGAAACTTCGTCATTTCTGCCAGCGGTGTAATTCGCCTAATTGGTGGTGATTTTGTAATTCCTTGAAATGAAAAGTAATGTAAAGAAGAATTAAATTTATAAAAACTAAAATTAAATTTATAAATACTAGAATTAAATTTATAAATACTAGAATTAAATTTATA
>JAZKDI010000001.1:0-301426 GCA_040387655.1 Bacteroidota bacterium | reverse complement strand
AAATTTATAAATACTAGAATTAAATTTATAAATACTAGAATTAAATTTATAAATACTAGAATTAAATTTATAAATAATGATATTTAATTTATAAATACTAAAATTAAATTTATAAAAACTAGAATTAAATTTATAAAAAGTAAAATTTAATTTATAAAAACTAAAATTAAATTATAGAATAATGAAATTAAATTTATAAAAAGTGATATTTAATTTATAAAAACTAAAATTAAATTCATTTATAATGATATGTTATTTCTCTTTGATAGAAATGTAATAGGTTTTTAATTAACCATTAATCAAACGCAATTTCAAAATAGCGAAGAATGGTTTTATAATTATCCTGCGCAGTAAGACAAGTGTCCATTAGATACTCTTTTATAGTTGGCCATTCTTGTAAACCTTTGTAATAAAATAGTTTTAGGTCTTCATCAATTATAAAGGGTACAATATTATTTGTAAGACACTCTTTAAATAAAATTAGCCGTCCAACACGACCATTCCCATCCTGAAAAGGATGAATGATTTCAAAATGATAATGAAAGTCAATAATGTTTTCAAGGCTTTTCTTTTCTATGCTATGATAGTCAGAAAGTAATTTTTTCATTTTTGCAGCAACGTCTTTTGGAGGACAGGTCGCATTGCCGCCAACTTCGTTTGGGATTTTTTTGTATTCACCAACATTAAACCAATCTTTGCTACTGTCTGAAGTGCCTGATTTTAAAAGGTAATGCAGTTCTTTGATAAAGGACTCAGTTAATTTTGCCAAAGGTGGAATTTACCATCGTACGCAGATTGCTTGTATTCGTAAAAGTAGTTGGTGATTTTGTCTAAATGATAAGTTAGGCGCAAAAAAAAGCGCTTACTTTCGTAAACGCGTTCTCTATTTTATAATTCTAAAAAATTACTTTTTCTCAATCCACAATCGTGCATTTACAAAGGCTTCCAACCAAGGGGAAACTTCATCGTTTCTGTCTTCTGGGTAATTCGCCCAGTTCCATTGGAAAGTCGAACGCTCAATATGCGGCATCATAACCAAATGTCTTCCTGTTTTGTCGCACATCATTGCCACATCATAGTCGGAACCGTTAGGGTTGGCAGGATAACCGTTGTAGGCATATTTAGAAACAATGTTATAATTTTCTTCGCCCATTGGCATCTGGAATTTTCCTTCCCCGTGCGAAACCCAAACCCCTAATGTGCTTCCTGCTAAACTGGATAGCATCACCGAGTTGTTTTCCTGCACTTTTACAGAAGTAAAAACACTTTCGTGCTTGTGGCTGGCATTATGCAGCATTTTTGGTTTTAAGTCATGATCCGAATTGATTAATCCCAATTCCACAAAAAGCTGACAGCCATTGCAGATTCCCACAGATAATGTATCTTCTCTTTTAAAGAAATTGGTTAAGGCAGTTTTTGCTTTTTCGTTGTATAAAAAGGCACCTGCCCATCCTTTGGCAGAACCCAATACATCAGAATTGGAGAAACCTCCAACAGCACCAATAAACTGGATGTCTTCGAGTGTTTCACGTCCCGAAATCAAATCGGTCATGTGAACGTCTTTTACATCAAAACCGGCAAGGTACATGGCATTTGCCATTTCACGCTCGGAGTTGCTTCCTTTTTCACGGATAATCGCTGCCTTCGGCCTGTCATTGCGAGGAACCGAAGCAATCTTCCCAGTAAAATGACTTGGGAAAGTAAACTGTAACGGTTGGTTTTTATAATTATCGAAACGAACCTGTGCCATTCCGTTTTTCGATTGTTTTTGGTCGAGTAGGAAAGAGGTTTTGTACCAAGTATCACGCAATTCCGAAACATTGAACGAAAGGTTTTCTGAACCAATTTTAATGTTTACCGTATTGCTTTCGGTTGCTTTCCCGATATTGAAAAACTCGATTTTATTATCAGCAAATACTTTTTCTACAGCAGCATCGGCTTGGAAAACGATTCCGATATTTTCGGCAAACAATACTTTTACAGTATCTTCTGTTCCCCATTTAGTGGTTAGGGGGCTTAAGTCAAAATCAGCTCCCAGATTGACATCTGCAAAACACATTTCCAATAAAGTAGTAATCAAACCACCGCTTCCGATATCGTGTCCCGCCTGAATTTTATCATTCTTGATTAAATCCTGAATAACATTGAATGTTTTTTTGAAATTAGCCGAATCTTTAATTGTAGGAGTTTCGGTTCCTACTTTATTGAGTATTTGTGCAAACGAAGTTCCGCCTAATTTGAAATCATCTTGCGAAAGATTGATGTAGTAAATATTTCCGCCGTTTTTCTTCAAAACCGGCTCTACCACTTTTTTAATATCGGTACAGTTTCCACCAGCCGAAATAATTACCGTTCCCGGTGCAATCACTTCGTCGTTTGGATATTTCTGTTTCATAGAAAGCGAATCTTTTCCGGTTGGAATGTTGATTCCCAATTCGATTGCAAAATCCGAACAGCTTTTTACAGCAGCATATAATCTTGCATCTTCACCTTCATTTTTACAAGCCCACATCCAGTTGGCCGAAAGTGAAATTCCAGCTAAACCATCTTTAATTGGAGCCCAAATAATATTCGATAATGATTCTGCAATTGCAGTTCTACTTCCTGCAGCAGGATCAATTAACGATGCGATAGGAGAGTGCCCAATTGAAGTTGCAATTCCTTCGATTCCTTGATAATCCAAAGCCATTACACCACAATTGTTCAATGGCAATTGCAATGGTCCGGCGCATTGTTGTTTGGCAACTTTTCCGCCCACGCAACGATCGACTTTATTGGTTAACCAGTCTTTACACGCTACTGCTTCGAGTTGCAATACCTGGTTGAGGTATTCTTTTATATTTTGCTGGGAATAAGATAGTTCAGCATATTTTCTGTCGATGGTTTTATCGGTCATTACAACCTTTGGAGAACTACCGAAGAAATCTTCCAACGCATAATCCATCGGTTTTGCGCCAGTAGTTTTAGACTCAAAAGTAAAACGATGATCGCCTGTAACATCACCAACCTGATACATTGGAGAACGCTCTCTGTCGGCAATTCGTTGTAAGGTGTCGATGTCTTTTTGCCCAATAACCAATCCCATTCTTTCCTGCGATTCGTTACCGATAATTTCTTTTGCAGAAAGCGTAGGATCGCCCACAGGCAATTTATCCAAATCAATCAATCCTCCCGTTTCTTCCACCAATTCCGAAAGACAGTTTAGGTGTCCTCCCGCACCGTGATCGTGAATCGAAACAATAGGGTTATTATCGCTTTCTACCAAACCACGAATGGCATTGGCAGCACGTTTTTGCATTTCAGGATTGGAACGCTGGATCGCGTTTAATTCAATTCCGGAACTAAAAGCTCCGGTATCCGCAGAGGAAACTGCAGCACCACCCATTCCGATTCTATAATTTTCTCCGCCAAGGATAACGATTTTATCGCCTGCTTGTGGTTTTTTCTTAATGGCCTGGTTTAGTTTTCCGTAACCAATTCCACCCGCCTGCATAATCACTTTATCGTATCCTAATTTGCGGTTATCATTAACTACGTCCCCTGAGCCTGTCGAAGGGGTCGAAGGGGTTGATGGGGTCGAAGGGGTCGAAATTGCAGAAGGTTCTTGATGCTCAAAAGTCAATACAGAACCCGTAATTAAAGGTTGTCCGAATTTATTTCCGAAATCAGAAGCTCCGTTTGAAGCTTTGATTAAAATATCCATCGGTGTTTGGTACAACCATTTTCTTTCGGTCATTCCGTTTTCCCAAGCTTTATTATCTTCCAATCTTGAGTAAGAAGTCATATAAACCGCGGTTCCGGCCATTGGTAACGAACCTTGTCCACCAGCCAATCTATCTCTAATTTCACCACCAGAGCCAGTTGCTGCTCCGTTAAAAGGCTCTACTGTAGTTGGAAAATTATGCGTTTCTGCTTTTAGGGAAATAACCGAATCAAATTCTTTTATTTCGTAAAAATCAGGTTTATCAGCGCTTTTTGGCGCAAATTGTTGTACACGTGGTCCTTTTACAAATGCCACATTGTCTTTATAAGCGGAAACGATATCGTTCGGGTTTTCCGCCGATGTTTTCTTGATTAATTTGAATAGGGAAGTAGGCATTTCTTCGCCATCGATGACAAAAGTCCCGTTGAAAATCTTGTGACGGCAGTGTTCTGAATTGGCTTGAGAGAAAGCAAAAACCTCCGAATCGGTTAGTTTTCTTCCAATTTTTACAGCCAAATTATCTAAATAATCCACTTCTTCTTGGCTTAAAGCCAAACCTTCTGTTTTGTTGTAGGCAGCAATATCGCTAATTTCCAGAATCGCTTCCGGTTCGATATTGATGGTATAAATGTTTTGGTTTAATTCGGTATATTTTTGCGAAAGCATTGGGTCGAAATCACTGAAATCGCTTGAAACTTTTTCAAATTCCTCGATTCTGATGATGCCAGAAATCCCCATATTCTGTGTGATTTCCACAGCATTGGTACTCCACGGAGTTATCATTGTGGCGCGTGGTCCAACAAAAAAATCCGCAAGCACGGATTTTTCTATTTTATGTGAGTCGCCAAAAAGCCAGTTTAGTTTTGAAATATCTTGAGCTGAAATTTGGTTTTGAGTTTGCACTGCAAAAACCGTTTTGCTTTGGTTTTCAAAAAAATGAATCATTTGATTTTTGATTTTATTATTCGGTGCAAATTTACTTTAAAAAAGTACAATCTGCAAAGATTTTAAACCTAAAGACTTCTTAAAAAAGATAGTTTTTAAATCAATTTCGAAACAATTTAAGGAACATATTGATAGGCGCCAATATCAGATGGTGATGGTCTCGGATTCCCTAAAATATCAAATGGAGCCGAAGGGTCAAAAATACCTTTGCCTATAGCAGGAGAGTCAACTAGTATATTTAGTTTGTTTTTATTGGTATTTTTAAATAGTGGGTTTTGGTTTTTAATGTTCCCATTTATTTCGTTTCTGATAAAATTATAAAGAATGTTGGGATTTGAAATGCCATTGTCATTGTGTTTTATAAGACAATTACTAAAATTTGGGACAAAAGAAGAGCCAATAATATCAAGACCTAATTCAAATTGATTGGTACCATAAATAATGCAATTTTTAAATTCGGCACTAAGCGGAAACTCAACAGTTTGATCCACTTTGTGATTGCTTATAATTACTGCCCATTGTTTAGAACTCGGCCAGTTATTATTAAAAGTAGAATGAATAAAATTATAATTACCACCTTCCAAACAACCTAAACTCGCCTGACCCGCACTGTTGATTACGATATTCTCCCCCTTTATGGTTGCATTTACTCCCGCTATTCCATAATTTGAACAATTATAAAATTGAGAGTCACTAATATTTAATTTTGGATTATTAATATCCATTGTATCATTTCTTACTACATATAACCCAATAGCAGCGTTTTTTAAAGTTAAATGATTAATAACATTATCAGTACTTGAAAAAATCAAAACTGTTCCCCATTGACCGGGCGTGTCTTCAAAACTAGGTTCTAGTCGGTCGCCTTCAAACGTGACTTCGTGTTGCGCTGTAACATTTCCATCGGCATCAAAATCATTCAGTTGCCCATTAATGTTTAAAGTTGCGCCATCATCAATCACTAAACCAGAATCGGCATGAAAATGAACCCGTGTTCCTTCGCCAATAACTAGGTTTTTTCCTGCTGGAACCGCGGCATAGCCATAAACGACATAAGGTTTTGAATTTGTCCAGTTTAACTCAGGATCAGTTAATGTATGCCCTTCAACACCTTCCAGTCCCAAAACGGTAAGGGTTTCTTTTACATCGCTTCCTAACGGCCTGTTTGGATAAATAAAAATGGCATCCTGAACCAAAGTGACTAATTCGACTGTTTGGAGATTGGCACCTAAATCAAACTGAATTTGGTCCGTATAAAGAAAATCAACAGGATTTGCATCTGCAATATCGGCGGTAGTTTCTATAAAAACATACAAACTATCATTTGCTAAAAGCTCAACATTATCGAATATTTTTCCTTCGCCATAACCGCTATTGTCTGCATCTTCGCCCGTCATTCCGTCAATTGTCATTCGGTATTTAGAAGCTGCGCCCTTTCCTAACTGTACTTTCGGGATTTTGATGTCTTTGTCACTTTTGTTATAAACCTTTAATGTGTAAGTGCTTGAACCAATGTTGGTAAAAACCGTATCGAGATAAACAATTTCTTTAGAAAACGTTAAATCTCCGGTGCTGGGTTCAAATTCAAAATCTTTTCTGCAAGACGATAATGAAATTAGAATTCCTATAAAAAAGACAAAAACGAGATTGCGCATACTGATGAATTTTGGTAAAAATAAGAAAAATTGTCTATTTGGTGTTTCAATAACAGTATAATCGTAACGTGAATTTGGAAATAATATTCTAAATTAGTCAAAAAGCTTTTTATATCTTATTTTTACAAAAAAAGTAGCATGGATTTCAATAAAGAAGAGATACTGGAAAGATGCCGTCAATATGTCAAAAACACATTGATGGAAACATTGGAAATAGAATACATTGATGCAGGAGAAGATTTTTTAATGGCAAGAATGCCTGTAAATCCTAGAGTTCATCAACCAGCCGGAATACTTCATGGTGGCGCATCAATGGCATTGGCAGAAAGCGTAGGAAGTGCAGCATCTATATTATTTATCAATTCTGAAAAACAGGAAGTTAGAGGAATTGAATTTTCGGCAAATCATTTAAAAAGCAAGAGGGAAGGTGTAGTTTACGGAACCGCGAGAATTATTCATAAAGGACGCTCTTTGCATCTTTGGGAGATTAAAATTACCGATGAAAACGATGCTTTAATTTCGATTTGTAAATTGACAAATATGGTGTTGCCAAAAAGAAAATTAGGATAAATATGATTGATTTTTTTATAAAAGTAAAACAGCAGGAAGCCCAAAAACTACCTTTTGTGATTTTTAGTAAGCCCAATAAAAACAAGCTGATTGGATATTTCCAAAAAGACGAACATCTTTATTCTACTGAAGATTTTACCGAAAAAGGTTTTGTTTTTGCTCCGTTTGATGGTTGTCAGACCATTCTTATTCCGAAGAAAAAATCACAGAAATGGAAAGCTGAATTAACAGTTGTAGATCATAATCCTACTCAAAATACTTTTAAAGAAGATAATTCAGGAAAAAACAAATTTGAAACCCTTGTTCAGAAAGGAATCGATGCTATAAAAAAAGGCAGTTTTCATAAAGTGGTTTTGTCCCGGGAGGAAATCATTGATTTGTCCAGTTTTGATTTGGTTGCTGTTTTTGAAAATTTGGTACGAACCTATCCCACGGCATTTACCTATTGCTGGTTTCACCCAAAAGTAGGGTTGTGGATGGGCGCTACTCCAGAATTGTTACTGAAAGCCAATGAATATAAATTCAGCACCATGGCATTAGCAGGGACACAATCTTATAATGGAAATATTGATGTGGTTTGGGAAAATAAGGAGAAAAAGGAACAACAATTTGTAACCGATTATATTATTGAAAATATAAAAGAAATTGCATCTGAAGTTTCGGTTTCAAGTCCCTATACATTAAAGGCTGGAAATGTACTTCACATCAAGACGGATATTCATGGAACGATTAAGGAAGGTTCCAATTTAAAGGATGTAGTTGCTGTTTTGCACCCTACACCTGCAGTTTGTGGTTTGCCGAAAGAAACTGCTAAAAATTTCATCATAGACAATGAGGGTTATGATAGGCAATACTATACCGGTTTTTTAGGTGAAATCAATTGGAAAGGCTTTTTGTCAAATGATGTGAAATCGGATTTATATGTCAATTTGCGCTGCATGCAGATTAAAAATAATCAAGCCTATTTATATATTGGATGCGGCATTACAAAAGACAGTATTCCTGAAAATGAATGGCAAGAAACGGTCAACAAATCGGTTACAATGAAAAAAATTATAGTATGAAATCGCCATTAACCAGAAGTTTGCATAAGCAAACACATTTAAATAATTAGGCGATAACATATGAGCTGATAAATAAAATTTAACATATATGAAATTAGATATATTGGCATTTGGCGCACATCCTGATGATGTTGAATTAGGCTGTGGAGGAACAATTGCAAAAGAGATTAGTTTAGGTAAAAAAGTAGGAATCGTAGATCTCACCAGAGGCGAATTAGGAACCCGTGGTTCGGCTGTAATTAGAGATCAGGAAGCAAATGCTGCTGCCAAAATTCTTGGTGTGTCTGTTCGTGAAAACCTCAATATGCGTGATGGTTTTTTTATAAATGATGAAGCGCATCAAATGAAGATAATTGAAATGATTCGGAAATACCAACCCGAAATCGTAATCTGTAATGCTGTTGACGACCGACATATTGATCACGGAAAAGGAAGTAAATTGGTTTCCGATGCCTGTTTCCTTTCAGGATTGATAAAGATTGAAAGCACTCTGGATGGAGAAATTCAAAGAGGGTGGAGGCCAAAGTTAGTCTATCATTATATTCAGTGGAAAAACATTGAACCTGATTTTGTAGTTGATATTACTGGATTCACTGATAAAAAACTGGAAGCGATAATGGCATACAGTTCTCAGTTTTACAATCCAAACACTAAAGAACCCACTACACCAATTACTTCAAAAAACTTCTTAGATAGCATTCATTACCGTGCTCAGGATTTAGGAAGGTTAATTGGCACTGATTACGCAGAAGGATTTACAGTCGAAAGGTATTTGGCAGTGAATAGTTTAAGTGATTTGATGTAATTTTTTTAAAATATTTCTTTGCAAAAGCATTTTTTTATAATATATTTGCACTCGTTTAAAAATGGTGGTTGTAGCTCAGCTGGTTAGAGTATTGGTTTGTGGTGCCGAGGGTCGCCGGTTCGAACCCGGTCAGCCACCCAAAAACGCAAAAGCTTCGAGGAAACTCGAAGCTTTTTTTGTTTGTATCATTTAAAAAAAATCCCGTCTCATTTTATAATGAGACGGGATTCAATATTTATAAGTGGAATTGTTTTAAACCGCTTTTTCCATTTTTAAAATCCCTAATTCCATCATACAAGCTTTCATCATTTCATAAGTACGGTTAATATCGTTATCCAATCCAATAGAAAAACGGATTAAACCATCGGTCAATCCCATTTCAGCTTGTTCTTCCAATGGGATTTCAGAAGATGTAGAAGTTCCTGGTGCGCTGAATAAAGTTTTATAGAATCCTAAACTTACTGCCAAGTAACCTAAGTTTCTTTCCTGCATCAATTCCATTAATTCATTTGCTTTATCTAAAGAGCCAACATCGATAGTCATCATTCCGCCAAAACCATATTCTGGATTAATCATTGATGCATAGATTTCGTGGCTTGGATGGCTTTTTAATCCAGGATAGACCGTTTTGATTCCGTCTCCTTCAAATTTATGTGCTAAAAATAAAGCGTTTTCACTATGTTGTTTAATACGAATATGAAGTGTACGCATGTTTTTCATAACACTTGCTGAACGTAAACTGTCCATTGTTGGACCTAGAAGCATACTTGCTCCTGAATTTACGTTTTTCAAGCTGTCAATAAATTCTTGTGAAGCGCAGGTAACACCACCAACAGTATCACTGCTTCCATTGATGTACTTTGTTAGACTGTGAATCACGATATCGGCACCTAATTTTGCTGGAGCAACAGAAAGTGGTGAGAAAGTGTTGTCAACAACTAATTTAAGGTTGTGTTTTTTTGCGATTTTAGATAGTCCTGCAATATCAGCTACTTCTAATAAAGGATTGCTTACCGTTTCACAATACAAAACTTTTGTGTCAGGAGTAATTGCAGCTTCTACTACATCTAATTTTGTAATGTCCACAAACGTAGTTTTAATTCCAAAACGTGGTGTGAAGTTTTTCAAAAAAGCATACGTTCCGCCATAAATGGTTCTGCTCGAAACAATATGATCCCCATTACCACACAATTGCATTAAGGTAGGGGTAATAGCTCCCATCCCTGAAGCAGAAACATTAGCGGTTTCCGTTCCTTCCATTGCTGCAAGTGCTTTATCTAAATATAAGTTACTTGGTGATGAGTGACGGGAATACAAATAACAACCTTCAGCATTTCCTTCAAAAGTATCAAACATGGTTTTTGCCGAAAGGAAAGTATAAGTTGAACTGTCAGATATTGAAGGATTTACTCCACCAAATTCTCCAAAGTATTGTAAATCCTGAATTTTATCAGCTGGATTGAAATTTTTCATATTTTTGATTGTTAAATTTTTCACTTTAATAATAGTTCAAAATTGAATTATTTTAGTTTAAAAATCAATCTATTGACTTAAATTTAGATTTTAAAACTAAAAATATTTTTTAATAAAGAAAAAAAAACTATTTTTGAAGGGTAAATTTATTTAAATAGATTTTTTAACCAAAACCAAATTCAATGGATGTCATCGATAAAAAATTATTGCAACTACTTCAAAATGACAGTAAAAAAACGACCAAAGAATTGTCTTCAAAATTGAACCTTTCAGTTACGGCAGTTTATGAACGCATCAAAAAATTGGAAAAAGAAGGTGTTATTGCAAAATACGTGGCTTTATTGGACCGAAATAAAATCCAAAAAGGCTTTGTTGTTTTCTGTCATTTGAAATTGATGCAGCATACCAAAGAATTTATTGCTCAGTTTGAAAAGGAAGTAGTGCAGCTTAACGAAGTGCTGGAATGTTTTCACGTAAGTGGCGATTATGATTACATTCTTAAAATCTGTGTCAACAATATGGAAGAATACCGTGAATTCATGGTAACTAAATTAACTACGTTGCAGCATATAGGCAGTACGCACAGTACATTTATGATTGGCGAAGTTAAGAACACGACTTCTTTTCCTTTATAAAGTACTTTTAAACAAAAAACGGCTTTAAAATTATAACAAAATTGGTGTCGGATTTTATAATTGCGATTGAATTTAATTTGTAAATTTGCCATGCAAAAAATAACACCAAAAAAAATATACTATGAGTTCATTTGACGTAGTCATTATAGGTTCTGGCCCAGGAGGATATGTAGCAGCAATTCGTTGCGCACAATTAGGAATGAAAACAGCTATTATAGAAAAGTATTCTACTTTAGGGGGAACTTGTCTTAACGTAGGTTGTATTCCTTCAAAAGCTTTGTTGGCATCATCGCATCATTTTGCTGAAACAGCACATTTTGCCGAACACGGAATTGAAATAATGGGTGAAGTAAAAGTGAACCTTGAGAAAATGATTGCTAGAAAACAGGCAGTTGTTGAGCAGACTTCAGGTGGAATCAATTTTTTAATGAACAAAAACAACATTACTGTTTTTGAAGGTGTTGGTTCATTTGAAAATGCTACTACAATAAATATTACAAAAGCAGATGGATCTGTTGAAAAATTAGAAGCTAAAAACACAATTATAGCTACAGGTTCAAAACCATCTTCCTTGCCATTTATCACTATTGATAAAGAAAGAATCATCACTTCTACAGAAGCTTTGAAACTAAAAGAAGTTCCGCAACATTTAGTTATTATAGGTGGTGGAGTTATTGGGATTGAATTAGGACAAGTATATTTAAGACTGGGAGCCAAGGTTTCTGTAGTAGAATTTATGGACAGAATCATTCCGGGGATGGATAGTTCATTGTCTAAAGAATTGACTAAAGTATTGAAAAAACAAGGAATGAAATTCTACGTTTCGCATAAAGTGAAAGCAGTTGAAAGAAATGGTGATGCCGTGGTTGTTCAGGCTGAAAATGCAAAAGGAGAAATAATTACTTTGGAAGGGGATTATTCATTAGTATCTGTTGGTCGTCGTCCTTATACAGATGGATTAAACGCTGATAAGGCTGGAGTTAAAATTTCTGATAGAGGACAAGTAGAAGTAAACGATCATTTGCAAACTTCGGCTTCAAATATTTATGCAATTGGAGATGTAGTTCGTGGAGCAATGCTTGCGCATAAAGCAGAAGAAGAAGGAACAATGGTTGCTGAAATCCTTGCAGGCCAAAAACCACATATCAATTATAATTTAATTCCTGGAGTAGTTTACACTTGGCCAGAAGTTGCTGCAGTAGGACAAACAGAGGAGCAATTAAAAGCTGCTGGTGTTGAATTCAAAGCAGGAAGTTTTCCTTTCAAAGCTTTAGGACGTGCAAGGGCAGGAGGAGATTTAGATGGATTTGTAAAAATCCTTGCTGATGCAAAAACAGATGAAGTTTTAGGAGTTCACATGATTGGAGCAAGAACAGCCGATTTAATCGCTGAAGCAGTGGTTGCCATGGAATATAAAGCATCTGCTGAAGACATTTCAAGAATGTCACATGCACACCCAACTTTTGCGGAAGCAATAAAAGAAGCAGCATTGGCAGCAACTGATAATAGAGCTTTGCACATATAATATAAAAACAGTTTTATAAGAAAATCCCAATCGTAATGATTGGGATTTTTTGTTTGTGTTAAGGAGTAATTATATTTTTATAACTATCCCAATTTCTATAAATCAAAAATAGGTTTCCAAGAAATAAAAATAAGGCAGCAGGAATACTTGCTGGATCTAAAAAGATATGTACTAATAAAATATTTACAGTAATTGGTAAAATTACAATATTAGCCAATTTAACAAACTTACCACTAACGAAAGCCAATCCGCAGAGTAATTCCAATGCTTTTACTAATGGCATTAAATACTTGGAGGCAGTAAGTCCTTCATTAAATATTTTTAAGTCTTCACTCATTTGAGGTTTTGGAAAACTGTCGGTGAAATACATATAAAAATAAGACACTGAGGCAAACAATAACAATAATCCAATTAATACCCGAACAATAATAGTTACTATTTTCATTTTATTTTGAATTGGTTAATAACCCAAATATAAAAAATGATAGGAATATATTGCCATTTCTAAACTTAAAAATTACTTTTTCAAGTATTTTCTATACCCTAACCAAGCTAAAACAGCTATTAATAGTAGTCCCCATAGCTGAACAATGAATGCAATAATTCCTTCAACTATAAACCAGCCTGTTTTTAAACTGTCCAAAACTTGTAAACCAATATGTGGTCTGTAAGCATTAATGCTTTTTCCATTTGCTACCATCTCTTGTTTAATGGCCTCTCTTTGATAAATTTGCAAGGTTAGAGTGCTAAAATTTATTTGGTCTTTTAGGGATAGATTGTCTAGCTTGCTATTGTCATTCTGTTCTTTTTTTGTAGCTAGGTTTTCTTCGGCGTCAATGATTTGGTTTAATTTTTTCCCTTTTCCGTCAATTGCTTTTGTAAGTCTGTTTTCGTTTTCATCTCCTCTATTTTGTGCCATTTGATTGGCTAACATTTTCAAAGAAACATCATCAGCTTTAATTACCCTAAAATCCAGAAAATCAATTTGTTTTGCAATTGTTTTAATTACTGTATCCAATTTTGTATTGGGAACACGAATTGTAATATTGTTTTCTACAGTATATCTTGTAGTTTCTAACGTGCTGTCCTGGCTTATTTTAGTTTCTGATTTTTCGGAAACCGAACTTTGTAAATTAGTATAAGTTACAAAACCTCCAAACCGATTAACTGTATTTTCAATTGCATAAGTGGATTGAGCCGTATTTTTCACTTTGAATTTTATATCAGCAGTCCTTATAAATTTCCTATTAGAATTCTTAGGCTCTACAGCAGCCGACGACGAAATTACGTTTTCCGAAGCAGTTTCCGAATTACCAGAATCTTCAGAAGGGGATTCTTCAGATTTTTTGCAAGAATAGACAGCGATTGTAACAAGTAAGGCAATGCCAAATTTTGAAAGTGTTTTCATAAAATTCAAGTTTATATTAATAATTAATTGAGATTACATTCTTTGGGTAAACAGAAAGCGAGAGTAATTTTCAATCAATAATTTTGTATGAATTTTATGTTAAGGATATTTTAAGGTTTACTAAAAACTGTGCCAGAAATTTTAAGGAAAGAGAATAATAAAATTGTAAATTTGTTTGAAATTTAATTTCGTTTGAGAACAGCTATTTTTAAGACTATTTCTAATCCACAAAAGTTCAGAACACAACTTTTATCCTGGTCACAGCAATTCAGGGAAGTGGTTTTTTTGGAATCCAACAACTATCCACAACAATACGGAACTTATGATTTGGTTCTCGCTGTTGATGCTTTTACTTCAATACTAACGGATTACCATAATGCTTTCGAAGATTTAAAAACCTATCAGCAAACCACTCAGGATTGGCTTTTCGGCTACTTAGCCTATGACTTAAAAAATGATTTAGAGGAATTGAATTCCAATAATTTTGACGGACTGGGATTTCCGGATTTGTTTTTTTTTCAGCCAAAAAAACTATTTTTATTGAAAGGAAATCAGTTTGAAGTTCAATATCTTTCAATGTGCGATGATGAATTAGACGAAGATTTTGAAGCTGTTTTACATTTCCAAAACCCATCAGTTGTTACACCTAGCTCAATTCAAGTGCAGCAACGTATTTCTAAAGAAGGATATTTAAAAAAAGTAAACGAAGTTCTTTTTCAAATAAATCAAGGGAATTTATATGAAGCTAATTTCTGTATGGAATTTTATGCTGAAAATGCCAATATTGATCCAATGGGGATTTATCAAAAACTAAATGCAATTTCAGAACCTCCGTTTGCGGTTTTTTTTAAAAACAACAAGAATTTCCTTCTGTCTGCTTCGCCGGAGCGCTATTTAAGGAAAGAAGGGACAAAAGTTATCAGTCAGCCTATTAAAGGGACTTCAAAAAGGTTTTCTGAAAATGATTTGGATGATAAATCGAAAGAAGCACTTTCAAATGATTCCAAAGAAAAAGCCGAAAATATTATGATTGTGGATTTGGTTCGCAATGATTTGTCGCATACTGCCATAAAAGGGAGCGTTCATGTTGAGGAACTATGTAAAATCTATAGTTTTAAACAGGTTCATCAGATGATTTCCACAGTAGTTTCTGAAGTACTTCACACAATATCACCCGTAGAAATTATAAAAACTACTTTTCCAATGGGAAGCATGACGGGAGCCCCAAAAATTGCCGCTATGCAAATCATTGAACAACTGGAAGAAACCAAACGAGGCTTATATAGCGGTGCAGTGGGTTATTTTACTCCAAGTGGAGATTTCGATTTCAATGTAGTAATTCGCAGTATTTTGTACAATCAGGAAAATAATTATGTTTCGTTTTCTGTTGGAAGTGCCATCACCACAGAATCTGTTGCTGAAAATGAATATGAAGAATGTTTGTTGAAGGCTAAGGCGATGCGAACTGTTTTGAGTTAAGATAAAAAGGGAAAAGGGAGAAGGGAAAAAGGGAGAAGGGAAAAAGGGAGAAGGGAGAAGGGAGAAGGGAGAAGGGAGAAGGGAGAAGGGAAAAGGGAGAAGGGAGAAGGGAAAAGGGAGAAGGGAAAAAGGGAAAAGGGAGAAGGGAGTAGGGAATGCACTTATTAATGGAGAAGGGAAAAAGAAATAAAAAGTAAAAACAATAATTGTATGAATAGTTATAGGGATTTAATAGTTTGGCAAAAATCAATGAATTTAGTGACTTTAATTTATAAGCAAACTAATAAATTTCCAGATGATGAAAAATTTGGTTTAACATCACAAATTAAGCGAAGTTCAGTTTCCATACCATCTAATATTGCCGAAGGATATGGCCGCAATTATAGAAAAGATTATTCTAGGTTCCTCCAAATTTCAAGAGGCTCGCTTTATGAATGTCAAACACAATTAGAAATCGCAGTTAATCTAAAATTTATAACTATTGATGATATAAAAGAAATTAATGAGTTATCTCTGGAAGTTGAAAAAATGCTAAATTCGTTGATTAAAAAAATAAACGAATAGCTAATTACTTTTCCCTTATCCCTTTAAACTGATAAATTAAATGCTTCCAAAACTTCAAAATCATCTATCGAAAAACTTTTCTTTTTTAAAGAATAAAAAGCTCCTTTTGGCAACAAGCGGTGGCTTGGATAGCATGGTAATGGTAGATTTATTTAAAAAAATGACCTTTGATATCGCCATTGCACATTGTAATTTTCAGTTGCGAGGAATAGAAAGTTTTGGCGACCAGAATTTTGTTCAAGAATATGCCGATTCAAATAATATCACACTTTTTAATACCCAATTTGATACCCAGGCTTTCGCCAAAGATTATAAACTATCAACCCAAGTTGCAGCTCGCGAATTGCGTTACAACTGGTTTTATGAACTTTTAGAGACCGAAAATTACGATTATATCCTTACTGCACATCACGCCGATGATAATCTGGAAACCTTCCTCATTAATCTTTCTAGAGGAACAGGATTGGAAGGTTTTACTGGTATTCCTGCGCAAAATGACAAAGTAATTCGTCCGTTATTAGTTTTTTCTAGAGAAGAAATTTTGGCTTATGCCAAAGAAAATAATATTGAATGGAGAGAAGACAGCAGTAATGCATCCGATAAATATTTACGTAATAAAATCCGTCATGATTTGGTTCCGATTTTAAAGGAATTAAACCCGAATTTTTTAAATTCTTTTCAAAAAACACAAGCTTTTTTGCAGGAGGCTGAAGCTATGGCTGAAGACGCGTCAATAATGGTGTATCAGCAAGTGGCAAAGGAGATTGACAATACCATCCAGTTCGATTTAAAAAAATTAACCCAATTACCCAATTACAAATCCTATTTGTACCAATGGCTGAAAGAATTTGGTTTTACAGCTTGGGAAGATATCTATGATTTAGTGGATTCACAAACTGGAAAACAGGTTGTTTCTCCAGAATATGGTTTGTTGAAAAACAGGGATTTTTTAATTTTAAGCCCTTTGGTAAACAAAGAAAAATCCGAAACGTATCTCATAGATACCAAACAGAAAGAAGTTAATTTTCCCATAAAACTTTCGCTTTGTAAAGTAGATGACATTTCTGATGTTTCAAATAAAACTATCTTTGTGGACGAAGACAAAATCGATTTTCCAATTAGTATCAGAAAATGGGAGGAAGGGGATGTTTTTCAGCCTTTTGGAATGAACGGCCAGCGTAAGAAAGTCAGTAAGTTTTTTAAGGACGAAAAATTATCGTTGATAGAAAAAGAAAATACTTGGCTTTTATGTTCTAACAATCAAATTGTTTGGATTATAGGATTGCGTCAGGATGAACGATTTAAAATAAAAAACACAACTAAAAATATACTACAAATAACATTGGAACAATGAAAAAAATAAGTGCCTTACTTTTATTGCTTTTTAGCTTTTTAAACCTACAAGCCCAAATCCTTGATCCAGTAAAATGGACAACAACCCTTGAAAAAAAATCTGAAACCGAATTCCTATTGGTTTTTAATGCTACCATTGAGCAAGGATGGCATATGTATTCGCAATTTACACCTGCAGACGGACCATTAGCAATGGAGTTTCTTTATAAAGATTCAAAAGGGAATTTTGATTTAAAAGGAAAAACCAATGAAAGTAAATATGAGAAAGCATATAATGATGTTTTTGAAGTAGATGAATACTTTTTCTCTGGTAAGGCACAGTTTTCACAATTGGTAAAAATCACCAATCCAAAGATAAAATCAATTAAAGTCGATATTGATTATCAGGTGTGTAAACAATCCTGCATTAATCAGAATAAGAGTTTTGAGTTCAAATTACCTGTTATGAAAATTGCAGCTGTTGATGATTTAAAAGACAAAAATGATACTACAGCAATCGCTACAACAGCAATTGATACTACTTCTAAAACTAAAGTAATTGCTATAAGTAATGATTCTGTAAAGGAATCAGAGCCAAAAGAGGAGAAAAAAGATAAATGGACAATTTTTTTATTCACAATTCTAGCGGGAATTTTTGTGACTTTTACACCATGTGTATTTCCAATGATTCCAATGACAGTAAGTTTTTTCTTGAAGCAAAGTGCTGGTGCAAATAAGGCTAAAGGAAGAATGAATGCTTTATTTTATGGACTATTCATTATCTTAATTTATGTTTTAATTTCTTTACCATTTCACTTGTTTGAAAGTTTAAGTCCAGATATTTTTTATGACATTTCTACAAATCCATATCTGAATTTATTCTTTTTTGCGATTTTTGTCATTTTTGCCATTTCATTTTTAGGAGCTTTTGAAATTACAATGCCATCTAAGTTAGCTAATAAGGTAGATAATGCTTCTAATAATGGTGGATTGATTGGTGTCTTTTTTATGGCTTTGACACTTATTATTGTTTCATTTTCTTGTACTGGACCAGCATTAGGATTAGTTATAGGAAGTGTTTTATCTACTGATGGTGGCGCTACATTTTTAACAGTTGCAATGCTTGGTTTTGGAATTGGATTAGCCTTACCTTTTATGCTTTTTGCTTTGTTTCCTAGTTTAATGGGTAATTTACCTAAATCAGGAGGATGGCTAAATACTGTAAAAGTTGTATTTGGATTTATCGAGTTGGCATTAGCATTTAAATTCTTGTCAATGGCTGATTTAGTAATGAATTGGCATTTATTAGAGAGAGAAACATTTATAGCAATATGGATAGCGCTATTTGGAGGATTAGCTTTATATCTTATGGGGAAATTAACATTGCCTCATGATAGTCCGCTAACTCATATTTCAGTAGGGAGATTACTTTTAGGATTAAGTTCATTGACTTTTACTATTTACTTAATCCCTGGATTATGGGGTGCACCACTTAATTTAATTAGTGGATTTCCGCCACCAATGTCATATAGTGAAAGTCCATATGGAGTAGGGAATTCAAAAGGAGGAAGTATGAATAACAAAAATCTTCCAGAAGGTGCCCATTTAGGGCCACATGATATTATTGCTTTTCACGATTATGAAAAAGGTTTGGCTTATGCAAAAGAAGTTGGAAAACCAATTTTAATTGACTTTACAGGAGCTACATGTGTAAACTGTAGAAGAATGGAAGAGTTAGTGTGGTCAAAGCCTGAAATATTATCTATTTTAAATGATAAAGTAGTTCTTATTTCACTTTATGTAGATGATAGAAAGGAGTTGCCTAAAAACCAAATTTTCACATCAAGTGTTACGGGAAAAGAAATTACTACATATGGAAAAAAATGGACAGATTTGGCATTAGTTAAATATAAAGCAAATGTGCAGCCTTATTATGTTTTAATGGGATTAGACGAAAATAATTTAAACATTCCTGTAGGTTATACTCCAGATATTAAAACCTACGAAAATTGGCTAAAAGAAGGAATTTCAAAGTTTAAGAAATAAAAAAATCCCAATCGAAAGATTGGGATTTTTTTGTTTTACTTCAAAATATGCTGACTTAATATTTTATATACTTCATTAATGTTGTTTCCGCCTTTTCCAAATTGTTTGGTTATTGGCTGTTCCTGATCTTTAATCCAAATTTTCAAATCGGCATCGAGGTCTAGAATTCCTGCACTTTCTTTAGAGAATTTAATGACGTTGGTGTAAGGAATCGATAAATAATCTACTTTGCTGCCTACCAATTGTTTTTCGACTAAAATCAAACGTTTGTTAGTAAAAACAAACATATCCCGAATCAGTTTATACGCTTTTTCAATAATTTCACCATCAATCAAAATCGGCTCAAATTCTTTTGATACATTCTCGGTTGAAACTTCTGAAGCATTGCCTAAAATTGCATTGAATATTCCCATGATTTTTATTTTTGATTGTATTTCTGTTTGAATTTTTTATTCAAATCGCTTTGATGCGTTTCCAAGTTAATCATTCTTCCTTGAATAAACGCCTCTGTTAGCTTGTTTGTTCTCATATCCAGCGCATCGCCTTCAGAAATAAATAAAGTAGCATCTTTACCCGTTTCTAAAGTACCACAAAAAGTGTCGATTCCCAAAATTTTTGCTGTGTTATAAGTAATTAACTGCAATGCCTGTTCTTTGCTCAATCCATAGGCAGCGCACGTTCCTGCCAAGAAAGGCAAGTTTCTCGTGTTCATACGTTCCATATCACCACTGTTTTCAAGGCCAACAAGTATTCCTTTGTCGGTTAATATCTTGGCCATTTTGAAAGGCAAATCTACATCCTGATCATCATTTTCGGGCATGTCGTGAACACGTTTCAAAAGTACTGCAACATTGTTTTGTTTTAGTAAATCAGAAGCTCTATAGGCTTCAAATCCGCCAACAATTACCATTTTTTTGATTCCCATTTCTTTGAATAAATTAATGGCATCAATAATTTGCTTTTCCTCATCAGCGTGAATGTATAATGTTTGACTTCCGTCGAAAAGTCCTTTTGTTGGTTCGAATACCAAATTGCGTTCAGTAGCCGTTTCCGATTGGTAAGTCTTCGAATTCAATAAAAACACTTTTATCTCTTCGATTTGTTTCAAGTATTCTTTTTGTGCATCAGATGCACCGCTTTCTGTCATCCAACTGCTTCGTGTAATAGGATAGGGGAAATTAATATGCACTCCATCATCTTCTTTTAAAACTGCGTCTTTCCAGTTCCAGGCATCCAATTGAACAACTGATGAAGTTCCTGAAATCCTTCCGCCTCGAGGGGTAATCTGCGCCATTAAAATTCCGTTTGGACGCACCGTTTCAGTAACTTTTGATTCGGTGTTATAAGCAATCAAACTTTTTACATTCGGGTTAAAGCTCCCAATTTCATCTTCATCATCCGATGATTTTACCGCATCGATTTCTACCAATCCTAAAGTCGAATTTGGAGCAATAAACCCTGGATAAACCTGTTTTCCTGTAGCATCAATCACAATGTCATAAGTGCCGCTTGCAATTTTGATTAGAGTGGCATCGGCAACCATGGTGATTTTTCCGTCTTTGAAACCAATGGCACTGTTTTGTATAATTTGACCATTTCCTAAATGAGCCACAGCATTCATTATAAGAACCGATTTGGTTTGCTTGTCAGCTGGTTTTCGTTGGGCAATTGCAGTAATTGTAAAGCAAAATGCCATTAATAATATATGTATTTTTCTCATTTTTTTATTCTTCTAAAGTATCACAGTGGTATTCTTTTTTGACATTCTTTTTTGGTTCTTGGGTAATCATTCCTTTGTTTTTTTCCTGTAATAATTGCCCAATCAATTCGTTTCTTTCATTTGCAATTGCAATTCGTTTCTCTTCGTCTTTTTGAATGTCATAATATACAATCCCTTCAATAAGCGTTTTTTCTGCTTTGGCATAAATAGATAATGGATTATCGCTCCAAAGCACTAAATCTGCATCTTTACCCACTTTTATACTTCCCACTTTATCATCGATATGCAATAATTTTGCAGGGTTAAGGGTAACAAATTTCCAGGCATCTTCTTCAGAAACATTTCCGTATTTTACTGCTTTTGCCGCTTCTTGATTCAACCTTCTTGACATTTCAGCATTGTCAGAGTTATAAGCAACCACTAATCCTTGATTGTGCATTATCGGTCCATTATAAGGAATCGCATCGTTTACTTCAAATTTATAAGCCCACCAATCTGAAAAAGTTGAAGCCCCAACACCGTGGTTCTTCATTTCGTCAGCTACTTTATATCCTTCAAGGATGTGAGTAAACGTGTTTACTCTGAATTTCATTTTATCAGCGACATTCATCAGCATTAAAATTTCCGATTGCACATAAGAGTGGCAACTGATATAACGCTCATCATTCAATATTTCTACTAAAACCTGCATTTCTAAATCCACTCTAGGCGTTTTTCCTTTTTTAGAACCTGAATTATAGGCTTTCCAAGTGGTTTCATACTCTTTTGCACGTTGAAAATAATCGGTAAAAACTTGTTCAACACCCATTCTGGTTTGGGGGAAACGAGTTGGGTTTGTAATTCCCCAATTCGCTTGTTTTACGTTTTCACCTAAAGCAAATTTGATGAATTTGGGTTGGTTTTTATATAACATTTCATCTGGAGCAGCACCCCATTTCCATTTTACAATTGCCGAACGTCCACCAATAGGGTTTGCAGAACCGTGAAGCAGTTGTGAGGTAGTTACTCCACCCGCTAATTCCCTGTAAATGTTGATGTCTTCAGAATTTACCACATCTTGAATAGTAACTTCGGCAGTTGAATTGTGTCCCGATTCATTCACGCCGTTTGATATCGCAATATGCGAATGTTCATCAATGATTCCAGCGGTTAAATGCTTTCCTTTTGCATCCACAATAATGGCAGCTGCATCTGATAAGTTTTTGCCAATAGCAATAATCTTCCCGTTTTTAACCAATACATCCGTGGTTTCTAAAATCCCATCTTTTTCATTGGTCCAAACCGTGGCATTTTTGAATAAAATGGTTTGCTGAGTTGGTTTTTGAGCATTGCCATACGCCATATTTGGAGTAGTGACTGGCAAGATTCTGTTTGGTTTCTCTGGTTTTGTCGTGTCTTTTACAATTATAAAAGCCGAAGTTTTTACCGCTTTCCAATAGGTTTCCTTTCCATTGTATAAAACGGCTTTTCCAGAAATACTTTGGGTATTGTCTATGAGTGCATTTAATCTGGTGAAATTGGATTTGATAGTATCATTTGATTTTACCAAAACTGACATCCAATTGTTGGCAAAAGTCATTTTCGAATTTACCTTTTTTGCTTCAGCATTAATAACCTCTAATTTTGGGCTTGCAACTTCGCCTTCAATTTTCCATTTATAAGTTTGATTGTCAATAGTCAAATCATAATTTCCACGAATATCAATAGTGTTGATATCATTGATGACATATTTGTTTCCTTGTACCCAGTTTTCATAAAATATGGTTTTTTCGTCAAAAATTTCACCTGAAGTAACAATAAAGTTAGCATAGCTTCCATTTTTTAAACTTCCTATTTCATTGCTTTTGCCTAAAAAGCTTGCTGGGATAGTAGTTAATGTTTCCAAAGCTTTGGTTTTATCAAACCCGTATTTGATTGCTCTTAAAAGATTGGTTCTGAAATCTTCCATTTTTTTAAGCTTATCCGTTGTTAACACGAATGTAATACCGTTGTCTGAAAGTGTTTTAAGGTTTGATGGTGCCTGGTTCCAAAATCTCAAATCAGCCAATTCCATTTGGTTGGTTTTATACGGATTGCTCACATCATAAGGTTCAGGAAAATTAATCGGAATGATGAATTTTGAATTGGTTTTTTTGATTTCTTCAATTCTTTCAAACTCGTTTCCAGAACCTTTTAAAATATAGTTCAGGTTGAATTCCTTAGCTATTTTTGCAGCACGAAGGCTGTTTAGTTTGTCTTCTGAGGCAAAGATTTGGATTAGTTTTTCGTTGTTTATCAATGCTTCCAATGACAAATCTTTAGTTTCTGAACCACCTTTTTTGTACCAATCCAAATCCAAATACATTTGGCGCAACAATGCCATCATTCCCATTAAGGAACTTGGATACGCTTGGTTTGAGGCAACGCTTCTCTTGAAGGCAAAATGGTTTGAGATTTTGTTGGATAAAATCCGTTGTTCTTTTTCATTTTGGTTTAAAGCAATTAAAGTCCCGGAGCCTTGTGCAACCCCATCATCTATATGACTCCCTAAAACTCCAAAACCCGCTTTTAGAAAATCTTCGGACTTACTTTGGTCATAGGAGAAATTCTCATACGTGTTCATTTCTGGCTTTAAATGCTCGTTCCAATAATAGCCTACACGCTTCGTATCGTATAACGGACTTCTATCTGAACCATTGGTGCTTCTTGGTTTTTCTGTTCCAAAAGAGGTATAGATATCAATAAACGAAGGATAAATAGATTTTCCCTCAAGATTGATTGTAATGGCATTTTTTGGAATTGTTATAGTAGTTCCAGCACCCACAACCTTTCCGTTGTGAATCAACAAGGTTCCTTTCTCGATAATTTGGGTTGGGGTAACAAAAATTTTCACATTGGTGAAAGCCGTGAAATTGTTGTTCTTACTTTTAATGCTTTCGTTGTTTGGAAAATATTCCTGAGCATTCATTGATGAAATGAAAATACTCAAAAACAATAACACTATTATTTTTTTCATATTGCTTATAATTTTGCCTAAAAGTAAAAAATGAATTCGTTAAAATATAAATTAGAAACTATTTAACATTATTTTTTTTAAATGTTAAATTTAAGAATACCCATTTGTCTATTTTTAAACCAAATAAATAGATATGTTAGTAAAAGTCTTTGGTAGCGCAGTGTTCGGAGTAGAAGCAACAACAATTACTGTTGAAGTAAACATGGACAAAGGTATTGGCTATCATCTAGTTGGATTGCCCGATAACGCCATAAAAGAAAGCAGTTACCGGATTGCGGCGGCCTTAAAAAACAATGGTTATGCAATGCCCGGTAAAAAAATAACCATCAATATGGCACCAGCCGATTTAAGAAAGGAAGGCTCGGCTTATGATTTGACTTTGGCTATTGGGATATTGGTTGGTTCTTCCCAAATAAAAGCCGATGTAGTCAATGAATACATTATCATGGGAGAATTGTCACTTGACGGAAGTTTACAACCCATTCGTGGTGCATTACCAATTGCGATTAAAGCCAAAGAAGAAGGTTTTAAAGGTTTTTTTCTGCCAAAGGAAAATGTAAAGGAAGCGGCAATCGTAACAGGATTGGATGTTTATGGAGTTGAGAATCTACAGGAAGTCATTGATTTTTTTGAAGGCAAAGGCACATTGGAACCTACTATTATTGATACTCGAGCCGAATTTAATAAAACTTTGGATTTCCCCGAGTTTGATTTCAGTGATGTTCGCGGACAGGAAAGTATCAAGCGGTGCATGGAAATTGCTGCTGCTGGAGGACATAACATCATTTTAATTGGGCCACCAGGTGCAGGAAAAACAATGCTTGCCAAAAGATTGCCGAGTATTTTACCCCCAATGACACTCCGAGAAGCGCTCGAAACTACCAAAATACATAGTGTTGCGGGTAAATTAAAAGAAGTGGGTTTAATGAACCAACGACCTTTCCGTAGTCCGCATCATACGATTTCAAATGTAGCATTAGTAGGAGGAGGGAGCTATCCGCAACCAGGGGAAATTTCGATGGCGCATAATGGGGTGTTGTTTTTGGATGAATTGCCAGAATTTAAAAGAGATGTTCTTGAAGTGATGCGGCAACCGCTGGAAGATAGGGAAGTAACGATTTCTAGGGCAAAGTTTACGGTTACTTACCCGTCTTCGTTTATGTTGGTAGCAAGTATGAACCCGAGTCCGAGTGGTTTTTTTAATGATCCGGATGCGCCTCAAACTTCATCACCACACGAAATGCAACGTTATTTGAGTAAAATTTCGGGGCCCTTGTTAGACAGAATTGATATTCATATTGAAGTTACACCTGTTCCTTTTGATAAACTATCAGATGACAGAAAATCAGAAAGCAGTGTAGCTATTAGAACCAGAGTTACCAAAGCTAGGGAATTGCAGTCGGCCCGATTTGAAGCTATGGATAAAGTACATTATAATGCCCAGATGAGTTCTAAAAATATTCGTGAATTTTGTAAGTTGGACGATACTTCAAAGCAATTATTAAAAACTGCTATGGAACGACTGAATTTATCAGCGAGGGCTTATGATAGGATTTTAAAAGTTGCACGAACCATAGCCGATTTGGATGCTGTTGTAGAAGTAAGTTCCTCCCATATTTCTGAAGCCATTCAATATAGAAGTTTGGATAGGGACGGTTGGTTGGGGTAATTGTGATATCTCGATTTAAAATTAAAGTGTTATAAACTTAAAATTACAATTCGCAAAAATATTTTTTAAATTAAAAATCATACATTTTTTAAAGTTCGGAAATAATCAGAACTTTAGTGTATATTTGTACTCCGCTTATGGATATTATAGGAAAGAAGCATTTAGAAAAGCTCAAAATTAAAAATAAGGGAAATGTCTTATTACACAATGCAATAGATAGATTATTTGATAATTTAAAAGAAAGTAATTGGGGTAATAAATTAGATGTTATTAATGAAAGACCTGATGCAAATTGTGTTCATGATGATTTTTATTTTTTTGATATTAATATCCATAGGGTTTTCATATTAATAGAATTTGAAGAAGATGGTGCAACTATAATATGGTGTGGAAATCACGATGAATACGAAACTACTTTTAAAAACAATAAAAACACCATCAAGAAATGGCTAAAAAATAAAGGTCATATTTAATTAATTTCTTTATTAACAACTTTAGCGATAATTAAAAAAATGAAAACAGAAATAGATTTGAAACAGCTATTAAAACAAGGCCATATTTTTGATGAAATTGGTCTTGAAAGAGCAATGATCCTAGATAGAAAACTGCGATTGCTTGTTAAAGAAAACCCTGCATTTAAAGAAGACAGAAAACAACTTCGAGGAATTATCAAAGAATATGAAAATAATCATTGGAGTAAAGAATCAATTATATCCGATGAAAAAATACGAGAAAGTGATATTGCAGAATTTATAGCTGAACAAGAACGTAGATTTTTAGAAAACAGAAAAAATGTGATTAAAGAAAAAATTTCGGAACAGGGTATAAACCAGCAAGATTTAGGAATACTGTTAGGCCATAGTAAATCGTATATGTCAGAACTGATGAATGGGATTAGTCCTTTCAATAATAGGGATTTAATAATTATCCATCGTTTGTTTCGTATTAAACTTGAAAATCTAATTCCTACAATAATACCTCAAAAAGATAGGGCTAAAATCAAAGCATCACTATTAAAAATAAATAAGCCTAATCTAAAATTAGCAAAAGTAGATTTAGAAAAAAGCTTTGCCTAAAGCAGTTTTTTACCTATTTGATTTTAACTTAAAGTTTTATAAATCCATCATAAAAACTACTTCCATAATAATGGGAAAGTGAATTAATCATTCAAAAGCCTGAATCTGCCGGTTAAAAGATGATTTCCTGCCTACGGAAAACCCTTTCAGAAACACTGAAGCATTTATCAGAAACACGGAAGATTAAAATTCGCCGACGGAAGACCAAATCACGGACACGGAAGCTCGTTTCACGGACACGGAAGCCCGTTTGACGGCATTATTTGAAATACAGAAACGGTGTTAAGTATTGTTAATGAAGAGATTTTTTGTTTTGAGTTGTTTTGAGAGTTTTGATGTATATTTGGGAAACAAAAAACAAAAAACATCACTAGTTTACTCAAAAATCGGTTAGACATACAAGTTAAAACTACTTTAAAAGCAAGCAAAATAAATAAAAATATGGAGATTAAAACTTTTTGGAACATCGTATTAAAAGGAATTGGTTTATGGTTACTAATGAATTCTCTTTATATATTTCCCCAAATTGCAGTAACAATATTTACAAGTCAATTCATTGATGGCTGGGATACGTTAATTCCTGAATTAATTTTCGGAATATTTGCATTTATAGGATATGTTGTTATTTCGTTCTTATTTTTATTTAAGTCTTTATGGCTGATTTCTATATTAAGATTAGAGAAGCATTTTACTGAAAATAGAATTGACATAACGGTTTCTACCAAAACAGTTTTAAAAATTATCGTAATTTTAATAGGCGGAACAACTTTTATTAGTAGCTTTCCAAGCTTAATTAAAGAAATTTTCCAGTTTGCCCAACAGAAAGAACTTTTAAGGAATTATCCAGATTTGACATGGTTAATTTTCTATTTTATTAATACTTTGATTGGTTATATTTTAATGACAAATAACGCTTTGGTCGTAAACTTTATCGACAAAAAAAAAGACAAATAACAATAGTTGTACGGCTAGAATGAAGCTCTGAGGCGCAAGAAGAAAAAATGAAAATATTAGTTATACTCTTTAAACATTACGATTACATTCATGAAGAACTTTATTTGCTTCCTTTTACTAATCATGATTTGCATAAGTTGTGATCAAAAATTTCGCGATGATTTATTTTCTCCAGAAATTACAAAAATTGAAATTCAAGATAATGGCAACAGAAAAATCTACACAGCGGAAAAAACACAGCAAATAGAAGAATACAAAAATCTTTTACAAAATTCTGAACAAACTGATTATTGTTGTTGCCCAGAAGAAAATATTTCTATTTCTCTTTTTGCGAATAATGATAACTTCAACACATTTTATGTAGACACTATTGAATTCAAAGATAAGGTCAGAATATTTCAAGTCAGTTATCAGTATTCTTATATTATAAAAAAGAAGAGTTGGGAAAATTTTCTCAATAAAAGAAAGAATTAAAACGACTCTACAGCTAGGATTTGCAGGCGAGTGAAACGAACAGCTAAGTAATCCCAGCCACAACAAAACAAAAAAAAACGCGCTGTGAGGCGCGTTTTCTATATAATTAAAATTCTTTATTTTCCAGGAACAATATCTATAATAACTGTTCTGTTATAAAAACGTTCTTCAGGGAATTTATTTTCAAAAGGGGAGTTGCTTTCGTTTTCACCGTACCCATTGATTACAAATTTCACATCGGTTCTACCTGCTTTAGACAAAGCACTTTCAATAATGGTTTTTACATCATTGGCACGAGCCAAAGATAAATCTTGGTTGTGTTGCTCATCACCAATCGTATCGGTATGTCCTTGAATTATAACGGTTCCTCCAACTGGGATTTTTGGTGTTACGATATCAGTAAGGTATTTTTCATACATGCGAATAGCTTTCGATTCGTCAAATTCATAAATGATACTATAACGGGTTCCTTCTTCAATTTTTGCCGGTGTCCAACGTACCACATGAACAGCTGCTTCTTTTTGAGACAATTTTCCGTCTTTGGTTTGACCAATCATTTTTACCGTATAGTTCCCTTCGGATTTTTTTCCTAAAATAGTTTCTCCAGGAATACTTACGCTATCTTCTGTATAAGGTCCGAAAGATTGTACTTTTCCGTTTTCATCTTTCATTTCCATTGACCAAGAATTGAAAGCTTCTTTTGCTCCCACATTATTAAAGGTAACATAGCTATCATACGGCGCCACTTTTGAAGGCGTAATTACTACAGGTCGTAATGGCGCATCAGGTCCACTTTGAAACTCCATCAACAAAACAGGGGAATTACTTTCTATAGAAACTCGTTGATCCCCTTCGCGAAGCAGTTCCAATTCCCTTTGAGCGCCTGGTTTTTCTGAAGGTATAGCTGGTTTTGTACGACCATCTATACTTATTCTAGTTGCATTGATATCAAAAATGTTTACTAAATAGGTTTTGATAGATTGTGCCATTGCACGTCCATCTTCTGGTCCTTTTTCTGAAGATCCCACAAGAGTTATGCTGGTATCGGGATTTTTCGCCATACGATCTCCAAGAATATTTATCACATTATAATAAACAATCATTTGGCGTTTTGAACGTTCCGATAAATTACTTGGTGAGGAAACTCTTAATTGGTCTTCTTTGAAATCCTTTACCTCATCTTTTCTTAGCAATTCATAGCGATTGGGTATTGCCGTAGATCCAACATTAAAAAACACATAGTTTCTAAGTGGAAATATTTCATTTCCTCTAATGGTTTCAGGAGTATTGCTTGGGGAATTAATGGAAAATTCAGACTGTGGAGCATTTATAGCCACAGCTTGGATTAATCTTCCTCGTCCAAACTTAAGTGCTACACCGGCTCTTAAAGTGGTAATGTTCCAAGTTTCGGTAGAACGTGGATTTTGACCAAAATAAGGTTGAAAAGCCACAAATGGAGACAATACAAATTGAGTATGTTTGCCTGGAGTTGAAAGCGGAATGTCTATTCCTGCACCAATTTGCATGGAAATTATTGTTTCCCTTACGTCACTGAATTTACCTTCAATAGTTGGATTAGGATCCTGATCAGGAATTGCTGGATTGGTTCCTAGTTTATATGTAAATGATTTGTCTAAATTAAAGGCAAAACGGGGTCCACCATACAAATAAAAACTCGATTTAAAAGGAGCCAAACGGATACTCGGTTCTACTGTTAGATAATCCAAATCGGTACTCAAGTCTGCTGGACAGTCACAAGGACTGGTTACAGTATCAAATTTTCCTTTGCGTCCGTCGTATCCTACTTGCAACATTCCACCCCAAACTGAATTGGGAGCGTGATATTCTACAAGAGGTGCGACATATAATCCAACTCCATCACCATCATGAAAAGTAACTGGCGGAGCAAAACTTGAAGTCAGTTGATGTGTTGAGCCACGATAGAAATTAAAATTAGCACCACCAGCCAAACCAAACCACCAAGATGGTTTTGTGTACTGTGGTTCTATAGTTGCTTGGGCAATTGCAGGGACAGCGGTCAACAGTAAGGCACTTATTGCCAAAAGGCTTTTGATATTCAGTTTAGAAGGGAACAACGTAACGCGAAGTCCCTGTGTATAATTAGTTTTAGTTTTCATTTTTTTTGAATTAAGGTTTGGTAATTATATTGGTATGCGTCATTACTACAGCACCATTTCTGGCAAGCATTCTTCCTACTGCTGTCGCATGTGAGTTCATAGTAATAGAGGTTAAGGCTAATATATTTCCTTGAAAAGAAGTATAATCACCAATGGTAGCAGAGCTTCCTACTTGCCAAAAGACGTTTTTAGCCTGAGCACCACCGCTAAGGATTACATTTCCTCCGGCTCCGCCTATTGTTGTAAAGTCTGATGCAACTTGAAAAATCCAAACCGCATTTACATCGCCTTGGGCATCTAGTGTTAAACTACCAGACTGTATCATCAAGGTTGACGTAGTTTTATAAATACCTGGAGTAAGAGTCAATCCTCCTAAATCTCCAGAAACTGTTGCTGGCGCAGGTGAGCTTGCTCCTTCTGCAAAAAGATAGGCATTAGTCAAGTCTTGTTTTGCTTGTATTAACATTGCTGGTGTACCCGGTGGAGTCGTGTCGTCTGACGCATAAATGGCACCGTTAACGATAATTGCTGGAGGGAATCCAGTGATTGAAGAACGAACTCCAGGACTTATTCCAACATCCATATTACGAATTTCACTAAAGCCTGCATTATTGCTAACTCCTGTTCCTGCTAAAACTCCAAATCTCGCAGCGCTACCTAAATTAACTCCTGCTGTAGCTACTGTAGATGTAGTAAAATTCCAAATATAATTACTAGCCAATGAATTACCCGCTACACTTTCGGCTACAGTTGTAATCGTGGCAGTATAAGTAGTATTTGCTGATAAGTTTGAGTTAGGATTAAAAGAGGCTGTGTTGCCAAGATAAGAAACAGTTCCTGCAACCGATGTTGTTCCTTGTTTTAAGGTAAAACTGCTTGTATTAATTGTAGATGGATTCATTGCCATGTTAAATGTAGCAGTCACTGTTTTATTAAGCACCACGCCTGTAGCATTATTAATAGGGTCAGTAGAAGTTACTAAAGGTGCTAATGCAATTCCGGTGGTAAATGTCCAAACATAATCATTTGCCAATGCAACACCAGCTGGGTTTTTAGCCACAACGGTAATTGTTGCTGTGTAAACCGTATTTGGTAATAAATTAGCACTTGGATTAAAGGATGCAGTTGTTCCAGTATAGGAAACAATTCCAGTTATTCCCGTTGTTCCTTGTTTTAAGGTAAAGCTTGTAGTGTTAATCGTTGCGGCATTCATCCCCATATTAAATTTAGCGGTAATAGTTTTATTAAGAACCACATTAGTAGCATTGTTTGATGGGTCAGTTGAAACAACTATTGGGGCTACTGTTGTTCCAGTAGTAAATGCCCAAACATAATCAGTTGCTAATGCCACACCTGCTGTATTTTTTGCCACAGTTGTAATCGTAGCAGTATAAGTAGTATTTGGTAATAAATCTGCAGTTGGATTAAAAGAGGCTGTTGTACCCAAATATGAAACCACTCCTGCAACTGCCACTGTTCCTCTTTTTAAGGTAAAGCTCGAAGCATTGATTGTTGTAGTATTCATCGCCATATTAAAAGTAGCGGTAACCGTTTTGTTAAGAACCACGTTAGTAGCATTATTCAACGGATTTGTTGAAATCACTGTCGGCCTAACAACTGCACCCGTACTAAAGCTCCAAACATAATCCGATTGCAAAGCATTTCCAGTTAAGTCCTTTACCGTCGTTTTTATTATAGCGGTATAAGTTGTATTAGGTGCCAAGTCGGAAGTAGGATTAAAAGTAGCAACCCTACCTGAGAAAGAGACTGTTCCTGCAACTTGTGTGTTTCCTTGTAAGATAAAAGATTCTTCTGTAAAAGTAGCAGGATCCATATCTTCATTAAATGTAGCTGTAATTGTTTGGTCTAAAGATACATTGATAGAACCATTAGTTGGTGCTGTTGACAATACGATTGGACACACACCTTCTGTTTCCTCAAAATCATCATTGACACAACCCGTAAACATTATAATACATGCTATTATAAATGTTTTTAAAAAAAAATTTGCTTTCATTATTATTTGTCTTAATAGTGAAAGAATTTTCACTGGGACAAAGCTGACTCTATAACTACCTCCAAATGTTATAGTACTTAGATAGATAGTTACATCATTAACCTATTTAAATATTGATAAGTATTTATGAAGAATGAAGCATCGTTTTAAAGACAGGGGTGGTTGGGTAAAAAAAAATAAACCCACTTACTTATAAAAAGCAAATGGGTTTAATAGAGGATAAAATGATTTATTTAATGATTTTATCTCCTTGGATCAATCTTAAAAGAATTGCAATAATTGCGATTACCAATAAGATGTGAATAATTGAACCAGCGCTATAGGCAAAAAAACCGATTGCCCAAAAGATGATTAGAATTACTGCGACGGTGTATAATAGATTGCTCATAATAATAAATTTTTAATTGTTAATGTTAGTTTATGGTTTTATATAGAGTGAAATTATTTTCTGTTTCATCATTTATATATTACAAAGTTGGCATTAATATCTACATTTTGCTTTACACTATTTTAGTAATGAATTGTAACATTCACACATCATTCATCGTCAGGAAAAGTTACAGCTACATTCTTTAAATTTGATGAGGCGGGTCCATTTATTACTTTACCATCTACTGTAAAACGGGAGCCATGCAAAGGACAGTCAAATGTTTTTTCATCAGGATTCCATTGAAGGATTCCGCCTAAATGCGGACAAACCGCAGAACAGGAATGCAACTTATTATCCAGGTCCCTAAAAATGGCAATTTTTTTGAAACCAGAACTAAAAACCCCGCCTTCTCCTAGTGGGAGGTTTTTGAGGTTCTCAATGTTTTCGGTCGTGAACCAATCGCCTAACTGAACAATCATATTACCAACTTCTTCTAAGTAATCTTTTGCTACATTTAAAGTAATTCGGGATGGGTCGTAAATGGAAACATACGGATTTTCCCTTTCCATAATAATATCAGTGATTATCATTCCGCCTAAAGTACCGTGGGTCATACCGTTTCCTGAATCCCCTGTAATAATATAAATATTGTCATCGCCAGGATTCTTACCAATATATGCCAATGAATCCAAAGGTTCCATTATTTGGCCCGACCATCGGTATTCAAATTTCTCTATATCTGGAAAATGTTTTTTTGTCCATTGTTCCAATTTTTCATATCGGTCTATTTCAGAAAGGTTTTCATCATCGGTCTGTCCCGTTCTATGATCTTCACCGCCAGCAATCAATATGTCATATTGTTCATCAAATTCTTCAAGACGGACATAGTGATAGGGTTGTGAAAGCCATTGAGAATCTGCATCCCCTGTATCCCACCACAAAGCATAGGGAAGTTTGCCCTTACGGATTTTTGCGCCCACCACATAACTACGGTACGGCCATTGTTTTGTATGAATGGTAACCCAATCATTTATTGGAGTATTGGTTGCCACCACAATGTGCTTGGCCTTGATTTTAAATCCGTTTGCTGTAGCGCCTTCGGATGTAATGTTTTCTGCTTTTGTTTGTGTATAGATTTTGCCTCCCAATTTAATAAAAGCATCTGCCAAGCCATTTAAATATTTTAATACATGAAACTGTGCCTGATCATAAAATTTTATACAAGGTTTGCCGTCTTCGCTTTTTACAAAAGGAATGTTTTCCAGGAGTTCGTTTTTTATCTCGGTATTTTTTAATGCTTCGTATTCTTTATCGAGATTATCGGGATTGTCCGAAGGATGTGAAAAAAGATAACCATCAACATATTTAAAATTGCAGTCAATCCTATTTAGTTTAATGGTTTTATCTATCCATTCAATAGCCTCAATATGGCTTTGAGCTGCTAGATGGGCAGTTTTTTTATTAAATGTTTTTTCTAAATCATAATACCTGTCATCCAGTGCGCAGGTCAAATGTGCAGTAGTTCTTCCAGTTTCCCCACTACCGAGGTTTCCGTCTTCTACAAGAATAACTTTGCGGCCTTTTTCGGCAAGGCAATAAGCAGTAGTGAGTCCGGATATTCCTCCTCCAATAACTAAAATATCGGTGTCGATATCTTGGTTGAGTTTCTCAAATGCTAAAGTGTTTTTTATTGAGGACAACCAATAAGAGATATTATCACCTGAAGTTATGTTTTCATTAACCGGATTTTGATTTTTATTATTGTTAGCATTCATAATAAAAGATTTTAATTCAATAATACTATTATTCCTATCCTAATAACCTTGAATTAGTATAGGTTTTTAAAGAAATGGGATTTAAGGACAAGATTCTTATGGCTTGTTTTTCGGCTATTTTTTCCATGGTCAATCGTGCCATCAAATAACTAATTGAAGATTCTGCACCTTGATTGAGGTTTATGTAGCAATCTTCCAATCCATCATAACAGCCACCTGTGCATGGGTTATAAATAATTTGGTTGAGATGGTTGTTTCCTAAGAACCAATCAAAGGCAATTTTCATTTTGGACTTATAGTCTTCTTCATTAAAAGCTTCATAAAAGGCGTTTAATGTGAGAATGGTATAAGCAACATCTATAGGTTGTTCGCCACCTAAATTAGTATCGGTAATTTGATCGCTGTTCATCCATCCTTTATTGGATATTACCCTAATCCTATTTTCTTTGAATGTTTTGTTTAAAAGAAAATCAAGGCTTTTTTGGGCAATATCCTTATACGTTTGGTCACCCACGGTTAGCCATGCATATAGCATTGCTTCGGGTAAAATACTATTGGCATACGTAAGGTAACTTTCATACCATAACCAATTTTCTTTCGCTTCATGCTTGTACATTTGAACCAGTTTATCCGCTAGATGCTTTATCAAATTATTGTTGATACCACTGTAATAAAGTCCTTTGATTATGAATGCCATTGCTCTTGTAGAATGTATCTTGCTTACATTTGATAATGCCAACTGCATGGAATGCAATGCACTCATATGTAAATCTTCTGGAAGTAAATTTTTTAAGGACACCATATACCCTAATGCCCAGATTGCCCTTCCGTTCGCATCCGCTAAATTGGTATGGTTGTTTTTATCATTAAATTTCTTATCCTCGTCTACATAATTTAAAAAATAACCTTCGGGCTTCAAGCAATGCTTGATGAAATTGAAGTATAATTGTATGTATTCTAAATCCGATCTATCCTTTGTTAATTCAAAATGCTGGCAAAACGCAATCAATGCCCTTGCATTATCATCTAAAGTATAACCTGATTTTATATCTGGCTCATTGATTTTCGAAAATTGGATTATACCAAACTTGGTAGTCATTTTTTTTATGTGATCAAGGTTTATTTCTGGGATTTTGTAATTCAATGACATTTTTTGTTTGCTGTTTTTTTTGAATAAAGCAGCATGTAAATTCGCTGAATTTTCCCATGCGGTAGGGGCTATTTTATGCAAGCCATTCAGTGAAATGCTTTTTCTTAACTCTTCATTGTTTAATAAATCGATTGCTTGATGGGCAAGTTGGTCTGAATTTTCAAAATCCACAATTCTACCAATATCTTCTTTCAAAACTTCACGAGCATGGGGAATAGGAGTGGAGATTATGGGACAACCACAACTAATTGCATAAGAAAATGTCCCGCTTACGGCTTGATTGGGTTCTTTTGAAGTGAATAAATAAATATCTGTGAGTTGTAGATATTCCAGTAAATCAGATAAAGAAAGGAATTCATTGATAAACAATGTATGTTTCTCTAAATGAAGTTCAGTTATGATTTTTTCTAGGTCTTCACGGTACTTTTCACCTTCTTTTTTCACGACTTCGGGGTGTGTTTTGCCAATAATGAGAAAAAGCACTTCTGGATTTTTTTCAATTATTGAAGGCAAGGCTTTGAGCGTAGTTTCAATATTTTTACCGGAACTTAACAAACCAAAAGTTGCCATGACTTTTCTACCTTGAAAATTGTATTTTATTTTTAATTCTTCTTTGTTGCTATGTTTTACTAAATGGGTTCCGTGGGGAATAATCGTAATTTTTTTTATTGGAATCTCATAATCCTCTACTAGGATTGATGCTGAAGAATTTGTCATTACAACAATGGATTTCGCATTGCTGGCAATATTTTGCACGTGGGATTTCATTTCTTCATTAGGATGTGGCAAAACCGTATGAAAAACAACAATAACAGGTTTGTTGATGTTGTTTAAAAGATTCAAAAAAGCAGTCTCGTTAGAATGGAATAGTCCAAACTCATGCTGAATCAGTACTACCTTGATTTTCTCATTGGCATTTATTTTTTCTCCAAGTTCCAAATAGGATTCAATAGCGTCAGTATTTAATGTATATAAATGTTTGTTTGTATAGTTGTGTTTATGTGAAGTGGATTCAAGCGGACAAATTTTAATTGCAAAAGAGGACTCAAACTTATTGTTTAAAGCTTGGATTAAATCTAAGGAATAAGTCGCAATGCCACATTCTCTAGGAGGGTATGTGGTTAAGAACAAAATTTCAGGTAGAGGAGCGACCATAAGTATATTATTCCTATTTGTTTTTGCTGGAGTAGGATTATAAATAGCGATTGATGGTAAATTTGGCTGTTTGTGTGTGATTTTAGTTCGCATTGTTTTCTTTGTTGGTTAATAATTCGGCTAATAATTCGGCTAGGCTTAATGAAGCACAGGCAACATATTGGTCGGCAGCGCCATAATAAATATATAAGGTATCGTCAAACAAGGCAGTGCCAGTAGGAAAAACTACATTGTTCACAACGCCATTTAATTCCCATTCTAAATCGGGAACAAATAATGGATAGGGCAAGCGGGCAATTAGCTTTTTTGGATTGTCCAATTCAAATAAAGCGGCACATGCAGAATAAACATAGCCATTACTCGTATCGTGCACCCCGTGATATATAATCAGCCATCCGGATTCCGTTTCAATAGGAGGGCAGCCACCGCCTATATATCCATCTTCAAAACCATTATTAATAGGGTCAAGAAGTATGTTTTTTTTAAATTCCCTTAAATAATCTTCCCAATATTCCTTTGTTAACTCTTCAATTTCGTTGACTGCTGCTATTTGAATACCAGGTTTTATTCTATGTAAAAAATAAAGCAACCCATTAATTCGACGCGGAAAAAAAATTAGGTTTTTATCCCATAAAAAAACATTTTCTTCAGGTTTAAACTGTCTTGCATGCCTAAAGTATTTTTGGTTTACATTTTGATTTTCAGAAAAATACTTAAATACGCTAAAGGGCACTTTTGGAACTATAATTCCTTTTTTGTCCCAATTTTTTAAATCTGTTGAAGTTGCTAATGAGCCTAAAGCATTTACTCCATCAAAGGCAGTATAAGTCATGTAATAAACATCATCAATTTTAACGATTCGGGCATCTTCTACACCTTGTGATTCATAGGTATCTTCAGAAATTAATAAAGGCACAGTGTTTCTTTTTTTTACTTTTAAGGGACCTTCCAATTCACAATAGCCAATACTTGACAAATTGCCTTTTTGAACTGCACGATAAAATATATGAACATGTTCCCCTTCTTTAATAACTGCAGGATTTAAAACACCAAGATTTTCAAATTCTAAATTGGTCTTTTCTAATATAATCCCCTCTTTTTTAATTTTGATCATAGCGTTTTCAGTTATTTTTTTAAAATCTTATCGTGATTTCAGAAACTGAAAATTAATTAACTTGTTGATTTTCTTTCTTACACAACTTTTTAAATAAATTATATCATTAACACATAACTATAAAAGCTTAGTTTTGAAATAATATTTATATTTTATAAAAATTTATATTATTAAATTATTAAATTGTTTAATTTCAATTATTATTAATAGCTTTTTTTGACTATCTTTGAATATAGTTTAATTTTATGGAAGCTCAACTGGAAAATAAAAGGTTAAAGAATTTGTATCATTATGATATACTAGATACACCCCCAGACGGAGCGTATGATGAAATAACTTTATTGGCCACTAAAATATTCAATGTTCCAATTGCAATAATTTCTTTAGTGGATAGCGAAAGAGTATGGTTTAAATCATCTTATGGGGTAGATGCCGAGGAAGTTCCCAGATATCCGGGTATGTGCAGTTCGGCAGTAATGTCCGATGATATTTATATAGTTGAGGATGCCAGAAAAGACCCAAGAACTATGGCGCATCCATTAGTGGCAGGAATTATGGGTTTTCAATTTTATGCGGCTGCACCTTTAAAATCTTTAGACGGTTACAATTTAGGAACTTTTTGTATTATTGATAAAGAGCCAAGGACATTAACCATAAAAGAAAAATCGATGCTTTGGCAACTTTCCAGAATCGTGATGGATAATTTAGAGCTTAGACTTCAAACGCGTTTATTAGTGAAAGATTTACAAGAAAAATTAAATAAATAATTACCAACTATTTATATAAATCTACCCAATCCAAAGATTGGATCCCAGCTATTTTATTTTCCTCATTTACAGTTACCCGAAGTTCCTTGTTTGCAATCTTCTTTTCGTATAATGCTTTGTAACGGTAAATAATTGTTTTTTTGTCGTTGTTTTTATAAACCTCCATCAGTTTTAAATCTATAAAATCACCGTATCTCAATTTGAATTTCAGACAGGTTTTAGTGAGTCTGTCTTGCGTGGTGTTTTTTATTACTGATTCGGTAGCTTCATTCGAATTAAAAGCTTTGAAGCGTGAAGTATTGCATGTCATCAATACTCTTTTGCCTAATTCATACGCTTTGTTTTTCTGACCCGTTTCCAATTCTGGAATTGATAATTTTTCAAGAGTGGCAATTTCTTTTGTAGGTTCATTTTTGGTTTCAGAAACTCCTTTTTTAGACTTACAGCCTAAAAACGTTATAATGCACAAAAAACAGATTAATTTTTTCATATTTTTAATAATAAATTTGGATCGGGACAATTTGTTAAATAATATTCCAAATCATTTTCACTGCAAACTCCGGGATAATCACCTACGTACTGACCAATATCGTCAATAATTTGAAAATGTAAATGTGGTGCATAATCACCATTGACAGTTGCAGTACCTAAAGTAGCAATTTCTTCCCCTTTTTTAAACGCCATCCCCACGGATAAATTGGTTAAGCTTTCTAACGATAAATGTCCGTATAAAGTATAAAAAACTTGGTTTTCAATTTCATGTTCCATTATAATTGTTGGACCGTAATCACCTAAACTGTCATTGTATTTAAAACTATGGATTTTACCTTCTAAAGCTGCTAAAACAGAGGTCCCAGCTTGTATCCATAAATCCAGTCCGATGTGTATGTTTCTTTCGTCTTTTGATTTGTCATTAAAAGCGGTGCTTCGTTTGTACAAATTCCGAATTTCATTATAACCGCCATATCCAACTGCAGCATTGTTTTCTTTCAGGTAATTAGCAATATAATTTTCAAAATCGTCTGAATTTCCCATATTCAGTTTTGATAAACCGGAATTACTAATGGATAAATCAAGCGGAATATATTTTGAGTAAGGAACTGATTTGTCAATTACCTTGACGTTTTGTAGTGATTTTAATAGGTTTTCTAAGGCTGTCATTAAATTTTATTTGATACTATAAAATTAAACAAAAAAAATCCCAACCGCTGCCGATTGGGATTTTTGTTTTTAAAAAAAAATTGCATTAATACAAACTTGGGTATTTTGATGGATTTGCTTCATTCATTATAGCATATACTTTTTCATAAATATCCTCTACTGATGGTTTTGAGAAATAATCACCATCCGTTCCATATGATGGACGATGTGCTTTTGCTGCTAAAGTATGGGGTTGGCTGTCTAAATGTAAATAACCTTTCTGTTCTTCGATTATTTGCTGTAAAATATAAGCCGAAGCCCCACCAGGAACATCTTCGTCAATTACTAACAAACGATTTGTTTTGGCTACTGATTTTACAATATCATGATTGACATCGAATGGCAACAATGACTGAATATCAATAATTTCAGCATCTATACCAATTTCCAATAATTCTTTTGCCGCTTGTTCTACCAATCTTAATGTGGAACCATAAGAAACCAAAGTAATGTCTTTTCCTTCTTTAATAGTTTCGATAACACCAATAGGCGTTTTGAATTCTCCTAAATTAGTAGGCATTTTTTCTTTTAAACGGTAACCGTTAAGGCATTCAATTACTAAAGCTGGTTCGTCGGTTTGTAGTAAAGTGTTGTAAAACCCTGCCGCTTTAGTCATGTTTCTTGGAACCAAAACATGGATTCCTCGAATTGCATTGATAATCATTCCCATTGGTGAACCTGAATGCCAGATTCCTTCTAGACGGTGTCCACGAGTACGTATAATTAAAGGAGCTTTTTGGCGTCCAGCAGTTCTGTATTGTAATGTAGCCAAATCATCACTCATTATTTGGATGGCATATAATAGATAATCCAAATATTGAATTTCAGCAATTGGGCGTAAACCGCGCATTGCCAAACCTATTCCTTGACCTAAAATTGTAGCTTCACGAATACCAACATCGGCAACACGAAGTTCACCGTATTTTTCCTGCATACCTTCCAACCCTTGGTTTACATCACCAATATTTCCGGCATCTTCACCAAAAATCAATGATTCAGGATATTTAGTAAAAATAGCATCAAAATTATCGCGTAATATCAAACGTGCATCAACGTCTTCGGCAGTTGAATCATAAGTAGGTGCGATTTCTTTAGCAGAAAGAACGGTAGCATCTGATTGTGAAAATAAATGAGAACTGAATTTTGGCTGAATTTTATCAATATAAGATGTAATCCACGAAGCCAGTTGGTTTTTTCCGTTTTCCTTAATAACTATTCTCAATACTTTGCGCGCAGTGGTAATTATGTCTTTGCGGATAGGCTCTTTTATGGAAGCTAAATCATTGGAGTGTTTTTCTATGAATACTTTATTGGCGCTTGAACTTGCGATAGTGTTCAAAAGGCTAACTAATTCGTTTTGTTCTTCTTTTATTGGAGAAACAAAAGCCGCCCAAGCTGCTTTTTTACCTTCAAGAACGTCTTTCTTAGCTTGATTGTCAATAGCTTCAATTTCTTCGGCTGTAGCCAAACTGTTTTTTATCATCCATTGACGCATTTGAGAAACACAGTCAAATTCTGTTTCCCAAGCTAATCTATCGGAGTTTTTATAGCGTTCGTGCGAACCAGATGTAGAATGTCCTTGTGGTTGTGTCAATTCTTGAACGTGAATTAATACAGGAACATGTTCTTCCCTTGCAATCGCTGAAGCTTTTTGATAGGTTTCTATTAATGTTGGATAATCCCATCCTTTCACATTAAGTATTTCGTATCCTTTATTTTTCTTATCACGTTGAAAACCACTTAGGATTTCTGATATGTTTTCTTTTGTAGTTTGGTGTTTTGCATGAACCGAAATTCCGTATTCATCATCCCATACACTCATTACCATTGGAACTTGTAAAACACCCGCAGCATTGATGGTTTCAAAAAACAAACCTTCAGATGTAGAGGCATTTCCAATTGTTCCCCAAGCGACTTCATTTCCTTTTTTGGAAAAGTTGGTTTCATTGATTCCGCTAACGTTTCTGTATATTTTTGATGCTTGCGCCAAACCTAAAAGGCGAGGCATTTGACCTGCTGTTGGAGAGATATCGGCACTTGAATTTTTTTGTTCAGTAAGGTTTTTCCAATTCCCTTTTTCGTCAAGCGAATGGGTTGCAAAGTGACCACCCATTTGGCGACCGGCACTCATAGGGTCATGCGCTAAATCTGTGTGACCATATAAACCTGCAAAAAACTGTTGGATTGACATTTCGCCAATTGCCATCATAAAAGTCTGATCACGATAATAACCAGAACGGAAATCCCCGTTTTGAAATGCTTTGGCCAAAGCCAATTGAGGAACTTCTTTTCCGTCGCCAAAAATTCCGAATTTTGCTTTACCAGTAAGGACTTCACGTCTTCCCAATAAACTACATTCCCTACTAACAATGGCAATTTTATAATCGTTAAGGACTTCAGTTTTGAAGTCTTCGAAAGATAAGGCTTTAGTTTCAGCTTGTTTCATATATAAAATATCTTGAAATTTGAAAACAAAAATACTTAAAAAGTATTTATTTTCATAATACTTTCAAAAAAATAAATTAAATTATTGATAATTATTTAATCTATAAAGACTTTAATTTTAAATTATATATACCAAAAGAGTAATATAAGTGATAATAATTTAAAATAATTTAATAAAAATCACATCTTAAAACCATTTTCTTGTGAAAAGTGTGAGTAATGTTTTAGGATCAAAAGTGGCGACAAATCGTATTCTTTCGTTATAATTGGGTTGAGAAATTTCCCATCCATTATTAGAATAGACTGGAAAATACAATTCGAAATAGTCGGTTACAAGGTTGAGCCGAATGCCGCTATCGTAAACAAATTTTTCTCCTATTGATTTGTTTTTAACAAAACCGATATCACCATAAGCTTCAATCCAATTCCAAATTGAATAACTTGCATTGAATGTTGTCATCCATTGATTAGCATAGGGAATTGTAGTTTTAGATTTAAAACCCCCTTCGGCAGTAATGTATTGTTGACTGAAAATCCCTGAACTTTCGGACCTTCCGTAATAATTATAATCAAAAAGATAATCAGTTGGCCTGTCTAAAGCGAAACTAAAAAAATCCGAATTGGATCTATTGAATATAAAACTTCCACCGTATAAACGTAAATTAAGTTGTCTGTTGTCATTGAATAATTTTCTAAAACCCACTTCACTAGAGAGTTTACCAAATTTATTTGACATTTGAAAATCACTTACAAAACTGATATGATTACTGACTTCAGTTTTTACATTGAAATATTTAGCGTTAAAAATCGAATAATTTTCGGAATTGGTATTTAATATATATTCACTCTTTTCTCTGTTAACCATTACTTGACGGAGGATTATCAGTTGTTTTCTGTTGTCGCGAAAATTAGGTTCCCTGATTCGCAATTGTACCATTGGATTTAACTTTAAATAAGTTGCATCTGGGGCATAATGGAAATAATTTATGCTGGTAGAATATTTTATACTATATAAAGTTGAGTTGCGAATGGGTTGATTGATTGCCAAGGCGGCAGATCCTGAAAAAGTTTTAGCAGTGGCAGAATAGGTAGGATTGACATCAAATAGAAATGGTTTTTCCAGAATGGTCTTGTTATGAAACCGAACTCCAGGTGTTAATCCATCATAAATATTATACGTTAATGTAGGAACATACAAAATCTGATTGTAATAAGGGTCTTCAAGATCTTTTATGAAAGTAAATTTTATAGGCCTATTATTAGGGTTGAAGCTTTTTAAGGATTTCCAGTTGTTTCTCAAATTATATTCTGGAACTTCATTTTTATAGTTGATGACAATTTTATCAGCGTTTTCCCTTTTAAAAGAGAAAGTGGAATCTATTGGGTTTTCCAACCATTTCTTGAAAACAACTTCGCCTTTTTTCAAACCATAAACTGGAACGGGAACAGCAACATCGGTTTTGTTCTTTATAGAAAACCCGATACTGTCTTTCGTTTTTGAAACTTCCGAAAACTTATAATCGATAATTTCACGTGAATCTACAATTGTATTGAAGAACCAACTAATATCTTTCTTGGCATTTGCTTTAAGTATGGTTTCAAAATCTTTTCTGTGAGTTTGTTTTCCAGAATTTAAATTATAAAATTCTTGAATACTAGTGTTGACTATATTATTTTCAAGATAAGTGTCCAAGTATTTAAAACTAAGTCCTGCCTTATATTTATTGGCAATTTGCTCATTAAATTTTAATAGGTTGTTTTTTGGTTCGGATAGTTGCTGATCAAGATTTTTCCTCGCCATAAGCATATAAAAATAACTGTATTGCCCATTAAAATCCAAACTGAAAAGATTATAATTCTTCAGTAATCTAAATTTGGAAAGGCTTCCCATCATTTTGCTTTCGGGATAATTCTCGTCAATGTATTTCATCATTGCATACATCTGGATTCCATCATAAATCCAATTGTCTTTTCGGGAATCGAGATGCAAACTGTTTTTAAGGTAATTGTTTAGATACGTCTTTAAAAATTTAAGCTCATAGATAAAATCATTCTGAAACGGACTCAAAAAACTAGGCAACTGATTCAATCCATAAAAAGGATTCCGCTCATAATCAGTTTGTGAAACCGTTATTTTTTCATTTGGGTATTTCCCAATAAATTGGTTAGTGAATTCGATAATTCTATTAATGACAATTGCTTTTTCAATATCATTGACAGAATTTCCCTTAAGATTGGTTATCACTTCCAAATCATCATTTTTGAAAGTATAAAAACTGATTTGTGATTCTATAAAAAGACTAAAATCGATTCTATTATTGCCAATTAAGGAATAAACAGCAAAACCATCTTTAACAAATAGCTTATTGCTGTTTAAATCAGAACTTACATGTACTTTTTCGGGAACTTTTAATTCTATATTGTAGTTGGATATGGCATTCGCAATATCATCCAGATTCTCGTTGCTGTATTGAATGAATTGATGGTTTTCATATCGGGCAGGAGTGAGGCACCAATTTTTAAGATTCATTTCCCCATTCTCTGAATAACCGTATTTCGTGAATTTGTCGCTTGGGATTTTCACAGTATAAGTAAGATGCAGCTTTGTTTCCTGATTTGGCGAAAGCTTATTTTTTAAAGCAATGGTAATTAAATCAGGATTTATTTCGGTTCTTTCAAAATTGATTGTTTGATTGTTTTCATCAACAATAACAATATGATTTGTGCTTCCACGTTCTTCGGCTTTCGCCAAATGGAAACCCCTGTAAAATTCATCTGAAAAGCGTTTGGCTAAAGGAGTTGTTTTATTAGAATAGGCATTGTTCCAATCATTCAAAACAATAGATTTTAAAGTGTCTTCCGATTGATTTTTGAAAATAATGTCCTGTTGGACAGTTATCGTTTTGTTTTCCATATTCACCTCTGCCGTCATCGTGGTTTGATGTTGGGCATGTTGCTTTATTGAGAAAAATAAAACGAGGAGGAAGAGGATTTTGTGGAGATGTTTCAATATTTGATACGTTTATAATACATTTGATAACGTCCTTCATCTGTATAATTTTGGATTCCATCATCATAAATTTCACCCGAACTGATTATCGATAAATATGATAAATATTGATTGTCATATTGAGATACTCTCCACATTTTATTGTCACAATATATAATTTCAAAATAATAAGGAGAAAGATATTCTGGAATATTATTCTGTTCATTAAAATGTATTTGTTCACTTTTTATAAACCGAATACGCCCAGTTTTTTTAGCAACTTTATAAAATGAAATTTTTAATCCTTTAATAATTATAATTTCATCGTTTCTAGGTGTAATCTCTGAATAACTGGAGCTCTTAATAGAAACTGTAATTCTCCATTTTCCTTGTATTTTTTTTAAAAGCTTTTTTCTTAATATATTTTTTAAAGAATCAGACTTAGTAAATGCAATCTTACCTATAACATTTTGTGGATTGGCTAAATAAGAAGAATAAAAAGAATTATAGGCATCAGATGAATTTTTATTTTTTAATTGAGAAATTGCTTTTTCAAAATATTTATTTTGAATAGAATCATTATTTATAGTTTGACTAACAACTAAATTGACTTGGAAGAAAAAAAATAATATTAAAAATGTTCTCATAATTGTTTTAAACAAAAACATTAAAAATTAGGACTCAAAGTATTGTACTTTTTATAAAACGCTTCTAAAGTTTCCAATACTTCATCTTCGGTATCAACAATTGTAATCAAGTTCATATCGGTTGGATTGGCATTGCTGTATTTTTCGATTAACACATTTTTGATCCAATCGATAATTCCTGTCCAAAATTCAGTTCCCACTAATATAATTGGGAACCTCGCAATTTTTTTTGTCTGGATTAATGTCAATGCTTCAAATAGTTCATCCAATGTTCCAAACCCACCGGGCATTACGACAAATCCTTGAGAATACTTAACAAACATCACTTTGCGAACAAAGAAATAATCAAAATTAAGGTTATTGTCCCTGCTGATATACGGATTGTAATGTTGTTCAAAAGGCAATGCGATATTCAACCCAACCGAAATTCCACCCCCAAGATGTGCTCCTTTGTTTCCGGCTTCCATAATTCCTGGACCACCCCCAGTTATTATTCCGTAGCCTGCCTTACTAATTTTATAAGCAATTTTTTCTGCAAGGATATAATACTGGTCTTCGGGTTTTGTTCTGGCTGAACCAAAAATAGTTACACAAGGACCTATTCGGCTCATGCTTTCGTAACCATTTACAAACTCAGCCATAATTTTGAATATAGCCCACGAATCATTGGCTCTTATTTCGTTCCAAGTTTTCTTTTTAAGCTTGTCTTGTATTACTTTTTCGTCGTCGTTGTCAAAATCTTTTAATTTCATCTTACTTTATATCTTGTGATTTTTATTTCTTTCTGGAAAGCCAAATTCTTGGATTTCTACTTGTATGGATTACTGCAAAAATTTCAATAATGTTTTCCTCTTTTACACTATAATGTATAAGAAAAGGAAATTTTTCACAAGAAGGCAATGGATACTTTCGTAGCGAATCTTATTAATAAAAGGATTTATCTTTAAAGAATTAATTTGAGATTTTATTTGCCTCTGAAAACGGGAACCTAATCCTACAACCTGATTATTATACCAATCTGTTATCTCTTGAATATCTTGTAATGCTTCTTTGTCAATTTTTATTTTAAAATTCACAATTCTAAAGTGTTAGTTTTTTAGAAGCATCATCCCAGTCGAGCATTCTTTCCGGATTTGCATTACTCTTTTTTATTCTGTCTAGAACCAATTTTTGTTGCTCTTTGGGTATTTCCATCTGATCATCCCAAATGGATTCATTTAACTTTAATTTTTCAGAAGGCGACAATTGTTTAATCGCTTCCAATAATTGTTGAAAATCCAATTTGATGTTTAATTGTAAAGTATTCATACTATTTATGGTTTAATTCCAACACTAAGTTAATTCTTTTTTCAAAAACTGAGCTGTATAACTCTTTTTGATTTTTATTATCTCTTCCGGTGTTCCTTTTGCAACTACTTGTCCACCGCCTTTTCCGCCTTCGGGACCAATGTCTATAATGTAATCTGCCAATTTGATTACGTCCATATTATGTTCGATAATCAAGATAGTATTGCCTTTATCTACTAATTTATTAATCACTTCCATCAACACCCTAATATCTTCAAAATGCAGTCCGGTCGTAGGTTCATCCAGAATATAAAACGTATTTCCGGTATCTTTTTTAGAGAGTTCTCCCGCTAATTTAATTCGTTGTGCTTCACCACCTGATAGTGTAGTGCTTTGTTGTCCCAAAGTAATATAACCCAAACCAACATCTTGAATCGTTTTTACTTTTCTATAAATTTTTGGAATCATTTCAAAAAAAGGAACAGCTTCATCAACCGTCATATTCAGCACATCCGAAATAGATTTCCCTTTGTAACGGATTTCTAAAGTTTCTCTGTTGAAACGTTTTCCCTGACAGGTTTCACATTCTACATAAACATCTGGTAGGAAGTTCATTTCAATCGTGCGAACTCCAGAACCTTCACAGGTTTCACAGCGTCCTCCTTTTACATTAAAACTGAAACGCCCGGCTTTATAACCCCGAATCATACTTTCGGAAGTCATTGTGAAAAGGTTTCTTATTTCGGTAAAAACTTCGGTATAAGTAGCAGGATTGGAACGTGGTGTTCGGCCAATAGGACTTTGGTCAATATCAATCACTTTATCGATATGTTCGAGACCTTCAATCTTTTTGTAAGGTTGTGGTTTTTTTACACCATTGAAATAAAACGCATTCAAAATAGGGTAGAGCGTCTCGTTAATCAATGTTGATTTTCCGCTTCCAGAAACTCCAGTTACACAAATCATTTGGCCTAACGGAATTTCTATTGAAACATTTTTAAGGTTATTTCCAGTTGCTCCGGTAAGTTTTAGAAATTTTCCGTTGCCTTCACGACGTTTCTTCGGAATTTCTAATTTCATTTTACCGTTCAGGTATTGTGCTGTAATAGTATCCGATGCCAAAGTTTCCTCCGGTGTCCCGATACTGATTATCTCGCCACCGTATTTTCCGGCTTTTGGGCCAATATCTATCACATAATCTGCCCGTTCTATCATATCCTTATCGTGTTCTACCACAATAACCGAGTTGCCTAAATCACGTAATTGTTCCAAAGAATGAATTAGTTTGTCATTGTCCCTTTGGTGCAAACCAATACTGGGTTCATCAAGGATATACAAGACGCCAACCAATTGCGACCCAATTTGTGTTGCTAATCGGATACGCTGGGCTTCACCGCCAGAAAGTGATTTTGAACTTCGGCTCAACGCCAAATAATCCAAACCAACATTCATCAAAAAGTTCAGTCGATCTTTAATTTCTTTGACTACTTCTGTTGCTATTAACTTTTGTTTATCGGTTAAATGATTTTCTAAATCTAAAAACCAACTAGTCAAATCCGAAATATCCATATCGGATAAATCAGTAATATTTTTTTCGTTTATTTTAAAATAAAGTGATTCTTTTTTTAGGCGTGAGCCTTCACAAACCGGGCATTTTACCTCGTCCATGAATTCTTTTGCCCATCGTTTGATGGATGAAGAACCACTATCGTCAAATTGGCTTTTAATGAAATGTGAAATTCCTTCAAATTCGATTTTGTATTCTTTGGTAACGCCTAAATTTTTTGAGGAAACCGAAAACTTTTCTTTACCGCCATTCAGTATCATTTCCATTGCTTCATCCGAAATGGTTTCTATGGCATCGGTAACCTTGAATCCAAATTTTTCGCCTATAATTTCCAATTGTTTGAAAATCCAAGTGGACTTGTATTCACCCAAAGGTGCAAAACCACCATTTTTGATAGATAGTTTTGGGTTTGGAATAATCTTTTTAATATTGATTTCATTGATAGTTCCAAGTCCGTTACAATGGTCACAAGCACCTTTTGGGGAATTGAATGAAAATAGATTAGGCTCAGGATTTTGATAGGAAATTCCAGTTGTTGGACACATTAAATTCCGACTGAAATAACGCACTTCATTAGAATCTTGGTCTAAAACCAATAAGACGTTTTCTCCTTGGTACATTGCTGTATTGATACTTTCGTTGAGGCGTTTTTCGATTTCAGGACTATCCTCAATAACCATTCTGTCAATAACCGTTTCGATGTCGTGGGTTTTGTACCGATCTAGTTTCATTCCAGGAGTGATGTCCTTTATCTCTCCATTGATTCGGACTTTTATAAAACCTTGTTTGGCAATTTGCTGAAATAATTCGGCATAATGACCTTTTCTGGCTTTAATAATGGGTGCCAAAATATTAATACGCTTTCCATTAAAATCTTTGATAATCAAATCTTTAATTTGCTCATCAGAATAGGAAACCATTTTCTCGCCAGTGTTGTAACTATAAGCATCACCTGCACGGGCAAAAAGCAAACGCAGGAAATCATAAATCTCGGTAATGGTACCCACTGTAGAACGTGGACTTTTGCTGGTAGTTTTCTGTTCAATAGCAATAACAGGGGAAAGACCGTCAATTTTATCCACATCGGGACGCTCGAGTCCACCAAGGAATTGTCGGGCATAAGCCGAAAAAGTTTCAACATAACGGCGCTGGCCTTCGGCATAAATGGTATCAAAAGCCAAAGATGATTTTCCCGAACCTGACAAACCAGTAATAACTACCAGTTTTTCACGAGGAATAATTACATCGATATTTTTTAGATTGTGTACTCGTGCACCAAGTACTTCTATGGTATTGTTTGAATCTAGCATAAAATTTGAACAAAAAGCAAAGTTACCATTTTGATTGATATTTAACCCCCTCAGACTTTTAAACTCTAGAGGGGTTAATAAAATTTAACGTTTTCTTTTTCTAGTAGCAATATATTCTTCAATTGCTTCTTTTGTAGTTAGCCAATTGCGGCCTTCTTTATAAGCATCGATTTTTCCTGTTCGGGCTAATAAACTAACATATTCCTGGCTGTAAGGGGAATTAGGCTCGCTCACAATATTGGAAATTTCCTGATAATCAGAATTATTATCCGGCATTGCATTATTATAAATATTCAAGGTACGTTCTAAAGCTTGGCACATCAAAAGCGTCAGTTTATGATAATTACCATTATTAGCTTGATTCAGGGCTTCATAATATTTTTTTTTATCGTTTGTTAAAATTATAGCAGGAGGAAAACCACAACGCATCAATAACAAATTCATAGCTAAACGAACGGTTCTACCGTTTCCATCAAAAAATGGATGAATCCAAACTAGTTTATGATGAAAGATTGTAGCCAATTCTATATCATTCAAATTTAATGGATTGTCATTTATAAAATCAATTAACTCATCCAATAAACCCGAAACTTTATTTGCACTTGGGGGAGTGAAATTAGCTCCAGTAATCCGCACGCCTCCATTACGGATTCGTCCAGCAATATCATCTTCTATAGAACGCAAAACAAAACCGTGAAGAGATAGAATATCTATACATCTTATTGTATAATCATCATTAACTAATGAATATAAATAGTCTATGGCTTTATCGTGGTTATAGGTTTCAAAATGTTCTCGGAGTGATTTTCCTTTTACAGTTATACCTTCTTGCAAAACCATTTGTGTTTCCCTAAGGCTCAATGTGTTTCCTTCGATACTATTGGAATTATAAGTCCATTCTATAGAAAGGCTTTCCCTGATTTTATGCAAAGCAATGTTGGGCAAGGGTCTGCTGGTTTGCAAAGCTTGTTTTTTTTCATACAATCTCTCGAAAGTTGAATTAAGTTCTTCTCTGTATGTTGTATCTATTTTCCACATTACACCACAAAGATATTTCTTATTATCGGATAATAAAAATTTAATCCCTATCCGATATTAATTATTCGATATTCATCGATTTTAATTTTTCCCTATATGCTTCAAGCGCAATAGCCTTCGAAATAAAGCCGTAATATTTACCGTTTTTAATAACGGGAAGGAAATTTACTTTGGTACGTTCAAATTTATTCATCACAACTTCCATACTGTCAAAAGGAGAAATAAAATCAATGGAGTCTTTCATTATTTCTTTAATGGTAGTGTATTTTACATTGAAGTTGCTAAATATAATTTCGCGTACATCATTAAAATGTACGATTCCAAGTAATTCATTATTGCTATTGATAACTGCAAAAATCACTTGATTGGAATGTGAAATCAAATCCACTAATTTTTCTAAATTGTCGTCTAAACTTAATGTCAGGTAATCGGTTTGAATAACTTGGTTTATATCAAGGTTGGTTAGTACGTTTTTATCTTTATTACTAGTAAAAACATGTCCTTTTTCTGCTAAATCCTTTACGTCAATTGAATGTTTTTCAAAACGTTTTGAAATAGCAAAACTAAGGGAAGCCACAATCATTAACGGAATCATTAAATCATAACCACCAGTTATTTCAGCAATAAGGAAAATTGCGGTCAATGGAGCATGGAACAATCCACTTAAAATCCCAGACATTCCCACCAATGTAAAATTACTGATAGGCAAATTTGTAAGTCCGGTTAAATTCAAAAGCTTTGAAAAGAAAAAACCAACATAGGAACCTAAAAACAAAGAGGGAGCAAAGTTCCCACCATTTCCACCACTTCCTAAAGTGATGGCAGTAGCAAAAACTTTAAGCATCATGGTAATTCCCACAAATGCAAGTAATACCCAATTATTATCCCTTAATTCACTAAACAAAGTATTTTCCAATAATTGGCCGGGATCATTGTCTGATAAAATTTTGATTCTTTCAAAACCTTCCCCAAAGAGAGTAGGAAAAACAAATATCAGAATAGCTAAAACACTAGAGCCAATAAGTGCCTTTTTATATGGACTCCAAGAAGAAACCGAAAAAAAATGCTCTACTTTCTGGAAATTCCGACTATAATAAACCGATATTAAACCTGTAAACACTCCTAACATTGCATACAATGGAATGTTATTATAATCAAAAGCTTCTTGTTGTTTGAATTTTAATAAAATGGATTCATCAAGCGCTATAACCGATACCAATGCTCCAGTGGCAGCAGCAATCATAATGGGTGTAAAAGCTGAAATACTAACATCTACTAATAAAACTTCAATGGCAAACAAGACTCCGGCAATAGGAGCATTAAAAGCCGCAGCAATACCCGCTGCAACTCCACATCCAATTAATAACGTCCGGTCTTTGTAACTCAATTTATAACGTTGCGAGTAATTGGAACCAAAAGCTGCACCTGTAATTACAATTGGGCTTTCCAAACCTGCAGAACCGCCTAAACCTACTGTAAGCGAACTGGTAATAATTTGCGCATACATTTGCTTTCTAGGGATAATTCCAGCTTTTTTAGCTACTGAATATAAAATTTGTGAAGTGCCTTTTTTTATAGTACCTCCCAAGAATTTTTTTACAACAAAAACAGTGAGGAAAATCCCAATAATTGGAAGGATACTATTAATGAGGTTTAACTTTAATATTTTACTGATATAGGAAGCAAAAGAAAAAACAGAGTGGGCAAATGTCTTTAATACTATCACAGCCAAAGCAGCTGATATGCCTACTAAAACACTAGAAAGAAATATGAACTGTTTATTGGTTAGCTTATTTTGTGACCAAATAATTAAATATTCTAGTTTGTCCGACAGGATTTTGAACATTTTTGTTTTTTTAGTATGCAAAAGTAATATTATACCATTGATTATTGTTTATAAAATTCCCATTTTTTGTTTTACAAAGGCTTTTAATTCGATAAAAAAAACACCAAACTCTTTCTCAAATTCTTTATAGAATTGCCCAAGCTCGTTTACGGAATATTGCATCTTCGATTTATTTTGTGTCCTAAAATCCATTTGGAAAAGTATGGCTCCTATTCCTTCTATCGAAGCATAATTCAGAAGCCAGTTTTGAGATTTCATATAAGGTAAAAGTCTTTGTGTCTTTGGCGTAAGCAAATCAAAATTGTCTTCAAGGACCTGATAAAAATCGGATACGAATTTATCCAAAGGAATAGTGGAATATTCAAGCCAGTTTTTTGCCAAAAAATGATCGTAAAAAATATCCATTATCACACCTGAATAATGACCGTATTCCTGATGCAGTCTGTGTTTGCTTTGTCTGTAAACCGGATGAGCATCTGTAAAAGTATCAATTGCCCGATGCAGTAAAATACCTTTTTGTATGTCAATGGGATATTGTTCATAGTCTTTACCCCGAATTCCATCGGCCATAAAATTGCCGATTTTGATATAATCATTGTCGTTAGAAAGGTAGATATGGGCGAGAAAATTCATAGCCACAATATAGGAAAGAATATGTAATTATCTATATTTGTGATTCGTAATTTTCAATTTATAATTCGTAATTATTTAATATGACTTTAATAAAATCAATATCAGGGATTCGTGGAACAATAGGAGGGAAAGTAGGGGATAACTTAACGCCGATTGATGCAGTAAAATTTGCGTCGGCTTATGGAACTTGGTTGAAAAACCAAAACCCAATATCCACTAATCAAAATCGTTTGAAAGTTGTCGTAGGTCGTGATGCCCGTATTTCGGGACCAATGATTCATAATTTGGTTGTAAATACCTTAATTGGATTAGGTATTGATGTGATTGATTTGGGGTTATCTACAACACCTACAGTAGAAGTAGCTGTACCATTAGAAAATGCAGATGGCGGAATAATACTTACTGCTTCCCATAACCCAAAACAATGGAATGCCCTAAAATTATTAAACGGAAAAGGCGAGTTCCTTAACGGAATAGAAGGTGCAAAAATCCTTGATATTGCCGAAAGTGATGCATTTGATTTCTCGGATGTGGATAGTTTAGGGACTATTACCGAGAATGATGCTTATATGGACATTCATATTGATGAGGTTTTAAACTTGCCATTAGTAGATGCCGAAGCGGTTGCTAAAAAGAAATATAAAGTAGTTGTAGATGCTGTAAATTCTTCGGGCGGAATTATCATTCCTAAATTATTGGAACAAATGGGTGTCGAGGTAGTAAAATTATATTGTGAACCAAACGGTCATTTTCCGCATAATCCAGAACCTTTAAAAGAACATTTGGGAGACATTTGTAAATTAGTGGTGGAAGAAAAAGCCGATTTTGGTGTAGTTGTAGATCCGGACGTTGATAGACTTGCATTTATTTCGAATGATGGTGAAATGTTTGGAGAAGAATATACATTAGTGGCTTGCGCCGATTATGTGTTGAGTAAAACACCTGGAAATACAGTATCAAATATGTCGTCTTCCCGTGCTTTGCGTGATATTACGAATAAACACAACGGAAGTTACCAAGCGAGTGCAGTAGGCGAAGTAAATGTGGTTGATTTAATGAAAGAAACTAACGCTATTATTGGTGGAGAAGGAAACGGCGGAATCATTTACCCTGAATTGCATTACGGGCGTGACAGTTTGGTTGGTGTGGCGCTATTCTTAACTTATTTGGCTAACCAAGACAAAACCGTAGCCGAGTTAAGAGCTTCGTATCCTCAATATTATATGAGCAAAAACAAAATTGAATTGACACCACAAATTGATGTTGATGCGATTCTAGAAGCAATGACCAATAAATACAAAAGCGATAGTTCGACAAGTTCACTAACCACAATTGATGGAGTTAAAATTGACTTTGCTGAAAACTGGGCACATTTAAGAAAATCAAATACAGAACCAATCATCCGTATTTATACCGAAGCTAAAACACAAGAAGAAGCTGATAAATTGGCTTTGAGAATTATTGATGAAATAAAGGCTGTGGCTGGATTGTAAATAGTAATCCTGTTTTAAAACTCAACTCTTTCAGAGTTTAAAACTCTGAAAGGGTTTATAAATTTAAAAAAATGAAATTTAAAGATTTAAGAAAAATTAGTTTAACTGATTGGCTGATTGTTGTTTTCATCACTTCTTTTTTCTTATACTTTATAATGCTCGGGATAGGTGATTTTTATTAATAAGAATAGGGAAATGTAAAAAAGCTATATTAACCGAGAAAATAATACACTTAAAAAGACATAAACCTGAATTAGAATATAAATTAATCATTAATTCTAAAATATATACTGATAACTCTAATATAACTGATTTAACAAAAGTTGGTGACAGTATTTCAATAAAATATTTAAGATTCGCACCATTTATTCAAAGACCACTTAGCTTTTTTAATGATTCAATAAATTGCGACTGTAATTAATCGGATTTAATAATAATAGAGGAGAGTAACAATAAAATGAACTTTTTGATTTAAATTTTAAAAAAAACATTTCAATTTTTAGATATTAAAATAAATGATTAATCTTTTTAAAACCCTAATAATTAACATATTTTTTATTAGTAAGATTATTATTCAAAAAAAATTCTATATTTGACAATAAAATAAAAATAAACTATGAAAAAAATTAACTATTTAGTTGCGATTTTTGCAGCTGTCGCTTCTTTAACTTTTGTTTCTTGCAACAACGATTCAGGAGATGATTCTGAAACTCCTCAATCTGGAAATGATTATTGGCCAACTGCCGTAAATAATGTTTGGCATTATGAAGATGCGGATCACAATCCAATTGAAACTAAAATAGTTTCAACTCAAAGTATTGATGGAAAAACATATTATAAATTTGAACCACAATCAGCAAATGGTGTATCAAACAATAATTTTTTAAGAAAAATAAATGGTGCATACTATTTAAGAACTAGCGAAGCTACTATAGATTTTGGAGGATTAACAGGCACACAAACTGGATTTGAATTTATTGTATTAAAAGACAATGTAGCAGTTGATGGAACGTGGTCAGGTTCATACGATCAGACAACAAATTATACAGGATATCCAGCAATTGAACAAAGTACAAATTACACCGGAACAATTCTAGCTAAGGATGTCACCGAAACTGTTAATGGAGTAACCTATACTAACATAATAAAATTAAATATATATCAGGAAACTTCATCTTCTGGGTCATTATCAATTGCAAATACAGAATATTGGTTTGCAAAAGATGTTGGGTTGATTTGGTCTAAAATTTACACAGGTTCAGGTATCTCAACTTCAACTTTAGTTAATTATACTTTGTTTTAATCTTTTAAAAGTCAAAAATATACAATGCATTATAGTGCAGATTAAAAACTACAACTTTAAGTTGTGGTTTTTTTTTTGCCTCTCTTTTAAATGTCTTTTCATAAATAGGTTTAAACAAAAAGTAAATATATGGTAGGATTTTTAAAAACTTTTGATTTGACTAAATACAATATAGAAATCCTCAAAATTCTTTACCTTTGACTAAATTTTGCAAACAATGACTACAACAGAAGCTTCGACACAATTAGAACAATACTTTCAACAATTCCGTAAGAATATCATCGGGATTGATCAGGAATTTGTTTCTCCTTTTGGTAAACAAAAAATTATTTATACCGATTGGACTGCGAGCGGACGTTTATATCGACCGATTGAAGAAAAATTAATGAACGATTTTGGTCCGTTTGTAGCCAATACCCATACAGAGACTACCGTTTCAGGAACAGCTATGACAATGGCCTATCACGAAGCGCGTCATATTATTAAGCACCACGTGAATAGCAATGAAGATGATGTCTTGATTGCTGACGGAACCGGAATGACAGGCGTAGTGAATAAATTTCAAAGGATTTTAGGATTGAAAATCCCTGAAAACTTAAAAGAATTTACTAATATTCCAAAAGAGAAAAAGCCAATTGTTTTCATTTCCCACATGGAACACCATTCCAATCAAACGTCTTGGTTGGAAACCATTGCTGATGTTGAGGTGATCCCTGCATGTCCAGAAGGACTTTTTTGTTTAAATAATTTTGCCGAATTATTAGAAAAACACAAGGATAGAGCTATCAAAATTGCTTCTATCACTTCGTGTTCCAATGTAACCGGAATAAAAACACCCTATCATGAAGTAGCTAGATTAATGCATCAAAATAACGGAGTTTGCTTTGTGGATTTTGCATGTTCTGGACCTTATGTAAAAATTGATATGCACCCAAGGGATAATCCCGAAGGTTATCTCGACGCAATTTTCTTTTCACCTCACAAATTTTTAGGCGGACCAGGAACTTCCGGAATTTTGATTTTTAATAAAAAACTGTATCATAATATGATTCCCGATAATCCCGGTGGAGGAACGGTAAGCTGGACAAATCCGTGGGGTGAGCATAAATATATTGATAATATTGAAGATAGGGAAGATGGGGGAACGCCTGGTTTTTTACAAGTTATCAAAACAGCATTGGCGATTCAACTGAAAGAGCTAATGGGTATTGATAATATCTTAAACCGTGAACACGAAATTACCGAACTTGTTTTTGAAGCTTTGGAAAACGTAAACAATATCAATATACTTGCTGGTCAACACAAAAATAGGTTAGGGATTTTTTCTTTTTATATAGACGATCTTCATTTTAATTTAGGAGTAAAACTACTGAATGACAAATTCGGAATTCAAACTCGTGGAGGATGCAGTTGTGCAGGAACTTACGGACATTATTTACTTCACGTAGATCAGGAAACTTCAAACAATTTAATTTGCCAGATTGATTCGGGTGATTTAATTCAAAAACCGGGTTGGATCCGTATGTCGATTCATCCCACTACAACTAATACAGAGATTTTATATGTTTGTGAAAGTATCAAGGCTTTGGCGCAAAACCATAAAGAATGGGCAAAAGAATATACTTATAATCATAAATCCAATGAATTCGTTCATAATGATGCAAAGCCATTAGAAAAAGAAATGGTAAGTAAGTGGTTTTCGTTGTAGTTTTTACTAAATTCCGAATTCTAAAATCTTACCTCCTGTGTTTCCATCGTTTATGAGTCCATAAATAAAATTCGGGCGCTTCATAAATTTGTTGCTCTACCAATGCTAAGAATTTATCAGAAATTTCATAACTTGGAACTTCTTTGGCGTTTTCGGTTATGATTTCAAATGAACCTTCATAATACCCTCTTTTAACCCTTTTTGTTCTTAAAAATATTACGTTCATGTCGTATTTTTTAGAAAGCATTTCAGCACCAGTTTGAACAGGCACTTCAATTCCCATAAATTTGTTCCAATGAAAAGTAGATTGGAGTTTTGGTGATTGGTCGGAAGCAAAACCATAAAGACTTAAAGTTTTACTTCTAAAATTAGAAGCAATAGTAGGAATCGTTTCTTTTGTTGTAATAAGGAATGCTTTGTGTTTTGAGCGAATTTTGTGGACCAACTTGTCAAAATAAACATTGTTTATTTTTTTATAGATCCCAAATCCTTTATGATTGATATGGTGGTTCATAGAAACTGCCCATTCATAACTTGCATAGTGCGCACACATCAATGCAATACTTTTTCCTTTCTTTTCAAGATCTAAATAAACATCGAGGTTTGAAAACCGGTATCTTTTTAAAATTTCTTCTTTAGAAATAGTCATTGTCTTGATCATCTCTAAAAACATATCGCACATATAACTGAAAAATTTCTTTTCTATTACTAATCGCTCTTTGTCAGAAAGATGAGGTAAGGCAAGCGCTAGATTTTCACGTACCGTTTTTTTACGGTAACCAATAACATAATAGATAAGAAAATATACAAAATCCGAAAAAATATATAAAATAGGAAACGGAAGCATAGAAATGCACCATAATATTGGATAAACAAGGATATAAACTAAAAACTGCATTCAGGAATTGTTTTTGCAAATATACATTTTAATCAATATTTTATAGCTTGAGTTTAGCAAAAGCTACAAAAACTATTTCTATTTTTACAATAAATTATCACAGCCATGAACATAGTACTGATTGTCATTCTTGCCATAACCTTAATTGTTAGTTTTAAGGGTTTTGAGGATATCTATTTTTTTAGGAAATACGAATTCCATATCGGAAGTATTCGGGCAGGTGAGCAAATGAGGATGATTACTTCTGGTTTTTTGCATGCAGATATTGCGCATTTGTTTTTCAATATGTTTACACTGTATTTATTTGCACCTATAGTTTTTAATCATTTTGGACATTTAACTTTCGGATTAATCTATTTGGGAAGTTTGATTTGCGGAAGCCTACTTACATTGACTTTTCATAAAAATGATTATTCCTATCGTGCCATTGGTGCTTCTGGAGCGGTAATGGGTATGGTGTATTCGGCAATTTTGATAGATCCCGATATGACAGTTTATGGATTTATTCCCGGTTATATTTTCGGGATAATCTATTTATTATACTCAATCTACGGAATGAAAACAAAACGGGATAATATTGGTCATACAGCACATTTTGGAGGAGCGGTTGGCGGTTATGTAATTACTTTGATAAAAGAACCACAAATGTTTACTGAAAATACAAATACCGTTATATTATTAGCTGTTCCAATAATATTATTATTCATTATGGAAAAAATGGGTAAACTATAAAACGGCACAACTTTTGAAAAACCACAATAAACAAATTAAAAACTCTAATTATGAAAAAAGTATTTTTAGCCTTAATGATTTTCTCATTTGCATTGTCTCAGGCACAGGAAACAAAACAAATCCCACAAGTTACAGTAGCAGGAGAAGGAAAAGTAAAAGTGATTCCAGACCAAGCTTCAATTTCAGTAACGGTTGAAACCAAAGGGGCAAATGCCACCGAAGTAAAAAAGAAAAACGACATGATTGTTGAAAAAGCGGTCCAGTTCCTTAAAAAATCTAAATTAGCGAAAGAGGATTTTCAGACACAGCGCGTTTCATTAAGTCCTCAATATGATTACGAAAAAAAGGAAAATTATTATAATGCTTCACAAACGATTGAAATTTCATTAAAGGATTTATCAACTTATGATGCTATTATGGAAGGATTGGTAAATGCGGGTATTAACCGAATTGACAAAGTAGAATTCAAATCTTCAAGATTGGCCCAATATCAATCGGAAGCCAGAAAATTAGCAATGAAAGAAGCAAAGCTAAAAGCGGAAGATTATGTGTCTGTTTTAGGGCAAAAAGTAGGGAAGGCGCTTTTAATTTCAGACAATACTCAAACTTATTATCCACAACCAATGTATGCTGGAGCAATGTTAAAATCGTCAATGGCTGATGAAAGTGCACCGAGACAAACTCTCGCTATAGGTGAAATAGATATTGTTGCTAACGTAAATGTAAGTTTTGTTTTAGAATAGATAAAACCGTAATCAAAATAAAAAGCCTGAACAATGTTCAGGCTTTTTTTTGTGGGGAGAGCAGGATTCGAACCTGCGAAGTTTACACAGCAGATTTACAGTCTGCCCTCGTTGGCCGCTTGAGTATCTCCCCATATATAGCGGTTAACGGATGCAAATATAGATACAGTTTTCTTGTTTTCAAAACAAACTGAAATTAATTTCGTAACTCTTTTCTAAGATGTTGGAAATGAATAAACAAAAAAGAATCTCCACAAGGGAGATTCTTAGTAAATTCTATTTAAAATATTATTTTGAGCCTAATAGAGCGCTAATTTTGCTTCTCAATTCCTCTCCGTGCAAGTTCTGTGCAATGATTTTACCAGAAGCATCAAGTATAAATATAGAAGGTAAATCCTGTACGTTATACTGTTTTGCTATTGGGTCATTCCATTTTTTTAAATTACAAACTTGAACCCACAATAATTTGTCTTTTGCAATTGCTGCTTTCCATTTAGAAGCATCATCGTCTAATGAAACGCCTACAATGTTTAAGCCTTTTTTATGAAAATCATTATATAGTTTTACCATATCTGGACTTTCTTTGCGGCACATCGGACACCAAGACGCCCAAAAGTCAACAATTGTAATTTTTCCTAATGAAGATTGCAAAGAAATGTTTTTGCCTTCTTGGTTTGGAGCTGAAAAATTAGTATCTCATTTCGCTTCTGCTGCTGGAGCTGCCTGAGCTTCTACTGGAGCTTCTGGCATTGCCATTGGATCAGAGTTTACTCTAGGCGCTTTAATTTGATCCAATTTTGTTTTTACTGCTTTTCCTGGTTTTGTTTTTTTCAAAGACTCATCTAAGCTATTGTATATTTTTTCTGCTTTTACAACATCAACATCTGGAGCGTTTGTCATTCCTTGAAGGATTAAAACTGTGATGAATGATTTTGGGTGTGTTTCAGCATATTTGATATAAAACAAAGTCCCTTCTTTTTGGATCGCTTGATATTCGGTCATTAATCTTGCTATTGTAGCTTGATCTTTGCTTGCCTGAGCAGCTTCCATTTGTTTCATATTAGCTTCTTGAAAAGCCATCATTTTTTTCTGTGAATCTTTTTGGTTTTTGATGATTTCTACGTTGAATTTAGAAAACTCATCATTACTGTAAGTACCAGAAACTTTAGATTTAAAAAGGCTGTCTTTTGCAACAACTACAGTTATTTCACCATTTTCAACAATCAACGGAATTTTACCTTCTCTATCTTGGATATTTAATAAACGAAATTCTGGCTCGGCAGTTTTTCCTTTTATTTCAAATTTTCCGTCTTTCACAGTAACTGTGTCAAGAGCAGTCATTCCCATTCCGCCTTCGTTTTGCATTTCAAGGATGATCATTTTTCCGTCTGCAATTCCGTCTGCTTTTCCAGTAATAAGGAATTCTCCGTCGCCAACTTTGTTACAAGACACTAAAACGGTTGTTGCTGTAAGTAATAAAAGTATTTTCTTCATTGTTATTTTAATTATTATGATTTTATAATTTTCGTTTGCAAAAGTATTTAAAAATATAGGTTTTTATATTAAATAAAACTTATTTTTTTATTGATTTATTTTAAAGTTGATGGACATACAAATGTGGTTAAAGGAATACCAGTATTTCTTATTCCGCTCATTCCTTTTTCTACGTTGATCATAGAATGTATTCCTTTTGATTTCAATATGGATGACATAATTACTGAACGGTAGCCGCCAGCACAATGCAAATAGAAGTTTTCATTTTTTGGAATACTTTCTAAATGTTCGTTTTGATCTCCCAACGGAATGCTTATAGCGTTTTCTATATGCTCGGCATCATATTCTACTGGTTTTCTGGAATCTATTACGATACTTTTTTCTGTAAATTCTTTTTCGAATTGCTCTGGTGAAATTGAAACAATACTATCTGTTTCGAAACCTGCTTCTTTCCAAGGGTCAATCCCATTTTTTAAATACCCCAAAACATTGTCAAAACCCACCCTTGAAAGCCTTGTTATGGTTTCTTCTTCTTTTCCTTCGGGAGTAATAATTAATAATGGTTGTTTGGTATCCATGATTAATGCGCCAACCCAAGGGGCAAAATTCCCTTCGATCCCAATAAAAATAGAATTTGGTATGTGGCTTTTTACAAAATCATCTTGATGGCGAACATCAAGCATCACTGCTTTAGAATGATTTGCCAGGGTTTCAAATGCAAAAGGAGTTAAGGGATTCAAGGATTTTTCAATTATTGTATCTAAACTTTCATAACCCTGAATATTCATGAGTACATTTTGAGGAAAATAGGCTGGAGGCAATCCTAATCCGTCTAATAATTCGGTGATAAATTCTTCACGTGTCATATCTGCTCGAAGCGCATAGTTTACTTTCTTTTGGTTACCCAAAGTATCGGTTGTTTCCTTGCTCATGTTTTTTCCACATGCACTTCCTGCGCCATGACTTGGATAAACAATCAAATCATCGGATAACGGCATTATTTTATTGCGAAGTGAATCAAATAAATAAGAAGCCAGTTTTTCCTGTGTTAAATCTTTTACGAATGATTGTGCCAAATCTGGTCTTCCAACATCGCCAATAAACAAAGTATCACCTGTTATAATTCCGTGTTGCTTCCCAATTTCATCAATCAATAGGTAACAAGTGCTTTCTAGCGTATGTCCAGGCGTATGGATTGCTTTTATGGTATAGTTACCTACTTTGAATTCTTGTTTATCGGTTGCTATAATAGCATCAAATTCAGGTGTAGCTGTTGGGCCATATACAATTTTTGCCGTAGTTTTATTTGCTAAATCGATATGTCCCGAAACAAAATCAGCGTGAAAATGGGTTTCAAAAATATATTTGATTTTTGCGTTATCTTTCGTCGCTTTGTCAATATATGGCTGTACTTCCCTTAAAGGATCAAAAATTGCAGCTTCGCCATTACTTTCAAGATAATAAGCTGCCTGTGCAATACAACCCGTATATATTTGTTGGATTTTCATTTTAAAAAAAATTAAAGTGTAAAAATAATAAGAAAGGTAAAACAATTAGTTAAAGCCGTCATAATGTAAAAAATAATTCTTTGGTTATAATAAAAATTGCCATTGCCAAAACAAACCATCCAAAACCGGTTTTCAATTGTTTTTCGGCTACAAATTTACTCAAATAAATACCAAGTGAGATTCCGATAATAGCAATGAAGGAAAAAGTGATAAGAAAAGGCCAGTCCAAATGAAAATTTCCAATGTCCCCTAAAAAGCCTATTATTGAATTTAGTGAAATAATAAGTAGGGCAGTGCCAATGGCTTTTCTGATGGGCAATTTTACGATTAATATCAAAGCTGGAATAATCAAAAAACCACCGCCAGCACCAATCAATCCAATCAAAATCCCTAAAAGCATTATTTTTATTATTGAAAACAAAATATTGGGTTCCACTTCTATAGCTGTCTTCTTTGGCGGAAGTTTTTTCAACATGGATAAAGCAGCTATAAACATTACAACCGCAAACAAGACCATTAAGAACGTGTTTTTGGAAAGAATGATATCCTTGTTTTCAAATAAAATTTCAGGAATCGCAGGAACTATAAATTTTCTGGTAAGAAAAACAGAAGTAAATGATGGAATGGCAAACAATAAAGCAGTTTTAACTTCTACAATTCCTTTTTTAAAATTCAGAAAACTTCCAAAAGCCGAAGTAGTCCCTACAATAAATAATGAATAACCAGCTCCCATTACAGGTTCGAATCCCATTATATATACTAAAACCGGAACGGTCAAGATAGACCCACCGCCACCAGTTAGCCCTAAAATGAGGCCAATGAATAAAGCGCAGATGTATCCTATAATTTCGGTCATTAAATAAAATTGTTTACAAAAGTAAGTATCTTTTTTGAAAAGACTTTAATTCAAGATTTTCCCTTCAAGAATTACGGTGTCAATTAAATTGCTGCCAAAAGCGTAAGGCAATTGGTAAAAAGAAGTTATTGGTTTAGTAATAATTAAATTAGCGATTTTACCCACAGTGATACTTCCATGTGTATCAGAAATCCCCATTGCATAAGCACCGTTTATTGTAGCGGCATTGATTGCTTCTTCGGGAGTCATTTTCATTTTGATACAGGCAGTTGCTACTACAAAATTCATATTTCCCGATGGAGTGGAACCAGGGTTAAAATCAGTAGCTAAAGCCAATGGTAATCCAGCGGAAATCATTTCACGGGCTGGTGTATAGGGAATACTCAAAAAATAAGAGCAAGAGGGTAACGCCACGGGCATTGTTACAGAATTTTTTAAAACTTCGATATCTTCTGGATTCATTACTTCAAGATGGTCAACGGAAAGCGCTTTATTATTTACTCCAATTTCAATTCCGCCAATCGCATTGAATTGATTTACATGGATTTTTGGCGTAAGCCCATAACGCAGTCCAGCTTCTAAAATAAGTTGAGTCTCTTCTGTCGAAAAATAACCGGTTTCACAAAACACATCAATATATTGGGCTAGATTTTCCTTGGCGATTTGGGGTAACATTTCGTTGACTATCAAGTCAATATAGCCTTTATGGTTTTCTTTATATTCCAATGGGAAAGCGTGTGCTCCAAGAAAGGTAGCCTTAATTGCAATAGGGTAATTTTCGGATAATTTTTTGATAACACGAAGCATTTTTAATTCACCTTCGGTTGAAAGTCCGTAGCCTGATTTAATTTCTACTGCACCAGTGCCTAATTTCATTACTTCTTCTAATCTTATTTTTGATTGATTATAGATTTCATCTTCGGTAGTTTCGTGCAGTTTTTTAGCCGAATTCAAGATTCCACCACCACGATTGGCGATTTCTTCATAGGACAAACCATTGATTCTATCTACAAATTCCTGTTCGCGGTTGCCAGCATATACGATATGGGTATGACTGTCGCACCAAGTAGGTAAAATCATTTTTCCAGCGGCATCAATGGTTTTATCAAAATTTCTTAAAGGGCAATTCTCCATCGAATCAAAATCGGCAATTAAATCGTTTTCTATAATTAAATATGCGTTTTTAATTGTTGGAAGGAAAGCCATTTCAGCACCTGAAACTTTATTTATAGTGGCTTCACGAACTTGAATTAGTTCTTTTATATTTTTGATTAGGGTTTTCATTAAAATGATTTTTGGTAAAAATAGTATGAAAATTATAATATTTCTTAATTTTAGAAAAAATTAGACTCTGTGAGAAAGATTAAATACAAGAAAGGCAGAAAAGTCCAGCATACACAATTAGAATATACTGGGATCCATAAAAGCAAACCAACAGAAATGCAGCTGTTTGTTTATGATGATGCCGACTTAACCGAATATGAAGATATTGCCCTTACTGAAGTAGTTGAAAACATAGATCCTAAAAAAGTCAACTGGCTTAACGTGCATGGTTTAAACAATATTGAACTCATAAAATCATTAGGGGATATTTTTAACCTAGATGGTTTCATGCTTGCCGATATACTCAATACTACCAGAAGAACAAAAATTGATGAACTGCACGACACTTTGTTTTTTAATATAAAATCGTTGCTACCTACAGAAAACTCAGACACTATCTCTGTTGAACAGATAAGTTTTATTATTAAAGATGGGTTTTTACTTTCTTTTCAGGAAAAAAGGAGCGATTATTTTATTCACATTAGAGAACGCATCCGCAAGCATTCCGGTATAGTGCGTACAAAAAAAGCCGATTATTTATTGTATTTGTTATTGGATGCAGTAATGGAAAATTTCTATATCACCATTGAAGCAGAAGAAGACAAGGTGGAAGAATTAATAAGTTTGTCAAAAGTGAGTACGAATCCTACTGTTTTGGAACAAATTGAAATACACCGGGATAATTTTAATTTTTTGAAACGTTCTATTATCCCATTGCGTGATTCATTGTATTCAATAAAAAGTATCAAAGATGATAATGTATTTAATTCCATAGAGCCAGAAAACTTCAGTTTTTTTACGCGTTTACATCAAAAAAGCCTAGAGCTTTTGGATCAGATTGACGATGATATGGTGACTCTTGAAAGTGCTTCAAGTTTTTTCTTTTCGTCCCAAAGCCATAAGATGAATGAGATTATGAAAACGCTTACCATTATATCATCCATATTTATTCCATTGACTTTTATAGTAGGGGTTTACGGAATGAATTTTGACAATATGCCGGAACTAAGGACTAAAAACGGTTATTTTATTGTCCTTGGGGTAATGTTTTTAATGGTAATCGGAATGATTTATTATTTTAAAAGAAGAAAATGGTTTTGAAATTACCTTAATTCAGCAAAAGTGTTTCCCTTACTAATATCACCGGATTTAAAACCTCGGTTAAACCAATACATTCTTTGTTCAGAAGTACCGTGAGTAAAAGTATCGGGTGTTACACGGCCCTGCATTTTCTCCTGAATGGCATCATCACCAACTGCATTTGCAGCACTTAGAGCTTCATCAATATCGCCCTCTTCAAGTATGGCATTTTGCTTTTCGTTGTAATGTGTCCAAAGTCCCGCATAAAAATCGGCTTGTAATTCTAATGCAACCGATAATTTATTGGCTTCAGCTTCACTTAATCCTTCTTGCATTTTTCTCATTTGATCAGAAGTGCCTAATAAATTTTGAACGTGGTGCCCTATTTCGTGAGCTATTACATAAGCAATGGCAAAATCCCCGCCTTTAGCTCCAAATCTGTTTTTCAATTCATCAAAAAAAGCCAAATCCATATACACCTTCTGATCTGTTGGACAATAAAAAGGTCCAGAAGCAGAGGTAGCTGAACCGCAACCCGTTTGTATGTTACTTCGGAATAGTACCAATTTTGCAGGTTCATAAACCCTATTGTTTTCCTGGAAGATTTTTGCCCAGACTTCTTCGGTATCTGCTTGAATGACGCGGACCATTTTACCCATCTGTTCATCTTCGGGAGTTAAGGTTTGTTCTGTTTCGTTAGGCGTATTTATTTGTTGTTGTAAACCATTGAGTAATTCGGTTGAATCACCGCCCATTAACATATTTATTACCAATACGATAACACCTATTATACCGCCACCGGCAATTACTTTACCACCTGATGAAGTCCTTCTGTCTTCAGTATTGCTACTTTCTCTTCTTCCTAGCCATTTCATAATTATTGCTTTTTAATTAGACATTATAACCATTTAAGAATCCGTCTTATTTTTTTAAATTTATCATTATAAGGAGCATATCTAATTGGAATATCCAACCAGTTTGCTTTTTTAACTATTGGTTTTTTATGCGAAAAAAGATCAAAACTTCTTTTGCCATGATACGCTCCAATTCCAGAATGACCCACTCCTCCAAAAGGCAATCGTTTATTTGCAAAATGAATTAAAGTATCATTTATGCAGCCCCCGCCAAAAGAAAAATTTTGAATTATTTTTTTGGCGAAAGCCTTGTTTTCTGTAAAAACATATAAAGACAAAGGTTTTTCATAACTCGAAATTATTTTCTTGATATCGGCTTCGCTTTCATAAGAAATAATGGGCAATATAGGCCCGAAAATTTCCTCTTTCATTATTGAGCTTCCTAAACTAGGCTCGTCAATAAGGGTGGGGGCGATGTAGTTTGTTTCCTTATTTGAAATTCCGCCTAAAATTATTTTTTCGGTTTCTATTAATGAAGTTAATCGCATCCAGTTTTGCTCATTGATTATTCGGCAATAATCGGGGGAAATTTCTGGATTTTCACCATAAGCATTTTTTATTTCTTCTTGTAAATAGGTGATAAAACGTGTTTTTACTTTGGTTTGTACTAAAATATAATCAGGCGCTATGCAGGTTTGTCCCGCATTGATGAATTTCCCCCAACTGATTCTTTTTGCTGCAAGTTTCAAATTAGCAGTTTCATCAACAATGCAAGGGTTTTTTCCGCCGAGTTCTAAAGTTACCGGAGTCAGGTTTTCTGCTGCGGCTTTGGCTACGATTTTACCCACTTTTATACTTCCTGTAAAAAAAATATAATCCCACTTTTGCCCTAACAGACTTTCGGCAACTGAACTGCCGCCCAGAATTACTTTTACATGATCGGGGCTGAAAGTTTCGGAAATGATTTTCTCAATTAGCTTAGAAGTATTTGGCGTATTTTCCGAAGGTTTAAGGGTAACTAAATTTCCCGCTGCAACTGCTGCTATTAAAGGTGAAATTGCCAAGTGAAAAGGGTAGTTCCAAGGGGCAATGATAAGTACATCGCCATAGGGTTCACTATAAATGTAGTCCCACGAAGGGAAATTTAATAAAGAAGGCAAAACCAAAGTTGGTTTTGCCCATTGTTTAATATTCTTTATAAAATAATTTAATTCGGTAATTACATAATTTGTTTCGGTCAACAGCGCTTCAAAAGCGGGTTTTTTGAAATCATCATATAAGGCTTGAATGATTGCATCTTCATTTTCTTGGATTACAAAAAGTAATTTTTTTAGCGATTCTTTTCTAAAATTAATATCCTCTTTGTAACACATAACCTCGCTTATTAAATTTATTTTAATCCTAGTCGATATCCAATATTCAAATCCATTTGTTTTGAATCACTTGTAAGTGCGGTAATAATTGATCCAGAACCCACATAAAATCCATAAAAACGAAGTCCGAATCCAGCTGCAGTACCAGCTATTTCATTGCTGGATAGTGGAACATACAATTCAAAATTCTTTAAAGAGAATCGAGGTGTAAGTGTAATTACGTTCTGAACCGTTGCTTGATCATTGTTATTGTCGCTTCCTAACTTTTGTTGGGTAAAAAGAGATACATAAAAAGTAGGTACTACTTTATAATCAACATAAGCATTGAAAACTGTAGGCAGTTTAGTTTTAAAATCTGCACTTGATTTTTGGCTTTTATCTAAATAGCCACTGTCTAATAGTACTTGTTCAATATCTTCAATGCTTTCTGCACCATCAAATTGGGTTAAATTTAATCCTGGCTGTGTAGGAGTGCCATTAGGAATGTTTAAGGTATAATCTGTAGATGAATTATTATCGTCTTTATATGTCATGGCTCCAATATTTCTAACGGATAGACCAGCATTCAATCTATAACCCTTAGCATCTTTGCGTTGATAATTGAATCCGATGTCCGCACCAATACCACTAAATGAACCAAAAATCGCTTTTGTATAACTATCCGCATCATTAAAATTTTCAGCAAGATTTCCTGAATATGCAATGTTTAAAGACACATCATGAACATCGTTTAGGTATGCATTCCCAATTCCGTCAGTATCAATTCTTCCTTTAAGGTTATTAAGCCCAAGATTGATATAAGAACCAGGGAACAATAATTTTATTGTACTACCCACACTTAGCTTATTCTTTTCGGTGTCGATAAGATTGCGGGATACGGCAAAACCTACTTCACCCCATGTCGTACCATTAATACGTTGGTTGTAATCACTACTTATTGTTGTAGAACCTGCAATAGTATTTAAATTAATAGCATCTGCCAGATCAGGTGTGATATCAACTAAACCCACTTTAATATTTGATTTTGTAATGATTCCAAATCCCCATTTTTTTAACCTAAAGGCAAAACTTGGACCATACACTTCTCCATCTAATCTTAGGTTTACAGTTTCATCACCTTCAAAAATCAAATCCTCAAGATCTTCATCACCGGTCAAGTCTTTAAATCCAATTTTATTGTTGGTTACACTTGAACTGAATCCGAAAAGGTTAAATTCATATTTAGAAGAGAGGTTGGAAAGTTCGGCTGGATTGAGACCAACATTTAATATTCCGACTCTTCTTGAAGTCCCGATACCAGAAAAATTATCTTGAGCTGAAGCGCCCACAAATAATAATGAGCAGGATAAAATCAATAAGTTTCTCATAATCACTGTTTTTAAATTTTATAATTAATTTTATTTAGGTTTGCTAAAGTTACTGATTTTTTAAGATTAAACCGCATTCCAAACTACATCATTCGGCACTGGAGCGGTAATATTCACAATTTCTTTTGAAACAGGATGGATAAACATCAAATTTCTCGCGTGAAGATGAATGCCTCCATCAGGATTGCTTCTGTCAAAACCATATTTTAAATCCCCTTTAATAGGAGATCCAATAGCAGATAATTGTGCTCTTATTTGATGGTGTCTTCCTGTGTGCAAATTGATTTCAAGAGCAAAATAATTATTGAGTTCCGCTATGATTTTATAGTCGAGGCTTGCTAATTTACTTTCGGGAACTTCTTTTATGTGCGCTTTTGAAGTGTTGTTTTTTTCGTTCCTTTTAAGGTAATGAACGAGTTTTTCTTCGCTTTTTGAAGGTTTGTTTTTAACTATTGCCCAATAGGTTTTTTGGGTTTCCCTATTACTGAACAATTCATTCATCCGTGTCAACGCCTTGGTTGTTCTTGCAAAAACCACTATTCCAGTTGTTGGTCGGTCTAATCGATGCACGACTCCTAAAAAAACTTCCCCAGGTTTGTTGTATTTGTCTTTAATGTATTCTTTTACCACATCAGAAAGTGGTTTATCGCCCGTTTTATCTCCTTGCACTATGTCGCCCACACGTTTGTTTATCACAATTAGGTGATTGTCTTCATGAAGGATTTGGAGGTTGGATTTATTTGATAGAATTTTCAAATCGATATTTTGATTGATCGATAATTCGATAATTCGAAAGCGTAAGTTAAAATAAATCTAACCATCCAACTATCGAAAAATCTAATAATCAAAAATTAATATTGTTCACTGGTATTGGGGAAATCCTTACTCTTCACATCGGCAACATATTTTCCAATAGCAGAGGTCATTTCTTCATATAAATTAAGGTATCTTCTTAGAAAACGCGGACTAAATTCATTATTCATTCCCAACATATCGTGAATGACTAATACTTGTCCGTCAACACCACCACCAGCACCAATTCCGATTACCGGAATAGAGATACTTTTTGCTACTTTTTCGGCTAAATGAGCAGGGATTTTTTCCAAAACCAAGGCAAAGCAACCTAGTTTTTCAAGTAATTTAGCATCGTCAATTAATTTTTCGGCTTCTTCCTCTTCTTTAGCACGAACAGTATAAGTTCCAAATTTATAAATGGACTGTGGGGTTAAACCCAAATGCCCCATAACAGGAATACCAGCGTTTAATATTTTCTTGATAGAATCTTTAATTTCCCTTCCGCCTTCTAATTTCACGGCGTGTCCACCGCTTTCTTTCATAATTCGGATAGAAGAACGTAGCGCTTCTTTTGAATCCGATTGGTAACTTCCAAAAGGCAAATCAACTACTACCAAAGCCCTGTCGACAGCACGGATTACTGAAGAAGCGTGATAAATCATTTGGTCTAAAGTAATGGGCAATGTCGTTTCGTGACCAGCCATAACATTAGATGCTGAATCGCCTACTAATATCACATCAATCCCAGCGGTATCAACGATTTTTGCCATCGTAAAATCATAAGCCGTAAGCATAGAGATTTTCTCTCCATTGGCTTTCATCTCAATTAATGATTTTGTGGTAATTTTTTTATAATCTTTTTTGGCTACAGACATAGTTGTGTTTATTAGAAGATGTAAAAGTACTAAGAATCGATTATTTTTGTAATAAATCAACAAGAAAATATACTAACAGATTATAATCCTTAAATTTTGAATAAATATGAAAAAAGTAATCATCGCTAGTCTTTTGGTTTTTACAACTTTAGCCAATGCTCAAAATGCAGAAATTCAAAAAACTATTGAAACTTTTTTTGATGGTATGCACCAAAGGGATACGTTAAAGATAAAAAGTGTTTGTACAGATAAAATGATTTTACAGTCGATAGCAGAAAATATAAAAGGCAACAAATTATCAAATGAAAATATTGGCGAATTTTATAAATCCATTGCTACAATTCCTTTGAATGTTACTATTGAAGAAAGAATACTAAACTATTCCATTCAAATAGATGGAGCTATGGCTCATGCTTGGACACCTTATGAGTTTTATGTGAACGGAAAATTAAGCCATTCAGGTGTGAATGCTTTTACTTTATTTAAAGAAAATACTACTTGGAAAATTATTTATATAATTGATACAAGAAGAAAATAATCTTTATAAAATCTTTATGCATTCTGGCTTTTATATTATAAAATACTTACACTAGATGGTTTAACTTTGCATAGTAAATCAGACAGTAATGAAAAGATTCATAAAATACAAACAAACGAAGAGTCAATATGCTATTAGTATATTTTCAGTTACTATCGTTGCATTACTTTGTTTACTGATTCGTGATGTGGTTGAATACAAAGTTGTCGGCTATTTATTATTGGTAGTAGTATCTTTGTTGGCTATTTTTTTAGATATAATTCCTGTTCTTTTAGCTGCCGTATTGAGCGCATTGTGTTTGAATTTCCTATTTATAAAACCCTATTACACACTTCATATAGACAATGCAGAAGACGCTTTGCTATTACTTATGTTTTTTATTATTGCCTTGATTAATGGTGTACTGACTTTTAAAATAAGAAAAATTGAACGTGAAATTCAAATCAAAGATGCAAAAGTAAAAACAATGCGTTTATACAATACTTTACTAGATTCTTTATCTCACGAGTTACGAACACCAATTGCAACAATTGTTGGCGCCATTGATACTTTACAGCAAAAATCAGTTCATTTATCAGAAGACAATAAATCAAAACTTTTGTCTGAAATGGAAAAAGCATCGATGCGATTAAATCATCAGGTGGAGAATTTATTAAATATGTCCCGACTGGAAAGCGGTTATATCCAACCAAAATTGGATTGGTGCGACCTTAAAGAATTAACCTATAAAGTTTTTGAAAGCTTATCTGAAGAATTGCAATTTCATAAAACGGTGGTAAAAGCCAATGATAATTTGGCGCTTTTTAAATTAGATTACGGTTTGATGGAACAGATTATTTATAATTTAGTTTATAATGCATCTCAGTATACCCCAAAAGGAGCAAAAATTGAAGTTCAGATTCAACAACAACTTGATTCTGATTTCGAATATCACGAACGACAATTAATCACTTGCTTTATCACTATTTCTGATGACGGAAAAGGTTTTCCTGAAAATGAAATAGATAAGGTTTTTGATAAATTTTACAGATTGGAGCATTCAAAAACAGGCGGAACCGGTTTAGGCCTTTCTATAGTGAAAGGATTTGTTGAAGCCCAAAAAGGAAAAGTAACGCTTGAAAATGCAATAGATGGTGGTGCTGTTTTCAAACTATCTTTTCCAGCAGAGACATTGAACATAAAAAGTATTGGTAATGAATAAAGTAGCAACTATATTGATTATTGATGACGAAAGTCAAATTAGAAAACTATTGGAAATCACTTTGGAAGCCAATGGATATAAGGTAAATTTTGCTACTAATGCAAAAGAAGGAATATTAGCCGCAGCCAATCATCCACCAGAATTAATTATTTTGGATTTGGGTTTACCCGATGATGATGGTCAAAATGTATTGAAAAAATTGAGAGAATGGTATAATAATCCAATTCTCATTCTGACGGTTAGAAATTCTGAGGAAGAGATTGTTAGGGCTTTAGACAATGGCGCAAACGATTATTTATCAAAACCTTTTCGTTCCCAGGAATTGTTAGCCCGAATCAGAACTGCTTTGCGAATGGTTAATAGCCATGAGTGTGAAGCAATTATTAACTTTGGAAATATAACGATTGATTTTAATGCAAGAATCGTTAAAGTAAAAGAAGAAATCATTAAACTCACAGTTACAGAATACAACTTACTTTCTCTTTTGATAAAAAATGAAGGTAGAGTTTTGACCCATCAATACCTTTTGAAAGAAGTTTGGGGACAGAGTTATTCTGATCAAACACAATATTTAAGAGTTTTCATAGCACAATTGCGTAAGAAAATTGAAGAAGACCCAAATCGACCTAAATTCATTACAACCGAATCGGGGATAGGCTACAGATTCAACACCAGTTAATACTCATTAATTTGCCGAAATAAACCTTTTCAATCGTATGTCTAACATAACGATTAGCCATAACTATTTCTAAAATCTAAAAATTAACAATCTAAAAAAATGAATACATCAACCTTACAAAAAGTCAGTGCAGCATCACTTCTAGTTGCTCTCGGAATCATTTACGGGGATATTGGAACAAGTCCTTTATACGTAATGAAATCAATCATTGGAGATAGATCCATAACCGAGTTATTGGTTTATGGCGGAATCTCGTGTGTCTTTTGGACGCTTACTTTTCAGACCACTTTCAAGTATATTTTCCTGACCCTTTCGGCAGACAATCACGGCGAAGGTGGCGTATTTTCCTTGTATGCTTTAGTGAAACGATTTGGTAAAGGAAAATTGGTTATTCCTACTATTCTAGGAGCAACAACATTATTGGCCGACGGAATTATAACACCGCCAATATCCGTAGCTTCAGCCGTTGAAGGATTGGAAGCGATTGTTCCGAATTTACCAACTATTCCTATCGTAATTGCCATTCTTTCTGGTTTGTTTATTTTTCAACGTTTTGGGACTCAGAAAGTAGGCTATATTTTTGGTCCAGCAATGGTGGTTTGGTTTACGATGCTAACCGTATTAGGAGTTTCTCAAATTGTGCATCATCCTGATATTCTAAAAGCATTGAATCCAATGTATGGTTACAGATTATTAGTAGAATATCCACACGGATTTTGGTTACTTGGTGCAGTGTTTTTATGTACAACGGGAGCAGAAGCTTTGTATTCCGATTTAGGACATTGCGGAAAAAAGAATATCCGAATTACCTGGATTTTTGTAAAAATAGCTTTGGTAACTAATTATTTAGGACAAGGTGCTTGGTTGATGCATCAGGGAAATGAGTTTTTGCAAGGTCAAAATCCATTTTATACGATTATGCCACAATGGTTTTTACTCATTGGAATTGTCATTGCGACATTGGCAGCCATTATCGCTTCCCAAGCTTTGATTAGCGGTTCATTTACTTTAATTAATGAAGCAATCTCGTTGAATTTCTGGCCTCGTGTGGCGTTAAAAAACCCAACAAATTTAAAAGGACAAATTTATATTCCGTCAGTAAATACAATACTTTGGGCTGGATGTGTGCTGATGATTTTATACTTCAAAAACTCAGCACATATGGAAGCAGCTTATGGATTTTCCATTACCATTGCGATGCTGATGACCACAGTTTTATTGTCTTACTATTTGGTATTCATCAAGAAAATTAAAATGGGTTGGGTCGCAATTATTTTATTCATTTTCTCCATTATAGAAGTTTCATTTTTTATTGCCAATGTGGTTAAAATCAAAGAACGTTGGATGTTTTTATTTTTTGAGCTTTTCATTTTTATGGTGATGTATGTTTGGTATTATTCCCGTAAAATAAACAATCGCTTCCTGAAATTTACCAATTTGATAGAACAAACACCAATGCTAAATGAATTGAGCGAAGATGATAGTATTCCGAAATATTCTACACATTTAATCTACTTATCAAAAGCGGATAAGACCTATGAAATTGAAGAAAAAATCATCAAATCTATTTTTGCTAAAAAACCAAAAAGAGCGGATGTCTATTGGTTTTTGCACATCAACAGAACGAATGATCCTTTTACTTTAAATTATGAAGTAGTCGAAATTCTTGACGACAAAGTAATCAAAGTGATATTAAATTTAGGCTTTAGGGTTCAGCCAAAAGTAGAATTGTATTTCAAAAAAATCGTTCAGGAATTGGTAGAAAGAAAAGAACTGAATTTGCATATCCGTCCTGATGGCTCAACAAAATACAATCCTGAACCTGATTTTAAATTCATCATTATCGAAAAATTTCTTTCGGTTGAAAATGAGTTTGCTTTGAAAGATGGTTGGTTGTTGACATCCTATTTCTGGCTAAAAAAATTATCAATTTCCGATGAAAAAGCTTTTGGATTAGATAAAAGCGATGTAACTATTGAGAATGTTCCGATGATTTACAGTCCAGTTTCAAGCCTTGAATTAAATAGAAAAATAAACTAATTAAATTTTAAAATTATGCAAAAAGTACTATTCTTATTATCGATTTTAAATTCAACGATAATATTTTCTCAAACTGATGCTACAAGTGCTAAAATACCTTTCGAGGGAATGGATTTAACTTGGATTAATGGACAAAACCGTCAGAAAAACTTACCGCTGACTTTAAAAGATTCAGAAGGTGAAACAATACTAACTGGCGTCACTTACCTTGACACTTATTATAATTACAATTTTGCAAATCCGATTGACAATACACATACTATTTCATCAACAATCGGTCGCCATAATGAGTTTACATTGAACTTAGCCAGTATTGGAATTGAAACTAATTATAAAAATATCATTGGGCGTGTGTGGTTACAATTTGGTCAAATGGGTGCTATAGTAAATGACCTTGATGGCTCGGTATATCACGGAAGAAATACAAGTATCAATAATTTAAAAAACATTCGCGAAGCGGCTGCAGGTTATCATTTTAATAGATGGCATGGAATCAATGTTGAGATGGGAATTTTTATGAGCTATATTGGTCTCGAAAGTTATGTTACACAGGAGAATTGGAGTTATCAACGTAGTATGTTGTGTGATTTTACACCTTTCTATTTCTCGGGTGCGAGAATCCAAATGCATCCAACAAAAAATTTAAGGACCGAAGTTTGGTTGCTTAATGGATGGCAAACTTATAACAGTTTCAGTAAAGGTCCAGGATTAGGAAGTTCAACGTATTACAGACCAACTGAAAGAACACAATTGGTAGCTAATTTTTATTTAGGTAGAGATACACAAAATCCAGATTTAGAAGGAAATCAATCCAATCGTGTTCGTTTTCATCACGATAATAGTATCGTGCAGCGATATCTAAATAATGCCAATTCAAAAGGAATTTCGAAAGCAGCTTTTAGTTTGAATTCTCACTATGGTTTTCAAAGAAATAATGCTATTGATGATGTGGTTAAAGCTTCTGAAAACTTTATGATTGGAACTTCATTGGCCAATCGACTTTGGTTTAACCAAAATAAATTAGCTTGGACTTTAAGAGGTGATATTATGACCAATCAATCGGTAATAAATGGAGTAAATACTTCTCCTTATTTAGCTTTTACACCAGCAGCAACAGGAGATATGCCAAATAATTATGATAATGCAATTGCAAATGGAGAAAAATTAAGGTTGTTTCAGTTTACATCCACTTTTGATATTATGCCAAATGATTATGTGACTTTCCGTTTAGAATATGGGTATCGAAATTCCAGTATTCCTTATTTTACCAGTTCAGGAGGAACAACTTCACCAAGCGGTTATACTAATGGTCCGACAGATCCAATAAATAATCCGTGGTCAGCTGATTTATCCAAAAATGAACATAGAGTAACTTTGGCAGTTAATTTTAGGTTATAATTTATTTAGGTTTCTAGTTAAAAAAAACAAATCGAACTGTAGTAAAAATAGTTAGATTTGTTTTTTTAAATTTATGAGAAACCAATCTTACTTCATTATAGTTTTTTTTATTTTTAGTTCTTCAATCAAAGCTCAAGATAGTCTAAGGATTGTTCTGCCTAAATTAGAATTTTCAGGTTATCTGGAAACCTATTACAGTTATGATTTGGGGGAACCTGACAATCATACAAGACCTGGTTTTGTTTATAGCCATAACAAACATAATGAAGTGGCTTTGAATTTAGGTTTTGCAAAAGTGAATTATACAAAGGGTAATGTTCATGGAAATTTTGCACTAATGACTGGTACTTATGGTGACTATAACTTAGCGGCCGAACAAAATTTAATGAAAAATGTTTTTGAAGCAAATGTAGGTATTAAAATATCTAAAAAGCATAACTTATGGGTTGATGGAGGAGTTTTGCCATCACATATTGGTTTTGAAAGCGCAATTGGAAAAGACTGTTATGTTTTAACGCGAAGTATTTTAGCAGATAATTGCCTATATTATGAAGCAGGTGTTAAAATTAGCTATACGTCAAAATCTGAAAAATGGTATTTAGCGGCTATGTATTTGAATGGTTGGCAGCGAATAAAAAAAATCGATGGTAATCAAACGCCAGCTTTTGGAACACAACTGACTTATAAACCTAATGCTAAAATAACTTTGAATTGGAGTACTTACGTTGGAAACGAGCAACCGGATAATGATAGGAAATGGCGTTATTTCAATAATTTGTATGCTTTATTAAATATATCTCCAAAAGTCAGTATTAATACAGGCTTTGACATTGGATCCCAACAATCAGATTATAAAAGCGAAAAATATGATATATGGTTTTCTCCAGTTTTAATATTACAGTACAAACCAATTCCAAAAATTCAATTGGCAGTAAGAGGAGAATACTATGAGGATGGAAAAGGGGTAATTATTGCAACAGGAACTCCAAATGGATTTAAAACCTATGGTTTTTCTACAAATTTCGATTATGTAGTTGCTAGTAATGTGTTATTTAGAATTGAAGCAAGAAATTTACATAGTAAAGATGCTATTTTTATAAAAGACAATTTACCTAGTAATCAGAATCTGTTTCTTACTACTTCCTTGGCGATTTCGTTTTAGGAGAATAATAATTTAGGTGATTAGAAAGTTTAGAAAATCTAAGAAGTTAAAAAATCTAATAACCCACTAACAATCCGCCATATTCACTGCAATTGCCAATCCTCCTTCAGAGGTTTCCTTGTATTTGTTGTTCATATCTTTAGCCGTCTGCCACATAGTTGCAATTACCTTGTCTAAAGGAACTTTCGCATTTTTTGCATCGGTTTCTAAAGCCAGTTCGGCTGCGTTAATTGCTTTGATTGCTCCCATGGTATTGCGTTCGATACACGGAATTTGAACCAAACCACCAATAGGATCACAGGTCATTCCAAGATGATGTTCCATGGCGATTTCGGCGGCCATTAAAACTTGTTCGGGACTTCCGCCCATCAATTCACATAAAGCAGCTGCAGCCATTGCGGATGAAACCCCGATTTCTGCCTGACAACCACCCATAGCTGCTGATATTGTAGCCCCTTTTTTGAAAATACTACCAACTTCGCCAGCCACCATCAGGAATTGCTTGATTTCTTTTTCTCCTGCATCGTGGTTTTCTATAACCAAATAATACATCAAAACTGCGGGAATAACGCCTGCACTTCCGTTTGTAGGAGCGGTAACTACGCGACCTAAAGCTGCATTTACTTCATTTACAGCCAATGCAAAACAAGAAACCCATTTTAATATTTGGCGGAATTTCACTTCCGTTTTTCTAATTTCTTCTAACCAAGTTTGGGGCGAATTATAATTAGAGAGTCCTATTAAACCTTGGTGCATATCAAAAGCGCGACGGCGTACATTTAATCCACCAGGCAATATTCCTTCAGAATGACAACCAATGTACATACACTCTAACATGGTATTCCATACCCGAATTAATTCGTGATTAATAACTTCTTCGGAACGCATTGATTTTTCGTTTTCAAAAACGATTTCTGATATTTTTTTATTTTCTGAAATACAGTATTCGAGTAATTCTGTTGCTTTGTTTATCGGAAAAGGAAAGGTGTTTTTTATTTCTATTTTTTCTTTGGCATCAGCCCGTTCTTCTTTGACTACAAATCCACCCCCAATAGAATAAAAAGTTGATACATATTCGGTATCATCATTAAAATAAGCCGTAAAACTTAATCCGTTTGCGTGAAAAGGAAGAAAGTTTTTATTGAAAACAATGTCTTGAAGAAAATAAAACGGAATTATAATTTCGTTACCTAAATTGATTTCGTTTTTGTCCTCTATTGTTTTTATGATACCAGCAATATCCTGAACAGGAATATACTCAGGATCCTGACCACTTAACCCTAACATAACCGCTAAATCAGTTGCGTGGCCTTTCCCAGTTAAGGAAAGCGAACCATATAAATCTACTTTTACTCGCGTAACATCACTTAACCTATTTTCATTTCGCAATTCAGCCAAAAATCGTTCGGCAGCCCGCCAAGGTCCAAGGGTATGTGAACTTGATGGTCCAACACCAATTTTTAGCATATCGAAAACAGAGATACATTCTTCCATAGTTGTAGATTTCTAACGCAAATATAATTTAATGTAAGCTGAAAATGAATTTTTGTAGCCTTAAAATCGTGAAATAAAATTACTTTTGAATCAAATTTGTGATTTATGAAACTCAACTTTTTTTGCATTGTTTATTTTTTAGTAGTAACTCCTTTTTGTTTTTCTCAATCCCAGAAAGAATTATACACTTTAAGTATAGAAGCCTATAAAAATAAAAATTATGCTGAGTTTTTAAAAATCACTAAAAAATTAGACAGTATCCGTCCATCACATCCTGCTTATACTTATAATTTGGCTGTGGCTTATAATTTGAATAACCAAAAAGAAATGGCTATTTCAGTTTTGAAAAATGCTATTTTAATGAATAATAAAGTTGCTTTTGAAGAAGACTTAGATTTTTCAAATCTGCATCAAACCGAGGGTTACAAAGAGCTCATAGATTTAAAAATCAATCAGGAAAAACCAGTGATTGGTTCGACCAAAGTGGTTTCATTATCTGAAAAATCATTACATCCCGAAAGTGTTTTGTTTTTACCGAAATTGGGTATTTGGCTGGCATCAAGTATCAGGAAACGGAAAATAGTAACATTTAATATGACAACTGGAAAATGTGGAGATTATGCTGTGAAGAATAATTTGCTTTCAGTTTTTGCAATGAAAACGGATGATGCAGAAAAATATTTATGGATTGCTACAGCAGCAATGCCTGAAATGGAAGGTTTTTCTAAGGATTTAAAAGGAAAATCTGAAATAGTAAAGGGTAGTATTCAAACTGGAGAGATAGTGAATCGTTTTCCATTGGAAGGAAATCACATTTTTGGCGATTTGGTTATTGCAAAAAGTGGGATAGTCTATGTTTCTGATAGTGGAGAAGCGGTAATTTATAAAATCAGTAACGACAAAATAGAACCGTGGTTGGATTTGAGAAAAGAAGCTTATAATTTACAAGGACTGACTTTTAATGCCGATCATTCTAAACTTTTCATTGCCGATTATTTTAAAGGAATTCTAGTAATTTCGATGAAAAACCCGAATGATAGAAAATGGCTCACTTTCCCAAAAGGAACAACCGTAAAAGGAATTGATGGACTGGTTTATTATAAAAAATCCCTAATTGCGGTTCATAATGGAGTAACACCTATTCGTTTGATTCAATACAATTTAGATGATAACGAAAATCAAATTACTACTTATAAAATATTAGACAACAACCGACCAGAATTTGACGAACCTGCATTGGCAACGATTGTGAAAGACAAATTGTATTTCTTCGCCAATTCACCATGGAAAGGCTATGATAAGGATTTTAATTTGGATGAAAATAAGTTTGAAAACCCAATGTTGTATTCTTACCCTTTGAAAAAATAAACGATTATGAAAATCAACAATTACTACTTATCGGCTTTTTTAGCATTTTTTATTTGGGGCTTTTTTAGTTTGGCCTTAAAACCATTGCACGATTATCCTTCGCTCGATATTTTATTTTACAGGGTTTTTTATGCAACCACATTATTATTGGTTATTAACTTTTTTTTCAGGAAAACCCAATTAAAGATTGATTTAGAATTATTCAAAAAATTAGAAAAAAAAGTAAAACTCAGAACTTTTTTATTGACAGTGTTAGGTGGTTTTTTGTTGGTGTTAAATTGGTTTTTATTTATGTATGCAGTGAACCACGTGAGTTTAAAATCTGCATCATTTGCTTATTTAATCTGCCCCATTGTTACTACCATTTTGGCTTATTTTATTTTAAAAGAACAATTAAGTAAATGGCAGTGGGTTTCGGTAATTTTATGTTTAATTAGTTGTTTTATATTATCTTATGGAGAATTAACAGATTTAATTTACAGTGTCATAGTTGCTTTTACTTTTGCTTTGTATCTCATTAGTCAAAGAAAAAACAATCAATTTGACCGCTTTATAGTTTTAACAGTACAAATGGTAATCGCCTCTTTAGTTTTGCTGCCATTTTTTCCAATCTATAGCAGTGAAACTCCAACTGCTCCATTGTTCTACATTTTAATGATAGTGATTGTCGTGCTTTTTACTATTATTCCACTATATCTCAATCTTTACGCATTAAAAGGTATGAATTCTTCCGCAGTTGGAATTTTGATGTACACGAACCCTATGATAAATTTTATACTCGCACTATTTTATTTTAAAGAAGATATTAGTGAGATTCAGATTATCTCCTATGTTTTGATTTTGATTTCGGTAGTTATTTTTAATGAAAAGTTTTTTAGGAAGAAAGTAATGGATTAGGATAAGAATTTATGGAACGAAATTTGAATTGATATTTTAAGTAATCTTTAACAAGATATTTATGAAATCAATTCATTCGTTACGTGTATTAAGTTTGTTGGGTTTTTTATTGCTGATGGCTCCTTTTTATGATCATTGTAATGGACATTATGGAGTTATGAGAAAAACTGAAGAAGCACCGATTGAAGTGCCAGCAGTAGAAGAATCAATTATTGAGGTTGATACAATTTCATCGGAAGTAGTTTCAGAAAAAGATACTGTTAGTTATACTAATGTTGAAGAAACTCCATTTTTTCAAAAAGTATTTGAATTTATTGATGATGAAAATTCGCAAAGTGCTTTTGAAATGGCAACATTTTCAATCAGTGCTTTTATTGAATGTGATTTTAAAAATTTAAAAACGGATTTGATAAAAGATATTAAAAAAGACAATTGTCAGGGAATTATATTTCAGTTTAACAATCTTTGTTTTTTATTTATTGTCGGATTCTCTTTTTTAATACTACTATTTTCTTTCACAAAAAAATGGAGATTGATTTATATGTATTCGCTTATAAATTTAATCCTGCTGCTAATTACAATAATCTGTATTGTTTTTTTCGATGACCTTTTTGAAGAGATTAAACAAATAAAATGGGGATACTATGCTTTTAGCATTGTTCAAATTTTGATTTTGGTTTTATCAAAAAGCGAAAGAAACTCAAAAATTAATGGTTAATAAAAAAATGCCTAATCGAAATAATGATTAGGCATTTTTATTTTTCTAAAAAATTATAAAACTAAACCTGTATCACACCCAAATTAAATTTCTTTTCAATAGGTGAGTGGTTCGCCGCTTCAATTCCCATAGAAATCCAAGTTCTGGTATCCAATGGATCAATAATAGCGTCTGTCCATAAACGGGATGCTGCATAATAAGGAGAAACCTGAGCATCGTATCTTGCTTTGATAATGTCAAATAATTCTTTTTCTTTAGCTTCGTCAACAACTTCGCCTTTTGCTTTAAGCGAAGAAGCTTCAATTTGTGCCAATACTTTTGCGGCTTGAGTTCCGCCCATAACAGCAAGTTCAGCACTTGGCCACGCAAATATTAATCTTGGATCGTATGCTTTTCCGCACATTGCGTAGTTTCCAGCTCCATAAGAGTTACCTACAATTACTGTGAATTTTGGAACAACTGAGTTAGAAAGTGCATTTACCATTTTTGCACCATCCTTAATAATTCCACCGTGCTCTGATTTTGAACCTACCATAAATCCGGTAACGTCTTGAACAAAAACCAATGGAATTTTCTTTTGGTTGCAATTAGCGATAAAACGGGTCGCTTTGTCTGCAGAATCTGAATAGATTGCTCCACCAAACTGCATTTCGCCTTTGGCATTCTTTACTACTTTACGTTGATTAGCAACAATTCCAACTGCCCAACCATCAATACGTGCATAAGCTGTAATCAATGTTTTTCCATAATCACCTTTGTATTCATCGAATTCTGAATTATCAACTAATCGTTTCACGATTTCATACATATCATATTGTTCGGCACGTGATTTAGGAACAATTCCGTAAATATCTTTTTCTTCCAATGCTGGTTTTTCAGCTTTGATTCGGTTATAACCAGCTTTGTCAAAATCTCCAATTTTGTCAACAATGCTTTTTATTCTGTCTAAAGCATCTTTATCGTCTTTTGCTTTATAATCTGTCACACCAGATATTTCACAATGTGTAGTTGCTCCTCCAAGTGTTTCGTTATCAATTGTTTCGCCAATAGCCGCTTTTACTAAATAACTTCCTGCAAGGAAAATACTTCCGGTTTTATCAACAATCATTGCTTCGTCGCTCATAATTGGTAAATACGCACCTCCAGCCACGCAGCTACCCATAACGGCAGCAATTTGTGTAATTCCCATACTGCTCATTATTGCATTGTTACGGAATATACGCCCGAAATGCTCTTTATCAGGGAAAATTTCGTCTTGTAAAGGCAAATATACACCTGCTGAATCCACAAGATATATAATAGGTAAACGGTTTTCCATTGCGATTTCTTGGGCACGCAAATTCTTTTTGGCTGTAATAGGAAACCAGGCGCCAGCTTTTACAGTAGCGTCATTAGCAACAACGATACATTGCTTTCCTTTTATGTACCCCATTTTTACAACCACACCACCAGATGGACATCCGCCGTGTTCTTTGTACATCCCTTCTCCAACAAAAGCACCGATTTCGATACTTTTTGCTTTCGGATCCAAAAGATAATCAATCCGTTCCCGTGCAGTCATTTTGCCTTCTGCGTGTAATTTTTCAATGCGTTTTTCTCCGCCTCCTAATCTTACTTTAGCAAAATTCTGCTTTAAATCGGTAATCAATAATCTGTTGTGATCTTCGTTTTTGTTGAAGTTTAAGTCCATTTATACAGTTAGGGTTATAATTATTTATGTTAATTTTGGTGCACAAAAATACAAAAACGTTTCTAATAAAAAAGCCTTCATTTTTGCATAAATAATAACCTCTATTTCATATTAACTTAATATTAAGTTAACATTGCGATTTTACTTTTGCACTATAAAAATCAAATATGATGTCAGTAAACAAAATCTTCCAATTTCTAGTTCCTAAAGACAAAAAATTTTTCCCGCTTTTTGAAGAAGCGAGTAGTAATTTAATTCAGATTGCGACTATTTTGCATGAAGCAATAAATTTGCCTAAAGCAGAAAGGGAAGCGCTTTTTTCTAAAATTGATGAACTGGAAGAAAAAGGGGAGGCCATTACCCGTCAGACAAATATTGAATTGAGTAAAAACTTCATTACTCCATTTGACAGGGAAGATATCCATGCTTTAATAACTTCTATTGACAATGTTGCCGGTAACTTACATGGTGCATCAAGCAGAATGAAATTATACCAAGTTGATAAAATAACAAAATCAATCAGAAAACTTACAGAAATCAATTTAGAGGCTTGCCAGAATATTGATGCTGCGGTTAAGGAATTGAGAAATCTAAAGAAAATAAAAAATATTAAAGATGCCTGTTTGAGAATCAACAAACTGGAAAACAAATCGGATAATGTTTATGATAAAGCAGTTTCAGAATTATTTGAAAATGAAACTGATGCAAAAAACATTATAAAATACAAAGAAGTATTGTCGGTTTTAGAATCGGCTACTGATAAATGTAAAAATGTTGCAAGTGTTTTAGAATCCATTGCTGTGAAGCATTCTTAAAATACAATAATTAAGCAACCTTAAAAACATTATATGGATTTCACTCTATTACTAGTTATTATATTTTTAGCCCTTGTTTTTGATTACATCAATGGTTTTCACGATGCAGCAAATTCTATAGCAACTATTGTAGCTACAAAAGTTCTTACACCTTTCCAAGCTGTAGTTTGGGCGGCTTTCTTTAACTTTTTAGCCTATTGGGTTTTTGGTTTTGGTGTAGCTGATACAGTAGCAAAAACGGCACATACAAGCAGTATCAATCTAACGGTAATTTTAGCAGGGGTTATTGCTGCTATTATCTGGAATCTTTTTACGTGGTGGAAAGGTATTCCATCTTCATCATCACATACTCTAATTGGGGGCTTTGCCGGTGCCGCGATTGCTCATGGTTTATCTGGAGTAACCGATGCTGAACACGCAGGCTTTAAAATCGTAAACTGGTTAAAGGATGCAAAAGAAGGTGAATTATTGCCTTCTGGAGTTTTAATGGTAATTATCTTTATTGTTTTTGCACCATTGCTAGGAATGATAATTTCTTACTTCATGTCACTATGGTTGATGTATTCTTCAAAGAAAAACATTTACCCAAAAATAGTAACGATTGTGTTAATGGGATTGGCAATTTGGTTTTTAACAAGCATCATCATCCCTTATGATAAAATTGAAAAACCTAGGTTTGACAGTCATTTTTGGAGTGTGGTATGCGAACCAAAAAACATCAAATGGCTTTTAGTTGCTTTTATATTTTTCAGTTTGGCAATTTTTAATTTGTTCTTCAGTAGATTTTCTACGGCAACAGCCGAAAAGGTTTTAAAGAAAATGCAGTTGTTGTCATCTGCAGCCTTTAGTTTAGGACACGGAGGAAACGACTCTCAAAAAGTAATGGGTATTATTGCAGCAGCAGTTGCAGTATTTATCAAAACAAATCCGAATTTTGACTTATCCGGTTTTTTCTTGGACCTTAATGTGGTATTGCCAAATGAAGAAAAAGGAATCAAAGCCAATATGCCAGAATGGATTCCGCTAATATGTTATACCGTAATTGCACTCGGAACACTAAGTGGTGGCTGGAAAATTGTAAAAACAATGGGTTCTAAAATCACGAAAGTAACCGCTTTTGAAGGTGTAGTTGCTGAATCTGCAGGAGCATTGACTTTATTTACTACAGAGCATTTTAAGATTCCGGTATCTACAACACATACAATAACCGGTTCTATTATTGGTGTTGGTTTGACTAAAAGAGTTTCAGCGGTTCGTTGGGGCGTGACCGTAAAATTATTATGGGCTTGGGTATTGACTATTCCAATCTCAGCTTTGCTAGCAGCAATACTATATTATACCTTAAGTATATTTTTATAGAAAATTTAAAATTCATAAAAAAACCATTCAAACTGAATGGTTTTTTTGTTTTTATATATTTTTCAGTTAATGATTTTTGACTAATCGTTTTAAAATTGCCCATTGTTTCAAAGCATCCCTAGCTTCAACAGCTGGATAGCCCAACATTGTTTTTCCCGCAGGAATATCAGCCGTAACACCAGAACCCGCACCTACAATTGCTCCATCCCCAATGGTTACATGATCTTTTATAGAGGCGCTTCCGCCAATGATAACACCGTTTCCTAAAGTCACCGAACCAGCTAGTCCACTATGTCCAGCCATTATACAAAATTTACCCAATCTGCAGTTATGACCAATCTGCACCAAATTGTCGATTTTGCAACCATCCCCAAGAACAGTTGAACTAAATTTCCCTCTATCAACAGATGAATTGGCACCAATTTCAACACCATTTCCTAAAATTACATTTCCAATTTGAGGGATTTTCACCAAACCTTTTTCAGGATCTGGACGGAATCCAAAACCATCAGCTCCAATAGTAGCATTGGGATGCAAAATGCAATGAGCTCCAATATGGCATCTTTCTCTCATTACCACTCCAGGCCATAAAATACTATTGTTACCAACACTGCACTCGTCAAGTACGGTAACATTTGGATATATAATAACATTTTCGCCTAATTTTACATTTGGTCCCACATAACTTCCGGCACCAATTTTAGTTCCAATACCAATTGTGGCTGTATCATGCACAAAAGCCATCGGGTGAATGTCTGTATCAAAAATGGGCGGGGCAGGAGCAAATAATGCCAATACTTCACTCATGGCCAAATCGGCATTTTTTACTTTTATAAATGCTCGGTTGTTTCCAGGTTCGATTGAAATATCTTCATTTACTACTGCTACAGCTGCTTTAGATGTTTCCCAATATTTTTCATATTTTTTATGTCCAATGAAAGAAATTTCAGTTGCTGTAGCTAATTCCAATTGTTCGGGTGCAGTTAATTTTGCAGTTGTATCACCTACAATCGTGCCGTTTAAAACGTTGTTTATTTCTTGTATCGAATAGGTTTTCATATTTGATTTGGTTGGTTTATGAATAATTATCAAATAAAATGATTTTAGATTAATTATCCTAATCCCGAATTAACGTCATGGCTTTACAATAATTTAATCTTAAAGCTTATTATGTCAAAATTGAAAGGGATTACTTAATGTTTGTTTAATATTAACTTAACATTAGAACCTTTTGTTAACTTTAATTTTGCCGAAAAATAACTTAATATTAATTATTTGGTAATGAAAATCAAAACAAACCTACGTATTCTCTTATTTATTGCGTTTTTCGGAATTTTAAGAACAGAAGCACAAACAAAAACAGATAATGATATCAAATTATCTACTTTGCCTTATTATAGTTTTAAAAAAGGAATTGGCATTACTTCACCGGACAGTTTATATCAGGTAAATATTCGCTTTAGAATGCAGAACAGAGTAACTTATTTCAAAAATGAAGATGAAAATGGAGGCTATGATGGACAGATTCGTCGTTTGCGTTTGCGTCTTGATGGTTATATAGGTAGCCCTAAAATTTTATATGCACTTCAATTGTCATTCGCACCGGGTGATGTAGGTGAAGTAAGAGAAGGGGAAAATATTAACATCATTCGTGATGCGGTTATTTTTTATAAGCCAAACAAAAATTGGAACATTAGTTTTGGTCAGACAAAATTGCCGGGTAACAGACAACGTGTTAACTCTTCAGGGGCTCTGCAGTTAACAGATAGAAGTATCAATAATGCTAAATTCACTATTGACAGAGATTTTGGTTTCCAGTTTCATAACATGAATGAATTTAAAGATAAATTTTCATATAACTTCAAAACTGCATTAACAACAGGGGAGGGAAGAAACGCTACTGGAAAACCTGATGACGGAATTGCTGCTACCGGGAAAATTGAGCTAATGCCATTTGGAGCTTTTACAAAAGACGGAACTTATTTTGAAGGGGATATCATGCGTGAGAAAAAACCTAAATTATTAATTTCTGGAGCTTTTCAACAAAATAACCATGCAAGAAGAACTCAAGGGCAATTAGGGAATAACTTATATGAGCGACGTACCATGAAATCAGTTTTATTGGATGCTATGTTCAAATATAATGGTTGGGCTGCGATGTCAAGTTATATGTCAAGAACCACTAGTGATAATGCAATGACAGTAAATCCTGATGATGCAACTGAAACAAATTATGCTTTTGTAGGGGAAGGTTTTGATTACCAATTAAGTTATTTTTTCCGTTCAAACTATGAAATTGTTGGACGCTTTTCTACGCAAAAAGTAGGCGACGATATTAAAGCCTTAACTCCAAATACAAAAGAATATAGTTTAGGCATAAATAAATATATTTGGGAACATACATTCAAATTACAGACTGAGTTAAGCTATGATACTTTAGAATATAATAGTGGAGCAACTAAAAACAACTGGTACTTGCGTTTTCAAGTAGAGATTGGAATATAATATAGCTTCATATGTGGTAAAATCTAAAACTGTTCAGAAATGAGCAGTTTTTTTATTTGAATTCTATAAAATCTGAATTGATTAATATAAGTTATTCAAAATCAATGACATTAATTTTATACTAATTCAAAATTTTATATAATGGACAGTATAAATAAACAACAAAAGGAAGATAATTTTAAAAATCTTTTTGGAGATGAAGCAATTGAAAAAATCAAATTGTTAGCAGGTAAAGCAACATCATGCTTCTTTTGTACAAAAATCAAAACAGGTGAAAGTTTTTCTTCAAGACCTATGGCGCCCGAAGTAATTGATGATGCGGGTAGTTTCTGGTTTTTAAGCGCAAAAGATAGCCATAAAAATAAAGAACTAGAAGCAGACAGTGCCGTGCAGTTATTGTTTCAAGGTTCGGATTATAGCGATTATTTAAGTATTTATGGTCGAGCCAAAATTTCTACAGATAAAAATAAAATAGAAGAACTTTGGGATCCAATAATGAAAGCCTGGTTTACCGAAGGAAAAGATGATCCTCGTATAACAGTAATTGAAGTGGTTCCTACCGAAGGTTATTATTGGGATACAAAAAACAATATATTGGTAGCTCTTGCTAAACGTGCTTATGGTGCTATCGTAGGCGAAACATACGACGATTCAATAGAAGGAAATATCAAGTTATAACATCCAAACAAACTATTATTTAAAAAGCCCGTTGATACGGGCTTTATTTATTCTTCGTTTTTTTGTCCCATCATCATTAGGAATGCTTTCAAGAAATCGTCAATTTCCCCATTCATGACTCCATCCACATCACTTGATTCGTATCCAGTCCTCACATCTTTTACTAATTTATAGGGTTGCATGACATAATTCCTGATTTGCGAACCCCATTCGATTTTCATTTTTCCAGCTTCGATATCTGCACGTTGCGCTTGTTGTTTTTTTAATTCAATTTCATACAATTGCGATTTAAGCATTTGCATCGCACGCTGACGGTTATCTTGTTGCGAACGCGTTTCAGAACATTGGATTTGTATTCCGGTTGGTTTGTGAACCAGCTGAACTTTTGTCTCTACTTTATTCACGTTTTGTCCTCCAGCGCCACTCGAACGGGAAGTGGTGATTTCTATATCTGCAGGATTAATATCAATTTCGATACTGTCATCCACTAACGGGTAAACATATACTGAAGCAAAAGACGTATGGCGTTTTGCATTACTATCGAAAGGGGAAATCCTTACCAATCGATGCACGCCATTTTCACCTTTCAAATAACCAAAAGAATAATCACCTTCAAACTCTAAAGTCACGGTTTTTATACCAGCAACTTCACCTTCTTGAAAATTCAGTTCCTTGATTTTGTAGCCGTTTTTTTCTCCCCACATCATATACATTCGCATCAACATTGCTGCCCAGTCACAACTTTCTGTTCCGCCTGCGCCAGATGTAATTTGCAATACTGCACTCAAACTGTCGCCTTCGTCAGACAACATATTTTTGAATTCAATAGCTTCAATATGATTATTGGTTAAATTAAACTGCTCGTCTAATTCGGTTATAGTAAATTCCCCTTCTTTATAAAATTCATAGGCGAGTTGCAATTCATCTGCCATTTCGACTGCTTTATTGTAATCTTCGACCCATTTTTTCTTTGCTCGAAGTACTTTTACATACGCTTCGGCCTCTTTTGGATTGTTCCAAAAATCGGGAGCCAGTGTTTTTTCTTCCTCGTTTGTAATTTCAATTAATTTGGCATCAACGTCAAAGATACCTCCTCAACGCACCAAGGCGCTCCACAATACCTTTTATTTGTTCGGTAGTTGTCATAAATTATAGTAGTTTTGTTATTGCAAAAATACTACTTCATTTTTATTTACTGATATGATAATTAATTTAATTAGTGACACAGTCACAAAACCAACCGAAGAAATGCTTCGTTTTATGTTCAATGCAGAAGTGGGGGACGATGTTTACAAACAAGATCCTACAGTTATTGAATTGGAAAACCGTGTTGCTGAAATGTTTGGAATGGAAGCGGGATTGTTTTTTCCATCGGGTTCAATGGCAAATCAAACGGCTATCAAATTACACACCCAACCTGGAGAACAATTAATTGCCGATAAATGGGCACATGTTTTCAATTACGAAGGCGGTGGCGCCTCTTTTAATAGTGGTGTTTCTTGTTGTTTATTGGATGGAAATAGAGGAATGATTACTGCTGAACAAGTGGCTGCAGCAATTAATCCACCTGATTTTTACCACAGTCCGTTAACGAGTTTAGTTTGTGTAGAAAACACTACCAATAAAGGGGGAGGAGCTTGCTATGATTTTGAGGAATTTAGAAAAATCAGAAAAGTATGTGATGACAATAATCTTAAGTTTCATTTAGATGGAGCAAGACTTTGGAATGCTTTAGAAGAAACAAACGATGATCCGAAAGAATATGGAAAAGTATTTCACACTATTTCAGTTTGTTTTTCAAAAGGATTGGGAGCGCCAATTGGTTCTGTTTTGGTTTCCGATGCTGCTTCGATTAACAGGGCATTGCGAATCAGGAAAATCCTTGGAGGCGGTATGCGACAAGTGGGTTATTTAGCTGCAGCAGCTATTTATGCGCTTGATAATAATTTAGAAAGATTGGCAGAAGACCATAGACGTGCAAAAGAGCTGGCAAAAGTATTGCAAGGCCTTCATTGGATTGAAAAAGTAGAGCCTGTTGAAACCAACATACTTATTTTTTCAGTAAAATCAGGTTTGGATGAAAATGTGGTTATGGAAAAACTAAAAGATCGCAATATTTTTATTAGTGGAATGGGGAAAGGGAAACTGCGTATTGTAACGCATCTGGATTATCGTGAAGTAATGCATTCGTATGTTATGGAAACATTGGAAAAAGTGATGATTTGAGTTTGATTTAAAATTCGTGGTATTATGAGAAAAGTGTTGACAATTATATTTATCTTTTTAATTTCACAATATAAAATTGTAGGGCAAACTACTATCAAAGCTATTGAATCATCGGATAGTGAAATACTAGTTAGATGTTTTGATGAAATTCCAGAAAATAAATATTTAGATTCTATTGGATTATCTTTTCAGAAAAAAAAGAAATTCTGTTATTTATGGACTTGTTTTTCTCAGTCGAATGAAAGTGAAGACAATTCAAAACTTAATGATGCAATATACTCGAGAATTAAAGATATAGCTAAGAAATTATACTATGAAAATAAAGCAATAATTATCGTTGGAGGTTGTGAAAATTTTATTGAAAAAGAAAAAAACATTTATGGAAAAATTATTCAAATAATAAATATTGGAAATTGTTCCGGATGTATAAAATTCAAAGAAAGTGAAAAAAGAATAGAGATATTTAATAACGAAATTAAAAATTTATTTGGAATACTAAAATAATGATATATTTTTTGCTCATAATATATTCAATAAAAAATGCCTTCAAAACATCTATTTTTGAAGGCATTTCCAATTTAAATTTAAATTTTATTTTTTCTTGTTCTTAGAAACTTTCATGTTCAATACTTCAACCAATAATGAGAAAGCTATAGCAAAATAAAGATATCCTTTTGCAACAGGTTCAACTTTATTGCCAAAGATAACAGCATCAGCAATATGTGCCGCTTCAGTAATTAGCATAAAACCAATCAATACTAAAAACGTTAATCCTAGAATCTGGATAGACGGATGTTTATTCACAAAATTACCAACAGGCACCGCAAACTGCATCATGATCAATACAGAAATGATAACAGCGGCAATCATAATATAAATCGCTCCTTCAACACCATTTGTCATTCCGACTGCCGTTAAGATACTATCAAAAGAAAACACAATATCGATTAAGATTATTTGAACAATAACGCTGCTAAAAGTCTTGGTGGCTGATTTTCCCAATTCTTTTTCTTCCAATCCTTTTTCATCTACTTTTTCCCTAATTTCATTGGTGCTTTTATACAATAAGAACAAGCCTCCAAATAATAAAATCAAGCTTTGTCCAGTAATTTCTGCAGAAAACCAACCCCAATCAAATTTAAACCACGGTTCTTTCATTGCAATCAATAAGCTGATTCCAAACAGCAATGCAATTCTCATGAACATTGCTAAAAACATTCCTATTTTTGTAGCTCTTTTGCGTTTTTCAGGAGGGAGTTTTCCAGTTGCTATAGAAATAAAAATAATGTTGTCGATCCCTAATACTATTTCTAAAAATGTCAATGTTAATAAGGCAATCCATGCACTGGGATTTAAGAATACGTCCATTTTTGTTTATGTGAGTTTGTTTGTGATTTTGTTAATTAGGAATTTTATATACGGTTCCTTTTTGTTTTTCCGGGCTTCCTACAATTCCGTATTCAAAGGTATACCAATTTTTTGAAGTGGTCAATATTTTCATGGCAATTGCTTTTTTTTCGGCCATATTTTTTGGATGCAACTTTGTCAAAATGTATTCAAAGTCATTAACCCAGCGAATAGAAGCCGTATCAGTCTTGCCTTCGTAGGTTTCAATTTGGATTTTATCCGTTCTTTCAAAAACAGACGTTTTCTTTATCCCATTGATTTCCTGTGTAAACTGAAATTTACCGGTTTTAAAATCTTTACTGTTGCGTTCTGCATTATAACAGGAAAGCAATAGGAGTAAGGTGAATAATAATATTGTTTTTTTCATTTTAGTTTTTTTAATTCATCATCCGTAAAATTCTTAATGCTCTTTTCTTTTGAAAATTTACCTGAATTATAAGACGCAGATTTGTTTTTCGGAATTGATAAGCTCTCCCAATTACCCTTTTTCAATAGTTTGGCATAAAATACAATTTGGCCAACATGATAAGGATAATGTGCTAATTGGCGATTGACTGCATCTATCACTGCATGACCTTCATTTCTTATGTAAATGATTTCAGATAATTGTTCTGTTTTTAAACTGTTTAAAGCATCAAATAAACAATTCCATCCTTTCTCCCATACAACTAACAATTCGGTTTTATCATGAATGTCATTGTCAAATTCTGCATCACGTTTGCGCCATTCTTTTTCACCATCGGTGGTTAAAAAATCAGTCCAACGCGAGACCATGTTTCCAGCCATGTGTTTTATAATCGTGCCGATACTGTTCGTGTCTTCGTTCAAACTTATAAAAAGTTGCTCTGGTTCGAGTTGCTCGATTGCTTTTTCACCAAGGGTTTTGTAATATAAGAATTGCTTTTTGCTGCTTTCGAGAAAAAGAGAATTGATTTCCATTTTTATAAAATTTTTATGTCGTATTTATCTAAAAGTCCAGGAATTCCCTGTGTGGCAAACTTCGCTTTTTTCATCGGGTTGAATTCAGGATCGATCTTATAATTATATGCAGTGGTAAAATCTACTGCTGCAAGTTGGGTTTCGTTAAAAATGGAATTATCCAAATTGCAATTTTCAAATATTGAACCGGTTAAGTTTGTTCCAATAAAACTCACTTCTTTTAGAGAGCAATTGCTCCATTTTGTTTTTGGCATTTTTTTATTGGCAAACGAGGAATAATCCAATACAGATTCATCAAACCCTACATTAAATAAAAAATCATCACAAGTGTGAAATAGGATTCCGAGTAATTTACAGTTTTTAAAAGTAACTGTTTTCAAACTTGTGTTGATGAGTTTTGTCATAGACAAATTACAATCGATAAACTCACAATCAATAAAAGTATTATATGAGAAATCACTATTGGAAAAACCACAGTTCTTAAATATACAGCCTTCAAATTCGCGATTATTGATTTTGGAATCAATGCGGTTTATTTTTTCAAAAGTTTCGTTAATGTTGATTAAGTTATCCATTATAAATTCTTCGGTTTTCTTGATGTGTGTCTTACTCGAAGAATTTGTATTGAATCTGGAGTAATTTGGTAAGAGATTAAATAATCATAAACGAAGAAAGTCCTAAAACTTCCATCATTTTTGTTTTTATGCTTGTCTAATTTATAAATTTCTGGATTTGTTTTTAAAATATCTATACTTTCAAAAATCGATTCAACAACTTTATCTGCAATATTAATTGATTTGCTTTCAAAAAAGAATATAAAAATGAATGGCTTCTAATTGCTCTAAAGCGTCTTTCGACCAAATTATTTTCTGCCCCATTTTTTTGAAATAGATTTTGCCTCTTCTTCATAATAAAAATGTCCGTCTTTTATGCTTTTCAATGCCTTTTCAATATCAATATTATAGTCTGCTTTTGAAGCGTCAGAATTTGATTTTAAAGAAAGTAAAAGATGTTTCAGTTTAGCAACAAAAGAAGGGTCTTTTACTTTATCAATTTCTTGATGTAACCAATTTATTTCTGCTTGAATATCCATAATATAATTTTTAGTAAAGATACAAATTAGTCGTTAAATAAACTTTTCATTATTGTTTTTAACCCAAGAAATAATAAAACAATTGCCATTATCGAAATTCCAATTCCAATTCCTAAAATCAATAAATAAGTAGGTTGAAGTTGGTTGATGTATGCAAAATGAATAATTGCCGGACCAATAAAAAAACAGGGTAATGCCCACATTGTTTTTTTTATTCCCTGATTTAAAATTTCTTTGTTAGTACGCATTTCTATAAAGATAAAATTATTGATTGTTATTACTAGTGTTGACTTCGGCAAGCTCAGTCACCGACAGAACACTAAAAACTGATTACTGATCACTTCGACAGGCTCAGTGACCGACTAATCACTGTCCACTATAACCTTCAACTGCCTTTCTCACACTGCCGTATTTTTCTAGTAAAACTGTGCCTTCTTCATAACTCACAGGAATTTCTCCCATAATCATTTTTACGCCACGATCCACAAGTTTACTATTGCTCAATTGCATATCAACCATTTTGTTGCCTTTCACTTTTCCGAGTTGAATCATTGCAGTGGTCGAAATCATATTCAGCACTAATTTTTGGGCTGTTCCGGCTTTCATTCTGGAGCTTCCGGTAACAAATTCTGGACCGACAACCACTTCAATAGGGAATTTGGCAGTTTTTGAAAGTGGACTCCCTTCGTTGCAGGTAATGCATCCCGTGATAATATTATTTTGATTACATTTTTCTAAACCTCCAATAACATAAGGAGTAGTTCCCGAAGCTGCAATGCCTATTACAACATCATTTTCATTGATATTAAGTTCTTGTAAATCAATCCAAGCTTGGGTTTTATTATCTTCTGCATTTTCTACTGCTTTGCGGATTGCCAAATCTCCACCGGCAATAATTCCGTTTACCAAATCAAATGGAACGCCAAATGTTGGCGGACATTCAGATGCATCAACAATTCCCAAACGACCTGAAGTTCCGGCACCGATGTAAAAAAGCCTTCCGCCTAATTTCATTTTTGAAACAATTTGAGCAACTAAATTTTCTATTTGTGGCAATGCTTTTTCAACCGCAAGCGGAACGGTTTTATCTTCATTGTTAATATTAGAAAGTAATTCGTGAACAGACATTTTTTCTAAATGCTCGTATTTTGAAGATTGTTCGGTGGTTTTTATGAAGGTCATTTTTATGAAGTTGCAAAGGTTCTAAGGCTCAAAGTTACAAAGATTTTATAAGAATTGATAGCATTCAGTTATAGGTAAATATCCCTTAAAATGCTCCCTCAGCAAAATGATCAAGTTTATTATTCTTATCAAAAATCAAATCTAAAGCGCCGTTTGAAGGAATATGTAGAAAACTGAGTTTGTATTTATTTTTTATTTTCACAAAATTAAAAAGCACAATCTTATCTAGATCTTCAGGGTTTTGACTACTTGTATTTACATTAGTCGTTATTTTACTTTTTTCAATTACAATAATTTTATTGCAATCAAGTTTAACTGACGGACAATCAATAAATCCTTCAACATTATTGTAAACTTTTATAGTATCCTTTTTACTTTCACAAATTCTAAAGAATGTTATGAAACTTTTAGAATTAATAGCAGCTGTTAATCTATCATTCTCATTTATAGTTTTGTATGATGAACAGCTAAATAATAGGGTTGAAAAGAAAAATAAAGTAAAAGATATCTTTTTCATTTTTTTTGAAATTATTGTTCAAAACCATTATCTACAAAAAACTAAAATATTAATAGAAATTTTTAATTGTATAAAAATTTACAAAATAGAAAATCGCCATAAGAATACTTGTCAGAATTAATAATACTATTTCCCTTTTAATTAATGACCAGAATAGATGTCGTTTATAGATTTGATATATAAAGAAAACTACAATAACTATTAATGAATAAAAGATTGAATAAATTGCAACCAAAATTGCGAACCAAATTACACTACCAATTTTTGAGCTAAAACTAAAACATTCTCCTTTATAAACTAAAAGTAAAATTACAGATATGAATAATAGTGCTGAAGAAATTATCAAAGAAATTCTGGAAACTCGTTTCAAAGAAGCAAATATTTTATCACTTTTTGAATTAATTATAGTTTGATTTATTTCCATTATTTGTTTATTGAAATACTTTTGTTACTGAAGTTTAGACCTTATCAAACCTACAAAAAACTCGCCAATACTATCCCTAAAACAATCATCGAAATCTTTGCGATATTGAATTTATGTCCTTCGCTGCTTTCGAAAATTATTGTAGATGATATATGAAATAAAATTCCAATCACAATGGCTGTAATTTCAGTATAATACTGATTTAAAACTGGTAAATATTCCGATAATATTGTTCCTAAAGGTGTCATTGCTGCAAAAGTTACCATAAATAAAAAAACGGCTGTTTTATTTAAATGGGAGCTAATGAAAAAAGTAGTCAGGATAATCGCTATTGGAAAATGATGTATCGCAATCCCCACTGCCAAATCATGATGATGACTTACAGGAAAACCTTCTAATAGCGCATGAATACACAAACTGATAAAAAGCAACCAAGGCATTTGGTACATTTTTTCATGACCATGAACATGTCCGTGTTCTGCACCTTTTGAGAAAAATTCGAGGATAATCTGGAATAAAATCCCCAACATGATAAAAATCCCCACCGAAGTTTTGGGATTTGTATTCATTGTTTCATAAACCTCTGGCAGTAAATCCATAACGGTTAGTGAAAGCAGGAAAGACCCACTGAATGCCAACAGTAATTTGATGTTTTTCTTTCCTTTTGGCTTTAAGAACAATGCAAAAACATATCCAATTAAAACGGAAAGTAAGGGAAACAAAAAAGGAAATAGATTATTCATTTATTTGAAAATCATAATTAGTCTTTCGCTTTCCATTTTATGGAATTTCTTTAATTTATAATCCCCAAAAATATCCAATAAAAAGATATCGGCTTGTTCCATTAAACTTTCAAAATCAGCCAAAGTCAATGCTCTAACTTTCTCTGTAAAATGGAATTTTTGATCGTTGTCTTCAAAATCAATCTCTTTATAAATATGATTGTCTTTTACGTAACGTTTGATATGAAAGTCAATACCATCAACGGTTTTTACTTCTTCTGGAACTAAGTTTTCAATAACTTGAGTAACATTCATGAAGTCAATTACAGCAAAACCATATTCGGTCAAACTTTCTTTCATTGCTTTTAGAGTAGTTAGGTTATCCTCGTCATTTTCGAAATAACCAAAACTCGTAAACAAATTGAAAATTGCATCATATTTTTCTTCAAAAGGCTCACGCATATCGTGTTCTTGAAAATGCAAGGTTTTATTTTCAGATTTTTTAGCTTCTGCAATACTATTGGCCGACAAATCGGCACCAGTTACATCAAATCCCATTTGGTTTAAATAAATGGCGTGGCGACCTTTTCCACAAGCTAAATCCAGAATTTTCGCTTCTTCGGGTAAATTAAGATAATGAACAATATTGTCCATAAACAACTGCGCTTCGGCATAATCACGGTCTTTATAAAGGATGTGATAATAAGGGCTATCAAACCAAGAGGCAAACCAAGTTTCAACTTTTGACATTTATTATATTTTGGATTCAAATTAAAATGCAAATTTAGTCTATTTTTGCAGAATATAAAGATAACAATTCGCCTTTAAAGGCTAGAAATATGGAGAATTTTAAAATGATTGCCAAAACCTTTTTTGGTTTTGAAGAAATATTAGCTAATGAATTAAAGATGCTTGGCGCACAAGACGTAGAGCAAGGCGTAAGAATGGTAAGTTTTAAAGGTGATAAAGGTTTTATGTATAAAGCCAATTTATCTTTGAGAACCGCTTTGAAAATATTAAAACCCATTTATTTTTTTAAAGCCAATAATGAACAGGCACTTTACAAAGGGATTTCTGGTGTGAATTGGTCAAAATTCATTAATGCAAACCAAACTTTTGTAATTGATGCCACGGTGCATTCGACTTTTTTCAATCACTCCGAGTTTGTTTCCCAAAAATGTAAAGATGCCATTGTCGATCAGTTTCGTGAAAGAACAGGACAAAGACCGAGTATTGATAAAATGTTTCCAGATTTAAGGATTAACATTCATATTGATAAAGATCAGGTTTCGGTAGCATTGGATACTTCTGGGAACTCTTTGCATCAGCGCGGTTATAGAACAGCAACGAATATTGCTCCTATCAATGAAGTTTTAGCAGCAGGAATTTTGTTGCTTTCTGGTTGGGACGGACAAACGGATTTCTTGGATCCAATGTGTGGCTCGGGAACATTTTTGGCGGAAGCCGCAATGATTGCCTGTAATATTCCGGCAAATATAAACCGAAAAGAATTTGCTTTCGAAAAATGGAATGACTGGGACAATGATTTGTTCGATTCTATTATGGATTCTCAAATGAAGAAAATCCGAGAGTTTCACCATACCATAAAAGGTTTTGACAAAGCGCCAAGTGCTGTTGCTAAAGCCAAAGACAATATCAAGAATGCCAATTTAGACGAATATATCTCCATTCAAGAACAGGATTTCTTTAAAACAGAAAAAACTTCTGAAGGGAAATTACATATTGTTTTCAATCCGCCGTATGACGAAAGATTGGATATTCACATGGAAGAATTCTATAAAAACATTGGCGATACGTTAAAGAAAAATTATCCTGGTACGAATGCTTGGTTTATCACGGCCAATCTTGAAGCGCTGAAATTTGTTGGATTAAAACCTTCTCGAAAAATTAAACTTTTCAATGCCAGTTTGGAAGCACGATTGGTAAAATATGAAATGTATGAAGGCAGTAAGCGAACGAAGTTTCAGGTAAATGATGAGGGTGTTGAATAAGTAAATTATGAAAAAACTCATAATATATACAATTTATTTAGTTGTTTTTTCAACAACTTTCTTGTCATTTGGCCAAACGAAAATGGAATATAATCTAAATGAAATTGATTTAGATTTTAAACCTAACGAAGAATTAATAAGAGAATTTAATGATTTAAAGAAATCATCAGATGAAATTCAATTAATTTTAAAAAGCGGGAAAGATAGTTTAGTTACAATTTATGTAAAAAACAACATAAATGAATCTATTAAAACTAGAATGCAAGATCAACAATTAATAATAATTCAAGAAGCAAAAAATAAAAAAGGAGAATGGAAACCAATTGAATATTGGATTGATTCCGATTGTGGAAACAGTTATGAAAGTTTATATATTAAATCTAAGAATATAATTAAAACAGAAACAAGAGCATATAATAAGGGTAAATTTAATACGGAAATAAGGATTAAGTTTTTGAACAACAATAAAGTATACTATTCGAATTCAATACAAGGAAAAATAGATTTATCTCAATTTAAAGTAAACATTCCAAAATACCTACGTAATGTAGAAAAAATAATAGGTAAAGAAACTAATGAAAAAATGCTTTTTTTAGTTCCAAACGGACAAAAAGAAGTTTCTGAAAAGTATGCAAAATATTATGAAGAAAAAGAAAAAAAGAATCGTAAGAATAAAATAACTAAACAATGACAAAACTACAAATCAGAGCTTTCATATTTCAATTATTATGTTTTGCCACATTATTTATATTAGTGCGTTTTTTAATCTCGCATTATACAAACTTAACTGGACTTTGGATTCCGTTTACTGCATTTATAGTAGCTACCTTACTATCACCTAAATTTCAAGCAGTAAAAACTAAAGACGGTGAAAAACTGTTTATGAAATGGATGTTTCTTAATGGGATTAAAGAAATAGGTTAGGTCTATCAATAGTAGTTAGAAGGAAATAATTAATAAAATATAAAATCTTGTAAATCCAGAGTTTTAAAATGTAATAATTAGTTTGCCCGCCATCTTTAGATTTGCCAATATAATCTAACAAAAAACTATTATAAACATGGACTCAAACTACATCATTAACCGCCTAAGATCTACAATTTATAAATACCCTACTGTAGATGTGCTACGAAACAGATTAAGAAATCTTGACGAACAAAAGAGATTTGAAATCGTATCGGATTTAAAAATTAAGCTTAACAAAAGTGATAATGCTGATATCCAGGAGCCTCTTGTAGAATTATTATACAGGTTGCCATTGGCATCATAAAGTCAGATTAACTATTTGGGGATAATGAAAATTATCCCCTTGGTTTGCTAAGACCCCTGTCATACATAACAATAGTGCCGGCTACTGCAACATTTAAACTTTTTTCGGATTTGAATTTTACCAGATGATGGCATTTTTCCATTGCTTTTTTAGACATGCCGTTATCTTCGGCACCCAATAAGTAAACACATTGTCTTGGATGCTCAAAAGTTTCTAGGTTTTCTGCGGAATCGTCGAGTTCTACTCCCACTAATCTCGCTCCTTTTGGTAAATTATCAAAAAAGGCTTCAAAGTTTTCATAATGAAAATAGGGTATTGCTTTTACGGCATCGTGAGTGTCGCATGCTTGTTTTGCATATCGGTTACCGATCGTAAAAATAAAACTCGCACCTAAATTTTGTGCAGAACGCCATAAAACCCCTAAATTTTCTGGAGTTTTTCCGTTTTGGATGCCAATCCCAAAATATTCATTTATAAAATTATCATTCATGAAGAATTATTTTTTCTTGGCTGGAATTTTCTTTTTATAAATTGGCAGGAAATAAGAAACCGTATAATTAAATCCGACACCAAAATCACCATCATAAGTCCTGTTGAAACCTGGGATGTAAAGGTTGTCAAAGTTATTCGGTTTTTTGTTGGATACCAATCGGTTGAATCTTACACTGAAACCCACATATAAATTAGACAGTACTTCGGCTTTCATTCCAGCTACAACTTCAATCCACTGTGCTGAAAGCCCGCTATATTTCTCATTTGGATAAATGGTTTCCGATGGGAAATAAGGACTGGAATTGTAGATGTCATAACTGTTCAGTGTTTGGCTAAAAGTACTGACACCATAGCGCATTCCCACATAAATCATGTTTTCCATATTCAGCCAATTTTCATAGGCGTTAAAATCAAAACCCGCTTTGATATAAGTGCCTTTTGTAGTAAAATCCAATTGAGTGTCTGTGGTAGTTTTATTCTCGTTTCCGATTTCGGCCGCTAGATAATATTTTTTTGTAATTCGGAAATCACCAACAAGTTCCAATCCTTTGTAGTTTTCATCATAAAAAGAACGGCTAAGCTTAAATAAATCAACTCCTGCGCGCAAACCGTAACGTTCTGTTTTTGCAGGAACCACTATGGAATCTGTTTTTTTTATTTCCTGTGACTGCATTAATGAACAGCATAAAAGGAAAATACTAAATGTATATTTTGATATGTGTTTCATTTTCAGTTTCAATATTAAATGTTGTCGTAGTCGAACTTTGTATCCATTTTTCATCTGCCGGAACCTTATCGGTTATTAATGGATTTGAAGTCAGCGTAAAAATTGTTTTATACCCACAGGCCCTTGATACAAAAACATTTTTTCGAGTATAATTAAATTCTATATAATCAGTATTTGCGATTGTAGTACTTGTTGAATTTAAAATCAATTCAAATTTTACAGTATCCAAATTTGTTTTTAATGGAATTGCTATTTTACTATCATCGGTAAATAAAATCGATGAAGTCGAACCAATTTCAGTTACTTTTAGATTAGTAATATTCTTCAATACAGATGGATTCAAAGCGTCATAGAATTCTATAATTATTCTAGGTGTGGTTGACGTATTTTCATCGCAGATATCATCTTTTTCGCAAGATGAAAAGGAAATGAAAACAATAATGGCGATGACAATTATTTTTAGTTTTCTCATAAATTTTAAATTACAATAGCAATGACAAAAATCAATTTCATAACTGCAAACTGCTACTGAACACTGAATACTAATTTCTTTTTTCTAAAAGCACCACATTTTCTACGTGATGGGTCTGCGGAAACATATCTACTGGTCGTACACGGGTTACTTTGTACTTTTCATCCATTAATGCCAAATCCCTAGCTTGTGTAGCCGAATTACAGCTTACGTAAACTACTTTTTCAGGAGCAATTTTCAGGATTTGTTCAATCACGTCTTTGTGCATTCCGTCCCTTGGCGGATCAGTGATAATTACATCTGGCTTTCCGTGCTGTGCAATAAAGCTTTCATTAAATACCACTTTCATATCACCCACAAAAAACTCGCAATTGGTTATTTCATTACGTTTTGCGTTTTCTTTGGCGTCAGCAATAGCTTCAGGAACAGCTTCAACACCAATTACTTTCTTCGCTTTTTTAGATACGAATTGCGCAATCGTTCCAGTTCCGGTATATAAATCATAAACAACTTCATTTCCAGTTAATCCAGCAAAGTCACGGGTTATTTTGTAGAGTTCATAGGCTTGATCCGAATTGGTCTGATAGAAAGATTTGGCATTGATGCTAAATTTCAAACCTTCCATTTCTTCCAGAATATAATCACGTCCTTTAAATAAAACTACTTTTTGGTCATAAATGGTATCGTTGGGTTTTCCATTAATGACATATTGAAGGGAAGTAATTTCTGGGAAACGCTCGGCAAGGAAATTCAATAATAACTCACGGTTTTCTTTTTGCTCTTCAAAAAACTGAATTAAAACCATAATTTCTCCAGTGGAAGCCGTTCTAATCATTAAGGTTCTCAGTAAACCTTCATGTGCTCTCGGATTGAAAAATTCTAGATTATTGTCGATGGCAAATTTCCGAATCTCATTTCTAATGGTATTTGATGGTTCTCCCTGTAAATGACATTTGGTAATATCCAAAATTTTGTCCCACATTTTGGGAATGTGAAAACCTAGTGCATTTCTATCTGGAGAGACGCCATTAATGGATTCTCTACCATTATCATTAATTTCCTGTTCAGTTAACCAACGTGCATTTGAAAAACCAAATTCCATTTTGTTTCTGTAAAAAAACTGTTTTTCGGAACCTAAAATCGGTTCAAACTCCGGGGTTTCAATTTTTCCAATACGTTGCAAATGGTTTTTAACTTCATTTTGTTTATAATATAATTGCTGGCCGTAGTTCATATTCTGCCATTTACAACCGCCACAAACTCCAAAATGTTCACAAATAGGTTCAATTCTATGTTCAGAATATTCATGGAATTTCACCGCTTTTCCTTCATAATAGGCTTTACGCTTCTTAAAAGTCTGCACATCAACTACATCACCAGGAACTACATTTGGAATAAATATTACTTTTCCGTCGGGTGCTTTTGCTACTGAAACTCCTTTTGCTCCAGCATCAAGGACTTTTATCTGATCAAAAACTATTTTGTCTGTATTTTTTCTTGCCATAGCGCAAAAATAAGGATTGTTAGTTGGATTTGATAAATTATTTATAAAATTGTATCAAATTAGGTTTATATTAGCTTAAAAAATTCCTCGGCAAAATGAAAGTTATTAAGCCTAAAATTTTAGGAGAATTAAAAATACAAATTATGATGGCTGGAAATTTTGCCGTTATTAACGGAATAAAAAATGCTCCAAATAAGTTAATTATACCCTGTGATAGTTATGATCACGGATTAGAAATTATTGAAAGATTAAAAAATGCTAAAGTTGGAGAGGTAATTTACACTTAAAATCTTAAATTATGACAACTCATCTCGCACTCCTTCGTGGCATCAATGTTTCTGGTCACAATATGATAAAAATGGATGCGTTGAAAACCGCATTGGAAAATATGGGTTTCCAAAATGTACAAACGTATATTCAATCTGGAAATGTATTTATAGATTCTGAAGAAAAAAATGGTCCAAGCGTTGGTTTTGCAATCAAGCAAGAGATTTTTAAAACTTTTGGATATGATGTTCCTATTGTAGTTATTACTGAAGAAGATTTGAAAAACTGCTTTAAAAACAATACTTATTTAAAAGGAAAAGATGTTGACACAAAAAAATTATACGTCGCTTTTATCTCTAAAGAATTGAATGCTTCGGCAATAAATGAATTAAAAATCAGTCAATTTAAACCTGACGAAGCCAGTATCGATTCTAGCAGGATTTATATTAAATACGATATTGGTGCAGGAAAAACCAGATTGGATCAAAAATACATTGAGAAAAAACTGAATGTAACGGCAACTATTAGAAATTGGAATACTGTTACTAAATTGTTGGAAATGTTTAAAGAGAGGAGTAATGATTAATTACCCCAAAAGTAAGCCAAGGTAAAAGTAAAATAACTGTCTTTACCTTTAATATCCATAACTGGAGAATAAAATGGAGCTTGTCTGTAAGGATCAGTCAAACCATAATAATATCTAAGATTAGCTCTTAATTGTAAATAGTCGGCAGTTAAGCCAGTAGCTAAAAAAACATTAAAAGATATTTCTTCATTATTGGAATCAAACTCCAATAAATAAGGATCTGTATAAAGCGGTTCTAAATAATAATCGCTTTTACTTTCATCTTTTAAAATATAATTGTGCAAAAAACTCAATGAAGGGCCTGTTTCTATACCAAATCTCCAAGTGTCATCAATATTCAGAAATGTATAATTTATTAGAATCGGGAGATTTATTTTGTCGAGTTCAAATTTTATATCTTCAGGTGCTGCTTCAGGTTCTTTTCTACCAACGAATTTTACAAAATTAGCGCTATAATTTATTTCATACAATAATTCAAATTTATCACTTAAAACAGTAGTCCCTACAACTCCAATACTATAACCAGGGGAAGATTTAGAAAACAACGCATCTGTTTTTGTTATATAATTAGTAGTTCCTAAAATCAATCCATATCTACTGTCATATTCGTCTAATTCGAAGGATTGAGAATAATTGATAGAACTAATTAAAATTAAAAAAACAGTTAATACTATTTTGTGATAGTTTGTTGGCATTGAAAATAGGTTTGCAAAGGTTTGATGAAAATATTCTGATTAATTTTATATCAAAATTTTGGCAAATATATAGGAATATTCTATTACTTTTGAAAAAAAATATTTTGAAATGAAAAAACTTATTGTAGTCCTTGTTATTTTTTTCTATGGATGTGAAATACAGAACATAAATTATTTAACTCCTATTGTTGTAACGGATGAACCTCAAAATATTTTAACAAATTCTGCTATTCTAGGTGGTACCGTATTGGGTGAAGGTGGTAAGGATGTTACAGAATATGGAATAGTTTGGTCAACAAATGAATTTCCTACTACACAAGACAATAAAATTGTGAAAGGAACAAGACGAGGAACTTTTTCTGATAGTTATGCGATTTTTCAACCTTCTACAACCTATCATTACAGGGTATACGCTATTAATGAAGTTGGCATTGGGTATGGTGGAGACTATGAGTTTACAACTAGTGCAGAAGCACCTTGTAATCCTGTTCAAGATAATAGAGTTAGTCTTTTTACAGGCCAAACTATAAGTATTAACGGAATTGATTTAACTCATCCATCATATGGATTTAATGAGGGTAATGTTCAATTAGAAACGAATTCATATAGTTCAACAGCAAGAATTAAAGTTCAATTTAATGAAGTTAATTCTGCTTTTCCATTAACGGGTGAATATACTGTTGTTGGAGATTATTTCGGAAACAATGAAAATTTATCAAGAGGAGAAGCAAAGCTTTATATTTCTAATTATGGAAGTGGATTTGGAGGAGCAACTGCAGCTCCTGGTACTAAATTTTATGTTGTAAATGATAATAATAAATTGACTATCATTTTTTGCGATACATATGTTAGTTCAAATTATATCCTTAACGGTAAGTTTACCTATTTATACTAAAATTATTAAATGTCTATTATAATATGTAAATTTGGGAAAACCAAATATTTATAATTATGAAAAGATATGCTACTGCAGTTTGGAAAGGTTCTCTAAAAGAAGGAAACGGAACATTAACTACACAAACAAAAACATTAAACAATACTCAATATTCTTTTAAATCCAGATTTGAAGATGGAGTTGGAACCAATCCAGAAGAATTAGCTGCTGCAGCACATTCTGGATGTTTTACAATGCAACTTTCTGCGTATATTACAGAAGCTGGTTTTGAAATTGAAAGTATCGAAACTAAATGTGATATCAATCTACTAGAAGGAACAATTGTTGAATCCCATTTAACTGTAAATGCAAAAATTGCAAGAATCTCAAATGATATTTTTCAAGAATTGGTTAGTAAGGCAGAGAAAAATTGCCCGATTTCTAAATTATTCAATACAAAAATTACTTCTACAGCAACTTTAGGATAAATAGAATATTCGCAACTTAAAAGAATAATACCTAATTTTGCATTTATCGGATGATTTCTCTCCATAAGCAGGAATTGAATTTCGAAAAATTAAAATAAAATTAAAATGTCAGTTTTAGAAAAAATCAATTCTGAAGGAATAATCGCTTTAGAAAACAAGTACGGTGCTCATAATTACCATCCGCTTCCAGTGGTTTTAAGTAGGGGTGAAGGGGTATATGTTTGGGATGTAGACGGTAAAAAATACTATGATTTCCTTTCTGCTTATTCTGCAGTAAACCAAGGTCACTGTCACCCAAAAATTGTTGGAGCGATGATTAACCAAGCACAAACCCTAACATTAACTTCACGTGCTTTTTATAACGACCAGTTAGGGCCTTATGAGGAATACATAACGAAATATTTTGGTTTTGATAAGGTGTTGCCAATGAATACTGGTGCCGAAGCAGTAGAAACTGCTTTAAAATTGTGTAGAAAATGGGCTTATGAAGTAAAAGGAGTTGCTGAACACGAAGCACAAATAATAGTTTGTGACGGTAATTTTCACGGAAGAACCACTACTATTATTTCGTTTTCGAACGATGAAAATGCACGCAAAAACTTCGGCCCTTACACAGCAGGATTTATTAAAATAGCTTATGATGACTTAGATGCTTTGGAAAAAGCAATTATATCTTCAAAAAACACAGCTGGATTTTTAGTAGAACCAATTCAAGGTGAAGCTGGGGTTTATGTGCCTTCAGAAGGATATTTGGCTAAAGCCAAAGCTTTATGTGAAAAACACAATGTTTTATTTATTGCAGATGAAGTACAGACTGGAATTGCAAGAACTGGAAAACTATTGGCAGTTAATCACGAAAACGTGCAACCTGATATATTGATATTAGGAAAAGCAATTTCGGGTGGGGTTTATCCCGTTTCGGCTGTTTTGGCAAATGATGCCGTAATGAATGTAATAAAACCAGGACAACACGGTTCTACTTTTGGTGGAAACCCAATTGCAGCTGCAGTTGCAGTTGCGGCGCTTGAAGTCGTAAAAGACGAAAAATTAGCCGAAAACGCCACTTATCTAGGCGAAATATTCAGAGCTAAATTAAGCGAATATATCGAAACTTCAAATATTGCGACTTTAGTGCGTGGAAAAGGATTATTGAATGCAGTTGTGATCAATGATACCGAAGAAAGTGATACGGCTTGGAATATTTGTATGGCTTTAAGAGACAACGGATTGTTAGCTAAACCAACGCATGGAAATATTATTCGTTTTGCTCCCCCATTGGTAATGAATGAAGAGCAATTGCTGGATTGTGTTTCAATAATCATAAAGACACTTAAAGCATTTGAAAAATAGTTTTAAAATCCTGAGAAATCAGGATTTTTTTTGGAATTAATTAGCTGTTTGTTACTATTTTATGTTTAATTGAAATATTTTGTTACATTTGGAATCTAACCTTAAACAAAAAAACTATGGAAGAAAATACTTCTTTTGACAATTTCGAAATGCAGCTCAATGAAACAGCTAAAGGTTTCTTACGGGAAACTGCTAAATGGGCTTATTTTTTATCCATCATTGGATATATTGGATTGGCATTTCTTGTAATAATTGCCTTATTCGCTGGAACAATCTTTTCTACTATGGGAAATGTGGGCGGTGGAATGAATGCGTTAGGCGCAATGGGAGCGACTTTTATAACGGTTTTGTATTTAGTCCTTGCTATAATTTACTTTTTCCCGGTTTATTACCTTAACAAGTTCGCGTCCAATCTAAAGGCGGCTTTTAAAGAAAATAATACAGAGTTGTTGACTAATTCTTTAGGGTATTTAAAATCACATTATAAATACATTGGAATCTTTACATTAGTTTTTGTAGTGCTATATGCTTTAATAATTGTGTTTGCAATTATAGGAGGAGCAATGTCTATGGCAACATAAACCTTATTATTAAGATTTAAATAATTAAAAAAACCACTCTTTTGAGTGGTTTTTTGGTTGCTAGTTTTCTTGTTCTTGATGCTCCATTTTTGCTTCCCAGTTTTCCATCATATCCTTCATTCCTTGTTCGCCTATGGCAACATATATATAAATGGTTGCTATTAAATATACTGAACTCAAAACAACACCAATAATAGCTAATATTTTTCCAGTATTCAAGTTTGCGTAATTTGAATATAATTCAGGGCTTTCCTGATATAGTTGTAAATCTTTTTTGGCTAAAACCAAGGCTATAATTCCAAAAATCAATCCCACTATTCCATAACAACAACAAGTAACGATTGAGCAAATCCCTAAAACTAGTACAGCAGTTGCATTTGGTAAGTTTCTATTTTCCATAAAAGCGTTTATTTTAAATGATGTTTATTAGTTTGTAAATATAAGCAATAATCATAATTGCTGCATTAAGGATGGCTAATCCAATAATAATTTTATTATAGTTTCTCGATTTGTCAATAAAATGCAATCCTAGGAAAACAAATAGAAATACAGTACTGTAAATGGCAGGGAACATTTTGAACGCTGCTGTAAATTGCCCATTAAGCAATAAAAGAAATGCTCTTTGAGTGCCACAGCCCAAACAGTCAATTCCAAATAGCTGTTTGTTCATGCACGGTATCATATATTTCTCTATGTCCAAAATAAATCCTTTTGTTTTCGATACAATGCTACAAAAAAATAATCATTCTGAAAGATTAAGTTTAAAGTTTCATACTTTTGAAATCTTAATATTGAAAAAATGAAAAAAATAATTGTTCCAATTCTGTTTATTGCTGCAGTAGTAGCTTTATACGAACAAAGTAAACCTGAAAAAAACATTTTTATCCTTGTAGCGGCATTTGTTGTATTTATGATAGGGATGATGTTGTTGAGTGCAAAAATACCAAGTAAAAACCAAGATAAAGAAAAAGAAGATGTTTAGCAAAGGGGATAAGGTTTCAGTGTTGGATGAAGCGATGGACGGAATAGTTTTATCGGTTGACAAAAACCAAATCACAATAGAAACAAACGAAGAATTTGTGATGACATACAATGTCAATGAATTAATTAAAATAAACGATTCCAACGAGTTAAATAATAATATTAAAAGTTTTAATTCAACTCAGATTAAAAAAGAAAAAGAAGAGCCAAAACCTAGAAGTTTTGTAAAAGAAAAGAAATCCCGACACGAAACTCCTGTTCCGGAATTTGATTTACACATCGAAAAACTAGTGAAAAACCATAGAGGGATGAGTAATTATGACATTCTTACCTTGCAATCGGAAACTGCAAAAAGACACATAGAGTTTGCTATAAAAAACCGCATCCCAAAAATTGTTTTTATTCACGGTGTTGGTGAAGGTATATTAAAATCAGAATTGGATTTTTTATTGGGACGTTATGATACTATAGCATTTCAGGATGCCAATTATCAAAAATACGGATTGGGAGCGACAGAAGTTTATATTAAGCAGAATGTAAAATAATACTATTCTACAATCAAATCCCCATAATAGAAATCATCACCCAAATAAAAATTAGTCATTCCATTACTCAAAGTAACATTCTTTAAATGGATTTTGTGGGTATATTGTGTGTTAGCTCCTGACATTACAACTGAAGTTGTCACTTCAATAGAACCCGAAGTGAGGGTTAGATCAGCAATCCAAGGTTCGGTTAAAGTAGGACTTGTTGCTCCACTGCAGAAAAAATCCAACGGAAGCGGACCGTTATAGATATTGTAATTCAAAACATTTATGGAAGTTCCTAGCGGCATTGTTCTTACAGTTGGTGTCGCAGAATTTGCAATTAAAGAAGCATCTATATTAGTAATGATTAAAGCCTCATTCCCAATTTGATTATAAACTAATGGAGCTGTATCACATTTTTTTAATTGTTGCGAAGTTTCAAATGGATAAATCAAAGTTGAAGGGGTTGAGTAATCACCAAAAACAAAGCTGTCATAAGTTTGATTGCCATTTGGCTTTTGAAACACAATGTTTTTAAAAACTATGTAGTGGTTGTATTTTATAATTCTTGTCGCGTGAGTGGTATTGTTCACATCTTTTACGGCTGTAGTGGTAATTTCTATAGTTCCACCAATACCATTCCATTCTTCTGTTACATTAGGAGTTGCTGCTGGAGGATTTGAACAAATATTATCAGCTGTTGGTGTCCCATCATAATTTCTGTAAATTACTCTGTTTGTTGTAGAAATGGGAAAAGTCTGAACTCCGACAGTGTTTGTATAAGCCAATTCACTTTCAGGTATTTTAATAAGAAGCAATTCTTTTGCATTGAATTTATATACAATTTCACCACAAGATGCAGAAGTTTCAATGTCTGAAAACGAAATGTTCTTTACTTCAACGTCTCCATCGTCACAACTATTTATTACAAAAGCACAAATTAACAAACCTAAAAATCTTTTCATTATCATAATATTTAAAGCAAAAATAGTCAAAAAATAAGACTTTTAGAATCCAAAAATCATAATGTAACCCACATCAAAAATTTTTCTTCCGATGAAATTAAAAAGTGGGTTCTTGCCAACCAAAATTTAAATACTTCTTGGAAAAAACACAAACCTAAAATTCATAACTTTGGCCTAATGAAAAAAATATACCTCGATAACGCCTCAACTACTCAAATTCGCCCAGAAGTAATTCAGGAAATGACCAAAATATTAAGTGAGGATTATGGAAATCCATCATCGACACACAGCATTGGACGCAGCGGAAAAAGTATTGTAGAACTCTCAAGGAAATCCATTGCCAAAAACCTTAATTGCAGTTCACAAGAAATTATTTTCACCTCCTGTGCAACCGAAGCCAATAATTGGGTACTTCTTTCAGCAGTAAAAGATTTAAAAGTAAAAAGGATAATTACCAGTAAAATTGAGCATCATGCGGTATTATATCCTGTTCAGGCCTTACAAAAAGAATTCGGCATTCAGGTCGATTATGTGAATGTGAAACCGAATGGGGAGATTGATATAACCCATCTTGTTGAATTGCTTTCTGATGAAAAGAAAACCTTAGTTAGTTTAATGCATGTAAACAATGAAATTGGGACAATTTTAGATTTAGTAAGAGTAGGGAGGATATGCAAGCAACATAACGCATTGTTCCACTCGGATACCGTTCAATCTGTTGGTAAAACTATAATTGATTTACAAGATCTACCAATTGATTTTATAGTTGCAAGTGCGCATAAGTTTCATGGTCCAAAAGGGATTGGATTTGCTTTTTTCAGAAAAAACTCAGGTTTGCAACCATTGTTTCTTGGTGGCGAACAAGAAAAAGGCATGCGTCCAGGGACTGAAGCAACCCATCAAGTTGCTGGAATGGCAAAAGCATTGCAGTTGTCTTATGATAATCTGGAGAAAGAAGCTCAATTTATCTTAGGCTTGAAAAATTATTGCATTACAGAATTAAAATCCATTTTCCCGGAAATGAAAATCAATGGAGAAAACACTTTTTATAATATCCTAAACATACTTTTGCCTTTATCTCAAGAAAAAGCTTCCATGATTTTATTTCATTTAGATATAAAAGGAATTGCAGTTTCCAGAGGGAGCGCCTGTCAGTCAGGAAGTGTCAAAGCTTCACACGTTTTAGCAGAAATGCTCCTTGATGAGGATTTAATAAAACCAAGCTTACGTATTTCTTTCAGCCATTACAATACTAAAGAAGATATTGATGGATTGATTGAAGGATTAAAAGGAATTTAAGGTATATTCGCTTAATTGTTAAAAAAAAATCAAATATTTATCACATAAAAACAATATTAAAATGAGTAGAAAAAAAATAGTTATCACAACGCTTTTAATTGCTGGAATTTCTTTTGGCTCTTTTGCACAACAAAAAAAAGGGGATGTTGAATTTGGTTTAAACATAGGAATAAACCAATCGACAATTACTAATTCAATAGAGACTGCAGATAGAAGAATAGGCGCTAACTTAGCGGGTTCATTGGAATATTATTTTTCTAATAAATGGGGAATAAAGACAAAATTGATTTTTGATCAAAAAGGTTGGAATAATGGTTATTTAATTGATTACAATACAGGAGATGAATATGTTTCTCATTTTAGATTGAACTATATAACTATTCCAGTAATGGCAAATTGGCATTTTGGAAAAACGGGTAATTGGTACCTTAATTTTGGACCTTATTTTGGATTTCTTTCAAGCGCAACAGCTATTACCCAAACTGAAGGGGATATAGATGTGAAAGAACTTTTTGAATCCAATGATTTTGGAATTTCTTATGGAATTGGAGTTAAAATACCGGTAAATAATAAAATTAAATTTTTCATAGAAGTAGAAGGGCAAGGAGGTTTTTCAGAATTAGCGAAAGATGGCGATGAAGGTATAACAAATTCAAGAGGTGCCATAAATATTGGAATTAACTTTTTGATGAAGTAATTTTGAAATAGAAATTACTAAAAAATCCGTCTCGTTTTTGAAATGAGACGGATTTTAATTTTATAAGGAAAGCTTATTTCTTTGGTTCTACTTTTTTAGTATCCATCATTTCCATCAATTTCATACCAAGAAGTCCGCTGATCCCACCTTCTGAACCATTGCTTCCTGTGATTAAGATGTCTGGCATTACCTTGATTTTACCTTTACCAATTTCTTCGGTAACTTTATATTTGGTAAAATTATCACCACCCATTGCAGAAACCTGTAATTCATAAGCTTCAGCTGTAGATTTACCAATTGCCATGATTTTTTCGGCTTCTGCCAAACCTGTTTTAGAGATTCGTTCGGCTTCTGCACTCGCTGTTAATTTAGTTGCTTCTGCTTGTGCTCCGGCTCTTGCTTTTGTAGCTTCCGCTTCTGCATTCGCTCGCATTTTTGTTGCTTCGGCTTCTGCATTTACGTTTAGTTTTAAACTGGTAGCATCACCTTCTGCTTTTTTAACTGTGGCATCTGCTGTTCTTTGTGCAATTTCAACACTTTGTGAAGCTTTTACGATTTCTTTCTGCATATCGGCAATAGCAGTTTCTTTTTCCATTCCCTGACGTTGTTCCTGCGCCATTTTTTGGGTTTGATAAGTTTTTTGCTCTTCCTCGGCAATCTTTCTGTCGGTTAATGTTTTCATTAATGAATCTGGAGGAACAATATCTCCAATTAATGTATCTACAGCATTGACGTTATATTCGTCCAAAACCACTTTAATATGGTTTTTAGCCGATTCCTGACGTTCTTTTCTAGTACTTAAAAATGAAATCACATCACTTTCTTGTGCTGAGTTCCTAAAGTAATTACCAATTGTAGGTTCCAATACTTGGGAAACTAAATTGTTCATGCTTCCAAAACGGGCAATTACCTTTGGGGCTTCATTTGCCGGAACGTGGATAATTTGCGATACATCCAGATTAAAAGGGAAACCGTCTTTTGAACGTACCGTAATAGTGGATAAATTATGATCCAGATTATGGGATTCACTTCGTGCATCAGCCCAATTCAATACCAAGTTGGTTGTAGGAACCGACTCTAATTTTGTGGTATATTTATTCAAGGCATATTTTCCGGGTCCTAGTGGCTCCATCCAAACACCACGCTGTCCTTTTGAAACAATATTTCCGTGTTTAAAGTGCTCTCCGGTTACATCCAAGCCGTCTTCACCTATATAGGATATCACGACACCTACATATCCAATAGGCACATCGGTCATTGAATTTTGCTCGATTTGTATTGCCCAAGTATTAATATAATAGGAACCTGCCATCATTACTTGAGGCTGTAATCCACGGTTCCCGCCTTTTTCAAGGAACATGTCGAAATTTTGAAAATTGTTGTGTCCATCCACATTTGTTCCTGCAATTTGACCTTGTGGAATCGGTTCACCGTCTAAAGCGGTTACGATACCGATCATATTCTCAAAAATTTTGATTTGGTCGGCAATTACAATTTCGAAAAGGAAACTGTTAATACGGTAAGAACCTGTAGTGATAAATGCGGTCTGACGCCCTTTTTGACCTCCATTGTCCAAGAAAGACATGGCATCCTGAAAGTTATCACTTGCTACTTTTCGGGCAAGGATGCGACCAGTTGGAATTTCCTTACCATCTTTACTTAAAACCAAACCAATTTTTCCTTCTGGAATAATGGTAAAATCAGTCATGTCAACTGAATATTGCCAAATCCACATTGCCCAATACAATCCAGGGGCTAAAGTCTGAGCCTGAAAACCTGCTTCGCCTTTTGTTGCAATAATCCTGCTGTCTGGTAAGGACTTGTTCTCTCCAAAGAGCACAAATTTCTTAGTTACCAAACCGATTTTATCTTCTGGAACGATTACCATTCCAAAAAAGAAACGCAATACGAATTTGTAAAAAAGAACTGAAAGAACGATAAGAGCCAACCACCAATAATCTGTAATATTTGTCATTTTGTTTAAAATTTAGAGCACAAACGTACAGAAAATATTTCCTGTTAAAATGAAATATTTTTAAATTTAACAGTTGTTAATTTTTCCTTAAAACTTTTCAATTTGAATCATTTAAAAGCACACAAATTGACAGATTGTGACACGATTTTTTACTGGGTCAACTATGATTGGTATTTTTGATGTTAACAATTTAAAAGGGCATTTGTATGGATTTGGATCGTTTAAGAAAGGACTTCCGTAAAGCCTCAAATGTTTTACGTTCATTTTAATTTTTGTATAAAAAAAAGCCGTCAAGTTTTTAAACAAGACGGCTTTGTATATAATTCTAATAATCTAAAATTCGAATAATCTAATAATCCATTTTACAAATGAATCACTTCACCATAAGCTTCAGCAACGGCTTCCATTACTGCTTCACTCATAGTAGGGTGTGGGTGAATCGCTTTTAGGATTTCGTGACCAGTGGTTTCCAGTTTACGGGCAACTACTGCTTCGGCAATCATATCGGTAACTCCTGCTCCAATCATGTGGCAACCTAACCATTCACCATATTTAGCATCAAAAATAACTTTTACAAAACCATCTGGTGTTCCGGCAGCTTTTGCTTTTCCTGAAGCTGAGAATGGGAATTTACCCACTTTCAATTCGTATCCTTTTTCTTTAGCCTGTTTCTCGGTCATACCAACAGATGCAATTTCTGGGGTTGCATATGTACACCCAGGAATGTTTCCATAATCAATGGCGTCAACATGTAAACCTGCGATTTTTTCAACACAAGTAATTCCTTCAGCGGAAGCAACGTGAGCCAAAGCTGGTCCAGGAACAACGTCCCCAATAGCATAATAACCCGGAATGTTGGTTTGGTAGAAATCGTTTACCAAGATTTTATCTCTATCCGTAGCGATACCACATTCTTCTAATCCAATATTTTCAATGTTGGTTTTGATACCAACAGCCGAAAGTAAAATTTCTGCTTCAAGAACTTCTTCTCCTTTGGCAGTTTTTACAGTAGCTTTTACTCCTTTACCAGAAACATCAATTTTTTCTACTGAGGAATTGGTCATGATTTTCACGCCAGCTTTCTTCATAGAACGCTCCATTTGTTTCGAAATATCTTCGTCTTCTAACGGAACAATGTTTGGTAAAAACTCCACAATAGTAACTTCCGTTCCCATAGCGTTATAGAAATGTGCAAACTCCACCCCAATTGCTCCGGAACCTACAACAATCATAGATTTTGGTTGGTTTGGCAAAGTCATCGCTTGTCGGTATCCAATTACTTTTTCACCGTCTTGAGGCAAGTTTGGCAATTCTCTAGAACGTGCTCCAGTTGCAATAATAATATGGTCAGCAGCATATTCAGTTACTTTTCCATCATCAGCAGTAACATCTATTTTTTTACCCGGTTTCATTTTACCGAAACCATCAATTACATCGATCTTGTTTTTTTTCATTAAGAACTGGACACCTTTGCTCATTCCGTCAGCAACATTTCGGCTACGGCCAACAACGGCATTGAAGTCTTTATCGAAAGAGGAAATAGTCAAACCATAATCGGCAGCATGTTTTAGGTAATCAAAAACCTGAGCGGATTTCAACAATGCTTTTGTTGGGATACAACCCCAGTTCAAACAAACCCCGCCTAAGTTTTCTTTTTCGATAACGGCTACTTTAAAGCCTAATTGCGATGCACGAATAGCAGTTACATAACCACCAGGACCACTTCCTAAAACAATAATATCGTATTTCATTTTTTCTTATTTATTTTTTTAATTGTAAAAATGCAGTCGCAAAGGCTCGTGCTATTATATAAGTATTTACTAAAATATTTTCAGTGAGCGAAATTAAGTAATTTTTGATTAATTATGAATTGTGAATTGGAATTTATTATCACTTTAGAATAGAACGCAGATAATACGGGTTTTACGAATTTACACAGATTGAAATTGAGTTTTCAATTCTGATTAAATAACCCTTTCTTATTTTTATTTTCTATAAAAAATCAGTGACAATCTGTCTAATCTGTGTGACTTGTTTTCTATTTTAGGTGAGACAAACTAAGAATTATTCTCCACCAAAAACTGCGAATAATATAAATTCTTATAATAGCCATTTTCTTTATTCAGCAATTCTTGATGCGAGCCCTGTTCTACAATAAGTCCTTTGTCCATCACAATGATTTTATCTGCATTGACAATGGTTGCCAAGCGGTGCGCAATAATGATTGATGTTCTTCCTTGTGTAATGGTTGCCGTGGCTCTTTGTATTAATTCTTCAGAATATGTATCGATAGAAGATGTGGCTTCGTCCAAGATCAAGATACTTGGATTGCTCACATACGCACGCAAAAATGCAATCAATTGGCGCTGACCTGAAGAAAGCATAACCCCGCGTTCTTTTACATTATAGTCATACCCATGAGGCAAACTCATAATAAAATCATGAACCCCTATTTTTTTGGCTGCAGCCAAAACATCTTCTTTTGATATAGAAGGGTTGTTTAAAGTAATATTGTTTAGAATGGTATCGGCAAAAAGAAAAACATCCTGTAACACCACAGCGATTTGTTTGCGCAGGGAATCTAAAGTATAGTCGTGGATGTTCTTGTCATCAATGCAGATCTCACCACTGTTTATCTCATAAAAACGGTTCAATAAATTGATGATAGTAGATTTTCCTGCGCCGGTTGCACCTACAATGGCAACGGTTTCCCCAGCTTTTACATCTAGATTTATTCCTTTTATTACATATTCTTCGGGGATATAGCCAAAATAGACTTCTTTGAATTTAATATTCCCTTCAAATGTAGGTGCTTCAATGGTGCCTTTGTCCTGAATTTGGTCTTCGGTATCTAGAATATCAAAAACACGGTTAGCGGCAATCATTCCCATTTGCATCTCGTTGAATTTATCAGCAATTTGGCGCAATGGGTTAAACAGCATCCCGATGAACATCGTATAAGAAAACAAATCTCCAAAAGTGGTGAATTTGTCTCCGTCCAAAATTCTGAAACCACCATATAAGATTACAAAACCCAACGTAAAAGACGAAATTATATCGGCAATAGGGAAGAAGATCGAGTTATAAAGAATTGTTTTTATCCAGGCTTTATTGTGCTTTCCGTTGATTTCCTTAAATTTTTCGGCTTCAATGTCTTCACGTGTAAAAAACTGCACGATTTTCATTCCCGTAACCCTTTCCTGAACAAAAGTGTTCATGTTTGAGATTTGGTTCCGCACTTCTTCAAACGCAACTTGCATTTTCTTTTGAAACACACGGGTTATAAAAACTAAAATAGGCATTGCTATAATGACAATCCAGGTTAGTTTCCAGTTCATATACAACATGAAAATCAAAACGACCGACATTTTCATCAAGTCACTGATTATCATAAATAATCCTTGGCTGAAAATTTTGGCAATTTGTTCAATATCCGAAACAGAACGGGTAACGAGTTGGCCCACAGGTGCGTTGTCATAATATTTCATTCGGAAACTCAGCATGTGCTTGAACAATTTAATCCGAATGTCTTTTACTATATCCTGTCCGAGCCAGTTTGCCCAATAAACAAAATAGAACTGTGAAAACACTTCGCATAAAAGCACTAATCCCATTAGGCTAACATAAAACAAAAGACCTTCGGCATCGTTGGTTTTTATATACCGGTCAACGGTTTGTTTTAATAGATAAGGCCGTAAAGCTGCAAAAACCGATAGTGATATGGCAAATGCAATGACGGCGTTAAACCTTGTCTTGTAAGGCTTGGTGTAGAATAATATTCTTTTGAATAAATTACTGTCGAATGCTTTTGCTTTCATTTTTGGGTCATTGCGAGTTACGAGGCACTCTTTTTAGATGTATCCGTACTCAATTTTTGTTAAATATAATCCGTGTGCAGGAACTGAAAACCCTGCTTTGTTCCGGTCTTTACTTTCTATAATTGTATTGAAGTCTTCCAAGGTAATTTTATGCAATCCAACATATACTAAAGTGCCAACTATAGCGCGAACCATATTACGAAGGAACCTATCGGCTGAAATAGTGAAAACAAGTTCGTTGTTGTGCTGTTGCCAATGGGCTTCGGTGATTTTACAGTTAAAGGTATTTACATCGGTATTTACTTTAGAAAAACATTGAAAATCAATATGGTTCATTAGGTTTTTAGCCGCTTGGTTCATCAAATCGATATCAAGTGCATGGTGGTAATACCAACTCCCATCTTGCAAAAAAGCATCTTTAAAAGTATTGATATGGTATTGATAGGTTCTTTTTGTGGCATCAAACCGGCAATGGGCTTCTTTGTGAACTTGAATTACATCAAAAACGACAATGTCTTTTGGAAGATAGGAGTTGAGTTTGTGAATTAGTGTTGGAATATCAAAGGCATTTTCATAATCGAAATGCGCAAACATTTCCTTGGCGTGAACCCCGGTATCTGTTCGTCCTGCACCCATACAATTGATATCCGAATTCAATAAAACCGAAAGGGCTTTGTTGAGCGTTTCCTGTACAGACGATGCATTGGGCTGGGATTGCCAACCGTGGTAATGGGTTCCGTTATAGGCGAGTTTTATAAAATATCTCAAGGCTTGGTCAGTATTCAATGTTCAGTATTCAGTATTCAGTGTTCGGTATTCGGTAACTGAGCTTGCCGAAGTTTCAATATTCAGTGTTCGGTATTCGGTAACTGAGCTTGCCGAAGTTTCAGTCAATAATGAAGAAATGTGTTCAGCAAAATGTTAATGCTCGCAAATGTACAAAGGATTTTAAAAGTGATGGAAAGATGGGGTGTAAAGTTTTCATAAATGAATGGGTGTTTTACTATAAAAATAAAATTTTTCTCATTTGGTTATCTAAATTTTGTTGAATAAAGGTTGTATTGTCATTAGTGTCTATAAAACAAACAACGGGTGTCATTGAACTAACAAGAGTATTCATTGAAGCAACCCGAACTGCCATTACGTCATCCCGAACTGCCATTGTAACAGCCTGAGATGCCGTTGCAGAGACAAGAGATGCCGCTGCAGTAACACGAGACGCCATTGTAAGAGCAAGAGAGGCGGTTGAAAAATAAACAAATGTATTCAGGGGAATTTAATGGCTTTTCGATTAGTATCAAATGTAAAACAGAATAATTCTACCGTATGGTCTATTTATAAAATAGGACAGGTTACTCTTTTTTAATACATTACTTACAATTTATAATAGCTTTTGTTTATATTTACTTTCTTAAATATTGGAACTAGTTGCATCGAATTCTAATTCAAATAAGGCAAATACTCATTTACAACAATAAAATAGACTGGACTTAATACCTTTATAAAGAAATTACTTAAAAGCTTAAAACTATTATTATGAAAAAATTACTACTGTTTTGTCTTTTTATTACGGCTTTTGCACAAGCGCAGATTATTAATTTTCCTGATGCAAATTTTAAGGCGAAGTTGTTAAGTTCAGACCCAAGTAACACAGTTGCTAAAGACCTAGTAGGGAATAATATAAAAATTGATGCTAATAGTGATGGCGAAATAGAAGTTAGCGAAGCGATGCAGGTTTATTATCTTGATGTAAGTATTTCATCCATTTCTTCTGTAGACGGGATTTCAAACTTTACTAATCTGCAAAATTTTTATTGTCACGAAAATCAAATTTCTTCATTGGATGTTAGTAGTTTGACAAATTTACAGACTTTAGAATGTTACGTAAATCAAATTGTAACTTTAGATGTGAGTATGTTGATGAACCTTACTCATTTAATCTGTTCTGATAATCAACTTACTTCATTAAATGTAAATGGGTTATCAAACCTTGTAGATTTAAGATGTTATATTAATCAACTTACCTCTTTAGATGTAAGTAGTTTATCAAGTCTGTACTTTTTAGATTGTAGTTCCAATATTATTTCAATGCTAGATGTGAGTAATTTATTATTACTTGAGACTTTAAATTGTAATTACAATTTAATTTCATCTTTAGAATTAAATGGAGCTATTAATATTACAAGTTTGAATTGTGGCTATAATAAACTAACTACATTGAATTTAAGTGGTTTAACCAAGATACATGCATTATTGTGTAGTTATAATGAACTTACATCATTAGATGTTAGTGGGATAGTCTACCTAACTCAACTCGATTTTTCTTACAACAATAAACCGTTGATTGATGTAAGTGTTTTAACTAATCTTAATTTTCTCTCTTGTGCTGGGAATCAATATACTTCATTAGATGTAAGTGCTTTGTCTAATCTTTTTGATCTATATTGTTATGATAATCAATTGACATCATTAGATGTAAATAATTTAACAAATCTTATTATTCTTCATTGTGCAGAAAATCAAATTACTTCCTTAGATGTTAGTAATCTAGTAAATTTAGGAGCTCTAGCTTGTTATTCAAATCAAATACAAATATTAGATGTTACTAACTTAACTCAATTGCAACAACTATTTTGCAGTAATAATCAATTAACTACTCTTGATGTAAGTAATTCACCATTATTATATGACTTAGTTTGTTCAGATAATTTATTTACATCTTTATATATTAAAAATGGAAGTAATGAAAATACTTTAGAGTTTTATGACAACCCAAATTTGCAATACATCTGTGCAGATGACAGTCAAATACCAAATGTTCAAACTATAATAGATTCTTATGGCTACACTAGCAATTGCCATGCAAATTCCTATTGTTCATTTGTCCCAACAGGAACATTTTATACCGTTCAGGGAAATAATAAATATGACAATGATAACAATGGTTGTGATGTGGCGGATATAAATCTTCCTAACTTAAAATTATTGTATACAAATGGAACCACAAATGGTGGATTAATATGTGATACAAACGGAAGTTATTTTTATGATGTTCAGGCTGGAATTCATACCATTACGCCATCTATGGAAAACCCATCGTATTTCACCATTTCCCCAACAACAACTACGGTTGATTTTCCAACTCAAGCAAGTCCGTTCTTACAGGATTATTGCGTAGTGGCTAATGGTGTTCATCCTGATTTGGAAATTATGGTATTGCCAATGGATGTTGCAAGACCAGGTTTTGATGCTTCTTATACTTTAATCTATAAAAACAAAGGTACAATCACACAATCTGGAACTGTGAACCTTGAGTTCGATGATGCAGTTTTGGATTTTGTTGCTGCTAATCCTGCAACTACAAATCAATCCGTAAATAATTTATCTTGGGATTTTACTAATTTATTGCCTTTTGAAACTAGAGAAATTAGTTTTTCTATGAATCTGAATTCTCCAACTGAAACACCTGCATTGAACAGTGGAAATATTTTAGACTATACTGCAACTATAACTTCTCCTGCAACAGATGACACACCTGCTGATAATACAATTACATTTCATCAGGAAGTACTGAATTCATATGACCCAAACGACAAAACCTGTTTAGAAGGAACAACGATTTCTCCAGCAATGGTCGGTGAATACGTACATTATGTAATCCGTTTCGAAAATACAGGAACTTTTCCAGCCCAAAACATTGTTGTAAAAGATATGATTGATTTGGCTAAGTTTGATATCAATACTTTGATCCCAATAAAAGGAAGCCACGAATTTGTAACGAATATCACAGCAGGAAATAAAGTGGAATTTATTTTTGAAAACATCAATTTACCGTTTGATGATGCGAATAATGATGGTTTTGTCGCGTTTAAAATCAAAACAAAACCGAATCTAGTTTTAGGCGATACCTTTGAAAATTCGGCTAACATCTATTTTGATTATAATTTCCCAATTGTAACAAATACGGCTTCAACAACTGTTCAGACTTTAGGCACTTCTGATTTTGAATTCGCAAAGTATTTTACAGTTTATCCAAATCCAGCTTCAGGGATATTGAATTTGGCTTCTAAAAACGGAATTACAGTAAACAACATAGGAATCTACAATACACTTGGACAATTGGTAATTGCGATTCCAAATGCACAATCGGTTTCAACAATTGATGTTTCTAAATTGAAAACAGGAAATTATTTTATAAAAATGATTACGGATAAAGGAACATCCAATGCCAAGTTTATTAAAAATTAAAAGTATATTTGAATTAATAAAAAAAGCTCTGCAATTTGTAGAGCTTTTTTGTATCTATTGATTTATTATAAATGAAAAAAATCCTTTTACTTTCCGATACCCACAGCCACATTGATGATATAATCCTCAAATATGTACATCAAGCGGATGAAGTCTGGCACGCAGGTGATATCGGCGATTTAGCAGTAACTGATACGCTCAAAAAATTAAAACCATTACGCTGTGTTTATGGGAATATTGATGATGACAAAGCCCGAATGGAATTCCCATTAAATAATCGGTTCATGTGCGAAGGTGTCGATGTTTGGATTACGCATATTGGTGGTTATCCCGGAAAATACAATCCAAGTATCCGAGCCGAAATTACTGCTAATCCCCCTAAAATTTTCATCTGTGGACACTCACATATCTTGAAAGTGATGTTTGACAAGAAACTAAATTTATTGCACATGAATCCCGGTGCCGCAGGAATAAGTGGTTTTCATCAAATGAGAACCATGCTCCGATTTGTGATTGATGGCGATAAAATAAAGGATTTAGAAATAGTGGAAATAGGGAAGAGGTAGTGATAAGTAATAAGAGATAAGGGATAAGGGATAAGAAATAAGGGATAAGAAATAAGGGATAAGTGATAAGAGATTAGTGATAAGTGATTAGTAATAAGTAATAAGTTATGAGTAATAAGGGATAAGAAATTAGTTATGAGTTATAAGCTATAAGCATCCGGTAGCTGAGCTTGTCGAAGCTAAAATCAGTAACTATTCAATAATCAGCATCCGGTAGCTGAGCCTGTCGAAGCTAGAAGCTAGAAACCAGTAATTATTCAACAGTTATAATCCGGTAGCGGAGCTTGTCGAAGCTATTTGTATAAGTTGTTGAATCTCGAAGCTAGCTCCCTCTCCTTTGGAGAGGGCTGGGGTGAGGAAAAATAAAATCTGTATCAATCCCGATTGCTATCTGAATGGATGAGAACAAAAAAATCCGAAACTTTCGCTTCGGATTTTCTTCGCACTAATAAACTAAGTTTATAGGTTTATCTCAAACGGTCCACAGATTTTACGAGATCTTCATCTTTCTTGATGGCTTTATTGGCCAAAACCAACAAAACGATAGCAACAATAGGAAGAAACATCCCAATACCTTTCTCAGAAACAGTTACAGTCTCTCCAGATAAATTTAGTGAATGGTAAACAAACAATCCTAATAAAATTAAATTCAAAATTATATTCAATCTGCCCAAAACAAATTGATGTTGTCTTTTTTTATAAAATAAAATACTCACTAATGATAGCGTCGTACTCAGTCCAAATAATATGATGTAAAACTGGTTTGTAACAAAAATAATCGATGTCCCATCACTTAATGTCCATAACGGAAATAAAAATGGTAAAACCCCAGTTACTATTAGAGCCAGAATTAAATAAACGGTTTGTATTCTTTGAAGCATTTGTGTTGTTTTCTTTCACAAAAATATATTTTTATTTTTTATAAATACTATTGTAAGATAACTTTTTATTCGTATTATTGCATAACAAATCCGTAAGTACTTCATCCTTCGGAGCATTCAAGTTAAAAAATCACAACTACATTTTATAGTATTTCCCCAATCAATTAAATTCGAATAACATTTATGTTTGAAATTTCTGTATTAAAAGAAATGAAGCTTTCTGAACTTCAAGAAATTGCGAAAGCAGCCAAAACCATTAAATTCAATGGAGTGAAAAAAGAAGTTCTAATCAATCAAATTTTAGAATTCCAAGCAGCTACGACTACTGTCGCTGAAGTAAAATCAGAAGTTAATACTACTGAGGAGAAATCAAAACGTGCTAGGATTGTTTCTGAAAAAAAACCGAAAATTGATAACGGACCTAAAATAGTTCCAAGCGTTACTTTATTTGATGAGAACCCGGCAACTGAAACAAAGGAAATTGAAGTTGAACCAAAAACAGAAAACCCAATTCCGCAGGAACGTAAAGTAATTAAGTTCAATAAAGCGAAATACGAAAGTAAAATCAACAATGCCATTCAGAAAGAAAAAACGAATGGCAGTATTGAGAATGGTGAAGGAATTCAGCCAAAAGAATTTTCGGAAGCTGAAACCACAATCCCTGAAGAAGTAGTTAAAGCGAAAGCTTTCAATCCAAATCAAAAACAAAATCAGTCGGAAACAAATCCGAATAAACCACAACCAAATCCTAACCAGAATCCACCAGAGCGCCAGCGAACTGGCGAAGCAAATCAAAACCCAACCGAGCGTCAGCCAAATGGCAATCAAAATCCAAACTTTAAAGGAAAGAAAAATAATTTCCGTGATTCTGATTTCGAATTTGACGGAATAATCGAAAGTGAAGGCGTATTGGAAATGATGCCTGATGGATATGGTTTTTTACGTTCATCCGACTATAACTATTTGGCTTCGCCAGATGATATTTACTTATCAACTTCACAAATCAGGTTGTTTGGTCTGAAAACTGGAGATACAGTTAAAGGTGTGGTACGTCCTCCAAAGGAAGGTGAGAAATTTTTTCCTTTAGTAAGAGTTTTAAAAATAAACGGACACGATCCACAGGTTGTTCGTGACCGGGTTTCTTTTGAACATTTAACACCAGTTTTTCCAACAGAAAAATTTAAAATCGCCGAAAAAGGAAGCTCTACTTCAACAAGGATTATCGATTTGTTTTCCCCTATCGGAAAAGGACAACGTGGTATGATTGTCGCCCAACCTAAAACGGGTAAAACAATGTTGCTAAAAGACATTGCGAACGCTATTGCCGCCAATCATCCAGAAGTATATCTAATTGTACTTTTGATTGATGAGCGTCCGGAAGAGGTGACTGATATGCAACGTTCTGTTCGTGGAGAAGTAATTGCCTCGACTTTTGACCGTGAACCTCAGGAACACGTGAAAATTGCTAATATTGTTCTTGAAAAAGCGAAAAGATTAGTAGAATGCGGTCACGATGTGGTAATACTGTTAGATTCTATTACCCGTTTGGCAAGAGCTTATAATACCGTGCAGCCTGCATCTGGAAAAGTACTTTCTGGAGGAGTAGACGCCAATGCATTACAAAAACCAAAACGTTTCTTTGGAGCTGCCCGTAATGTTGAAGGTGGTGGTTCGTTGAGTATCATTGCTACAGCACTTACAGAAACTGGTTCTAAAATGGATGAAGTGATCTTTGAGGAATTCAAAGGAACTGGAAATATGGAACTACAATTAGACAGAAAAATTGCCAACCGTAGAATTTTCCCTGCAATCGATTTGACATCTTCAAGTACACGACGCGATGATTTGTTGTTAGACGAGAAAACATTGCAGAGAATGTGGATTCTAAGGAAATACCTTTCAGACATGAACCCAGTGGAAGCAATGGATACTATTAATGATAAAATCAAAAAAACCAGAAATAACGAAGAGTTTTTGATTTCAATGAATGATTAATCCAGTAGGAAAATCAATTAAAATTTCAATAATAAAAAAAACTCCGATAGTAGATTTACTATCGGAGTTTTTTATTGAAATTGTCCCTAAAGCTATCGGGATGTAATTGCTATGGCAATTGAATATTATTTAAAAAGGTTATCCATTCCAGGAATCATTGGCATATCCATTTTTGCAACAGCATCCAATTCTGCCTGATTAACCGAAGCCGCTTTTTCAATGGCTTTATTTATAACAAGAATCAGATAATCTTCTAATTGGTCCTTGTCTTCCAATAAAGTATCGTCAATAGTAATGGCAGTTATTTTGCTATTGGCAGTAAGAGTTACCTTCAATAAACTGTCGGAACTTTGTTCATCAATAAGTACCGAGTCCAATCTCTTTTTTGTTTCTTCTATTTTGCGTTGGGTCTCCTGTAGTTTTCCCATCATTCCCATTAAATCCATTTCGTTTAATTTTAAATTAATTTGAACTGTAAAACTACAAAATTGTAGCATTATAAACTATCCAAAAAATATTTTAAAACCATTCTTTTTGACTTAGTTTAGTCTTATTTTTGCATAATACAATATAAATAAGAGATTCCAATGACAAAAAATATACAAGCCCCTATTGCAAAAACAATCCCAAAAACGTTGGAAAAATTCAACGACAAAAGAGTGGATGATTATTTTTGGTTGAACAATCGTGAAAATCCAGAAGTAATAGATTACCTGAATAAGGAAAATGATTATTATCAGCAAATGACAGCCCATACCAAGGATTTCCAAACCGAATTATTCGAAGAAATGAAATCCAGGATTAAGGAAGATGACGAATCGGTTCCTTATTTGTACAATGGCTATTACTATATCACTCGTTATGAAAAAGGGCAAAACTACCCAATTTATACCCGAAAAAAAGCAAGTCTTGAGGCTAACGAAGAAATTTTGTTTGATTGCAATGAATTAGCAAAAGGGCATTCCTATTTTCAATTGGGAGGTATGAGTATCAGTCCTGACAATAAATTAGCGATTTTTAGTATAGATACTATTGGTAGGAGGATTTATACTATTCAGATCAAAAATTTGGAAAACAATAAAATACTGAAAGACAAAATAAAAAAAGTTACCGGAAGTGCGGTTTGGGCAAATGACAATCAAACTATTTTTTATTCAAGCCAAGACAGCAAAACATTACGGTCAGATAAAATTTTTAAACATAAGTTAGGAGGAAAACAAAGCGAGGATACTTTAATTTATTTCGAAAAAGACGATACTTTTAATGTTGAAATAGCCAAATCCAAATCAAGAAAATACCTGGCTATTGAGGCCTCAAGCACCTTGACTACCGAATATAGGATTCTGAACGCAGATAATCCGAATGGTAAATTCAAGATCTTTCAGAAACGAGTTCGCGGGATGGAATACAGCATCAATCATTATGGTGATAGTTTTTATATTATGACCAATAAGGATAAAGCGGAGAACTTTAAATTGATGAAAACCCATGAAGAATCGACATCCAAAGAAAATTGGGTTGAATTAATTGCCCATAGGGAAGAAGTATTGTTGGAAGACATAGAGATTTTTAAAGATTTTCTTGTTGTGGAAGAAAGGTCAAACGGGTTGAACAAAATCAGGATTATGCCTTGGAACGGGAAAGGGGAATATTACCTTCCTTTTGAGAGCGAGACTTACACGGTTCATGGTGGGGCAAATGTAGATTTTGAAACTGATATTTTCCGTTATGTCTATCAATCCATGACAACACCATCTTCGGTAATTGATTTCAATATGAAAACCAAAGAAAAGGAAATCAAAAAAGAACAACAGGTTCTTGGCGGAAAATTTGATAAAAATAATTATACTGAAGAGCGGGTTTGGGCAACTGCAGAAGATGGAACAAAAATACCGATTTCGATGGTGTATAGTAAAAACCTAAAAAAAGACGGTAAAAATCCTTTGTTGCAATATGCATATGGTTCATATGGATATTCAATGGATGCTACGTTTTCTTCAACAAGGTTGAGTTTGTTAGACAGGGGATTTATATTCGCCATTGCGCATATTCGTGGTGGTGAAGACCTAGGAAGACAATGGTACGAGGATGGTAAATTATTGAAGAAAAAAAACACATTCACCGATTTTATTGATTGTTCCAAGTTTTTAATATCCGAAAAATATACTTCTCCCGAGCATTTATATGCAGAGGGTGGATCAGCAGGAGGATTATTGATGGGAGCAGTAGTAAATATGGCACCTCAATTCTATAATGGTGTAATTGCTCAAGTTGCTTTTGTAGATGTAATCACTACAATGCTTGATGATTCGATTCCTTTAACTACTGGAGAATATGATGAATGGGGAAATCCGAATGTTAAAAAATATTATAATTATATGCGATCCTATTCCCCTTATGACAATGTCAAAAAACAGGATTACCCACATATGTATATATCCACAGGATTGCACGATTCTCAGGTACAATATTGGGAACCAGCTAAATGGGTGGCTAAATTAAGGACTTTAAAAACAGATACTAATCTTTTGTTTTTAGATACAAATATGGATGCAGGACATGGTGGTGCATCAGGTCGTTTCGAAGCTTTAAAAGAATTGGCAAAAGAGTTTAGTTTTTTATTACATTTAGAAAATTTTAAGACTAATTAAAATATTTTTGTTAAATTTGCAGGGATTTTAGGTCTGTTAAAATTCAATTTTAGCCTTGATTAATATTTTTTTATGAAAGAAGAAATAAAAGCATACAATAATGTCTTAGAGTTAATAGGAAATACACCTCTTATTAAGTTAAATAAAGTCACAGAAAATTTAGATGGTAATTTCTACGCAAAAGTAGAGGCCTTTAATCCTGGACATTCTACTAAAGACAGAATTGCATTATATATTATTGAAGAAGCTGAAAAAAGAGGAATCCTTACACCAGGCGACACCATAATTGAAACAACTTCTGGAAATACGGGTTTCAGTTTAGCCATGGTAAGTATAATTAAAGGCTATAACTGTATTTTAGCGGTAAGTTCTAAATCTTCCAAAGATAAAATTGACATGTTGCGCAGTTTAGGCGCGAAAGTATATGTTTGTCCAGCTCACGTTTCTGCAGATGACGAACGTTCTTATTATAATGTTGCTAAAAGATTACACGAAGAAACTAAAGGTTCTGTTTATATCAATCAGTATTTCAATGATTTGAATATTGAAGCGCATTACAAAACAACTGGTCCAGAGATTTGGGAACAAACCGCTGGAAAAATCACACATTTAGTATGTTGCAGTGGTACAGGAGGAACAATTTCTGGAGCTGCAAAATTTCTAAAGGAACAAAATCCAAATATTAGAATTCTTGGTGTGGACGCTTTTGGTTCAGTATTGAAAAAATACCACGAAACCCAAGAGTTTGACAATGAAGAAATATATCCATACCGAATTGAAGGTCTTGGAAAAAACCTAATACCTACAGCTACTGATTTTGACATTATTGATAAGTTCATCAAAGTAACTGACGAAGAGAGCGCACATTGCACACGCGAAATCACAAAACGTGAAGGTTTGTTCGTTGGGTATACTTCAGGTGCGGTACTACAAGCAATTAAACAATATGCAGAAGAAGGGGAGTTTACTAAAGACAGCAATATAATAGCTGTTTTTCCTGATCATGGTTCGCGTTATATGAGTAAAGTATTTAGTGATGATTGGATGAACGAGCAAGGCTTTTTTGATAGTGTTAACGAAGAAGAAGTTCAAAAAATTGAATTTATAAAATAGAAAATCAGATTTTAGAATATAAAAAAACTCCAGACAACTCTGGAGTTTTTTTGTGGTTGTGCATTATAGCCATGTTTTTAAAAAGTTGGGTGTTTTCTTCGTAATTACAAACCAGTCGTAAGTTTTTATGAATGACTGAATTGTAAATTACTTAGGTTTTTATAAATTCCGTTTTCAATTTCAAGCAATTCTTTGTGCGTACCTTTTTCGGTAATTATACCTTTGTCAAGAACTAATATTGCATCAGCATTTCTAATTGTTGAAAGGCGATGGGCAATAATTATACTAGTTCGTCCTTCCATTAAAGTTTCCAAAGCTTCTTGCACTAATTTTTCGCTTTCACTATCTAATGATGAAGTAGCTTCGTCTAAAATAAGGATACTAGGATTTTTTAATAATGCCCTTGCAATCGCAATCCTTTGTCGTTGCCCACCGGAAAGTTTAATTCCACGTTCGCCAACTAAGGTTTCAAATTTTTCTGGGAATCCATTCACGAAATCCAATGCATTAGCTTGTTTTGCAGCAATCATTATTTCTTCATTGGTTGCATTCGGCTTACCATAAGCGATATTTTCCCTTATGGTTCCACCAAATAATATTACATCTTGGGGAACAATACTCATGTTCCCACGTAAGTTTTCCAAATCATAATCATAGATATTTTTATCATCAATGAGAATTTGTCCTTCATCAATATTATAAAAACGAAGTAGGAGTGAAGAGATAGTTGATTTCCCAGCTCCACTAGGTCCTACAATTGCAATTTTTTGCCCAAAACTTGCAGTAAAGCTAACGTCTTTTAATACCTGGATTTCTGCTCTTGAAGGATAACTGAACTGTACGCTTTTAAAAGTGACATTTCCTTTTATCTTTTCGATATTGTGATGTTGGGCGGAATTAATTTTTTCTGGAGTTTCATCCAATAATTCAAAAACACGTTCCGTAGCACCTACTGCTTTTTGAATTTGCGCATATAATTCAGCAATTCCACCAAAAGACGCACCAATAAAAGTAGAGTAGAGTACAAAAGAAATTAATTCACCAACTCCTTTGATTTCTCCATTGATACACAAATTTACGCCATACCAAACCACTGCAACGATAGCGCCAAATAAACAGAAAATAATGAATGAAGCAAAATAACCACGGTAAATCCCACCTTTAATAGCTAATTTGACAACCTCAGATATTTTACCTTTATATCTTGCAATTTCGTACCATTCATTCGCAAAAGCTTTTACATTGCTAATTCCTTGTAATGTTTCTTCTACAATCACTTGGCTTTCTGCAACCTGATCTTGCACGTTTTTTGAAAATTTACGAATAAATCGTCCAAATATTACTGCAGCAACTGCAATAACAGGAACAATTGAAAGCATCATTAGAGTAAGTTTTGGACTAATTGTCGCCAAGAATATAACACCTCCAACAATTAAAATAAACTGACGTAAAAATTCAGCAATCGTAGTAGTTAATGTATCTTGAATCTGAGTAATATCCGAACTAATTCTACTATTCAATTCACCTACGCGTTTCTGGGAAAAAAATGTCATAGGTAATTTAATCAAATTACTGTATAGCTGCAATCTGATGTTTGCTAGTGTATTTTCTGTAAAATTGATAAATAGTGACAGTCTAAAAAATGAAAAAATAGATTGCAGAAACAAAATCCCCATTAAACCCAATGCTATGGTTTTTGCTTTCCCTAAATCTTTTGCATTCACACAATCAACCAACATTCCTAATAGTTTTGGAAATGCTAAAGCAGTAGCTCCGGTCAATAGTAAAAATACTAGTCCAAGATAGAATTTCCATTTGTGATTGCTAGCATACTTAAATATTAAGATTGCTTTGTTTAACGAGCTTGCGTTTAGCTTTGCTTTCGGTAAATCATTTTCTTCTTTGAATCGAGCCATTTTATATTTTTAAGATTAAAAAAAACCTACTAATTAGTAGGTTTTTCTTCTTTTTTAATGTTTACAGTTAATTCTTGCGAACTTTCATCCAAGTCCATGAATATTTCATCTCCAACTGCAATTTTAGATGTGATGATTTCTTCAGCTAAAGCGTCTTCAACGTATTTTTGGATAGCTCTTTTTAATGGTCTTGCACCAAATTGTTTGTCAAAACCTTTTTCAGCAATGTAAGCTTTGGCTTTATCGGATAAGTTCAATGTATATCCTAATTCAGCTACTCTTGCATATAGTTTTTTCAATTCAATTTCTATAATTACATCGATATCTACTTTTTCAAGGGCATTGAAAACAATTACGTCGTCAATTCTATTTAAAAACTCTGGCGCAAATGCTTTTTTCAAGGCATTCTCTACAATGCTTTTGGAATTGTCCTCGGCTTGAGCCACTTTGGCAGCAGTTCCAAAACCTACACCTTGACCAAAATCTTTTAGTTGACGCGCGCCAATATTAGAAGTCATGATGATAATAGTATTCTTAAAATCAATTTTACGTCCTAAACTATCAGTTAAATAACCATCATCCAATACTTGTAACATCATATTGAAAACATCTGGATGTGCTTTTTCAATTTCATCTAATAATACTACACAATATGGCTTTCTTCTCACTTTTTCAGTTAATTGGCCACCTTCTTCATAACCTACATATCCTGGAGGTGCTCCAACTAATCTTGAAATAGCAAATTTCTCCATGTATTCACTCATGTCGATACGAACTAATGCATCTTCTGAGTCAAATAATTCACGAGCCAATACTTTTGCCAATTGCGTTTTACCTACACCAGTTTGACCTAAGAAAATAAAAGAACCAATTGGACGATTTGGATCTTTCAATCCAGCGCGGTTTCTTTGAATAGAACGTGCAATTTTCATAACTGCTTCGTTTTGTCCAATTACCTTGTTTTGAATAAGTTCTGGTAGTTTGGCTAATTTGTTGCTTTCAGTTTGGGCAATTCGGTTTACAGGAATTCCTGTCATCATGGAAACTACATCGGCAACATTGTCTTCTGTGACTAAAATCCTATTGCTTTTAGCATCTTCTTCCCATTGTTCTTGGGCTATGGCCAAATCTTTTTCAATGCGTTTTTCATCATCTCGAAGTTTAGCTGCTTCTTCGTATTTCTGTCTTTTTACAACCGAATTTTTAAGTTCGCGAACTTCTTCTAATTGGCGTTCCAATTCCAAAATTTGTTTAGGAACATCAATATTGGTAATATGCACCCTTGATCCCGCTTCATCCAATGCATCAATAGCTTTGTCTGGTAAGAAACGCTCTGACATATACCTATCAGTTAATTTTACACACGCTTCAATTGCTTCTGGAGAGTAATTAACATTGTGATGGTCTTCGTATTTGTTTTTGATATTGTTTAAAATTGTAATCGTTTCTTCTACAGAGGTAGGTTCAACGATTACTTTTTGGAAACGTCTTTCCAAAGCTCCGTCTTTTTCAATATATTGTCTATATTCATCAAGGGTTGTTGCTCCTATGCATTGAATTTCTCCCCTTGCTAGAGCAGGTTTGAACATATTAGATGCGTCAAGTGAGCCAGTCGCTCCACCAGCGCCGACGATAGTGTGAATTTCATCAATAAAAAGAATAATATCGTCGTTCTTTTCTAACTCATTCATAACCGCTTTCATACGCTCTTCAAACTGTCCACGGTATTTTGTTCCAGCTACAAGAGAAGCTAAATCTAAAGTCACCACTCTTTTATTAAAAAGAATACGGGAAACCTTTTTTTGGATGATACGTAACGCTAGACCTTCGGCAATTGCTGATTTTCCAACTCCTGGTTCTCCTATAAGTAATGGGTTGTTCTTTTTTCTTCGGCTTAAAATCTGAGAAACACGTTCAATTTCTTTTTCGCGTCCCACTACAGGATCTAATTTTCCTTCTTCGGCCATTTCGGTTAAATCCCGTCCGAAATTATCTAAAACAGGGGTTTTTGATTTCTTATTGGATTTGTTAGCTGGATTATTGAAGTTATCTCCTTTGAGACTGTCATCTTGTCCTGAATCTTCGTTATAAGATTCGTTTCTTGGTAAATTTTCCAAGAATTCTTCTTCGTTATGGTTTGGTGTCATGTTTATGTATTGTTCTTTGGCTATGTCGTAATCTATTTTTAATTTATTCAACAACTTGGTTGTAGGGTCGTTTTCGTTTCTAAGAATGCATAACAACAAGTGTGCTGTACTGATAAGAGTGCTTTGAAATACTTTTGCTTCAAGAAAAGTAGTCTTTAAAGCTCTTTCCGCTTGACGGGTTAGATGAAGGTTTTTCTTTTCGTTGTTAATTTCAATATTAGGGTTTGCAGGGCTTAATATTTCTACTTTTCTACGTAAGAAATCCAAATCAATGGAAAGATGATTTAAAATATCAATTGCTTTTCCGTTGCCGTCCCTTAAAATTCCGAGCATTAAATGCTCAGTACCAATAAAATCGTGGCCTAAACGCAAGGCTTCTTCTTTACTGTAAGTTATTACATCTTTAACGCGAGGTGAAAAATTATCATCCATAAATGTGAGTATTGTTGTAATGTAAATTTAGTAATTATAAAGGCGATAAACAAAAATCATTCCTGAACAAGTACCGAGAGCTAATAGACAAAAAAAAATCTAATAAAAAAAGACAAATTGGCATTTAATTTATTAACCATAACGTAACCTGTATTTGTTAATAAATCATTCAAATTTCTTTAAATATATATACGAGAAATAATTGAGAAAGGTTATATTAGCAAGATTTTTTTAAACACTATAATTTTTAAATACAACTATATAATATGTCTGACGGAGAAAAATTAATTCCTATAAACATTGAAGATGAAATGAAATCAGCCTACATCGATTATTCGATGTCTGTAATCGTATCAAGAGCACTTCCTGATGTTAGAGATGGTTTGAAACCAGTACATCGCCGAGTACTTTATGGTATGTATGATCTAGGGGTTTTTTCGAATAAAGCACACAAGAAATCGGCAAGAATAGTAGGGGAGGTTTTAGGTAAATATCACCCACACGGAGATACATCAGTTTATGATGCGATGGTTCGTATGGCACAGGAATGGAGCATGCGTTATCTGTTAGTTGACGGCCAAGGTAACTTTGGGTCTGTTGATGGAGATAGTCCAGCAGCAATGCGTTATACCGAAGCGAGAATGAGAAAGATTTCGGAAGAAATCATGGCAGATATTGAAAAAGAAACTGTTGATTTTCAATTGAATTTTGATGATACTTTATATGAGCCTAAAGTAATGCCAACACGTGTTCCTACCTTGTTGATTAATGGAGCAACGGGAATTGCGGTTGGTATGGCAACTAATATGCCACCACATAACTTAACCGAAGTTGTCAATGGTACATTGGCTTATCTTGACAATAATGATATTGAGATAGATGAATTAATCACTCATATCAAGGCACCAGATTTTCCAACTGGTGGTATTATATATGGTTATGAAGGTGTTCGTGAAGCATTCAAAACAGGTAGAGGACGTATTGTAATGCGTGCAAAAGTTAGTTTTGAAGAAGTAGAAGGTAGGGAATCCATTATAGTTACTGAGATTCCGTATCAAGTGAACAAAGCTGATATGATTAAGCGTACAGCGGACCTTGTTAATGATAAAAAAATAGAAGGGATTGCTAATATTCGTGACGAATCGGATAGGAATGGTATGCGTATCGTTTATATCTTAAAAAGAGACGCAACACCGAATGTTGTATTGAACACTTTATATAAGTTTACCCAATTACAATCTTCTTTCAGCGTAAATAATATTGCACTAGTTAAAGGCCGCCCACAAATGTTGAATCTAAAAGATATGATTCATTATTTTATCGAGCACCGTCATGATGTTGTGGTTCGCAGAACGCAATTTGAATTACGTAAAGCAGAAGAAAGAGCACATATTCTAGAAGGATTAATAATCGCTTCCGATAATATAGATGAAGTAATTGCTTTAATTAGAGGTTCAAAAAACACTGAAGAAGCAAGGGAGAAGTTAATCGAAAGATTTAAATTATCCGATATTCAATCACGTGCTATTGTTGAAATGCGTTTACGTCAATTAACAGGTCTTGAACAAGACAAGTTAAGGGCAGAATATGAAGAATTGATGAAGTTAATAGAGCATTTAAAAGCATTGTTAGCAGACGTTAATTTAAGAACTGAACTAATTAAAGAAGAGCTAGTTGAAATAAGAGATAAATATGGGGATGAACGTCGTTCTCAAATTGAATACTCTGGTGGGGACGTTAGTATCGAGGATTTAATTGCTGATGAAAATGTTGTAATTACAATATCACATGCAGGCTATATTAAACGTACTAATTTGACTGAATACAAAACTCAAAACAGAGGTGGTGTTGGGCAAAAAAGTGCAGGAACAAGGGATCAGGATTTCTTGGAACACATGTATGTTGCAACCAACCATCAATATATGATGTTCTTTACTCAAAAAGGAAAATGCTTCTGGATGCGTGTGTATGAAATCCCGGAAGGAAGTAAAACTGCAAAAGGAAGAGCGTTGCAAAACCTTATCAATATTGAATCCGATGATAAAGTAAAAGCTTTTATCTGTACACAAGATCTTAAAGATAAAGACTACATTAATAGCCATAACCTTATTATGGTAACTAAAAAAGGTCAGGTTAAGAAAACTTCTCTTGAAAAATATTCTAAACCTAGAGTAAACGGTGTAGCTGCAATTACTATAAAAGAAGATGACGAATTGTTAGAAGCACAATTGACTAATGGTGAAAGCCAAATTATATTAGCTGTAAAATCAGGAAAATTAGTTCGTTTTGAAGAAACAAAAACACGCCCAATGGGAAGAACAGCATCGGGAGTTCGTGGTATTACTTTAAAGGACGACACTGATGAAGTAATTGGAATGGTAACAGTAGATAAAAACGACATTAATGATTCTCAAATATTAGTAGTTACTGAAAATGGATACGGTAAACGTACCAAATTAGTTGACGACGACGGAGAAGATGTTTATAGAATTACAAACCGTGGTGGAAAAGGAGTAAAGACTTTGAATATCACTGAAAAAACCGGAAAATTAATTTCGATTAGTGCCGTTACTGATGCGGATGACCTTATGATTATCAATAAATCTGGGTTGACTATTAGAATGGCAATTGAAGATTTACGTGTAATGGGAAGAGCAACTCAAGGTGTAAAACTGATTAACTTAAAAGGCAAGGATTCAATCGCTGCGGTAACTAAAGTTATGAAAGACGATGTTGAAGAAGTTGTTGTTGATGAAGATGGAAATGTTATAGAAACCGCAACAATAGAAAGAGTGAAGCCGGTTTTGGAAATCCTTGAAGACGAAGGTGGGGAAGACGATGATGAGGATGAAGATGAGGATATTGTAGAAGATGATTCGGAGGAAGACGAAGATGATTCTGAAGATTAATTAATAAATAACTAAAAACAAATACTATGAAAAGTAACTATTTAATACTTATGTCAGCGGTACTAATTTCGGTTAGCACTTTTGCGCAAAAAGAAGAGTTAAAAGCATTAAAAAAAGCATATGCAAAAGAAACATTAACCCCAGCAGATATAGTAGAATATAAAGCTAATGTAACTCGTTTGCAAGGTTTGGCAGTTGAAGAAAGCGATAAGATTTACGCTGGATTTTATAAAAGCATGCTGCCACTTTTAGAAGTAATGGCGTTAGGTCAAAATGCTACTCCAATGCAACTAATTAAATTAGTAAATGCCAAATCTATTTCTGAATTAGCCACGGGACTTAATGCTACTTTGGATTTTGAAAAAAGAACCAAAAAGAAAGTTTATACAGATGATATTAATGAAACCATAGCTTCTTATAAACCTACATTTTTAAATGTTGCTGTAGGAATGGCTGATGCTAAACAATACACCGAGTCAGCAAAGGTTTTACATGCAATTTATGAATTAGACAAAAAAGATGTGGAAAAATTATATTATGCCGCTAACTATGCAGTTAATGGTAAAGATTATGATTTAGCATTGCAATATTACCAAGAACTGAAAACGCTTAATTATTCCGGGGAAGGAACTGAGTATTATGCAAAAAATTTAGCTTCGGGCAAAGAAGAGTTTTTTACAAATAAATTAGATAGGGATAAATTAATTGGTTTAAAAACACATTCTGATCCTAGAGAAGAAAAGATACCTTCAAAAAGAGGTGAGATATATAAAAACATTGCTTTAATCTTAGTTGAAAAAAATAAAATTGATGAAGCAAAAGCTGCAATTGCGGAAGCTAGGAAAGAAAACCCAAGTGACAATTCATTGATTTTAACTGAAGCGGACCTTTATTTCAAATTAAATGATTTAGTTACTTATAAAAAATTAATTTCCGAAGCTTTGGCTAAAAACCCCAATGATGCAGATTTAATATTTAATTTAGGAGTGGCAAGTGTAAATTCTAACCAGCCAGTTGAAGCAGAGAAATATTTCCTAAAAGTTATTGAAATTAAACCTGATTATGTTAATGCATATTTAAATTTAGCTGAACTGAAATTGCAAAATGACGACAAGATTACTAAAGAAATGAATACATTAACAACGTCAGCAAAAGACACTAAAAGATATGATATATTAAAAGCGGAAAGAATAAAATCATTTAATTCTGCAATGCCATATTTAGAAAAAGCAATGAATTTAGATCCTAAGAATGAAGCTGTATATAGTAATTTAATGAGTGTATATCAATTTTTAGAATTGTCAGATAAAGTTAAAATTTTAAAGACTAAAAAACCTTAGTCGTTAAAAAAACATATTTTTATTCAAATGCGTTTCCTAAAGGAAACGCATTTCTTTTTAAATCAATCATATATTGTTGTATTTACAACAATTAGAGTGAAAAAAGTTAAAAATTTAAATCAGATTCTAAAATTTTTAAATTGTAATTGTTTTTGAAATAAAAAATAGTATATTTGCTATAAATATTTATTTAAAAATAAAAAAAAATGAAAAAAAGTTTACTTTTAATAGCTGCAATAACGGTTAGTTTTTGCGCTCAGGCACAAGATGTATTATTGGCAGAAGACAGTTCAACATTAACAATTGGTAATTTTGGATTTGTAAATGTTGGTGCAGGTACTGGAGACCCGTCAGGTGATGCGCCAGGTCAAGGTGGTTGGGTACCTTTTTGCACGGCAGCGGCTCCTGATACTGATTTTCAGATAATTGATATGGGTCCAGGGTATGGAAATGCTTTTCAGTTAACAAGTTCTGCTGCAACTACTGGAAATAGAAGGTTGTACCAAGATTTTTCTTCAGCTTGGTCTACTAGAAACCCTGCTAACCATATAACAGAATTTACTACTGATTTGTATACAGGTGCTAAAATTGCTGGTAGCGAAGCTAATTCTAGATCATATATTTATGATAACGCTAAAGGTGGTATTTATGGTGGATTTTATTTCGATAAAACTTCAGCAGAAGCCTCTTATTCTAATTACACTCTTAACGGAATTATTCGCCTTACAACAACTCCTGCAGGAAGTATTAATTTTATTCGTTTAGGAGTTGACAATACAGATCCAGCTAATCCTGTAGCAGCAGATCTTGTTTTGGAAGAAAATACTTGGTACACTATTGGTGTTAGTATTGATTATGCAGTTGATAAAGTTATCTTCAAAGTTACAAAAAAATCTGATGGTACAGTTTTAGCAAATACATTTATAGATGATACGGTAAACTTTGGAGATGCAACTACGCCTGCTTACATTGTTACTAAAAACATTGATTTAGGATTTGCTGAATTAACAGCTCATGCTGCTGCTGGAAATGCTGTAGCAGATAAATTTGTTTATGATAATATTCAATATAGAGCTACACCAACAGAGGACTTATTAAGTACAAAACAAAATACTCTACCTGAAAGTAAATTTGCTGTTTCTCCAAACCCTGCAAATAATGTGATTAAAATTACAAATACAGAAAACATAAATGTTACAGCAATTGCTGTAAGTGATTTAAACGGTAGAGTGGTTAAACAACAATCTTTCAATGATGCATCAAACATTCAAGTAAATGTTTCAGATTTATCTACAGGAATGTATTTAATGAAAATAACTTCTGATAAAGGAGTTGCTACTAAAAAAATCATTAAAAACTAATATTTCCAATATGGAATATCTCCCTATTTGATATATAAAAGTATAAATATTTATAAAAGCTTATTGAAATTTGTTTCAATAAGCTTTTTTTATTTTATAGTACTTTAAATTATAGTATTTAAGATATTATTTTTAGTGTTATCATTCTCAATGAGTGGTATTAATTTAAAAACCGATTTAAAATTTAAAAAAAAATTAATATATTTGTTATAAATAATTAAAATTAAGAAATAATGAAAAAATTTACACTTTTAGTTTTGTTCTTGCTGACTGCGTTCAGTTATGATATACAGGCACAAACAGATTTTGTTACAGTACTGCCTAATAATGGTGGAACATCGCAAAATGGAAGAGCTCCAAAAGGAGATGCTAATTACAATAGAGCAGTTTGGTTAATTACTGCTGCTGAAATGTCAGCTGCAGGCTACGCTAGTGGTTCTGTTGTTACTTCTATTGGATTCAATTTAAGTGTTGCTCAAGATATACCTACTACAGGTAACTTTACAGTTTATTTAGAAAACACTGTAGATGCTACTAATACCAAGAGTACTACATGGGCTACTGCAATTAGTACAATGACGACAGTTAGTACAGACCCTTTAACAATCCCTGCCGCTGTAGGTACTTACGACCATTTATTTAATGGGGGTACTTCATTTACTTATACAGGTGGTGCTTTATATGTAGCATTCGATTATCAAAATGCTGCTGGCCCACTTGCATCAAGTCCAAATACTGCGTTATGTAATAGTAGTTTAGCTGGAGGTTTAAAGGGTGCTTTTGGAGCAACTGTTCCAGCTACTGTTGCCGCTTCGGCTTTTAGACCTGAAACACGTTTAGGCGTTGCTGTGGCGTGTGTTAGGCCTCAAGGTTTAAATGCTGTAACAACTACCAATAGTGCTGATTTGAGCTGGACCAGTACTGCAACTACATTTGATATTGAATACGGACCTAGTGGGTTTGTTCAAGGTACAGGTACACTTGTTACAGGTGTTACAGCTAATCCTTATACAATAACTCTTCTGTCATCAGGAACTGCATATGATTTTTATGTAAGAGCCGATTGTGGCGGTGGAGCTTTAAGTGCTTATAATGGTCCTTATACTTTTTTAACCAGTTTTGACCCGGCAGACCCTACTTACATGACAGGTTTTGAACAAGCTACATTACCTGAAATTGGGTGGTCGGCAAATCCAATACGTACAGCAACTAATGCTGGATGGTATGTAAATGTATCAGCAGGATTGTCTCAAGATGGAGATGATCACACTGCAGTTTCTTTAAGCGATATTACAAATACAGCAGACGCAAGATTGTTTTCTAGAGGAATTAATTTAAAAGCTGGATACCAGGCAACAATTGATTACTATGTTCAAAATTATCAAGCAGGGGGTTCAACTACTCTTGCTGATTATGACTTAACAGTTGGTAATGCTCAAAACGCTGCTTCTCAAACCACTACAATCTCAAGTGAAATTAAAATAAGTAATTTGGCTGGGGAGTTTCTTCAAAAAACTTTTACATACAATACACCAGTGGATGGTGTTTATTATTTTAGTTTTTGGAATAAAACGGGCCCTAATGCTACAGGAACACATGCTTTAATTATTGATGCTTTCACAGTTAGCGAAGCATTATTAGGGACTAAAGACTTTATATCTTCTAAATTTTCAGTATCTCCAAATCCTGCTAACAATGTAATTAAAGTTTCTAATTCAGAAAACATTAATGTAACAGCAATTGCTGTAACTGATTTAAACGGTAGAGTGGTTAAACAACAATCATATACAGATGCTTCAAACATTCAAATAAATGTTTCGGATTTGTCTACAGGAATGTATTTAATGAAAATTACTTCTGACAAAGGAACTGCTGTTAAAAAGATCATCAAAAACTAAACTTAGTTTTTATATTAAAAACTCCTTAAGAAATTAAGGAGTTTTTTTGTGCTTATTTTTTAGTCTTTATGACAAAAGGAATGTTTATGATTATATATAATATATATGAATATCATCTTGATTCTTTATTAATAAACATAGAGGTATATTTTAGCTGTAATTAAGACACAAAAGATTAAAGATGTAAATTTTTCTTGCTTTCATTAAGAATATAAGGGTAATTATAAAAAAAAAACTCCTTAATTTCTCAAGGAGTTTTTTTGTGGGCGATGAGGGGTTCGAACCCCCGACCCCCTCGGTGTAAACGAGGTGCTCTGAACCAGCTGAGCTAATCGCCCTAATCTTCAGCAAATATACATTTAGTATTTATATATTTCAAACTTTTTAATTTTTTTTATTGCTTTATGATGTCTTTCAAAACTACTTTATTGGTGTAGTTTATTACATTAAGTATAATCGGTTGGTTTTTAGTTGTTTTGCCTTCAATAACATATAATTTGCCATTTTCTAAAGGGATGTTGCTTTTGTCAAAATCTACATCGCCATAAGTTAAGGTGTTTTTTATGTCTATAGTGTCAACCCATTTTTCGGATATTTTTTTTGAAGCAATTTCTGAATAGTTGAAAGGCTTGCTTCTAAGGTCATTTAAAACACGGGCGTTTGGAAAATAATTACATCTCGTGTCTTTCCCGCTCCAAACCATTGAAACAAAGAATATTCCGATTATAAAACCCACTAAATAGTATGCGAAACGCTGATAAAATTTCATTATAAATATTTTTGCAAATATAACGTAAAGTTACTTCTAAAATACAATTAAATTAATATCACTATCCGGTAAGTCAAACCATTCTCCAATTGCTTTATTGGTTAAGATACCGTGGTATAAATACACCCCGTTCTTCAAACCTTTATTACAGCGAATAGCGCGTTCGATTCCGCCATCATCCGCAATTTGTATTAAATAGGGAGTGATGATATTGCTAATTGAAAGTGATGCCGTTTTTGAATAACGGGAAGGAATATTAGGAACGCAATAATGAATTACGTTATGTTTGATAAAAGTTGGTTTTTCATGAGTGGTAATCTCTGAAGTTTCAAAACACCCACCGGTATCGATACTAACATCAACGATTATGGAGCCTCTTTTCATATGTTCTACCATAGTTTCTGAAACTACAACAGGGCATCTGTCTTTTCCACGCATGGCACCGATAGCAACATCGCATCTTCTCAATGCTTTTAAAATTCCTTTTGGTTGTATTGTTGATGTGAAAATACGTTGGTTAAGGCAGTTTTGCAAACGTCTTAATTTTGTAATTGAATTGTCAAATACTTTAACATTTGCGCCTAAGCCTAAAGCTGTTTTTGCAGCAAATTCACCGACTGTACCTGCGCCAATTATTACTACTTCAGAAGGAGGGACGCCCGTAATATTACCAAAAAGAAGTCCTTTTCCAAATTGATTATTAATCATTAATTCTGCAGCAATAAGCACGGAAGCCGTTCCTGCAATTTCACTTAGGGATTTCACAGCAGGATAAGAACCGTCTTCATCTTTAATATATTCAAATGCTAATGCTGTTACTTTCTTTTTTGTAAGTGCTTCAAAATGTTCCTTACGTCTAGTCTTTAACTGAACTGCCGAAATAATGATGGCTTCTGGGGTGAGCATTTCTATTTCGGTCATTGTAGGGGGTTCTACTTTTAGTATGATAGGACAACCCATTACTTTTTTTGTGTCAGAAGTTACTTCTGCGCCCGCGTCACTATATTCTTTGTCACAATAACTTGAACTTAAACCCGCACCAGATTCAATCATTACTCTATGTCCATGAGATACTAATGAATTTACCGCGTCTGGAGTTAAGCAAATCCTACGTTCCTGATAACTTGTTTCTTTTGGAATACCAATAAAAAGCTCGCTTTTATGTAAGGCAATTTCGAGTTTTTCTTCTTGAGGAATGAGTTGTTGTTTTGTAAATGGTGTGATTGCCATAAAATCAGCTATAAATTATTGTCTAAGTTATGAAAAAAAGAAGGTAAGTAACAAAACAAAAGACAACTAATTCATGATTAATTGTCTTTTTTGATTGTTTAGGATTGTAATGGTAATGATGGAATGATGTTCTGGAATCAAATTTGGAATTTTTTCAGGCCATTCAATAAAACACCAATGTCCAGAACAAAGGTATTCTTCAACACCCATGTCCAAGGCTTCGTTTTCTTGTTTTAATCTATAAAAATCAAAATGATAAACTAATTGGTTTTCAAATGCTTGGTATTCGTTAACTAAAGAAAAAGTTGGACTTGAAGTAGCGCCTTGCACTCCTAATAGTTTTGCCATTTCTTTGATTAAAGTTGTTTTACCTACACCCATATTACCATTAAATAAAATAATTTTTGATGGGGTTTTGTCAATTATTTTTTGAGCAACTTCTTTTATTTCCTCTAAAGAAAAAACAATTTCCATTTTATTTAGGATTAAAAATCAAAAAAGGAACAATCATTTCTTCCAATGAAATTCCACCATGTTGATATGTATTTCTATAATAACTTACATAATGATTATAGTTGTTGACGTAAGCCAAAAAGAAATCATTTTTTGCAAATATATAAGAACTGCTCATATTTATTGAAGGCAGGCCAATTTTCTTTGGGTCACGAACGGCATATACATCCTTGTCTTCATAAGAAAGACTTTTACCTGTTTTATATCTTAAATTTAGACTGGTATTTTTATCGCCTATTACTTTTGATGGATTTTTCACGTTGATGGTTCCATGGTCAGTAGTTAAGATTAATTTAAAACCCATTTGCTGCGCTTGTTGAATAATTTCTAAAAGAGGTGAATTCTTGAACCAGCTCAATGTCAATGAACGGTATGCTTTATCATCTGATGCTAATTCTTTTACTACATCCATTTCGGTTTTAGCATGGGAAAGCATATCTACAAAATTATACACAACTGTTACTAAATCATTGTTTTTAAGAGTTTTGAAGTTTTCAACTAGTTTTTTACCTCCAGCTAAATTGGTAATTTTAAAATAATCTTGTTTGATATTTAATCCCAATCGCTTTAAATGCGCTGTTAAGAACTCGGCTTCGTATAAGTTTTTACCTCCTTCTTCAACATCATTTTTCCAATATTGAGGATGTTGTTTTTCCATTTCCAAAGGTGTCAGACCAGAAAAAATAGCATTTCTGGCATATTGGGTAGCTGTTGGTAAAATGGCATAATACGGAACTTCTTTTTCTAGCTTATAGTGATTGTTTACTACACTTTCAAAAACTTTCCATTGATCGTAACGCAAATTGTCAATTACTACAAACAGTACTGGTTTGTCTTTTTTTGTTATTTCTGGAACTACTAATTCCCTGAACAAAGTGTGTGACTGTATTGGTCTTTCTGCTTTTGGTGCAAACCAGTCCTCATAATTTCTTTCAATAAATTTACCGAATTGCGAATTGGCTTCCACTTTTTGGGATTCCAATATTTCAAACATGCTTTGATCATTGATGTTCTCTAGTTCCAATTCCCAAAAAAGCAATTTTTTGTACAATTCTACCCAGTCTTCATAAGTGCGAACCTGAGCTAACTCCATTGATATTTTACGGAATTCTTTCTGGTAGTCCAAAGCAGTTTTTTCTGAGATTAATCTCGAATGGTCCAGGTTTTTTTTCAGACTCAATAAAATCTGGTTTGGATTCACCGGTTTAATCAAATAATCGGCAATTTTAGAACCAATTGCCTCTTCCATGATATATTCTTCTTCACTCTTTGTAATCATGATCATAGGAGTGGAGGATTTTTTTTCTTTCATTTCAGATAAAGTTTCCAAGCCACTCATTCCCGGCATGTTTTCATCTAAAAAGACGATGTCAAAATTTCCTTCTTCAAAAATATCCAAAGCATCACGGCCGTTATTGCAACTAGTGACGCTGTAGTTTTTCTTTTCCAAAAATAAAATATGTGGTTTTAATAAATCTATTTCGTCGTCGACCCAAAGGATTTTTATAGTGTCCATGTTTAAATAAGTTTTTTTAGAATTCTAATAATGCGAAGCAATTTAGCTATTATTGAACGGTTTGTTCTTAATATTATTGTAATTTTTTTAACATTTTTTTTCTCGATAAATAATAATTCAAAATTTTTAGTATTTGACAAAAAATTTAACACTTAAAACATATAAATTTGGTAACAATTAAAAAAAATCAATACTAATACTCCATAACTAAAAAATCCTAAATGACGCCAAAAAACTTATTTATACTCGCCACTGTGAGTATTTGTCTGCTAAGTTGCAGCAAAAAAGAAGACAATTTACCAGATCCGCTAGTAACCAATAGAGATACATTGGTAAATCCAGCGGATAATTTTTTTATGTATGCCAATGGAGGCTGGTTCAAACAACACCCAATTCCTAACTCTGAAAGAAGCAATGGGATTTTCAGGACGATTGGTGATACAATCAATAACCAGATTAAGAATATCTGTGAAAGCGCTGCTTCCGATAAAGCTGCTTCAAAAGGGAGCAACAAACAAAAAATTGGAGATTTTTATGCTTCAGGTTTAGATACTTTGGCAATTGAAAAAGCAGGTCTGACGCCATTGAATGCAGAAATGAAGAACATTGACAATATCAAGGATGTTCCTACTTTAATGACAACAATTGCGCATTTGCACACTGTTGGCGCAAGCCCGGCCTTTACATTTTATTTGGGCCAAGACGATAAAATCAGTACAAAATATGCTTTGTTTTTTGGTCAAGGTGGTTTGGGACTAGGTGACAGGGATTATTATTTTAATACTGATGCCAGAACAGCAAACATTCGTAAAGAATATAGAAACCATTTGCAGTCAATGATGCAATTGATTGGACAAGATGGCGAAATGGCTAAGGAAAGCTCGCAAACGATCATGAGATTGGAAACTGATTTAGCAAGAGCCTCAAGAAAATTGGAAGCCCTTCGTGATCCAGTGAAGAATTATAATAAAATGAGTGTTGCAGATTTTAATAAATCAACTCCAAATATTTCTTGGACAGCAGTTTTGCCCGAACTAGGAGTGACTAAAGCAGATACAGTGATTGTTGGGCAACCAGAATTTTATAAATCTTTAAACGCGCTTGTAAAAGGGTACAGTATCGATGAATGGAAAACCTATTTAAAATGGGATTTGGTAAATTCCTACGCTGCTTATTTAGATACTAGGATTGACAAACAAAACTTCAAGTTTTATTCAACTATAATGAACGGAGTTACTACTCAAAAACCAAGATGGAAAAGAGTAGTGGAACAAACTGACGGTTCTTTAGGAGAATTAATAGGACAGGTTTATGTTGCTGAATATTTACCAAAAGGCTCTAAAGAAAAATTATTGGAAATAGGTAACAATATCCGCGATGTCTATGCTTCACATATTAAAAAATTGGATTGGATGAGCGAACCTACTAAGAAAAAAGCATTGCAAAAACTAAGTAAAATTGTAATGAAAGTAGGATATCCTGACAAATGGAAAGATATGAGTAAATTGACTATTGACAGAAAATCATATTGTTCGAATGTGATGCAGGCAAATATCTGGGGCTATAACTATATGGTTTCTAAATTTGGGAAACCTGTTGACAGAACAGAATGGAGCATGCAACCACAAACCTACAATGCGTATTATAATCCAAGTAATAACGAAATTGTGGTTCCAGCCTGTAATATTATTGTTCCTGGATTTGAAGGGCGTATGCCTGATGATGCAATTTTATACGGAATCATAGGTGGTTCTACTTTTGGACACGAAATAACCCATGGTTTTGACGATCAAGGAAGCCAATATGACGAAAACGGAAACTTGAACAATTGGTGGACATCGGAAGATTTAGTGAAATTCAAAGCGAAAACAAAATTGATTGTAGACCAGTTCAATAAATACACTATTCTGGGAGACAAACATATTAATGGTGATGCTACCCAAGGTGAAAATATCGCCGATTTAGGTGGTGTGGTTATGGGTTATGAAGCATTCAAAAAAACAGCTCAGTTTAAAGACAATGAAAAAATTAGCGGTTTGAGTCCAGACCAACGCTATTTCTTAGCTTATGGCTATGCTTGGATGGTAAACATCAAAGACGATGCATTGGCTAATCAAATTATGACGGATGTTCATGCTCCTGCTCAATTCAGAATCAACGGACCTTTGAGCAACATGCCCGAGTTTTATAAAGCTTTTGGTATAAAAAAAGGGGATAAAATGCACCAAGACGATGCACTTCGTGTAGTGATTTGGTAGATTTTTTTTTAATCTTAAAAGAGCCGAACCCTTTATGGAGTTCGGCTTTTTTGTGTTTTCAAAATAGTAATTTTTAATTGAATGTACTTACATCAATCAATCTTTGTCAATCAAAGTGAAGACAGTAAACGTATTTTCTTTATCGGTTGCAAATGATTCAATAAAGTTGAGTTTGTTCAATAATTTAGTTGAATTTTGATTTTCGCTATGCGTATATGCTATAATTTTTTTGAATTTCAAAATCCGAAAAGCATAATCAATAACGCTCGTTAAAGCTTCTTTCATTATTCCTTGACCTTGAAATTTTGTCATAAGCTCATATCCAATTTCGCAGCTACTGTTTTCCTTTGAAAAATCAAAAAGACAAATTGTCCCAACAAATGTTTTTGTAGCCGTCAGTGTAATAACCCAATAAATGGAGTTTCCTTTTGGAATGTTTTCATTAATCATGCTGACAAAACTTATCGCATCTTCAATAGTTTTACTTGGTTGGCGTCCAAGATATTTGTTTATTTCTGCATCAGAACGCAGTAAAAAAATATTTTGATGATCATCAGTTGATAATTGTCTAAGAGTCAGTCTCTCGGTAGTTAAAATAGGGGAATTCATTAAATTTATGTTTACGATTTTTTCGATGGCTTATGTTCAGTTTAGCTAATGTAAGTTTTTTTTCTTATAAACCCTTAAAAGAGCAAAACCCTTTTAAACCCAATATACACTACATTTCACAATCGTTCAAAAAACCAAATAATGCCCTGAAACGTGTATTTTCAATCTCCGTTGTTTATTATTTCCTGGAGTAGTAGTGCATTCATTACACCAGATGCACTTGCGGTATTGTTAAAATAAATATACACTTCTTTTGAATAAGGAACTTGCTTTAATTTTTTATATAATTCTTCGAGGTAGGATTTATTATAATTGGAATAGAATAGTTTTTTATTTCCGTGCAAACGGATAAAAAGGGTAGTGGCAGTATCAATTATTTCTTCAGGTAAAGAAGGATAGCTTACGCTGCAAAAAGCAATGTTGCTTTCTGAAAATTTAAGGTAAACTTCCTCATTCCACCAACTTTCATGACGAAATTCCACTACGTTTTTAAATTCGGGATTTAAAGATTTAATTACAAGACTGAGGTTTTCAGGTGAATATTTAAAACTTGGAGGTAGTTGAAATAAAACACATTTAAGTTTTTCTTTTAGTCCGTTTTTACAATTGCTGTAAAATTTATTAATTATTTCCTCAACGTTTTTAAAACGTAAAATATGGGTAATCTGTTTAGGTGCTTTAACTGATAGTAAATAATTTTCTGGAGTTTTTTTATACCAGTTTTCCATGACCCTTACTGTAGGGAATCTATAAAAAGTTGCATTGATTTCAAAGGTTTCGAATTGTTGCGTATAAAATCCAAACCAGTCCTTAGTTGGCAATTCGTCTGGATAAAAAACCGTTTTCCATTCTTTGTTATAAAAAGCAGAACAACCAATATGGATATTTGCATTTTTCATAGATATAATATTTGGCAGTTCTCACAAATGAAACTACGTCGTTTTTTTACGCCTGTACTTTTTTTGACAATCTTGAAATCACAGCGTAAGCAATGCGTTTTTGTATGGGCAAGCCAATGCTTTTTTAATTCAAAATTCTTTTTCCATTCCAAGAATTCAAAACTATAAATACGGGTTTGCTTGATTAACTCGTTCAGTTTTCGAACGGGAATCTTGCTGACCTTTGATTCGGGGTGGATAAAAGTCCGATACAATATTTCATTCTTAATAATATTGCCTACACCCGAAAATATGTCCTGTTCCAATAAGACATCGCAAATTTGTTTGTCGGGAATTTTTTTTAGTTTTTCTCTTGCTTGTTTTGGGTTCCAAGAATCATTCATAACATCGGCAGTCCAGTCGTAATAATCGTTAATGTTACCTTCTAAATACTTTATAGAGCAGGTGTAGAAATTCAGTTCCCCATTTTTAAAAACTAGGCTTAAGCGTGCCGGCGATTCTTTTTTTTCATTGATTCTATAGGTTCCAAATAAAAGAAAGTGTATTCTCAATGAAAAGTCATCAAAGCAAATCAAGAAATGTTTTCCCCAGCTTTTAAAGGATTCGATTTCTTTGTTCAATAACCGATTCTGGTCAATTTTACTGTTTCCAGAAACGGCAATGATTTTTTCGCCAATGAATTGTTCAACAGCTTCTTTAAGGATTACGATGCTTGGACCTTCAGGCATGAGATGTATGTTTATTCAAATTTCTAAAAAAGGACAGTATGTTTTTTTATAAAATTCAAGAATATATTTATGAAATTAATCAAAAGCAGAAATTATATAAAAAAGCAATTTTATAGTATAATCCATTGATTATTATGAATATTAAATTTGAATAGTAATGTTTTCAAGGATTTTAAAATAGTGGTTGCCGTTGAAGAGTCATCGGACTCCATTGAAGACACATCGGATTCCATTGCAGACACATCGGACTCCATTGAAGATACATCGGATGCCATTGAAGAAGCATCGGACTCCATTGAAGACACATCGGATGTCATTGAAGATACATTGGATGCCATTGAAGAAGCATAGGATTGCATCGATCTTCAAACATCCAAGTCTAATATTGGATTTTCGCTTGTTAGAATTTTCGCAACCAACCTAAAACTGAGTATTATGTCACTCGAAAAGTACAATCAGAAACGTAAATTCAATGAAACCTCTGAACCAGAAGGTAAAATTGACAACTCCGACGATAAATTAATATTTGTAGTCCAAAAGCATGCTGCTTCCCATTTGCATTATGATTTTAGATTGGAATTGGATGGGGTTTTAAAAAGTTGGGCGGTACCAAAAGGACCTTCCATGAATCCTGAAGACAAAAGATTGGCAATGATGGTGGAAGACCATCCTTATGATTACAAGGATTTTGAAGGAAACATCCCTGAAGGTAATTATGGCGCCGGAAATGTAATTGTTTGGGATAACGGAACCTATACCACCGATGATAAGGAATTTAAGGAAAACCCCGAAAAAAAACTAAAAGCCGATTTAGAAAAAGGACGACTAAGTTTTGTACTTAAAGGGAAGAAACTCAAAGGGGAGTTTTCATTGGTCAAACTAAAAGGAAAACAGGAAAATGCGTGGCTGTTGATAAAAAAAACCGACAAATATGTTTCTGAAAAGGATATTCTTTTAAAAAACAAATCGGTTATTTCTAAATATACATTAGAAGCCCTAGAGAAAAAAAACAATAAGGACAAAGATACCTCAAGTAAAAAAAAAGCCTTAACACCACAAAAAAAGCTATAAAACTTGAATTTGTAAAACCAATGCTTGCCAATACAAGCGATAAAGTCATCGATGACAAAAACTGGATTTTCGAATCAAAATACGACGGATATAGAACAGTTGCTGTTGTTAATGAAAACAACACGGAACTTTTCAGTAGAAATCAACTCTCATTCAATAAAAATTTTCAGGCAATTGCCGATGAATTAAAAACAATGCCCCATTCGGTTATATTGGATGGCGAAGTTGTAGTTGAAGACGATAAGGGACGATCCGATTTTCAATTGCTTCAGAATTACATTAAAACGCATCAAGGAAAGCTAAAATATTATGTTTTCGATATATTGAATTTAGACGGAAACGACACAACGAACTTAAAACTATTGGAACGAAAAGAATTACTCAAAATGTTGATGGGAAACCACTCTTTTGATAATATCATTTATTCGGAACACATTGTCGAAAAAGGAAGCCAATTATTTGAAGAAGCGAAAAAGCAAAACTGGGAAGGCATTATGGCTAAAAATGGCGAAAGCCTTTATAAGATTGGTAAAAGAAGCAACGATTGGTTAAAAATAAAAATATCCAAACAAGAAGAAGCCTTGATTATTGGAATAACTGAACCTCAAAATGCACGAAATTATTTTGGTTCGATTTTATTGGGGCAATATGATGGTGATGATTTAAAGTTTATTGGAAAATGCGGAACTGGTTTTAGTGAAAATACCTTAAAGGATTTATATTTAAAATTCAAGCCTTTATTTATTGACAAACCACCTATTTCAAAAAGGATTTCGAAGGAGAAGGTACAATGGCTAAAGCCAAAAGTAATAGCGCAGATTAAATTTACCGAATGGACAGACGACGACCACTTGAGGCATCCGGTTTTTTTAGGCTTGCGAATAGATAAAAACCCCAATGAAGTACAGTTTTCAAAGAATTTAAATTCAGAAGAAATGGCAACAATTCAGAAAAAAGAGAAAAAAGCAACTACTGAAAATGACTATGATTTAAAAATCGGAAAAATCAACCTGCATTTAACCAATCAAAATAAGATTTATTTCCCGGACGATGGAATTACAAAAGGCGACGTTGTTGATTATTATAATGCCGTTTCCGAGTTTATTTTACCGTATTTAAAAGATAGGCCACAGTCTTTGAATCGTTTTCCCGGTGGAATTAACGGACCGAGTTTTTACCAAAAAGACATTGATTTAGGCAAGTCACCCAATTGGCTAAAAACCGAAAAAGTTTTTTCTGATTCAAATAAAGAATACATTGATTATTTGATATGCAACGACAAAGCCACTTTGTTATATATGGCAAACTTGGGTTGTATCGAAATAAACCCATGGAATTCAACTATAAAAAGCATCGAAAAACCAGATTGGATTGTGATGGATTTAGATCCTGCAAAAGACGATTTTAAAGAAGTAGTACGAACAGCCTTAGTGGTAAAACAAATAATGGATGAACTGGAAACCGATTGTTTTTGCAAAACTTCGGGTGCTAGCGGATTGCATATCTATATACCGCTTGGAGCAAAGTATGAATATGACACCGTTAAGATTTTAGCCGAATTATTAGCAAACCAAGTGGTAAAAAGATTACCAGACACCACTACTGTTGAGCGAACTATTAGTAAAAGAAACGGAAAACTATATGTTGATTTTCTGCAAAATAGGGCAGGGCAGACATTGGCTTCAGTTTATTCGGTTAGACCTAAACCAGGTGCAACAGTTTCCACACCTTTAGAATGGAGCGAGGTAAATGAAAAACAGTCTCCTTCTCAATTCACTATAAAAAACATATTGAAACGTCTGGAAAAAAAGGGGGATATATGGAAACCAGTTTTAGGCAAAGGCGCCGATGTAGAGAAAATGATTAAAAAGATAACGGAAAACCCTGATTTTTAAGAAGACTTTTTCTTGCTTTCCAAACTTGCCTTTAGCATGCTCATTAGGTCATCACTTTGTTTATGAACTACTTTGAGTTTAGGAGCTGTTTGTTTTTTTCCTTTTGCCTTGTCTTTGATTATTTTCATCAACTTATCGGTATATTCATCTTTGAAACCCGTTATGTCAAATTTCTCGGTTAATTGTTCAACGAGTTTGTTTGCCATATCTACTTCTTTTGAACTTATTTTAGAAACCGGTGGCAACTTTAATTCTGATGTACCCCGTATTTCTTGTGAAAAACGGATTCGGTTCAAAACAATTACATTTTCATAAGGTTTCAAAATGGCTAAGGATTCTTTGTTGCGCATTACAAATATGGTAACGCCAACTTTTTTGGATTTTTTTAAAACGTCACGAAGCAGCGCATAGGCTTTTATTGCACCTTTGTCTGGTTCTAAATAATAAGGTTGTTCAAAGTAAATACTGTCGATTTCCTTTTGCTCCACAAAATTGATGATTTCTATGGTTTTGGTTTTTTCGGCATCGGCGGCTTCAAAATCTTCTTTTTCCAAAATAACATATTTATCATCAATTCGGTAACCTTTTACAATATCTTCAAATTGTACTTCTTTTCCAGTATTTTCATTGACGCGTTTGAATTTGATATTAGCATGGTCCTTACTGTCCAGCATATCCATATCAAGACCGCTGTCTTCTATTGCCGAGTATAATTTTACCGCAATATTGATTAAGCCAAAACTTATCGAACCTGTCCAAATTGGTCTCATTTTAAATCAAATTAAATTTAACTTGTTTTCGGTTTCTTGGTTTTTGTTGCCAATGGTTTTTTAATCGCTTTAGCAGTCTTTGCTGTAGTTTTCTTTCTATGATTGTCATTTGCTTTGTCCAAAGAGTGCGAATCGTTAATGGATATCTCTTCTTCTGCCAATGCTGCTAAATGGGTATAAAACTTTTGAAGTACTTTCAAATCGGTTTCACTTATTTCTTCAATTGAAACGAGTCTGTTACTGGCTGGTTTCAATGCAACTATTAATTCATTTAGTTTCAAGTGCAAAGCGATAGAATCTTTGTTTTGGCTTCGCTGAATAAGAAATACCATTAAAAAAGTTACAATCGTGGTCCCTGTATTGATTACTAATTGCCAAGTATCGGAATAGCCGAATATAGGACCAGTAATTACCCAAACGATAATTGTTAATAAGGCAACTATAAATGCAGTACTGCTTCCAGAAGCTTTAGTCACGATACTTGACATTTTTTCCATCCCAGAGGATTTCTTGTACTTTTTGGTTTTAAAATCTTCTTCGGCTTCCGTTTTCATAGGTTTTTGGATTTAGGTTGCTTTACAGCCTTTTTTTTATTGCTTTTGATTGGTCTAAATGGGATTGAATTAGAGGAAGGTATTTTTTCGCAAATGAACTTACACCTGGGTCATTAAATTTTGTTGCCTGTTTGAAAAGCTTCACGTCGCGTTTATGATCAATAGTAATCATCTTTATGAATTTTTTGTCAAAATCCTTTCCTTGTTTTTCCAATAATTTTTCCCTGCCATTTTGTTTAGGCTCACTAATTATTGTGGGAAGCGTAATAGATCGGTTAGCCGCCAGTTTTTGGATTTCTGCCAATAGCATTGCTTGGTCGGCAACCATTAATTTACCGTATTCACGAATTTCTGCAGTGGTGCCTTTTTCTACTGCTAATTTTCCTTCTTGTGCATCCATCATTCTTGCATCTGCCGATTTTACTAAGAAATCTGCAACCTTATCAACAACGATTCCTTTATCAGCTTTCATCTCGTTTTTCTCGTTGGCTTTTTTTACAGGGTCGTTTTTACTGACGCAGGCGTTAAAGCCAATTAAAATGAACAAACATAGCATTGAATTTATAAATATTTTTTTCATGGTAATGGATTTAAAGTTATAACTCCTTACAAAAGTGAAACTTTAAAAGAAAATTTGTATTACACAATTAAAAGGAAAAGTTGTATAAAGGCATAACACTTAGGCAAGCTCAGTGACCACACTTCGGAATTCAGTGATTACACTTTGGTAGCTCAGTGATTACACTATTGCAAGCTCAGTTACCACGCTTCGACAAGCTCAGTTACCACACTTCGACAAGCTCAGTGACCGGTAAATAAAGAAACCCAACACCTAACACCCAACACCTAACACCCAATACCCCTCCCTAAAAAGGATATCCAATAGCTAAGTTAAACACTAAATTTTCTCTTCGCCAGGTTCTATCCCCAAAACTGACTTGATCCAATACCCATCGTTCCCCTTCTGGTAAATAAGGTTTTCTGATAGGGAAGGCGAGGTCTGTTCTAAGGATTAAGAAATTAAAATCAAATCGCAATCCAGCTCCTGTTCCTACAGCCAGTTCATTAAGAAAACGAGCAGAAAATTGGGAACCTGGTTTTTCTGGGTTTTGATTCAAAAGCCAGATATTTCCTGAGTCAATAAAAAGTGCACCATGAACAACACTAAATAGTTTTGCCCTTAGTTCAGTATTGAGTTCGAATTTTATATCCCCTGACTGATCGGGTAAAAACGAATTGGTTTCTGCTTCTCCGTTATAAGTCCCTGGACCTATTGAACGGGCCCTAAATGCCCTAATACTATTGGTTCCACCAATGAAAAACTGTTTTATAAAAGGCATTTCCGATGAATTTCCATAAGAATATCCCGCACCAACAATCGCCCTGCTTGCCAATTGTGTGTTTCGGTTGATTTTAAAATAATGCCGTAGCTCAAATTCCGATTTCAGGTATTGACTGAAAGGTACTTTGAATACACTTATTGTATCTCCTTTTTTTACATTGGCACCGGTAACCAATCCTAAAACGTTTCCAGCAAAGTCAAGTCCGCCTTTAAAATACAGCGTGTTTTTTTTTGCAGTAAGCATCGTGTTTGTATAAGTGTAGGTGTAAGTAGAACCTATAATCAACTGCTTGTCAATTACTTTTTGTAAAGAAGGGTTGTCGTTAATTTGTTGTTTGTATAAATCAGAAACATCGTTTGGACTTACAAAAATAATTTCAGATACATTCAGTTGGTGTTCCTTGCGGAGGTTTTCTTTCCATAAATACCCGTATGAAGCTTTGAGGGTTTTTAATGTGTATAGTTTGGATCTAAATTGGTATTCATAACCTAACAAGGCTTTTGTTTTTGGGATAAAACCGCTTGATGGCTTAAGTTTAAAAGGCGAAATTAATCTTGGCCAAAGCAAACTGGCTTCAGACCCCACTCGATAAACATTAAATCCTTTGTTTTGCCCTGAAACCTGAACCTCGAGTCCTCCATAGGCGCTTATTGATAATAATTCCGCACCTTTAAAAGTGTTTCGATTACTCCAGTTTACATTCAATTCGGTTCCAGAGTAATTGGCTGAATTAGTTTTTGCAAGTACTTCTACACGAATCGATTTTTTAGTAAGCGGTGTCAGGTAATAATAAGCATCCAAAAAATGACCTGTCGTATCGCAGACTTTAAACTGGTTTTTTACAAATTTAAATGTCCCAAGATTAACTAATCTGTTTAAGGATAAGTTGTGGTTGACCCGTTGGTACAAATCGTTTTTCTTAAAATATAATGTACGGTCAAAAATCCTCGGGTCAAAAGTGTTTTTTGGGTCAATTATAGTAATGTCATTGTGTTTTGTAATCGTGTCAGCTGTTTTAAACGCTTTTCTTCTGCCCAATGAATAATTAGGATATACAATAATGTCATTTATTCGGTAAACATTTTTTGCGTTTGCCGGTGTGTCCCCTTTTACTTTTACGATTAAATCCACTTGTTTTTTTCCTACGGTACTGTCCACTTGGATTTTTAAGTAATCTGGGTTAAAGAAGTAGTAGCCTTTTTCTTTTAGCATAGCATCAATGCGTTCCCTTTCTATTTTAATTTTATCAAGGTCGTAACCTTCGCCTGATTTCAACAAGGTTTTGTTTTTTGTTGTTGCAATTGCAGTATATAACGCATTGGTGTCTGCAGGAAAAATAACGCTTTTTATCATGAATCGTTTTCCTGGTTTTACAAGATATTCGGCTTTTGCTTTTTTTCCCCTGCGACTGGAATCCGCAGATGTCCTTGCATTAAAGTACCCTTTGTTTTCAGCGTAGTTCTGCAATACTTTTTTATTGAAATCCATATCGACCTGGCTGAACAAAACGGGTGCTTCACCTACTTTGGTTCTGAGCCAGTGACGAAAGCCTTTGTCCTTTTTTGGTTCACCTGCGATGTTGTAAATATAAAGCCTTGGACGAAGTCCCAATATTGTTTTATTAGGTTTTGGGCGCAGCATTATGGTAAGTTGTCTACGGAGGTTTTTCTTTTCTTTACGTGTGATATCCTTCCCATCTACTTTTACTTTCCCGCTAAAGTATAGTAACTCTCCCTCCGGCAAGTACTTGGTATTACTGCAAGAGGAAACCAAAAAAAGTATAAATACCAAATAATATAAAGGTTTGATTTTCATTTTATTTCTTTTTTGGATTGGTCTTTTTTTCTTTCTTTTTCAATGCTTGGGCTTTTAGTCTGGATTTTTTTTCTTTAGATTTTTTAAACAATTCCTTGAATTTGTTATAATTCATTGTGATAACAAAGGCAACCCCTGTTTCAACTACTTGTCCCTGCAAGGCCACTTGGTATTGATTTTTGCGATAAGCCCTAACTTTATATCTTCCGTCTTTCGTTAATTTATATTCTGCAGAAACGTCACCGGCAATGGTATTGGTTTCTTGGTTTGTTTGCGCTTGACCTTCCAATCCAAAAGTACTTCCAATAGTGACTTTTAAACGGTCATCCAGCAATTGTTTTGATAAGCCTACATTCAAATCGGTTTTGTTTTGCAGTTCCCCGGTAGTATAGTCTTCGGTAGATTCTAAATCAAAATCAAGTTCGATTCCTTTAATCAAATCCCCAGCAATATTAGTAAGCTGTTGAGAAAGGATTTTACTGGCACTTTGGCGTGCCAATGATTCTGCCGAAGCTCCTCCAGACTGACTAGCAAAAGGATTTTGGCCAATGAACCTGTTGAGAAGCAATAAGGCAAAAACCTGTTTGTTTAATTCGGATGGTTCTTGTCTCAATTGTGCCAATTTGGTTTGCGTTGTATTTATGATTTCGGTGGCAACTGAGTTGTTTCCTTCTGGCAAGACAATGTCAAAACTGATTTCAGGTTTCATCAAATCACCTTTCATCATCAAATTGGTTTCAAAAGGAATCCTTTGTTTGTAGGTGTTTCTAACTTCATCCGTAATATCGCCCAATTGGTCACCTACTAATTCAATAGGCGCAGCATCGGTTTTATAAACTGCTGTAATGTTTATATCTGCTGTTGTAGGTTCTCCGGTCCATAAAATATAACTACCTTCCTTAATGTCAAATTTTCTTTTAATAACATTAAAAGTCATTTCATAAGTTCCTTCAGTAAATTCATATCTTCCTGTAAGCGTAGTTTTTCCCGATGGATCTATTCCGCCAGTTAATCTCGCTTCCCCTTTTAATTTAAGATAGTCCCCGTTTCCTTTGTCAATAATAAGGTTCAGCTCGGCTTCCTTGTCGATTTCAATATTGACCAAAGCCTCAACGCCTTTGAACTGTGTTTTTCTGATACTATCAATTTCAGTGATAAAAACATTTTTATAAGTGGTAGGGTCGTCTTGATCAACAAACTCAATTATACCTTCACGGTCAACCAAGGAAGGGTCTTGCTGTGGAAGTACGATAGAGAGTTTAGTATCTTTGTTTACTTTTATTTTGCCTTCGACTATGGGTTTCGAGATATCGCCACGTACTTTTAAACGACTGTCGAGATATAATTTACCGTAAAATAGTTTGTTATCTTTTTCTTTAGAATTTACAGCTTTGAAGTTATCTGATTTTACGTCGAAATTAAAACCATAATCCATAAAGTTTGTAGTGTTCATTTTTCCGTCGATAACTAATACATTGTTTTCTTCGTCACTAACAGTAAAACTATCGAAAGCAATACCAGTTTCATTAACCGATACTTTGTCGTTCATTGATTTAAAATAGGAGTTGAGTTGGGTTATTTTAAAAGCAATTTCATTGAATTGTAAATCGCCAGCAACTTTTGGTTCCTTTGAAGTTCCTTTTATTTTAAACTGCCCTGAAAAATATCCTTTTCCGCTGGTAATATTTCCCATTGTAAAGCCTTGAATACTTTTTAGGTTTAGCTTTTCCATGTTTAAATCCATGTCAAAACTATCGTTTGTGTTATTGTAATTTCCGTTTAGGTTCACTTGGTTTCCTTGGCCAGTGATTCCAACCACCGCGGTATAGGTATTTGCGATTTGATTGTTTACATTAATTTTAATTGTCCCTACCGTATCTTTTTTGAAACTGAAATTGGCAATTTCCATATCTGCAGTAAAAACAGCTCTTTTGTTCAAATCCTTAATCAATGCTTTTCCGTTCAATGTTCCTCCAATAACCATGTCTCCTTTTTGAACCACATTAGTAATTGTTTCTATTTTAAAATCCTTAAAATCCAATGCTAGGGGAGCATTTGGAACGTTTGATTGCGATTGTAAGGTAATGGAATTCCCTTCTTTACTTAAAGCCACTGCGTTTGCATAAAAACCATTTTTGCCTAATCGAATTAAATTCCGTGGATCCATGCTCCAGTTTTCATAATTCAAAATTAGTTTGTCATTGAGTTTTATTTCATTGTTTACGCCATTTGCTTTGATGTTACCTACAATAAGATAACGTTCCTTGTTTTTCAAATCCTTTAACTGAAGGGTATAATCAGCGGTATTGTTTGCTACTTTTCCAGATAGGTTTACATACGGTAATTGAAACTGTGAGTTCTGAATATCATTCACAACAATACTGTAAACTAATGCATTTTCTTTAGTGTCAACTTTAAAAACGGCATTTGAAATGGTGTTTGTCCCATAGATTATTTTAGGTATGCTACCATTAATTACGATTGTGTCATTGGCAGAGTTATAACGGCCTTTAATTACAAAAGGATCCATTGTTTTTAATTCTGGGATTAGTTTGAACAATAAAGGATTGTCTTTTGCATTAATGTCAAAAACAAATTGTTGCGGCGGTGTTTTAGGCTTTAAAGCTGATGGGTTTGTATTGTAATATTTCGCAACCGAATTGCTCAAAGCATCTGCAATACTATTCAGTTTGTATTTCCCAGTTACATTTGCGTCAAGGAATTGGGATTTTAATTGAATTGAATTTTTTTCTGGAGTTGTTTCTGCAATAATTTTGATGGAATCCAATGCAAATTCTTCTGTGGCATTCGCAAAGCGGAAGTGGTGAATATTAATTTTTCCGTTTAAATAATCCAAATTGGCATCTGGAAAATCGGCATCCAACTGTCCTTTTAGTTTTAATGGCCCAGCATGCAGGTTCAATTTTTCTAAATCAGCCACATCAACATTCATTTTTACTTTTACAGCAGGGTATTTGTCTTTAAAATTTCCGTTACCTGTCAAATCCAAAGTTAAATTTGGGTCTTTAATAAACATAGCGGTTTTAAAAACACCTTTATTGATGGCGCCTTTCAGTTTTGCATTTTTATAGGTGTACTGATTGTATTGTGCGCTTTTTATTTTTGCATCAACAGTTGCATTTGCTGTTTTTGGATTTAATCCAACACCATTGACTTTGGCATCCAAACTAATCTTTCCAATTGCTTCATTTTTAATCAAGGAACCCAAATCGAAATTAAAAAACTCAGCATCGGCTTTATAGACTTCCTTATCTTTTTTTGTTTGGTCAAAATTAGCAATGATTTTGGCTGAGCCAAAGGAACTCGAAATTTTCAAATTGGTATAAAAGTCTTTTATGGTTCCTTTAAAAGTTCCATTAAAACTAAGTTGTTTAGGTAACTGAATGGTATTCGGAATCGTTCCTGCCGGAACAAAACTATAAATGTCTTGAGAAGTAGATTGAAAATTCCTGATTGCCACATTGAAATTCGCTTTTTCAGCATTAGGTAAACCAATTATCCTGCCGCTTGCCGCAAGTCTAGTATTTCCGATTCCGCTAATTTCAAATACAGGAAATTGCAAATTATTTAGTTTTCCGCTAATTCGGCTATTAATGTTTATAATTGCGTTAGGGTTGCTTTTAAATGGGTTTGTTTTGTATAAAGTAGGGGCAAAGATTAAAATATCTTTAAAACCAACCCTACTTTGAAGCAGTGATGCATCAATAGTGGTTTGCTCAATGTTTTTGCTCAACGATTCAATGGAAGGATAACTGATGATAATTTCATTTTTCAACAGTGTCCGAGGCGTTTTGAGATACAGTTTTTTTAGCGAAGCCGTTTTTTCGCTATAGTAAAAATCTGTTTTTAAGGACTGTATATCCAATCCGCTTTTTTCCTGAACACTCAATTGGTTAATGTTTCCAGAAATAAGGCTTTTAGAAGTATAGTTTAGTTTGTCGCTATTTAAATTAAAATCCTTAAAATCAAGATGGGCATAATCCATGCCTCGGTTTGATGGAGCTTTATTTAAATCGTCAAATTTGAAATCAATTCGTTTTAAATCTGTTTTGTCGATTTTTACTACCCAATTAGTAGAAGGGGATTGGTTTTCTTCGGTCACTTTGGTTTGTTTGGTTTTACCCATGACCAATATTGCTTTCAGGGAATTAATATCTAAATTCTCTAAATCGATAATTTCTTTTTGTATATCGAATTCCCTTACTTTTAGATTAAGTTTTCCAATACCAAAGTCGGTTTTTAATTGATCTTCAGGGCTTGTAAAACTAAATTTTATTTTGGATAGTTCAACTGTTCCCAATTTTAATTTGAGTGGATGCTGTAAATCTTCATCAGTTAATTCTTTTGATGTTTTAATCAAATCCTTAACAACTAAACTCTGTTTTAGTTTCATGTTTAGCCCATCGAGTTTAATATTTGGAATATCGAACTGCATTTTATCCAAATCAAACTTGTCAAATTTAGTTTCAAAATGATTGAAATAAAATTTCAAATCGTTTTGAGAAACAGCATCATCAAATTTCACATTGATTTTGTCTAAATTTATTTTGTTAAGCGTAATCAGCATTGGCTTTGCCTCAGGGTTTTGTTTCTCTTTAGATGCAAAAGCCTTAATTATATAATCAAAATTATAAACACCACCTTTTGTGCGAATTATGTTTGCATTTATTCCTTTTAAATCGATTGAATTGAATTCCAATTCGTTGTCTATAAGTTTGAAAAGGCTGATATCTACAACTAACTCATTTACATACAGCAAAGTGTCTTTTGATTGGCTTTCAAGATAGACTTTTTCGGCTTTGACACTTTTAGGGAATCCAATATTGATGTATCCAATTTCGACTTTAGTATGAATTTTATCTTCAAGGTAAGTAACAGCTTTGTCTTTAATCTTATTTTGTATTGCTGGTATTTGAACGAGGAGTATAATTAATACCAATAACGACAGGATAGTAGCCACTGTCCATAATACTATTTTTAGGCTTTTAGTAAGTATCTTTTTTAAGGTCAAGAGTTTATGGTTTTTGTGTATTAAAATTAAGCAATAAAATCAAAGTGCCTAATTTATTCAGTAAAGATGATGAAAATCCATTGGTTTTTAATTGTAAAATTCTAAATGAATATTATACAATTTCTTTGTGTGGTTTAGAAAACACCGAATCATTATATTGTTTTATCTTTGGAGTCTAATTCTACAATAAGTGACTTTCATCAATAAACTCAAAATATTAAATGACCCTATTTATGGGTTCATCACTATCCCGGATCCCTTATTGTATGATTTAATACAACATCCTTATTTTCAACGTTTGCGTCGTATTTCCCAAATGGGAATGTCGTATTTGGTTTACCCAGGAGCACATCATACAAGGTTTCACCACGCATTAGGTTGTATGCATATTATGCAGAAAGCAATTGAGGTTTTGCGTTTCAAGGAAATTGAAATTTCAAAAGAAGAAGAAAATGCACTCCTTATTGCTATTCTTCTGCACGATATCGGACATGGGCCTTTTTCACATGCCATGGAACATAGTATTGTTGAAAATGTAAACCATGAGTCTATTTCGTTGTTGTTTATGAATAAACTCAACGAGGAATTTAATGGTAAGTTGACTTTGGCAATTCAGATTTTCAAAGGGGACTATCATCGAAAATTCTTATTGCAGCTTATTTCCAGTCAATTGGATATGGATAGAATGGATTATCTCAAACGTGATAGTTTTTATACCGGTGTAGCTGAAGGAAACATCAATTCTGACCGATTGATTCAGATGATGAATGTAGTAGATGATGTATTGGTTATAGAAGAAAAGGGAATTTATTCTGTAGAAAAATTTTTAATGGCGAGACGATTAATGTATTGGCAAGCCTATCTTCATAAAACCAGTTTGGTTGCAGAACTAATCTTGACGAAAGTCCTTAAAAGGGCGAAGGAGTTAACTATGAAAGGACAAATTTTACCTTGCAGTCCTCCGTTGTTGTTTTTTATGCGAAATAAAGTGGAATCGGATGATTTTGATAATGCGGTTTTGGATAAATTTTCCCAATTAGACGATTATGATATTGTCAGTGCTTTAAAGGAGTGGCAGTTTCATGAAGATTTTATATTGAGTTCACTTAGTAAAATGATTATTAACCGTGATTTATTAAAGGTGAAATTAAGTACCGAAAAATTCCCAACAGAAAAAATCCAACAGTTAACCGAAAGATTCTCAAAAGAACACGGATTGTCACTTCAAGAATCGGGTTATTTTGTTTTTAAAGGCAAAATTAAAAATCAAGCATACAGCAAAGACGCCGAACCCATTAGAATACTCAAAAAAGACAAAACAATTGAAGATGTTGTTGAAGCTTCTGACCAATTGAATTTAAAAGCATTATCAAAGCCTGTTACAAAATACTATATTTGTTTTCCAAAACAACTGATGGAAAACCTATAAATTAAAATCTATTTTTTATATTTTTGTCGGAATGAAACGAGCTACACTATTTTTTTTAAATTTCGATAGAACTACAATTTGCGAGTTCCTCCCGAAACATCGGGATTATACTTATGAAAATATAATCAAATAAGATGAAATTTACAGCAGAACAAATAGCAGGGATTTTAGAAGGTGAAGTAGTAGGAAATCCTAATGCCGAAGTTTTTACGTTGTCAAAAATTGAGGACGGTACTGCAGGTTCATTGACTTTTTTGTCAAATCCAAAATATAGCAATTACATATATACCACTGAAGCCACAATAACTATTGTTAACAATACATTTATTCCAGATGGGGAACTCACTACCACAATGATAAAAGTAGAAGATGCCTATTTGGCATTTTCAAAACTATTGGAATTTTATGACAGTGCTAAAAAAATGAAAAGCGGAATAGAACTGCCTTCTTTCATTGACAATAGCTCAAAACCTGGTTCGGATTTTTATTTAGGTGCATTTGCCTACATTGGTTCAAATGTAAAAATAGGCAACAATGTTAAGGTTTATCCAAATTGTTTTATTGGGGATAATGTTGTGATTGGTGATAATGTTTCTATTTTTGCAGGCGCAAAAATACATTCGGAAACAGAAATTGGAAACAATTGCGTAATTTATTCAGGAGCAATAATAGGAGCAGATGGGTTTGGTTTTGCACCAAATGCAGACGGTACATTCAGTAAAATCCCTCAAATTGGAAACGTAATAATAGAAGACTATGTTGATATTGGCTCTTGTACTACAATTGATAGGGCTACAATGGGTTCAACAATTATTAGGCAAGGAGTAAAATTGGACAATCAAATCCAAGTTGGGCATAATGCAGAAATCGGTAAAAACACGGTTATCGCTGCGCAAACTGGCATTGCGGGTTCTACAAAAATAGGCGAAAACTGCATGATTGGCGGACAAGTTGGAATAGCGGGACATTTGACAATTGGAAACAATGTTCGTATCCAGGCGCAATCAGGAGTAGGCAGAAACATAAAAGACGGCGAGGTTTTGCAAGGAAGTCCTGCTTTTGGATATACAGATTTTAGTAAATCGTATGTGCATTTCAAGAATCTGCCTAAAACGATGATTAAATTAGACGAATTAAATAAAACAAATAAACAAGAATAAAACTATGGTTAAGCAAACAACCATCAAAAACGAAATTTCCCTTACGGGTGTTGGGTTACATACAGGAAAAGAAGTGAAAATGACTTTTAAACCTGCGCCAATTAATAATGGCTATACTTTTATCCGAATTGATTTAGAAGGCAGTCCTGTCATCGAAGCAGATGCAAATTATGTGGTAAACACACAAAGGGGGACAAATTTAGAAAAACTAGGTGTAAAAATTCAAACACCAGAGCACGTTTTGGCGGCTTTAGTGGGTTGCGATTTAGATAACGTAATCATTGAATTGGATGCTTCCGAACTTCCTATTATGGATGGTTCTTCAAAATATTTTGTAGAGGCAATTGAGAAAGTAGGCGTTGTTGAGCAAGAAGCAAAAAGAAACGTGTATGTAGTAAAAGAAGTAATTTCCTTTACTGACGAAGCAACTGGAAGTGAAATTTTGGTTATGCCAAGTGATGATTATCAAGTCACTACAATGGTTGATTTTGGCACTAAAGTAGTTGGGACACAAAATGCAACGATGAAAAATATTTCTGAATTCAAATCAGAAATTGCAAATGCTAGAACGTTTAGTTTTCTTCATGAATTGGAATCATTATTAGAAAATGACCTTATAAAAGGCGGTGATTTAAACAATGCTATTGTATATGTTGACAAAGAAATTTCGGCAAATACAATGGAAAGCCTTAAAGTCGCTTTTGGAAAAGACGAAATCTCAGTTAAACCAAACGGTATTTTGGACAATTTGACATTGCATTACCCAAATGAAGCTGCAAGACATAAATTATTAGATGTAATTGGTGATTTAGCGCTAATTGGGACAAGAATAAAAGGTAAAGTTATCGCCAATAAACCGGGGCATTTTGTTAATACGCAATTCGCAAAAAAAATGTCTAAAATAATTAAAATAGAACAACGTAATTATGTTCCTTCTTATGATTTGAATCTAGAGCCTTTAATGGACATTCATAAAATCATGAGCATATTGCCTCACAGACCTCCATTCTTGTTTTTAGACCGAATTATAGAAATGTCCGACAGTCATGTTGTGGGGATGAAAAATGTAACAATGAATGAAGGTTTTTTTGTAGGGCATTTTCCTGAAGCTCCAGTAATGCCTGGTGTTATAATTGTTGAAGCAATGGCACAAACAGGAGGAATCCTAGTATTAAGTACCGTTCCGGATCCAGAAAATTACTTGACTTATTTCATGAAAATTGACAATGTAAAATTCAAGCAAAAAGTTTTGCCTGGTGATACTTTGATTTTTAAGTGTGATTTAATTACGCCAATCAGAAGAGGGATATGTCATATGCAAGCTAATGCTTATGCTAATGGAAAACTGGTAGCTGAAGCCGAATTAATGGCGCAAATTGCAAAAAAACAATAAATAAAGACAAATGAAATAAGTTAATTTATGATTTATTAAATTATAAATTGCGAAACGAAGTTCGATGACACTAAATAATCAATATGAATCCGTCATCAATTACATTTGACAAATAAAAAATAGTAAAAACAAATGAATCAACCATTAGCATATGTTCATCCAGGCGCAAAAATCGCCAAAAATGTCGTTATAGAGCCTTTTACCACTATTCATAATAACGTAGTTATAGGTGATGGAACATGGATTGGGTCTAATGTTACCATTATGGAAGGCGCCAGAATCGGAAAAAACTGCAATATTTTTCCTGGGGCAGTAATTTCTGCAGTGCCACAAGATTTAAAATTTGGTGGTGAAGAATCGCTTGCGGTAATTGGAGATAATGTAACTATTAGAGAGTGTGTTACAATAAACAGAGGTACAATAGCGTCTGGACAAACAACCATTGGAAATAATTGTTTGATAATGGCTACTGCGCATATTGCTCACGATTGTCACATTGGGGATAATGCTATTATAGTGAATGGGGTTGCACTTGCTGGTCATGTTATTGTTGGAAAATACGCAATTATTGGTGGTTTGGCAGCAATCCATCAATTCATTCATATTGGGGACCACGCAATGATTTCTGGCGGATCATTGGTTAGAAAAGATGTTCCTCCATTTACAAAAGCAGCTAAGGAACCTTTGTCATACGTCGGAATTAATTCTGTAGGATTAAGAAGAAGAGGATTTTCGACAGAAAAAATCAGGGAAATCCAAGAAATATATAGAATTCTATATCAAAAAAATTACAATACAACACAAGCAATCGGAATCATAGAAGCGGAAATGGAAGCGACTCCTGAGCGTGACGAAATATTAGATTTTATTAGAAACTCATCAAGAGGGGTAATGAAAGGCTATTCTGGGAATTATTAAACGGATGGTTTGTTGTTTATAGCTTTTAATTGGTAATACTTGTAAAAAACAACATGAAAAAATCAGTAATTTTTGTCACACTTTTAATAATTTCAATTTATAAAATTGAGGCTCAAACATTAAATGAATATGTTGTAGGAAACTGGAAATTCCACAGAGCTGAAATGAATAAAAAAATTGATTCTATTGGTAAAAAAATGATTGTTGAATTTTTTGGTGATATGTCTGTTAACATCACATCTGATAATAATTATCAATTATTTATGATGAAAAAAACTCAGGAAGGAAATTGGAGAATAGAAAACGACAAATTAATATTAAAATCCACAAAAGGGATTGAACAATTTTTTATTTTAAATACCAAAATTAAAGATTCACTAAAATTTGAAATGAAACCTAATGAATTTTTAGTGTTAAAAAGAGAATTTCAAACAAAAACACAAACCGAATTAAAAACCGAAAATATTAAATCTGTTGTTGCTAAAAAAAGTCAATTATTAAAAAAATGGTATCTTAAAAAAAGGATAGTTCCTAATAAAAGTGATAAAGAACTGGAAATGATTTCAGAATTATTAAAAAATTCATATTTCAATTTTCATAATGATGGTAAATATGAGATAGAATTTTTTAGTATTTATGATTCAGGCAAATGGACTTTTAACAATGATAACACAGAAATTATTCAAGAAAAATCAGATAAAACAAAAGTATATTGGAAAATTCTAAAAATCACTTCAGATGAATTAATTCTAAATAAAGGTGATTTACAAGAACAATTTTTATTTTCAACAAATATTGATTGAAACAATAAAAAATTAAGCAATTAAAAAATTAAAATAAATTAAAAAATAAACTATATGGCATCTACATCAGATATTAAAAACGGACTTTGTATCAAATACAATAATGACATTTATAAAATCATTGAATTTTTGCATGTTAAACCTGGAAAAGGACCAGCTTTCGTAAGAACTAAATTAAGAAGTTTGACTAATGGAAAGGTATTGGACAATACGTTTTCTGCAGGACATAAAATTGAAGATATACGTGTAGAAAATCATAAATTCCAATTTTTATATCCAGAAGGTGATTTGTTTCATTTTATGAATACAGAAACTTTTGAACAAATATCTTTGAACAAGGCTATTTTAGATTCACCGGATTTATTAAAAGAAGGAGAAAGGGTAATGGTAAGTATCAATACAGAAACTGATTTACCGCTTTCTGTGGATATGCCAGCATCTGTAGTGCTTCAGGTAACTTATGCTGAACCAGGAATCAAAGGAAATACAGCTACCAATGCTACTAAGTCAGCAACTGTTGAAACTGGTGCAATTGTGAATGTGCCTTTATTCATTAACGAAGGGGATAAAATTAAAATCGAAACAGCTTCGGGTTCTTACATGGAGCGTGTGAAAGAGTAATTTTTTAGCTTAAAAGTTTATAAAAGTTTAAAAGTTTAGTTTACAATTCGTATCTGGCTAAACTTCTAAACTTAATAATCCTTCTAAACTTATAACCTTTTTAATTATGAAATTCAACAAAGTATATTCTTTGCAGGAAATAGCCTCAATGCTTAATTGTGAGTTTGTTGGCGACAAAAATTTTTCGGTTCGTGGATTAAACGAAATCCATGTTGTAGAACATGGAGATATTGTATTTGTTGATCATCCAAAATACTATGATAAAGCATTACAATCTGAAGCGTCTATAGTTTTGATTAATAAAAACGTAGATTGTCCTGAAGGAAAAGCATTGTTGATTTCTGAAGACCCTTTTAGGGATTTTAATAAATTAATTAAGCATTTTAAGCCATTTCAAGAATCCAATGTAGCTATTTCTGAATCTGCAAGAATAGGGGAAGGGACAGTGATTCAACCAAATGCATTTATCGGTAATAATGTTGTTATTGGAAAAAATTGCTTGATACATTCAAATGTATCCATTTATGACCACACAATAATTGGGGACAACGTAATTATTCATGCTGGGACTATTTTAGGGGCTGATGCTTTTTACTACAAAAAGCGTCCAGATGGTTTCGACCAATTGATTTCCTGTGGTAGGGTAATTATTGAAGATAACGTAGGGATTGGCGCATTGTGTACGATTGATAAAGGAGTTACAGGCGATACCACTATTGGTGAAGGAACAAAAATAGACAATCAGGTTCATGTGGGTCATGATACCATAATTGGAAAAAAATGCCTTATAGCTTCCCAAACTGGAATTGCCGGCTGCGTTGTTATTAAAGATGAAGTTACTATTTGGGGACAGGTTGGAACTACAAGCGGAATTACAATTGGTGAAAAAGCTATTATTTTGGGACAAACTGGAGTAACTAAATCTATTGAAGGTGGCAAAACTTATTTTGGAACACCTATTCAGGAATCCAGGGAAACATTGAAACAAATGGCGAATATCAAGAAAATCCCAGAAATCTTAAATAAACTGAAATAGTTATGAAATCATCATGATTCTAAAAAAGCAATCACTAATAAAGATTGACCTCATGAGGATACCATATTCCTTTTAAAAGCAAATATTATTTACATATGAAAGCTAAAGAACTTGTTTTGAATTTTTATAAATCCGATGCATTTACGAATGTAGATACAATGGGTTCTTACCTTCATTCAGAAGCAATTGTGGATTGGAACAGTAGTAAGGGATTTTTTCAGATGGATAAAAATAAAATTTTGGAACTGACACAAAAATTCAGTGTTGGATATTCCTATTCAGCCATTAAAATCAATCATATTCTTAGCGAAGAAAACACAGTCTCGGTACGTTATTCCCATTTCGTCAAAGCAATTGAAAACCCGAACGAAGAAATGCTTTTAGCGCACTTTACAGTTTTTTGGGAAGTTAAGGAAGATAAATTATTCCGTGGATTTCAAATGAGTCAATTATCATAGAAAAAACTAAAAATGGAATAATGAACACTGCATTTTTTTTCTTACTTTTGCTGCACAATAGTCAAAAAATAATTTAAAATATATATTTATGAGCGTTTTAGTTAATAAAGATTCTAAAATAATTGTTCAAGGTTTTACAGGAAGCGAAGGTACTTTTCACGCTTCACAAATGATTGAATACGGAACAAACGTTGTTGGTGGTGTTACTCCAGGAAAAGGCGGGACTACTCATTTAGATCGTCCGGTTTTTAATACTGTAAAAGATGCAGTTGACCAAGCAGGAGCCGACACAACAATTATATTCGTACCACCAGCTTTTGCAGCTGATGCAATTATGGAAGCAGCTGATGCTGGAATCAAAGTAATTATCACAATTACTGAAGGTATTCCTGTAGCAGATATGATTAGAGCTAATGAATATATCAAAAACAGAAAATGTACGCTTATTGGACCAAACTGTCCAGGTGTTATTACTCCAGGTGAAGCTAAAGTAGGAATCATGCCAGGTTTCGTTTTCAAAAAAGGAAACGTTGGAATTGTTTCTAAATCAGGGACATTAACGTATGAAGCTGCTGACCAAGTTGTAAAACAGGGATTAGGAATTACTACAGCAATCGGAATTGGTGGAGATCCAATTATTGGAACTACAACAAAACAAGCAGTTGAGTTGTTAATGAATGACCCAGAAACTAAATGTATCGTAATGATAGGTGAAATTGGAGGTCAACTTGAAGCTGATGCTGCCTATTGGATTCAAGCTGATGGAAACCGTAAACCAGTAGTTGGTTTTATCGCTGGTGAAACAGCTCCAAAAGGAAGAACAATGGGTCACGCAGGTGCAATTGTTGGTGGTGCGGATGATACTGCTGAAGCAAAAAAACGTATTATGAGAGAGTGTGGAATTCACGTTGTGGATTCTCCAGCTGAAATTGGTAAAAAAGTAGCTGAAGTTATGTCGGTTAACGCATAAATAAAATAATTCCTTGTTTCTCCCTCTCTTCTGGAGAGGGTTGGGGTGAGGAAAAAACATAAAATACCTCACGGTTTTCGTGGGGTATTTTTTTGATGATTCGATTGTTCGATTGTTCGATATTCTAAATGTATCTAATAATCTTAATTTCTAACAGTCTAAAAATCTAATAGTCTAAAAATCTAAAATACAATATGAAAGAATTAAAAAAATTCAAAACCAACAATAGTTTTATTTTTACTACCAATGATAGTTTAGAAGAAGTATGCAATGCGTCTGAAAACGGAAGCGGAATATTTATAGTATATGCTGTTGATGGAGAAGAAAAAGAATTGATAATGGTTGGTTCTACTGGTACAATCCAAAATGACGGAACTCTAAAAAGTAAAAACGGAGGCCTTTTTGATAAAATCGTAAACGGTCATCAATTTGCAAAAACTGGTAGAAAATATTCTTGGCCAGCACAAATGGAAAAAGAAGGTATTGATAGATTGGAAGTTTCGTGGTATGAAACTTTCAATGACAAAACAAAAGTAATCCCAACCTTTATTGAAGGGCAGATTTTACAGAATTTCTTAGATGAAAATGAGAGATTGCCAAGATGGAATGTAGCGTTTTAGTTTACTAATTGGTTATTGCGAGGCTAAATTGCCTCATAAAAAAATGGCTGTCTCAAAAGACAGCCATTTTTTTATGAGTATCTAAAAACAGTATTGTATGTATTTTCCGTTTTCCTGCAAGGTCTTTTTTTGACCTTGTAGGTATTGAATCTTTAAAGAATAATACCTACAAGGTTTCAAAACCTTGCAGGAATCCATATCTTTCTGTAAAATCAAAAAGGACTAGACCATTTCGGGTCTGTATATACATTTGTGCCTGATAATGTTCTTAAGAAAGCAATAAGAGCATCTGTTTCAGTAGCATTCAAATTGAGTTTTTGTCCGATTCCGTTAGGCCTTAATTTTGGATCTAAATTAGTATTTCCAGCAGCAATATTTATTGTTCCGTAATGACCAATAGCTACTTGTAGCGAAGTGGCAATTCCAGTGTGCATCATTGGTCCATTGGTTGTTCCATTTACCTTAACCAAATCACGCAATGAAGGTGCGCGAGTATTGGTAATGTCAATTCCAGGTAAGCCTAAATTACCGATAATTCCGTTATTTCCTGAGTTTGGCGCAATGTCAAATTCCGGTGCAGCGTGACAACCTGCACAACCAACTCCGCCGCCAGTTCTATTGCTTAAAGCATCAAAAACAGGAGGAGAGAGAAAAAGGTTTTTGCCTAGATTTTCTTGCGCAGTAAAGTTAGAAAAAGGCTGATTGTCATTTACTGCCAAAGCTCTTCCAGTGTCATATTTTGAATCAAAAGACTGAATGCTTCTGATAAATTGCGCTAAAGCAAATTGTATTTTGTCTTCTGTAATAGTTTCTGAACCATACACAAATTGAAACAGTTCTCGATAATAGGCAATCGCAGATAACTTGGTAATTAAAGTACTGAAATCGGCATCTCCTGCAGCACCGCTAAATCCCATTTCCCCGTGGTTTTTTATTGGCATTGTGGATTGAATTTCTAATGAAGCTGCTCTTTCGTCCCAGAAAAATTTAGACTCCACCGAGAACCTTGTGTTGATTAAGCGCATTGCGTGTCGTCCCGTCGTCCCGTTTACTCCAATACTTGCTAACGTTACATCACCAAAGGCATTTGCCTGAACATGGCAGCTTGAGCAAGAAATAGTATTATCTGATGAAAGATTTTTGTCATAAAATAAAACCCTTCCTAAAGTTGCCCCTTTATCGGTAATTGGATTGGAAACGGAATTATCTTTGGTTATATATGTTGGAATAGCCTGATTGGCATAGTTTGCCAGATTATTCAAATTCAAACTGCTTCCAAAAGTAGCAGTAACATTTGGGTATAAATCAGTAGGAACTTCTTGATAATCATCACTATTGTTACAAGAAATCAATAGGAAACAAATCCCTGTGAGGAGCAAATATTTTCTAGTCATAATAATTTGTTTTAGTTATAAATTTGTTGTGTTTATTTTAAGACTAATATAATGTTAAAAGGTTTAACATAGTTTTAAAGATTTGCGTATTATTTTCAAAAAAAATATAAACTGTAATCTATAAACTATTTCTATATTTGTTTTTTGAAACAAAATCACACAAAACACATAGTCAATATGAAATTATTAGAAGGAAAAACAGCTATAATTACAGGTGCAAGCCGCGGAATTGGAAAAGGTATCGCCGAAGTTTTTGCTCAACACGGTGCAAATGTGGCTTTTACTTACAGTTCTTCTGTTGAGTCAGCTCAGGCATTAGAAAATGAATTAAACGCTTTAGGTATAAAAGCTAAAGGGTATCAGAGTAATGCAGCCGATTTTAATGAAGCACAAACTTTTGTGGATGCTGTTTTAGCTGAATTTGGAACTGTAGATATTCTAATAAACAACGCCGGAATAACAAAGGATAATTTGTTGATGAGAATGTCTGAAGAAGATTTTGATAAAGTAATCGACGTGAATTTGAAATCGGTTTTCAATATGACAAAAGCGATTCAGAAAACGTTTCTAAAACAACGCTCAGGTTCTATTATCAATATGAGTTCCGTAGTAGGAGTGAAGGGAAATGCTGGACAAACTAACTATGCTGCTTCAAAAGCGGGTGTTATTGGATTTACAAAATCTGTAGCATTGGAATTAGGTTCAAGAAATATTCGTTGTAATGCGATTGCTCCTGGGTTCATTGAAACCGAAATGACTGCAAAATTAAATGAAGATGTAGTTCAGGGATGGAGAGAAAGTATTCCGTTGCGTCGTGGTGGAACTACTGATGATGTTGCAAATGCCTGTCTTTTCTTTGCTTCAGATATGAGCGCTTATGTAACTGGTCAGGTTATGAATGTTGATGGTGGAATGCTTACTTAAAAATCTGAAAATTTAATGATTCAAAAATTTAAAAGATTAAGAAAGTTAAAAATTTTTAATCATTTCATTTTGTAATCTTTTAATCTATAAAAATGACGACAAACACAGTTTTATTAATGTTGCTTTCTTTGATTGTAGCAGGAGGTTTGTCATTTTATCAGTATTTGTATAAGGCCAATAATAAGTCTAAAGTTAGCTTGTTATTGGCTTCTTTGCGTTTTATATCAGTTTTTGGGATTTTATTATTATTGATAAATCCCATTATTAGCAGAAAAACATTCGAAGTCCAAAAAACTCCTTTGCCAATAGTTATTGATAATTCGAGTTCCATTGTTGATTTAAAAGCAAATCAGACTGCGCTTGAGTTATTTAAAAAACTCAATTCAAATTCTGAATTACAGGAAAAATTTGAAATAGCGTCTTATAAATTTGACTCTGAATTTGAATTGAGTTCTGAGTTTGATTTCAAAGGAACGCAGTCTAATTTTGAAGAAATAGCAAAAAGCTTAAAAAGCATTTATAAAAATAAAAAATATCCATCAATCTTAATTACTGACGGAAACCAAACTACCGGAAACGATTATGTCTATAGTTTTGATCCAAATAATAAAGTATATCCTTTGATATTAGGAGATACAACGACTTTTTTGGATTTACGGGTGGCACAGTTGAATGTCAACAAATATGCTTTTCATAAAAATAAATTTCCAGTAGAAGTATTTTTAAATTATTCCGGAACAAAATCGATAACTGCTAATTTTACTATTTCACAAGGAAATTCAATTTTAAATACGCAAACTGTTTCTTTTTCTCCAAATAAAAAATCGGTTATATTAAATGTTTTGCTTCCGACAAATAATGTGGGATTGCAAATTTTTAAAGCTTCGATTTCTTCCAAAGAAAAAGAAAAAAACACCTATAATAATGCAAAGAATTTTGCAGTTGAAGTTATTGACCAAAAGTCGGAAATCGCAATCGTATCTTCAATAAATCATCCGGATATTGGAGCGTTAAAGCGTGCAATTGAAACTAATGTACAGCGAAAAGTAACTCTCGTTAAGCCAAAAGAAATCAACTCATTACAAAATTATAATGTATTGATTTTGTATCAGCCAAATGCCGAATTTAAATCGGTTTTCGAGAATAATAAATCGGCAGGAATCAATGCTTTTATTATCACTGGAACCAATACTGATTTTAATTTACTCAACCAGCAACAGGAAAATCTGGTTTTTAAAATGAGTGGGCAAAAAGAGGATTATTTAGCCGATTTTAAATCGGAATTCAATCTTTTTACCACTGATAATATCGGTTTTGAAAACTTACCGCCATTGCAAAATGCTTTTGGAACCATAACCACTAATGGAAATGTAGAAGTTTTATTATCGTCCAGAATCAGAAATGTACCTCTTAATGCTCCATTATTAGCCTACAGCCAGAATGATGGAAAACGAACAGCTTATTTATTAGGGGAAAATAGCTGGAAATGGCGTTTACAAAGTCATATTGACACCAAATCCTTTGAAAAATATGATGTTTTTATAGACAAAACCATTCAGTTTCTTGCTTCCAATAATTCAAGAAAATCATTGGTGGTCAACCACGAAAGTTTTTATAATTCAGGTGAAGCGATTGAAATTTCAGCGCAGTATTTCAATAAAAACTACGAATTGGATGATAAGGCACGCCTGACTATAGCATTAACAAACGCGACAACAAAACAAACCAAAAATTACGATTTATTAAAAGGAAATAACGGATTCAAAGTCAACCTTGACGGATTAGCATCTGGAAAATATAATTTTACAATTAAGGAACTCACATCCAATTCATCCTATAAAGGTTATTTTGAAGTATTGGATTTTGACATTGAAAAACAATTTGTTAATCCCGATTTATTAAAATTAAATCAACTTGCAGCTCAAACACAAGGAAAAACCTATCTTCCCAATCAAGTGGATATTTTGATTAAAAACTTATTGGAAAATAAAGAATATACAGCGATTCAAAAAGCAATTACACAAAAAATGCCTTTAATTGACTGGGTTTGGTTGTTAATTTTAGTTGCTATTACATTAGCATCTGAATGGTTTATCAGAAAATATAATGGTTTGGTTTAATCCATTTCTAAATAGTTAGATTGGCTTAATTTTAATATTATAAATTGCTGAATGAATTGCTATTAAAGTATATTTGTTATAAATATTACATTAAATGAAAAAAATAATTTTACTTCTACTAGTATCTTTTACAGGCTATACTCAAAATTGGACAACTAATTTTGAAGAGGCAAAATCTCAAGCTGTCAAAGAAAATAAAAATATCTTACTAGTATTTTCAGGTTCTGATTGGTGTGCTCCTTGTATAAAATTAGATAAAGTAGTTTGGAAATCAGAAGAGTTTAAAATAGAATCCGAAAAAAATTGGGTTATTTATAAAGCGGATTTTCCAAAGAAAAAAGCAAATCAATTATCTCAGGAATTAACCGATAGTAACAAGATATTAGCCGAAAAATATAATAGCGGTGGTAGTTTTCCATTAGTGTTGTTATTGGATAAAACAGGAAAAGTGTTAAGGGTGACAGGTTTTAAAAATGTTTCAGCTGCCGATTATATTAAGATGCTACATTCATTCTAAAATAATGAAAAACTTAATTATTGCTTTGTTTTCATTAACAACAATGACTTCTTTTGGGCAAATTGCTCATAAAAAAAAGCTATCTATGTTAGGAAGTCCGTTTGAGATTACCGTAGTGACAAAGGATACTGTAAAAGCCAATGAATATATAGATTTAGCTATTGCAGAAGTAAAACGGATTGAAAATCAGATTTCAGATTGGATTCCAACAACACCTATTTCACAAGTCAATCAAAATGCAGGAGTTAAATCGATTAAAGTGCCTCTTGAAGTATTCGAACTCGTTGAACGCTCTATAAAGATATCAGAACTGACTTCTGGTGCATTTGATATATCATATGCATCAATGGATAAAATTTGGAAATTTGATGGTTCGATGAAATCAATGCCAACAGAAGAAGCAATAAAAAAGTCGGTTATCAAAATTGGATACAAAAACATAGTTTTAGACAAAAAAGAGCAAACTATTTTTTTGAAATATGAAGGAATGAAACTAGGACTTGGCGGAATAGGTCAGGGTTATATTGCCGATAAAGTCAAAGAATTATTGTTTTCTAAAGGTTGTAAAGCAGGGTTGGTCAATGTTTCTGGTGATATTAACGCTTGGGGAAGACAACCAGACGGAAGAACGTGGTTTGTTGGAATTGTTAATCCAATAAATAAAAATAAAGTTTTTGCCTCTTTTCCATTAGAAGATAATGCTGTGGAAACTTCTGGCAGTTATGAGAAATTTGTAATTTTTAACGGTCGACGCTATTCACACATTATAGATCCAAGAACTGGATATCCATCGACAGGAGTTGTTAGTGTATCTGTTTTTGCAAAACAAACTGAAATTGCCGACGCGCTAGCTACAGGGGTTTTTGTTTTAGGAGTAGAAGTAGGATTGGATTTAGTTAATCAATTAAAAGGAATCGGTTGTATTATTGTTGATGATAAAGGTGTTGTTCACACTTCAAAAAATATAGATATTAAAAAATACCAATAATGAAAAAATTAATTTTAATTGTAATAGCTTTCATATTATCAGCATCTTGCAGCTCTGTGAAAGAGTATGAAAAAGAAAAATTAAATGACATTGATATGAAACTTTCTGCGCGTTCAACAGAGCGTTTTGAAACTAATTTTCAGGTATATCGTGAAGCTGCAGCGGGAGCTAATGGTGGAAAAACAGGCGGAGGTTGTGGCTGCAATTAGTGTATGAAAACAAAAAAAACAATATCAATATTACTTTTATTAATCAACTATGTTTCTTTTTCACAAGAGAAAGATACTACTGCAGTTGTTTTCAAAAAGCGAGTTTTAGAAAGCACTGAAGTAGAGTTTTTGACCAGTTATTATAAACAAGACGGAATACATTCAGCTGTTTCTGGCGGAAGCGGAACCGAAAATTTATATGATATTACACCCACATTTGTGGTTGCAATGCCTTTAAGTGATGATGAAACACTTACAGTAGATGCTGGGCTTTCTGCCTATTCTTCGGCTTCTTCAAGCAATATCAATCCTTTTGACACTGATAATCCAGATCCTTGGCAAGCAAGTTCTGGGGCATCACAATCCGATCAATTAACTAGTTTGTCAGTTAGTTATAGTAAGAGTTCAGACGATAGAAATACAATTTGGAACACACATTTTTCTGGTTCAATTGAATATGATTATTCTTCCTTCGGTTTTGGAGGAGGATTGACTAAATTATTCAACAAGAAAAATACTGAAATTACCATTTCTGCCAATGCTTATTTGGATAAATGGGCGCCTATTTATCCAAAAGAACTTCAAGTCTTTTCAGATAACGGAAATAATTTGAATGGCGGTATTTTTGATGATTTTATAATTACAGGAAATACTGCTTATAATCCAAACAAATTCAAATTTCACGATAATAAAAACCGAAATTCATTTGCAATTTCCTTTAGTTTTTCACAAGTGATTAATAAAAAAATGCAAGCATCATTATTTTTAGATGTTTTGCAACAACAAGGTTTATTATCCACTCCATATCAAAGAATTTATTTTGGAGATATTTCCAATTCTTTTATAAATACCTTTCAATTGGCAGATGATATTGAGCGTTTGCCAGATAGTAGATTCAAATTGCCAATAGGAGCAAGGTTGAATTATTATATAAACGAACGTATTATATTAAGAATGTATTATCGTTTTTATACAGATAATTGGGGAATTCAAGCGCATACGGCAAATATTGAAATTCCGATAAAGTTGACAGATAAATATACTGTTTTCCCAATGTATCGCTATTATACACAAACAGCATCTGATTATTTTGCACCAAAAGATAGCCATTTATCAACCGAAAGCTATTATACTTCTGACTATGATTTATCGAATTTTGATGCTAATCAATTTGGTTTCGGAATAAATTATTTGGACATATTTACTAGTAGAAAAATATGGAAATTTGGATTAAAAAATGTTGATTTCAGATACAATCACTATGAAAGGAGCGATGGTTTAAAAGCAAATATCTTTTCTATAAGTTTTAAATTTGTAATGCAATAAAAACAAAGGATGGATAGTAATTTAAAAGTGTTATAGCACGATAGATTACTGAACTATTGAAACAAGGGATTTAAAGATTTTTTCTATATTTATAAAAAATTAAAAACACAAAACTATGAATGACGCTCACTTGCATATGTTAGTAAATCACTTCCCAATTATCGGAAGTATTTTTGGATTGGGGATTTTAATTACAGGATTGGTTTTAAGGAATGATATCTTAAAAAATACTGCTTATGTTTTATTCATAATAGCTGCTGTTTTCGGGTTTTTATCAATGAATACAGGAGAAGGAGCAGAGGAATTAGTGGAAGAAATGGAAACTGTCGGACATCACATTATTCACGAGCATGAAGAAATTGCCGAGAAATTTATTTTGGTAATGTACGCTACTGGAATTTTCTCAATTTTATCATTAATTGCGTCTATTAAAAAACACAAACTGGCTAAAGTCAGTGCGATAATCACTTTAATTTTAGCAATAGTAGCAGTTGTATTGGCAAAGAATGTTGGAACAACCGGAGGAGAAGTACGCCATACTGAAATTAGAGAAATAGAAAATAAAACATCGGAACATAGCGAAGAATAAATTATTTAAATTATTTTTCTTCAAAATGCTTGTTTGCTAAATTATTTTTCACATATATTTGCACCGTTATAAAAACAAAAAAATAAAATGTTTACAAATCAATTACATCATCATCATTTTCATAATTGCTCTCAGGCGATGTGTTAATGGTATGCGTGTAAATCACAATATTCTAAAAACCCGTTTGAGTACATCAAACGGGTTTTTTTATTCCTTAAAGCGTACTCAAACAAAATCTAAAATCTAAAATCTAATATTTAAAATCTAAATTAAAAGATGAGTACTCTAAAAATTGCCATTCAAAAATCCGGACGTCTTAACGAAGACAGTATCCAAATTCTAAAAGACTGCGGAATTTCCATCAACAATGGAAACGATCAGTTAAAAGCAGCTGCGTCTAATTTTCCGTTAGAAATTTTATTTCTCCGTAATTCGGATATTCCTCAATACCTAATTGATGGTGTTGTTGATGCAGCTATCGTTGGAGATAACCTTTTAGTAGAAAAAGGAAAAACAATTCAGGTAACAGAGAAACTGGGCTTTTCCAAATGCAAGGTTTCTGTGGCAGTTCCTAAATCCTTTGATTACAAATCAATTAAAGATTTAGATGGTTTGCGTATTGCAACTTCTTATCCCAATACTGTAAATGATTTTTTTGCTTCAAAAAATATAACGGTCGATTTGCACCAAATTTCAGGTTCGGTTGAAATTGCTCCAAATATTGGTCTTGCCGATGCGATTGTGGATATTGTTTCCAGTGGAAGTACGTTATTTAAAAACAACCTTAAGGAAGTAGAAGTTATTTTTAAAAGTGAAGCGGTTTTGGCTGTATCACCAACAATTTCTGATGAAAATCAAGCTATTTTAAATAGGCTGCAATTCAGAATTCAATCGGTTTTAAGAGCTAGAAAATCGAAATATATTTTGATGAATGTTCCAAATGAAAACATTGAAAAAGTAACTAAAATTCTACCAGTACTCAAAAGTCCAACTGTCGTGCCTTTGAATGAAAAAGGCTGGAGCAGCGTGCAAACCGTAATTGATGAAGATAAATTTTGGGATGTTATCGATAGGTTGAAAGAGGCTGGAGCCGAAGGAATCTTGGTTTGTCCAATAGAGAAAATGGTTTTGTAATTAGAAATAAACCTGGATATGAAAAAAATAGATAATCCCGCTAAAGAAACCTGGGCAGAAATTTTAAAAAGACCGACCCAAACCTTTGAAAATATTGAAGAAACGGTAAAAGGAATTTTTAAGGAAGTACAATCGAAAGGTGATATCGCTATTGCAAAATACACTTCTTTATTTGACGGAATCCCTATAGAAAATGTAGAAGTTTCAACTACTGAAGTTGAGGAAGCAATTGATTTGATTTCGGATGAGTTAAAAACAGCTATTCAATTAGCGAAATCAAATATTGAAAAATTCCATACTGCACAAAAAACAGTAAAAATTGAAATTGAGACTATTGAAGGAGTAAATTGCTGGCAAGAAAAGCGCCCAATTCAAAAGGTTGGTTTGTATATTCCTGGAGGAACCGCACCGTTGTTTTCAACGGTTTTAATGTTGGCTGTTCCTGCTCAGATTGCAGGTTGCAAGGAAATTGTTTTATGTTCACCACCAGATAAGTCCGGAAAAATAAATCCTGCGATTTTATATACTGCCAATTTATGCGGTATAACTAAAATTCTAAAAGTGGGCGGAATTCAAGCTATTGCCGGATTGACTTTTGGAACAATTTCAATACCGAAAGTATATAAAATTTTTGGACCCGGAAATCAATTCGTAACTGTTGCAAAACAAGTAGCAACACAGTTTGGGGTTGCTATTGATATGCCCGCAGGGCCAAGTGAATTGCTTATTGTTGCTGATGATGGCGCCATTCCAAGTTTTGTAGCTTCCGATTTGTTAAGCCAAGCAGAACACGGAACAGACAGTCAGGTGATTTTGGTTTCAACTTCTAAACAACTAATAGATGAAGTAGAGAATGAGATTAACGAGCAAATTAAGGTGTTGCCAAGAAAAGAAATTGCCGAAAAAGCCATAGCCAACTCAAAATTAATTTATGTCGAAAATGATGCGATTGCATTGGATTTAATCAATGAATACGGACCGGAACATTTTATTATTTGTACACAAAATGAAGATTTTTACATTGATAATATTGAGAATGCTGGATCCATTTTTATTGGAAATTATACTCCGGAAAGCGCTGGTGATTATGCTTCAGGAACCAATCATACTTTGCCAACAAACGGTTATGCTAAGAATTATTCGGGCGTAAATTTAGATAGTTTCCAAAAAGCAATGACTTTCCAGAAAATATCAAAAATCGGAATTGAGAATATTGGAAAAGCGATTGAAGTAATGGCGGAAGCTGAAGGTTTGCAAGCGCATAAAAATGCCGTTACATTGAGATTGAAAGATTTAAACATTTAAAGATAAAACGAAATGAATTTCGATATAAATATATTAGTTAGGGAAAATATTAAGTTAATGAAGCCTTATTCTTCGGCACGCGATGAATTCGAGGATTTTGATACTGCTGATATGATTTTTTTGGATGCAAACGAAAATCCTTTCGAAAACGGGGTAAATCGTTACCCAGATCCGCAGCAAAAAACAGTAAAAAACGCTTTGGCAACATTAAAAGGAATAAATTCATCTCAAATTTTATTAGGAAACGGTAGTGACGAAGTCTTGGATTTGTTGTATCGTGCGTTTTGTGAACCGAATAAAGATAATGTAATTACATTGCCGCCAACCTACGGAATGTATGATGTTTTGTCGAATCTAAACGCAATTGAGAATAAGGAAGTAGTTTTAAACGATGATTTTCAGCCAAACGTAATTTCTATTTTGGAAAGCGTAAATGAGAATACAAAAATGATATTTCTTTGCTCTCCGAATAATCCAACAGGAAATTCATTTTCAAAAGAAAGTATTTTAAGTTTACTTGAAAAATTTAAAGGTTTGATTGTTTTAGACGAAGCCTACATTGATTTTTCTGAACAAGAAAGCTGGTTAAAACGTATCAATGAATTTCCTAATTTAGTCATTACACAAACACTTTCTAAAGCCTATGGAATGGCAGGAATTCGGTTGGGGATATTGTATGCTTCAACTGAAATTATTGCGATTTTAAACAAAATAAAACCGCCATATAATATCAATGAATTGTCACAACAAAAAGCGGTTTTTAGAATTGAAGACAAGCAAAATGTATTTGAAGAAATTGCTTTAATTAAAGAGGAAAAAGAATCCTTACTTAAACAATTAGTTGAAATAAATTTTATTGAAAAAATATTTCAAACAGATGCTAATTTTATTCTGATTAAAGTGGATGATGCCACAAAAAGATACAATCAATTATTAGAAAAAGGTTTAGTAATCCGGAACAGAACTACGCAGCCTTTGTGCGAAAATTGCCTTCGGATTACCATTGGAACAAAAACAGAAAATGAGCAACTCATCAAAATATTAAAATCATTGTAATGGCACAAAAAGTATTATTTATCGATAGAGACGGAACGATGGTTCTGGAACCTGAAAACTATCAATTGGACAGTTTAGAAAAATTAGAATTCTACCCAAAGGCTTTTCAGTATTTAGCAAAAATTGCACAAGAATTGGATTTTGAATTAGTTATGGTTACGAATCAGGACGGTTTGGGGACATCTAGTTTTCCAGAAGATACTTTTTGGCCTACTCAAAATTTTATTTTGAAAGCTTTTGAAAATGAGAATGTTGTTTTCAATGAGATTTGTATTGACAGGAGTTTTCCAGCGGACAATGCACCAACGCGTAAGCCAAGAACAGGAATGTTAACCAAATACCTTAATAATCCAGTTTACGATTTAGAAAATTCATTCGTAATTGGAGATCGGATTACAGATGTTGAATTAGCTAAAAATTTAGGTTCAAAAGCTATTTTTATTAATAACGACGAGTGTTTAGGAAGTGCCGAAATTAGCTCAGATAAAAAAGCATTAAATGCTACCATTGCTTTGCAAACCAAAGATTGGAAAACAATTTATGAATTTTTAAAATTAGAAAACAGAACGGCTTCAATTGTTAGAAAAACGAATGAAACGGATATCAATATTACTGTAAGCCTTGATGGAACAGGAAAAAGTAAAATCGAAACTGGTATTGCTTTTTTCGACCATATGCTAGACCAAATTGCACGTCACGGTCAAATGGATTTGGAAATTACCGTTAAAGGTGATTTGGAAGTAGATGAACACCACACAATTGAAGATACGGCAATAGCTTTAGGGGAAGTTTTTGCAAAAGCTTTAGGGAATAAATTAGGAATAGAACGTTACGGTTTTTGTTTACCAATGGACGATTGTTTGTCACAAGTTGCAATTGATTTTGGAGGAAGAAACTGGTTGGTTTGGGAAACCGAATTTAAACGAGAAATGATTGGGCAAATGCCAACAGAAATGTTTTTTCACTTTTTTAAATCTTTTACTGATGGGGCAAAAGCCAACTTGAATATCAAAGCAGAAGGAGATAATGAGCACCATAAAATTGAAGCTATTTTTAAAGCTTTTGCAAAGGCAATTAAAATGGCTGTAAAAAGAGATGCTGAAAAAATGATTTTGCCATCAACAAAAGGAATGTTATAAAATGAAAATCGTAATAATAAATTATGGTGCCGGTAATATCCAAAGTATTCAATTTGCATTGCAAAGATTGGGTTTTAATGGAGTTTTAACCAGCAATCCAGACGAAATCAGGCAAGCTGATAAGGTGATTTTTCCAGGAGTAGGAGAGGCGAGTAGTGCTATGAAAAAGTTGAAGGAAAGTGGTTTGGATAAAATTATTCCAACGTTACAACAACCTGTTTTGGGAATTTGCCTCGGAATGCAATTGATGTGTAAATCTTCTGAAGAAGGAAATACAACAGGTTTGGGGATTTTTGATGTCGATGTTATTAAGTTTTCTAACAAAGTGAAAGTACCGCAAATGGGCTGGAATAACATTTACAATTTGAAATCCGAATTGTTTAGTGAAATTTCGGAAAATGAGTATATGTATTTAGTACATAGTTTTTATGCTCCAAAATGTACTGAAACTATTGCCATAACGAATTATGAAATAGAATATTCCTCGGCTTTACAGAAAAACAATTTCTACGGAGTGCAATTCCACCCCGAAAAAAGTGGAAAAATTGGAGAGCAGATTCTTTCTAATTTTTTAAATCTAAAATAAATAATAGTAATTCCAAATTGTTACCCTGAGCGCATTCCGATAGCTATCGGAAGAAGGGTAATATCAAACATCAGATTATGAGAATAATACCAGCCATAGATATCATAGACGGAAAATGTGTCCGCCTTTCAAAAGGGGATTACGATACCAAAAAAATATACAATGAAAATCCATTGGAAGTAGCCAAATCTTTTGAAGCCCACGGCATTCAATATTTGCACTTGGTTGATTTGGATGGAGCAAAATCTAGCAAAATTGTAAATCACAAAATATTAGAACAAATTGCTTCGCAAACAACTTTAAAAATTGATTTTGGTGGTGGATTAAAATCCGATAATGATTTGAGAATTGCTTTCGAAAGTGGTGCCAGTCAAATTACTGGAGGAAGCATTGCGATTAAAAACCCGGATTTGTTTAAAGAATGGATTTCTAAATTTGGAGCCCATAAAATAATTCTTGGTGCTGATGCCAATAACGAAAAAATTGCAGTTTCGGGATGGTTGGAAGAAAGCAAAGAAGATTTGATTCCGTTTATTAAAACGTATCAAAGTAATGGAATTCAATATGTTATATCTACAGATATTGCAAAAGATGGAATGCTGGAAGGACCTAGTTTTGAACTTTATAAAAAAATTATTAATGAGGCGCCGGATATTAAATTGATAGCTTCTGGTGGAATTTCAACTTTTGATGAACTACCTAAATTAGCCGAAATGGGCTGTGAAGGAACTATTATAGGAAAAGCGATTTATGAAGGTCGAATTTCTTTGAAACAACTTGAAAGCTATATCCTGCAAGGCTTTTAAAACCTTGTAGGTAAAAAACAACAAAAAAATTATGCTGACTAAAAGAATAATTCCCTGTCTTGACATTAAAAACGGAAGAACAGTAAAAGGAGTCAATTTTATTGATTTGAAAGATGCAGGTGATCCTGTAGAATTAGCAAAAAAATATGCTGAAACTGGTGCTGATGAATTGGTTTTCCTTGATATTTCGGCTACTGAAGAAAGAAGAAAAACCCTAATTGATTTGGTTCGAAAAGTAGCCGCTACGATAAATATCCCATTTACTGTAGGTGGTGGAATTTCATCTGTTGAAGATGTGGATTTGTTGTTGCAAAATGGCGCAGATAAAATCTCAATTAATTCTTCTGCAGTAAAAAACCCACAGTTGATTAATAATTTAGCTGAGAAATTTGGAAGCCAATGTGTTGTCGTTGCGATTGATGCAAAACGAATTGATGAAATTTGGAAAGTTCATTTAGTTGGAGGTAAAGAGCCAACAGATTTGAATTTATTTGATTGGGCAAAAGAAGTCGAAAATAGGGGTGCTGGAGAAATTCTCTTTACTTCAATGGAAAATGACGGAACTAAAAATGGTTTTGCTAATGAAGCTTTGGGAAAATTAGCTGAATTGGTAAATATTCCAATCATAGCATCCGGTGGAGCAGGGTGTATGCAACATTTTGTTGATGCTTTTCAAATCGGAAAAGCAGATGCCGCATTAGCAGCAAGTGTTTTCCATTTTCAGGAAATTGAAATTCCAGTTTTAAAACAAGAATTAAAAAATAAAGGCATCGAAATTAGAATATAAGATAAATACATTTCCAACTCCGATTTGAAGGTCTTTTCTGAGAATCGCGTATTTGTAAAATAAAAATTTTAAAAGGGAAATACTCGATTCTCAGAAAACAAATAAAAAGTAGTAATTCAGTAGAAATTGGATTTAAAAAATAAAATAAAATGAAAATAGATTTTAATAAAAATGCAGATGGATTGGTTCCTGCGATAATTCAGGATAGTGAAACCAAAAAAGTTTTGATGTTGGGTTATATGAATGAAGAAGCTTATGATGAAACAATTGAAACTAAAAAAGTTACTTTTTTCAGTCGTTCAAAAAATAGATTGTGGACAAAGGGAGAGGAGAGTGGCAATTTTTTAAATCTTATTGATATAAAAATTGATTGTGATAATGATACTTTTTTAATAAAAGTAAAGCCTGAAGGTCCAACTTGTCACACGGGTACAGATACTTGTTGGCAGGAAAATAATAATTCAGAATATGGTTTCATTTCAAAATTAGAAGAAACTATAAAATCACGCCGTGAAAATGCTACAGCAGAGAAAAGCTATGTGGCTTCTTTGTTTGAAAAAGGAATTAATAAAATAGCTCAAAAAGTTGGTGAAGAAGCTGTAGAAGTTGTTATTGAAGCAAAAGACAACAACGACGATTTATTCTTAAGCGAAAGCGCCGATTTATTTTTCCATTATTTAATATTATTGCAAGTAAAAGGTTTTCAATTACAAGATGTAATAAATGTTTTAAAAACTAGGGAAAAAGAATAGTTATCTTTCTAACAATTGGACTTGGCTTTTTAATCTTTCAATTAATAAATTCATCATTCTTTTATTTAAGTTTGATGAATTTTTTATATACTCTTTAAATTCGTCAATAGTAAAAAGGCCAATTATCATTCCTTTTAATGCGTTCCGAAATTTAATGTCTTTATGGATTGCATTCTCTATGAATTGCATTTTTTTTTCAGGAGAATATTGATGGAAGTCATTTTTATACTTGCCTACATAATTTAGAAATGATTCTATAAATAAATCATTCTGCAATTTCAATATTGGACGTAAGGTTTGATTTTGAAATGATTCTTCTGAGGAAGATTCTATAGAAACAGTACCTAATGTTTCTCCGCGGAATTCATTTATAAAGTTTTCTCTAGTTTCCATTTTTTATTAAAGTTACAAAAAAAAACCGCCTCGTTAAAAAACGAGGCGGTTTAAGTTATCAATAATTAGTTGTTAATTATTTGATTTTGAAAATTACTTTTCTTACTAATCTTCTAGCATCAGCTGAATTAACATCTACAGTTTTATCTTCACCTTTAGCCACAATGTTTAATCTTGAAGCAGATACACCAGCTTTAATTAAAATGTTTTTAACATTTTGAGCTCTTTGAGCAGCTAATTTGTTGTTGAATTCAACAGTACCAGTTTCGTCAGTGTTACCAATAATATCAACTGAAGTAGTAGGGTTGTTTCTTAAGTAAGTTAATACGAAACCAATTCCTTCTGCAGAGTTGTTGTTTGGTCTAGCATCGCCTAAGTTAAAGTAAGCAGCAACATAACCATCGTTGATTAATTTAGTAGCATCTACTGTACTAGCAGCTTGTCCTGGAGTTTGAGTAGTTGTACTAGTTGTAGTAGAAGTACTTGCAGGATTAGCTTTGATAGCAGTAGTAAGTTCAGTTTTCTGAGCAGCTAAAGCTTTATCAGTTGAGTCAGCAATACCATTGTTGTTCAAATCGATACTTCTACCTTTTGAGTCAACCATTGCACCAGCAGCAGATTCTTTTTCTTCATCAAAAGCATCAGCAATACCATCTTTGTCAGTATCAACGATTTTAGCTTCTAAGTCATTAAGTTTGTTTTGCATTGCTGCAGCTTTATCTTCAGCTTGTCTGTTTTCTTCAACAGCAACAACATACCAGTCAGCATGTTTTTGGTTTTTACCTAAATAGATAGACAATCCAACAGTAGCGTTAAATAAACTTCCGTTAAAACCTCTATCTTCACTAACTACAGGAGATATAGCACCGTCAAATGTGCGAGATTGTTTAACATTATTTATAAGAGTTAAATCTGCATTAAACGCAACTCTGTTCGATAATCTAATTTGACCTGTAACTCCGGTTGCAACATTGACCATTTGATCAGTTCCGTTGAACGCATCGCTTTTCATTTGACTATATCCTGGACCTGCATGAAGTAATATACCCAATCTACTAGTCCATTCTTCAAAATTTAATGCACGTCCTAAATTTACTACAGCTTGAATATTAGTTCTCCAATAAGTAGTTTCAAATTCTTTTACTGAAGAATCGCTGCTATTAAACACATCATGACCATAATCAACTTTAAGACCGAATTTGTTGTTAAACATATATCTAACTCCTAAATCGAAATGAGAGAAATTAGAGAAAGTCTCTGTGGAATAACCTGGAGTAAATGGCGCAGTAGGTTTACTAAGGCCAGCATTAAGATCAACAGACCAGTGGTTAAATCCGCTACCTTGATCAACTTTGTTTTCTTTAGCCTCTTGCGCTATAATAGCTGAAGCTGAAAGAACTGTAACTAAGACAGATAATACATTTTTTTTCATAAATAGTTTGTTTATAAATTTTTCCAACTGTTGTTGAAAGGTTTAATTTTGTGCGAATATATGGCAAATATTGTAAATACCAAATAAAAACTTAAAAAAAAAATTCAAAATATAAGTAAAAACCTATCTTTTGCTCTTTTTATTTCTCAAATTTTAAAAAAAACTTAAAAAAGTTAATTTGTTAAGTTTTCAGCTCCTAATTCAAATACCTCTAAATCAAAATATACAATTGAAGCAAAAATATGATCGAATATATCAGACATAATGTATTCGTAATTTTCGAATCGCTTATCATTTGAAAAGGTATAAATTTCTAGTGGAATTCCATATTGGGTTGGCTGCAATTGGCGACAAAGTAAAATCATATCCTTGTTCAAGCCTGGATAGTTTTCTAAAAATTGAGTAATGTATTTTCTGAACAAGCCAAAATTAGTCATATTACGTCCATTCAACGAAAGTGATTTGTCTGCATTATTAGTAAGGTTGAATTTATTGATTTCTGCTTGTCGGTTATTAATATAAGAAGTAAGTAATTGAATTTTCTTCAAATTTTCCAACTCTTCATTTTTTAAAAACCGAATACTCTTAGTCCTTATATAAATATGACGCTTAATTCTTCTACCATCTGAATTTAGCATTCCACGCCAATTTCTAAAAGAATCCGATATTAAACTATAGGTAGGGATAGTCGTCGTGGTATTGTCAAAGTTCCTTACTTTAACGGTAGCCAAATTAATTTCAATAACATCACCGTCTGCACCAAATTTATCAAATGTAATCCAATCACCAATTCGGACCATGTCATTTAGTGAAACTTGAACACTGGCGACAAAACCTAATATTGTATCCCTAAATATTAAAATTATTACAGCTGATATAGCCCCTAGAGTGGCTAACATACTGTTTTTATTGATGTCAAAAATTTCCGAAACTATAATTATGATTCCAAACATCCAAAACACTATCATAATTACCTGAATGTAACTATCAATAGGCTTGTCACTATATTTAGGGCTTTGCTTCAGATGATCTCGGATAGCGTTAAAAACCGTTCTTATAATCCATAAAACCAATAAAACGATATATACGCCAACAAGTTTTCCAAAAACAGATTCCCAATACGCATAACTGTTAAGTATTATAGGAACAGATTTATAAATGAAAAGTAGCGGAATTAAATGAGCAATGTATTTAGCGGTTTTATTGGAAACCAATAAGTCATCAAATTTTGTTTTAGTTCTCCTAGCTATAAATGTCATTGATTTTACTAAAACAAACCTAAATACAAGATATATAACATAGGAGAATACACATAAAATTATTATATTTATGAGTAAACTAAAATAGGAAGCTATAGTATCATTAGTACCCCATTTTTTTAATAATGGATAACACCAATCAAATATATTTTCTAAGAATTTATGCATTTTTTAAATACTTTCTTTCAATATAAAAAGTAGCAAAGGGAAGGAGGGAAGCCAATAAGATTATTCCCAGAGTTTTCAAATCCCAATTTTGTTTGTTCTTTAATGAAAGAGCCAACAAAACATAGCCAATAAACAAAACTCCGTGAGTCATTCCAATAGGGTATAGTAGGGTTTTGTATAATTCTAAATCGTTAGGTTTTATAAGTAGCATATTGGAAAATAAAACCAAATAAGAAATCCCTTCAAGTATTGCAATAATTTTGAATAATCGTAACATTTTATATATTTATTAATGAGTGTTCAAAATTAAGTATTAACATTGATTATTGAAGTATCTAAACTAAAAGTAATTTACTTTTGTAGTAAATTTAACAATGATGAGTAAAAGAGATTTAAAAAAATACTTGACAGGGCTCGATAAAGAGCAACTTGAAATTCAAATTATTGAATTGTATGAAAAATTTGCTCCAGTAAAAACCTACTATGATTTTGTTTTTAATCCTAAAGAAGAAAAACTTGTTCAGGAAAGCAAACTTAAAATCAATAATGAATATTTTCCAGCGAGAGGAAAAAGGGCAAAAGCAAGACGGTCTGTAGCTCAAAAATACATTAAGCACTTTATCCTACTAGGTGTTGATTCTTTTATTATTGCCGATTTAATGTTGTTTACCGTTGAAACAGGGCAAAAATTTTCAGCTAAAAACAAAATAAGATTTGATTCTTTTTACAAAAGCATGTTTAATTCTTTTGTCCAAGCCATTGATTATATGATTGAAAATGGGATTTTATATGAATTTAAAACCAGAATACTCGCTATAAAAGAGGAAACAGTAAGGCAAAAATGGTACAATTCCCATGATTTTATATTGAGCATTGAAAGATTGGAAGATTAAATATTTATTAATTTGGATTTTTATTGATGCTATAACTGTTTTTTAGGCGTATTTTTGCAAAAATTCATCATAAAAGACAATGCTTCAGAAAGATTTAGAAATTGAAATCGAAGAAAAAAAGGAACTCTATGGTTACCAACAAGGTGATATTGATGCTATTTTTGAAAGACTAGACAATGCTCCTAATAATTACCATTTGTTGTACCAATTGCCTACAGGCGGTGGTAAAACAGTTATTTTTTCTGAAATTGTAAGACGCTATTTGTCTAAACACAATAAAAAAGTCGTTGTATTAACTCACAGAATAGAACTTTGCAAGCAAACATCAAAAATGCTTAAAGGCTTTGATGTTAAAAATAAAATCATCAACAGTAAGGTTAAAGAACTACCGGATCAAAACGATTACTCTTGTTTTGTAGCAATGGTAGAAACTTTGAAAAATCGTATCAATGATGAAAAATTACATTTAGATCATGTAGGCTTAGTCATTATAGATGAGGCACATTACAATTCATTTAGAAAATTATTATCATCATTCAAAAACGCATTTATTTTAGGCGTTACTGCAACGCCTTTGAGTTCAAATGTAAAACTTCCAATGAATGAAAACTATGATGAACTTATAGTTGGGGATACAATTAAATCTTTGATTGATAATGGATTTTTGGCCCGAGCCACAACGTATAGCTACGACGTAGGTCTATCTTCTTTAAAAGTCGGAATTAATGGCGATTATACAGTAAAATCCTCGGATGATTTGTATTCGAATATGGTTATGCAGGAAAAATTACTTCACGCATATACCGAAAAATCCTTAGGAAAGAAAACCTTGATTTTTAATAACGGGATCAATACTTCACTATATGTTTATGAAACATTTAGAGAGGCCGGCTACGCGATACGTCACCTAGATAATACTAGTAGCAACGAAGAGCGAAAGGAAATTTTAAGTTGGTTTAAGAAAACCCCCGATGCAATTTTAACATCCGTCGGAATCCTTACAACAGGGTTTGATGAGCCTACAGTGGAAACAATCATATTAAACAGGGCTACAAAATCATTGACTTTATATTATCAAATGATTGGGCGTGGTTCAAGAAAATTACCCAATAAAGATGCTTTTACGGTAATAGATTTAGGGAATAATGCCGCTCGATTTGGTTTATGGAGCGATCCGGTAAATTGGCAGCACATTTTTAAATCACCAGAATTCTATTTGGATAATCTACGTGACGACGTTGAAATAGAATTGTATTTTAAATACCAAATGCCCGCAGAATTACGAGCAAAATTCAGTAAAACTGAAATCGTGACATTTGATATCGATGAAGAGCATAAAAAAGCGATTGCTCAAAATTTACGTTCAAAAGTAGTCTTGGAAAATTCTTTGGACCAACATGCTGCCATGTGCGTTGACAATACTGAGGAATTATATGAAGCCAAAGTTTTGTCTAGGGAACTTCAGGATGATATTGAATGTAGGATGAAGCGTTATGCAAAATGCCTTAGTCACTGCAGTAAAAACTACAGGGAATGGCTAGTTGATGACTATAAAGTCAAATTAACATTACTGATAGGGAAGAAGTACAGAGAGAAAATAATGAATGAGGAGGATTAGTTTTCTTGGAGCTATTCCAGCTATTCACTATATCTTTTATTTTTTTAATTGCTTCGTACCTTACAATAAAAAAATAAAAGGATGCCGTTTCTATCTGGGCTAAAAAATATTAATTCACACGAACAATAAATGTCAAAACAATTCTCAACTTTAGGAATTAATCCAAATATTGTAAAGGCTTTAACTGATTTAAAGATTTCTGTACCCACAGAAATTCAAGAAAAAACCATTCCAGCACTGTTAACAAAAACCGATGATTTTGTTGGTCTTGCTAAAACCGGAACCGGTAAAACAGCTGCTTTTGGATTGCCATTGTTACAACTAATCGACATTCAAAACAATGCCGTCCAAGCTGTAATATTAGCTCCAACAAGGGAATTGGGACATCAGATTTTTAGTAATATTGAAAGCTTTGCCAAATATTTGCCAGAAGTTTCAATTGCTGCAACCTGTGGCGGAATTCCAATTAAACCTCAAATCGAAAGATTATCGAATACAACCCACATTGTTATAGCAACTCCTGGACGTTTAATTGATTTAATTCAGCGTAAAGCCATTGATATCAAACAAGCCAAATATCTAGTGTTAGATGAGGCTGACGAAATGATTACTGCCTTAAAAGAAGGTTTAGACGAAATTATAGCCGAACTGCCAAAAAACAGAAGGACATTTTTATTTTCTGCAACAATGCCTGGAACGATTAAACAATTGATTCAGAACTACATGTCAAAAAATGTTACACAAGTGAGTGCTGACATGCAAACAGTAGGAAATCAAGGTATCGACCATCAATTTGTTGTAGTTGACCCTATAGAAAAACTGGATGTATTAATGCATTTTTTAAATTCGAAAGACGGTGAACGTGGAATTATTTTCTGTAAAACTAAAGCTGCAGTCAATAAATTAGCAAAAAACCTGGCAATAAATCGGTTTTCTTCAGGTGCACTGCATGGAGGTTTGACACAGCCCGTTCGTGACCGCATAATGGAGCAATTTAGAGAAGGACACATCAATATCTTAGTTGCTACTGATTTAGCAGCACGAGGAATAGATGTCAAAGAAATCGCTTACGTGGTGAATTACCATTTACCTGATGTTTATGAGGTTTATGTGCATCGTAGCGGAAGAACTGCAAGAGCCGGAGCTAAAGGATTGTCATTGACGGTTTTACAAAAAGAAGAAACACCAGATTTAGAAGATTTTAAAAGAGAATTAGGAATAGATTTTACTGAGTTTAAAAAACCAAATGCTACAAGTATTGAAGAAAACAATACATATTTATGGGCAAAACAAATTTTTAAAACAAAACCGAATCACGAAGTTTCACCAGTTTTAAAAGATAAAATCAAAACTGTTTTTCATCACTTAACCAAAGATGAATTGGTAGAAAAAATCCTTGCTAATTATTTGCTTCAAAAAAACTCAAATTATTGAATCTCCATACAAAAAAAGAAAAAGAGATAATATTTCCAAATACCCTTAATTTAATTAATAAAAACGGATAAATCGTTATATTATTAATCTGTATATTTTCAACTATAATTTATATTATGTAAAATAGAATATTTCAAAAACTATCCTTGTGTCTTTTGATAATAAACTCTATTTTTACAATACTTAATCATCCCTATTTAGTCTATGAACACTTTTGCTGCAAGAATTGCTGATTTTCTAAAGGATTATGAACCCTTTAATCACATACCGTATCCACAGCTATTAGAAATCGGATTAAACACGCGTGTTTTAAATTTAGAAAAAAACCAGGTTTTATTTCAACTCAATGACAAACTTCACGATAGTTTTTATGTAGTTGCTTCTGGTGTGGTTAACCTATCTGTAATTTCCGACGCTGAAGAAACTTTGCTAAACAAATGCAATGCCGGTGATGTTTTTGGTTTAAGACCATTTTTTGCCAAAAACAATTATATGATGACGGCTAAAGCCCGTGAAGAAACAATTTTATATGCAATTTCAATCACAGCCTTTAAGCCTTTTGTAGCTCAGAACGCTGATGTGTTGGATTTCTTGTTGCAAAGTTTTGCTTTAAACACACAAAACCATTCTGGCAACGAAAATAAAGGCGGATTACTATCGGATACTATGAATTTTCATGACAAAAAATCTGAAATTCACTTTTTTCAATCTTTATCCTACAGTAAATCCCCTCTGACAATTAAAAAAACGGCTACAGTTAAACAAGCGGCACAAATGATGACCGATAACCTAACGGATAGCATTATTATTTCCGAAGGAAACAAACCCATTGGAATTATTACAGATACTGATTTACGGATTAAAATTGCTACTGGTTATTATCCTGTAACGGAATTGGTTACTAAGATAATGGCTACTCCTGTTGTAACTGTATCACAGGATATTTCCCTTCCAGAAGCTCAATTAATGTTGTTAAAAAGCAATATTTCGCACTTATGCGTAACCCTAGATGGTACAGATAAAACAGAAATAAAAGGGATTATTGCTGAACATGATTTGATTGTTGCCCAGGCAAATAACCCTGGTGTAATGATTAGACAAGTAAAACGCTCTCAAAGTGCCAATGATTTAAAATTAGTAAGGGATAAATTAACTGATTTGATCAGTACATCCATTAACAAAAACATTCCGTTACCTCATATAAGCAATATTTCGGGCGAAATAAACGAAGCTATTATCAAACGTGCCATAGAATTGGCTATTTTAGAAATGGGCTCCCCTCCTGCTAGATTTGCTTGGTTAAGTATTGGTAGTCAAGGTAGAAAGGAACAATTGTTATATACCGACCAAGATAGTATGTTGGTTTTTGAGGATGTAGCTGTAGATAAATATAGGGATGTAAAAGATTACTTCTTGCGATTGGCAAGAAAAGTAACTTCCACATTGGAAATCGTAGGGTATCCCTTATGTCCTTTTGGTGATATGGCAAGTAATATGTCTTGGTGTAAGTCATTGACTGACTGGACAAAACAATACCATACTTGGATGAATACTATAGAAGAAGATTCAAGCGAAATGTTTGCTATTTTCTTTGATTTTGAATTGGTATTTGGAGAAAGCCAATTGTATGAAATACTAATTGAAAATGTTTTTAAAAATTCTAAAAACAACGACTTACTGTTTGATTACCTAGGAAACGACGCCCTGAGAAAACCACCCCCACTTAGTTTCTTTAAAAAATTCATACTGGAAGAATCAGAAGTGAACCACGATAAATTTGATATTAAAAATCGAGGAATCATGACGCTGGTTGATTGTGCGAGATTATTGGTTTTAAGTCAAAACATCAAAGGAATCAACAATACTTATTTAAGGTTGAAACAACTCGCTATTGTAGATTCAAAATATGCGGAAACCTATTTGAATTGTGCTGAATCATTCCTAATCCTCTCCAGATTAAGAACTATGGAAGGATTGAAAAACGATAATGATGGGCAGTTTATCGATATTGAAGAACTATCAAAATCCGATAAGCATAATTTAAAGCATTCTTTTGCTCCAATAAAAGATTTAGAAGAAGTTATTAAAGGTAAATTCCAACTCACACAATTCTCTTAATCATGTTTGACTGGCTTAAAAATATCAATAAGGAATCTCCTGAATTCTGGAAAAAATACCTTTCTAAATTTGGTACAAAATCCAAGCGTTATGTTATGCTTAGTACTGAATCGACTGGTTTAGATCCACATTTTGACGTAATAACATCCATCAGTTGTGTCGCAGTAGAAAATGAAGCTGTTGTAATTAGCGATAATCTTGAGGTTACACTATTGCAATATAAATTCCTACATGATAATGGCCTTTCGAATGAATTTATACTCGAAAGTACGTTGCCGAAATTAAGCGAAGCCGAAGGTATCGAAGCGTTTGTAGATTATATCGGCAATTCCATTTTAGTAGGACACCGTATCCATTTAGAAATCGATATAATCAATGAAACTTTAGAAAAGATGCATTGCGGAAGGCTTAAAAACGAAGCTTTTGACATTGAAATAATGTATAAGAAATGGCAGGAAAATGATAAACCTATCAGTTTAGAAGAATTATGCGTTAATTTTAAAATCGAAAAATTAGAAACAAATACTCCTTCTGAATATGCATATAAAATTGCTTTGCTTTTTCTGAAATTAAAAGCGAGACTGCATTTACAATAAGCTTATAATTCTTTCATACATCCCATGATTGCTTTTTGAAGCGGGCTTAAAGCTGTTTTTACCTTGGTTGTAAAACGGAATTCCTTCTTTCATAAAAACATCCAAAGGATTTAGAAAAATTATTTTCTCTAAATCATTTTTATCCAAAACTGCAATGGTGTGAATGAAACTGTCAGTAATTTCTGTTTTTGTGAAATAAAAAGTTCCGTAACAACTTACTGTCCCAATCTCACTATTGAAATCTAAACATGCTATTTGTAAAGGGATATAACTATGGATTTGGCTTTGACGGTTGTAAATTTTATAAACAGCTTCTTTTCTTGTCCATAAAACCCACACTTGAACTTCAGGATTACTGTGATTTAGAATCCATTTTTTTTCTTTGTCGGTAAATATTTTGTTTAAAAAACCCTTCCGCTGCCAATTGCTTTCTTTTTTGGCTAAGGCCAAATCCACAACATCGTTTCCGATCATTCTTTTTCAGCTAATTTCTTACTGATTATTTCCAAAGCAATCTTAATGTTTAGCATTTTCTCCATCGCTTCGTTATCAATAACTATATCAAATTGTTCTTCTATATCAAGAATAACATCCACTAGATTGGCAGAGTTTATTTTCAAATCGTTTATAAAATCGGTTTCTTCAGTTAGGCTTTCCAAAACTTCTTTGTTTTCGGTGTAAGGGCGTATAATATTCTTTAATTTCCCGATAATTTCTTCTTTGGTCATAATGATAATTGTTTGAACGAATATAGCTAATTATTTTTTGAATTTTTTAAAAACCACACAGGCATTTACGTCACCAAAGCCAAAACTGGCTTTTACAATGATATTCAAGTCTTTTTCAATTAATTTTTGGGGAATTCTTGACGAATCGATTACCGAAGTAATTTCTGGATGTAAATCCTCACAGTTAATGCTTGGAAAAACGAAACCATGATACAGTTCAAGCACACAAGCAACGCTTTCAATACTTCCAGCGGCAGACAAACAATGACCTATAGTTGATTTCAATGCATTGATATAAGGGAAATCGGTTCCTTTTTTATTCAAGGCTTCGCTCCAGTTCAAGATTTCAAGTCCATCTTTAGAAGTTGCTGTCAAATGACCGTTTATAGCATCTATTTCATCAGCAGAAATATCAGAGTTAGTAAGCGCGTCTTTAATGCATTTTTGTACAGCAGTAGAATTTGGCGCAGTCATTGTTCCAGTGCCACGCTGACCACCAGAATTGACATTCCCTCCTAGTACTTCGGCATAAATTTTTGCACCACGTTTTAAAGCGGATTCCAAATCCTCTAAAACCATTGCTCCTGCCCCGCTTCCAGGAACAAAACCAGTTGCAGAAGCTGACATTGGCCTTGAGCCTTTTTCGGGATTGTCATTGTGTTTAAAAGTACATACTTTCATAGCGTCAAACCCTCCCCAAATATAAGGCCCGGAATCACTTGTGCTTCCTGCTAGAATACGTTTAGCCTGCCCTGATTGAATCCGGTCAAAAGCCATAAGGATTCCTTCGGTTCCCGTTGTACAGGCAGATGAGTTTGTTGTTACTTGATTTCCCAAACCCAACTTCCCACCTAAATAAGCACTCACGCCACTGTTCATCGTTTGCGCTACGGCAGTGCTTCCTAATCGTCTTGTTTGTAAATCATCTATTTTATAAATGCTTTCGCGAAATTTATCAATACCAGAAGTTCCAGTTCCGAAAATAGTTCCGCTATCCCAGTCGGGTTCTTCATTATTCTCAATTTCTAATCCTGCATCTTTCCACGCGTCCATTCCAGCAATAACACCATATAAAATTCCGGTTGAATTGAAGTTTCTCAGTTCTAATTCGGTAAAATAGTTCAAAGCCAAATCATTTGAAACATCAGGCTTACCAGCAATCTGACAGGAAAACTGAAGCCGTTCCAATTCGGCATCGTGTTTAATTCCCGAAACTCCATTTTTAATGGCTGATGTAAACGCATCAAGCCCTACTCCATTTGGAGCAACAACACCAAGACCAGTAATTACTACGCGTTTGTTCATGATTATACTGAATTGTAATTTTTTAATTTTTAAATCTCTAAATAGAAAATTTAAACCATCATCCCAGCAATCATTCCCCTACAAATCTCTTCTCCTTCTTCATTTTTCATCACCGCTTTACATTTTAGTTTTCCAAACCTAAAGTATATTTTTTCAGAAATAACGGTTACTTTTTCGTTTGGATAAACAGGTTTTAAAAACTCTATATCTGTTGATGTTAAGGCAATTGAAGTATTTTTATTAGATTCATTATTTAATAAAAATAAACCAAGACAAACTACTCCTATTTGCGCCATTGTTTCCGTTAAAATTACTCCTGGTGTTATAGGGTTGTCTTTAAAATGTCCTTTATAGAAATCTAAATCTTCATCGAATGTATAAGTACCTTCTACCCCATTTTCGTTTATATCAATGATTTCATCAACAAACAAAAAAGGTTTGGTATAAGGCAATTTGCATATAATTTCTTCAGAAGTCATATTTAGAATTTTAATAAAACACGTTGCGCGGAAAATCCAGGGCCAAAACTAAGCATCAATCCTAATTCTCCTTTATTCGGTTTATCGTCCATAATACGCTCTAAAACATATAGAACCGTCGCACTCGACATATTACCATACAAACGTAAAACTTCTTTTGTATCATTGATGTTTTTACCTAAATCAGAGAACAAATCCTCTACTGTCTGGACAATCTTTTTTCCACCGGGATGAAATATCAAATGATCAATGTCATCAATTTTCAATTTATTTTTTTCTAAGAATGGATGAATTATTTGAGGAAAATGATCAGAAATAGTATTCGGCACTTCGATATCCAAAACCATTTGCAACCCAGAATTTGTCAATTTAAAACCCATCATATGGATATTGTCATAAAAATGGTACATTTCCTCAGCTACGATTTCCGGTCCTTCATCATCTGGATGGGAAGAAAGCATTACACAAGCCGCTCCATCGCCAAAAATTGCCGCACTTACAATATTTGCCATCGAAAAATCATTCAGCTGAAAAGTAGCCGTAGGACTTTCTACTGCAATGACCGCAGCTCTTTTTCCTGGATTTGCCTGCAGGAAATTTTTAGCATAAATAATCCCTGAAATCCCTGCGGCACAGCCCATTTCTGTTACTGGAAGCCGAACAATGTCTTGGCGTAATTTTAATTTGTTGATAAGGTATGCATCTAAGGACGGAATCATAATTCCGGTACAACTAACCGTGATAATGTAATCTAAATCTTCTGGTTTCCAATTGGCTTTTGCCAATGCTTTTTCAAGTACTTTTTCACCTAAATCTATTACTTCCCGAATGTAAATATCATTTCTCTCTTCAAAAGAAGTATTAGTAAAAACTTCTATAGGGTCCATGATGGAATATCGTTTATCTACTGAAGCCCCTTCAAATATTTTTTTGACTTTTTTTACAAATCGCTCATCTTGATCTACAAGCCACATATCCAGAAAAGGCAAAATTTCTTCGGTGGTTCTTGAATATTTTGGTAATTGCTTACTAACGGTTTTTATTTTTACACTCATATTTTTGAAATAATCCATTGGTATCGGAAAGCCCATTTCCATTGGATTGTATATTTTTTAAAGTTAAGTTTTTTTGAAAAAAAGTGGAGTTCCGGTTTTTTAAACCCTCTTAAAATAGACGTTAACCCATCGTCCCTGGACATTTTATTCAAACCAAAGAGCAAACAAATCAATTGGAACAAACGATAGGCGACAGAACTTCGCTGCAAATCATTAATAACAATACCAATAGTGGCTTTCTCGTTAAAAACAGTCATTAATTGCACTATCTCTTCATCCTTAAAATGATGTAAAGTCAATGTGCACAATACGATATCGTATTCGTTGTCTTTAAAGGCCTTACTGAAAATATCCTGACAGACATAACAGATATTTGGATAATGCATCGACAGCTCTTCTGCGTATTGAATCGTAAAAGGGTTTGCATCAATACCAATCAATTTAAACTTCAAGGAATGGTTCTCTGCATATTCAGACAACGCCCTTAACATATCGCCATTGCCACACCCAATATCTACAATCGTAATTGTTTTTCTTTTATCGGTGTTTGCAATTAGTTTTTTGACGCCTTGCAGGGTTAGTTTGTTACCGCCCAATAAACGATTGATTTTTGCAATTTTATCCAAAGCATCCTGAAGCATTTCACCCTCAATGGCAAAATCGTCCATGATCTCTGGTTTGTCCGTTCTAATTTTTGTATTTATCAGCATAATTATTTAAACTAGAGGTTTTCCATGGGTTTGTCTAATAATAATCGACACTAAAAAAGGAAATAATACTAATATACGCATTAAAACTTGTGAAAGTCTATGTTTTTGAAAAATTAAACTGATGTACCTGCCAAATTGTATTCTTTTCTTGAAGTTTAAATTCCATTCAGCACTATATTTTTCTTCAAGTTCCGCCCTGCTTTTAATGGTGTTCGTATAAAAATGTTCGATTAATTCCGACACAATTTTAGCACTATGAATTGCCATCGCCATTCCGTTGCCACATAAAGGATGAATCAGACCCGCAGTATCCCCGATCATTAAAATATGGTCTTCGACACTTTTCTTTGATGAAAAATTAATCTGACTAATGGTTATGGGTTTGTCGAAAACCATTGTCGACTCTTCAACTATTTTTTTTAACACAGGGTTTTTAAAAACAACTTCTTTTTGGTATTCCTCAATGTTTTTATACTTTTTAAAACTTTCATAATCGGCGAGGTAACAAATGTTTATGGTATCATTTTCTACTTTGGAAACGCCACAGTATCCCCCTTTAAAATTATACAAGCCTACTAAATTATTCCGAAAATTTCCGGTGTAATGTGCTTTCACTGCAAGCCAAGGCGATTTTTTATTGGTGAAATTCCTATTCAGTTTTTGGTCAATATTGGAGCGTTTGCCATAGGCGCCAATAACAATTTCTGCTATATAAATGTTGTTTTCTGAAGTGGTGATAGTGAATCGGTTATTGTCAAAAACAATGTTTTCTACATTTTCTTTTAATATTTCACAGCCATTTGCAATTGCCTTTTTATAAAGGTAATCATCAAGTGCATAACGGCTTATTCCAAAACCACCCAAAGGCAATTCCTTATTAATCAAGCTTCCGTCAACAGTTGAAAATTGAAAGTCAGTGATTTTTGTTGGCTTTAAATCTTGAATTTTTAAATCCAACCATTCAAAATACGGCATTATTTCATTTGAAATATATTCCCCACAAACCTTGTGTTTCGGAAATTCATTTTTTTCAAAAACTATTACCTTAAAACCAATTTTTGACAGATGAATCGCAGCAGTTAATCCTGCCAATCCTCCACCAATAATTATTATTTCATTGTTTTTCATACGTTCGTAAAAATAGAAAATGGATATAAAGTAATCTTACATTTTAGAATTAAAAGTTTGTATAATACTTTACCCGTTGGGTGTAATTATCATATACGTCAGTTCGAGTGTTTTTTGTGTAATCCCTAACGGATATCGTAATTTAAAGGTTTAAATCCTTTCATCCTTTATCTCATCAACGATTTCAGGATTCAACAAGGTAGACGTATCTCCAAAATTAGAAAAATCACCTTCTGCAATTTTTCTTAAAATACGCCTCATGATTTTTCCCGAACGGGTTTTTGGCAAACCAGAAACAAATTGGATTTTATCCAACTTGGCAATCGCCCCAATATGTTTTGAGATGTGGTTGTTTATTTCGAGTGTTAGATTAACTGAATCATCGGTTATTCTATCTTCTTTCAGAATCACAAAACCATACAACGCATTTCCTTTAATGTCATGCGGAAAGCCCACAATCGCACTTTCGGCCACTGCTGGATGTTCATTTATGGCATCTTCAATGGGCGCTGTCCCTAAATTATGTCCAGAAACAATGACAACATCATCTACCCTTCCTGTGATTCGGTAATAACTGTCTTCATCCCTAAAAGCGCCATCCCCAGTAAAATACTTTCCTTTATATGCGGTAAAATAGGTTTCTTTATAGCGCTGATGGTCGCCCCAAATCGTTCTGGCAATTCCCGGCCACGGAAATTTAATGCACAAGTTTCCGTCTTTTTGATTGCCGCTAATTTCGTTGCCTTTATCGTCCATCAAAACTGGTTGTATTCCGGGTAATGGCAAGGTAGCATACGTTGGTTTTGTAGGCGTTACAAAAGCTATGGGCGAAATCATGATGCCGCCGGTTTCGGTTTGCCACCAGGTATCAACAATTGGGCAACGCTTCCCTCCCACGTTTTCATTATACCAGTTCCAAGCCTCTTCATTAATAGGTTCCCCTACAGAACCGATGACTTTCAAGGTATTCATATCGGCTTTTTTTACATAGTCTATACTTTCTTTGGCCAAAGCCCGAATAGCAGTTGGTGCCGTATAAAAATGCGTGACTTTATGCTTTGCTATGGTTTCCCAAAAACGGCTAAAATCAGGATAGGACGGAATCCCTTCAAAGATTACAGTAGTGGCACCGTTCAATAAGGCACCGTATAAAATATAGGAATGACCTGTTATCCAGCCAATATCAGCGGTACACCAGAAAATATCATTATCCTCACAGTTAAAAACATTGTTGAAAGTATAGCCCGTATGCACCATATATCCAGCGGTGGTATGCACCATTCCCTTTGGTTTGCCAGTCGAACCCGAAGTGTAAAGAATAAATAAAGGATCTTCGGCATCCATAACAGCAGCTTCGTTTTTAGCCGAAGCGGTGTCTAAAATTGGCTGTAGCCAAAGGTCACGATGGTCAACCATATTAATCGGAGTGTTGGTTCTTTTTGCCACCAATACTTTTTCAACCGACGGGCAATTTACCAATGCTTCATCAATAATGCTTTTTAAGTCGATGGTTTTGTTGCCACGAAAGCCGCCATCGGCAGTAATGACCATTTTGCAACTGCTGTCATTGATTCTTGTTGCTACTGCTGTTGCTGAAAAACCCGCAAAAACAACCGAATGAATAGCTCCGATCCTGGCGCAAGCCAAAACTGATACTGCCAGTTCCGGAATCATAGGCAAGTAAATACAGACCCTATCCCCTCTTTTGATCCCTTGCTCCAATAAAACGTTCGCCATTTTACAAACCCTTTCGTGCAGTTCGTTATAAGAAATATGCACCGCTTTATCCGTGATTTCATTTGGTTCAAAAATAATCGCGGTTTTATTCCCACGACTGGCTAAATGGCGGTCAATACAATTAACGGTAATGTTTAGTTTAGCGTCAAGAAACCATTTTACTTCCCCTTCGGCCAGGTTGTGTTCCAATACCTTGTTCCAGCTTTTTTGCCAGACAAAGTTTTCTTTGGCAATACTCCCCCAAAAATCTTCTGGTTCTTCTACCGATTTTTTATAATGCAGGTAATATTCTTCTAGGGATTGGGTTTTATAGTAGTTCATCGGGTTGTTTTATGAGGGCTAAAGATAATGAAATTTAGGTTTCTGTCTTTTTATAATTTGAAAGGTTAGTATTATAATTAAGGCTTTTTTTTATGTTTTATACCCATATCTGCGCTTCTTTGGTATGCATTTGTCCTTCTTTGATGTTCGTTTGTGCTTCTTTTCAGTTCGTTCGTGCTTTTATGGAGTTCGTTCGTACTTCTTTGAAGTTCATTCGCACTTCTTTGATATTCATTCGTGCTTCTTTGTAGTTCATTCGTGCTTCTTTGGAGTTCGTTTGTGCTTCTTTGAAGTTCATTCGCGCGAATCAGTGTCAAAGAGGCACGAATCAGTAGTAAAGAAGCGCAGATGAACTATAAAAAATTGCAAATCATTTGTAAAGAACAGCAGGTGCATTTCAAAGAAGCGCAAATCTGTTATAAAATATGCCAAATCATTAGTAAAGAATTGCAGATGAAAATTAAATCATTACAAATTAGTTATAAAGAATCCCCACGCTCGCGCGAGCGTCACGCTCGTGCTAAAATTGGTAAATAAATACAAGCGAGACGCTCGCACTAGCGAGGGGTTTATTATACACATATTGATTTGAGGGTATTAAATTTTTATATTTGAAAAAATAAATCTTAATTTAGTCCTCAATCTCCGCCAAACGCTGGGACCTTGTGCTAAATATTAAAAAAGTAAGTTGACAAATGGGACATTGGAATTACAGAATAATGAAAAGAAAAAATTCCGATGGGACATTTGATTTCGGAATATACGAAGTCTTTTACGACGAAAATGGGAAAGCTAATGGATGGTCTGAAAACTCTTTGACGCCAGTTTGTGATTCTGAAGATGACCTAAAGCAGGAAATGAATATAATGATTAATGCTTTTGAAAAAGAGACATTACTTTATGAAGAAACTAAATAAAAATCACACGCTCGCACTAGCGAGGTTGACAGACACTTTAAGAAAAAACACTATGAAAATAATATATAGCCTAATACTAATTGTAGCAATTAATACAATTAGCTGTTCACAAAAAACTGTAAAAGCATCTAACGGGAATCATAATTCAATGAAGTGCTCTTGTCCCACCAGTTATGAAATGAATGAAATTTCTAAATTGATCCATATTAAAAATCAATTTTATAAAAATGAAAAGGGTCATTTATATATAAAAACAAGTTATCCTCTAAAACCTAGTGACGACACCTCTCCTTCAATACCCTACTTTAGCAGTTTAATTTCCCAAGAAATTGATGTCGAAACATTTATAGCATCTGATGAAAGTCTTACTTTTATTTATGCAAAAGATAAAAATAATATCTACTATTGCCAACCAACTAGTTCTGGTGATCATATTTGGTTAATTAAAAATGCGGACGTAAAAACCTTTAAACAATTAAACACAATTATTAATTTGTTCGCAATGGACAAAAATAATATCTACGAGGATAACAAAATATTAGCTGGATTTGACCCTAACAAAACTGAATTTAAAAGAAACAAAGAAGGACAAATAATAGAATTCGTTCAAGGAAAATTAAGATATAAAATTGAATAATAAAATCAATATTTAACTGAAAAAAAACACTAATAGTCCCAAACCCCGCATAGTCCCGATAGCGCGGATTTGTAATCCGTGCCTTCAAAGAAAAGATACAACTCAATATCTTAGAGGTTATTTATTAGATTTGTAAAAATATTTATGTTGTGGGCACGGATTACAAATCCGCGCTATCGGGGTACTTATTGCTTTATGTCATCAAAAGTAGCGGAACGGAAAAGGGAAAAAAACAGAAAACGTAAATTTACCAAAACTTTATGCCGAAGCATATAAAAATGGATTATTCAATAATACCCAATCCTGCAGGTATCAAGGGTATTAAAAGTCAATTTTAAGTATGTTATGAGTAGAACAATTTCAATATTTAGCTTTTTTTTGTTTCTTATACTTTTTTCGAGTTGTTATAAGGAAACTGTTGATTATAATCAGAAAGCGAATGAAGTTATCCAGCAATTAATTTTGGATGAATCCTGCGGATGCATTTTAGAAATTCCTAAAGAATCAATTATTGAAATGAATTCTATATTATATCCACAAAGAGATACTCGAAAGCAATTAATGGAAAAACTTCATTTAAGAGATAGAAAAGAATTGGATAGTATAGAAATACTGAGTAAAAATTTTATTTTGGATTCGGTATTTTTAAAGCAAAATCATATCATCGTTGTACCATTAGATTCTTTAAAAGTATTAGCTAACAATCCCAATTTTTGCACAAAAGGAATTTTATGTATCAGAAAACCGTGGTTTAATAAGGAATACAAAAAAGCTGTAGTAGATTATGGTCATGCTTATATTTGTAGCTCTTATGCTTGGGCGAATTACGAGTTTGAAAATGGAAAATGGAAATTGCAAAAACCCCGATAGCGCGGATTTGTAATCCGTGCCTTCAAATAAAAGATAGAACTCAATATATTAAAATTAGAGGTTATTTATTAGATTTGTTTAGAAGTATTTATTTTGTGGGCAAGGTTTATCACCATAAACAAATTATTAGCTATATCGAAAACACACACACACACAATGAAGCAAACATTTATTATTTTATTTTGTCTTTTTCAATTGAATGCATTTTCACAAAAAGACAGCCCAGAAATTTTCACAAGAATCTCCGAGAGCATAAAGACTTTTAAGATGGATACTACTGCAGTTCCAAATGATAATTTGTCTAAAAAAATCAGAGAATTACGAAATCTCAAAGGCGGATTTAATGTCAATGAAGCAATGGAATATAAAATTGCTGAGGCTCGCAGCAAAAATGAAATAACTGAAGTGGAATATGAAATGGTAAAAAAATTCCTTTTGTATGGCAACGGAAAAAAATGGATTGATAATGCGGTAATTTGGATTTACAGAAAGCATTTTACATCACATGAAATTGATGTAGCTATACGGTTTTACAAAACTTCTGCAGGCAAAAAAATGGCTAGTGATTTTCCAATCATCATGGTGCAATCAGTTAAAGTTGCTGAAATGATTATGGAGCGATTTAAAGAAAAGAAATAAACACAATAGCATGAATTTCTAATTCTTGATAAGTGGGCTACTATAAAATAGGTAAAAATGCGTATTTATTTCGCCTATAAAAAAACCTATTTTTGAATATCTTAAAAAAATAGATTTACCTAAATATAAAACCATGAAAAACATCCCAACAAAATTTCTCTTCTTTGTTTGTATTCTATACTTTGGAATTTATTCAACTAATACTTTGGCACAAAAAAACACAAATGTGCTAGTACCAAAGAAAGAAGCCAAAAAATATTTAAATGAACTTACTCAAAAAGCAAATTCAGGAGACATTACAGCTATAGGTGACTTAGCTGCAACTTATGTTCCTTATGAACGATACTATTATCATAAATATAATATTGCAAGCTATAAAACGAAATTTGTTTCTTCATTGACAAACGATTGGATAGCATTAAAATGGGCAATAAAAGGAGCCAAACTTAATGATTCCCGTTGCACCTACCTTGCGGGGCTGTATGCCAAATCAGTATGTGGTTGGAATACTGAGAGAGGTCAGGCTGGATTGCGCGATTCCATAAAATATTTTTATAAAAAAGCAGCAGATATGGGATATGTTCCAGCCATGATGGAACTAGGTGATTTATACTTCGATCATAATGAATTAAATAATGAAGGGGAAGCCATGAAATGGTACGCTATGGCTGCTGAAAACAAGTACGCACCTGCCATTAAAAAAATCAATGAAATTATTATGTCAAAGGGGAATCCAGTGCAAGTGGGAGATGAAGCCTATGCAAGACGGGATTATGAAGCAGCGGCAAATGCATACCGTGTAGGGGCTGAATTTAAAAAAGACCCAATAGCAATGTATAAATTGGGAATGATGGGTAAAAGAAACGAAGCAAAACAATCAATTGCTTGGATTTTTCTTTTCAGTAATGCTTGCGATTTAAATTATGGTCCAGCTTGTTATGAAAGTGGAATTCAGAATTATGAAAATCCGTATGGCCTAAATGCAATTGCAAAGACAATAGAGTATTTTGAAAAAGGCGCTTCATTGCAAGATGAGGGATGTAAACAAATGCTGGCTAAGATAAAGGAAATACAACAGGCAAATTCAAGAGAAATGGATACCCGGACCACAGTTAGTGAAAAGGAAACTCCAGAACAACATAAAAAGACCTGCCCTATATGTAACGGTTCTGGAAAAAGTGTTAGTACCTATACCTCAGAAAAACGGGATTGGGACAATAAAACAATTACCATGACTGACCATAAGACTACAAGTGCCTGCAGCCGTTGTAACGGAGGTGGCTATATAACTTATTAGAAAATAGAATCATAATGTAAATGACATTGAAATTTTCTTAAAGAATTAAAAAGACTTCAAACCACAGCCACAAAAGCTGTGGTTTTTTTATTATTTTTATCAAAAATATTAGAAATGCAATTCGATCCTCAGGAAATTGAACAATCAGCAATATATAAACTCTTAACCGGAGCGGTAATTCCAAGACCAATTGGTTGGATTTCGAGTATTAGCGAAGACGGAGTTTTAAATCTGGCACCTTTTTCCTATTTCAATGCCGTTGGTGACGATCCGCCACACGTAATGTTTTCAACCGTTCGGGGTAACAATACCAATAAAGATACATTGAACAATGTTTTGGCGACCGGGCAATTTGTTGTCAATATGGTTACCGAAGACACGGTAGAAAGAATGAATATGACTTCTCAACCATTCTTGCCCCACGAAAACGAATTTGAAATCGCAGGCCTCACTCCTATAGATTCAGTAAAAGTAAAACCACCGAGAGTAAATGAAAGCCCCATCACTATGGAATGCGAACTCGTACATCATTATACTTTGGAAAACCATAAATCGGGTGGCGCTACTATCATCATCGGGAGAGTTGTGATGTTTCATATTGACGAAAGCGTTTTGCTGGACAATTATAAAATCAATCTAGAAACCTATAAACCTGTTGCACGTTTGGCAGGTTCCAACTATTCTAAACTCGGAGAAATTTTCTCCATCAAAAGAAGCTGATATGTCTGATAAATTAGAAATAAATGTAGCGATGCAAATTCAAAAACCAATTCATGAAGTTTTTGAAGCTATTATAAAACCTGAAAAAATGTCGAATTATTTCATTTCCCAAAGCACCGGCGTTATGGAAGAAGGCAAAAACCTAATCTGGAAATTCCCAGAATTTGATTTTGAATGTCCTGTCCGTGTGGGAAAAATCGAAAAAAACAAATACGTTTCCTATTATTGGGAAAATGCTGGAGTAGAATTATTTGTAGAAATGACGTTGACCGAAAAAGAAAATAATTCGACTTTGGTTTCTATTTCTGAAAAAAGCAGGGATAACAATGAAGAAGGATTAAAATGGTTATCCGGAAATTCTTTTGGCTGGTCTAATTTTCTAGCTTGCTTAAAAGCCTATTTAGAATATGGCATCAATTTGAGAAAAGGCGCATTTGATTTTATGAAAAAATAATTGAAGTAAGAGAACAATATAAAATGAGGATTCGATTGCTTCGTTCCTCGCAATGACAATATGACAAACAAAATAACTTCCTCTGTTCATGCTCCCTCTCCTTCGGAGAGGGCTGGGGTGAGGATTACAGTAATTGGTGGTGGTCCCGGAGGTTTATACTTTTCTATTTTGGCAAAGAAAGCAATGCCCGATTGCCAAATCGATATTTACGAACGCAATAAAGCTGATGATAGTTTTGGTTTTGGAGTGGTTTTCTCTGATGAAACATTGGGTGAATTCTTAACCCGTGATACTAAATCGTACGAATTAATCCGTAGTAAATTCGCCTATTGGGATGATATTGCCGTAGCTCGTGATGGCGAAATCGTTTCTGTTTCCGGTAATGGTTTTTGTGGCTGTTCCCGAAAGACATTATTACAGCTGTTGCAACAAAGATGTACGGAAGAAGGCGTTAATCTCCACTTTGAAGCGAATATTGATGACTTATCGCAATTCAAAGATTCGGATGTCATAGTAGCTTGTGACGGAATTGGAAGCCAAATCAGAACCCAGTTTGCTGATGATTTTGGAACAAAAATAGCACTCAAGAAAAACAAATTTGTCTGGTTAGGCTCTACAAAACCTTTAGACGCTTTTACCTATTTTTTCAGAACTACTCCTCACGGTTTAATCGTAGCACATTCCTATCAATACCAAGAAGGAATGAGTACCTGGATTTTTGAATGTGCGGAAGAAACCTGGTCTAAATTAGGTTTTGAAACTGAAAACGAAGAAGATACGATTCAGAAAATCAGTACCATTTTTAAGGAAGAACTCGATGGTCATCCTTTGATTTCAAATAAATCGCATTGGCGGCAATTTCCAGCCGTTACCAATGATAAATGGCATAAAGACAATATCGTTTTACTCGGCGATGCAAAAGCCACAGCCCACTACTCTATTGGCTCAGGAACTAAACTCGCAATGGAATGTGCGATTGCCTTGGCCGATGCGATTGTTGATAATCAAAATGATATTCCAAAAGCTTTTGAACAATATGAAAAAGCAAGGCGCAACCGTGTCGAAATGATTCAATATGCGGCGAATGTTTCTTTGGATTGGTTTGAAAATATGGATCGCAACAACCAACACGATTTTATGCAATTTGCCTTTGGTTGTATGACACGTTCAAAAAAAGTAACTTTCGAGAATCTTGCCATTCGTGATGCCACTTTCCCTGAAAAGGTGTTGGCGGAATTCAATTCTAAATTAGGCATAACCGATTTAAAAATGCCTGCGGCCTTCACTCCTTTCACATTACGTAAAATGCAGTTGGAAAACCGAATCGTAATGTCGCCGATGGGACAATACGCGGCTGAAAACGGAATAGTGAATGATTGGCATTTGGTGCATTATGGAAGCCGTGCAACTGGTGGTGTCGGATTGATTTTGACAGAAATGAACGCTGTCTCGGAAACTGGTAGAATAGGTTTAGGTTGTGCAGGTATATATTCTGAAAAACAAATAGTTGAGTGGAAAAAAATAACTGACTTTATTCACAAAAACAGTAAAGCAAAAATAGGTATTCAGTTAGGGCATTCGGGTAGAAAAGGTGGATTAGAATTACCGACGGTGGGCAGTAATATTCCTTTAAAAATGGACTGGGACTTGATTTCGGCTTCGCCAATTCCTTTTTCAGAGACTACTAAAACACCAAGAGAAATGAATCAGACCGATATGGATTTGATTGTTTCTCAATTTGTACAAGCTACAAAAAATGCTGAAACTGCTGGCTTTGATATGATTGAACTGCATTCACAGCACGGATTTTTATTAGCCACCTTCCTATCTCCTTTAACCAATATTAGGACAGATAAATTTGGCGGAAACATAGAAAATAGATTGAAATTTCCGTTACGGGTTTTTATAGAAATGCGAAAGGTATTTCCACAAGACAAACCAATGTCAGTGCGAATTTCTGCCTCAGACTGGGCTGAAAATGGTATTACTGAAGAAGATGTTATTGCTATTGCAGCAGCCTACAAAAATGCTGGAGCCGATATCATCAATGTTTCTACGGGAAATACAGTTGCGCATCAAAAACCACAAATAGGAAGAATGTGGCAGGTGCCATTTTCGGATTTGGTACGCAATACGGTTCATGTTCCAACGATTACCACCGGTTTTATTCAGGACATTGACCAAATCAATACTATACTGTTAAACGGTAAAGCCGATTTAGTAGCCTTAGGTCGGCCTTTATTATTAGACGCCAATTTTGTGAGAAACGCACAGGCGTACGAAAATTTTAAAACCACAGATATTCCAACACAATATTTTTCCGCTGCCCCTCATTTGTATTCCTATAAAAATGCAGAGCGAAAAGAAAAAGAAGGAATGAAGAAAGCATTGAAACCGGAGAGCCATAAGAAGAATTAATTAACTCCGACAGAGTTTTGAACTCTGTCGGAGTTAAATGAAAAAATGAAAAAATGAAGCATTATTACGATAATTTCGCTCAAGACAACTTACCCATTCAGGATTTACAACCCGATTATATTTTCAATCACCCGGATTTTCAGTTTCCAGAGAACCTGAATTGTGTTGAACGATTGTTAGATAATCATATCAAAGAAGGTCGCGGAAATCAAATTACAATTAGAACATTCGAAGAAACATGGACCTATCAGGATTTATATGAAAAATCCAATCAAATTGCGCACGTTTTAATTGATGAATTGGGCATGAAATCGGGTAATCGCGTTTTAATACGTTCCGCCAATAATCCTATGTTTGTAGCTTGTTGGTTTGCGATTATCAAAGCGGGTGGAATTGTAGTTGCCACAATGCCGTTGTTGCGGGAAAAGGAATTGGAAACAATAATTAACTGTGCAGAAATATCTCATGCTTTTTGTGATTATAGATTGGAAGACGCATTGGCAACAGTAAAATCATCTTTCTTAAAACAAATGATAACTTTTGATGGAACCAGTACTTCGACTTCCAAATTAGAAGTTTTAATGCACAACAAACCAAAGGCTTTTCAAAATTACCATAGCCATTCTGATTCGGTTGCTTTAATAGGTTTTACCTCTGGAACTACGGGATTGCCAAAAATGACCGCGCATTTTCATCGTGATATCCTTTTGATTTGTGAAGCTTTCCCAAAAAATTCGCTACACATTAAACCTACAGATATTTTTACAGGAAGTCCGCCACTTGGATTTACATTTGGTTTAGGCGGATTGGTTTTATTTCCGTTTTATTATGGCGCTTCCACTTTTTTGATTGAAAAACCTACTCCGGAATTATTACTAAAAGCCATTGAAGAACATAAAGTAACGATTTGCTTTACCGCTCCTACCGCTTGGCGCGTGATTACAACACAAGTTGGCAACTTTGATATTTCGTCTTTGCGAAAGTGCATTTCAGCTGGGGAAACCTTGCCTATGAAAGTTTGGGAAGATTGGTACAAAGCAACGAATTTGAAAATTATCGATGGAATTGGCTCTACCGAAATCCTTCATATTTTTATTTCATCAGACGAAAACACTATGAAACCAGGAGCTACAGGTTTGCCAATTCGTGGTTACGAAGCAAAAATTGTTGACGCTATGGGGAACGAACTTCCTACAAATGAACCAGGTAGATTGGCTGTTCGTGGTATAACAGGTTGCAAATATTTAAATAGAGAAGACAAACAAAAAGAATATGTTGAAAATGGCTGGAATATTACCGGTGATATTTTCAAAAAAGATGAAGAAGGCTATTATTGGTTTGTAGCACGGGGTGACGATATGATTATTTCTTCGGGTTATAATATTGCGGCAATTGAAGTAGAAAGCGTACTTTTAACCCACGACGAAATTTTGGAATGTGCCGTAGTAGGAATTCCAAATGAAGAACGCGGGATGTTAGTTTGCGCCTATATTGTTTTGAAAGATTTTGCTAAAGCCAATGATGTAATGGCAACAACAATCCAGGATTGGTTTAAACAGATAGCTGCGCCTTATAAATATCCGCGGGAAATTCGGTTTTTAGATAGTTTACCAAAAACGGAAACAGGAAAAATTCAACGCTTTAAATTGAAATAATGAGAAAAATATTTGTTCTGTTCACAATCGCATCACTTTTAATAATTGGTATATTAACGTATGTGAACTGGAAATTCAGTTTCCTTTTATTGTTTTTTATTCCGTTGATTGTAATGGGATTATACGATATGTTTCAATCGAAGCATACCATTCGACGAAATTTCCCATTATTAGGAAGAATGCGTTATTTATTAGAGTCTATTGGCCCAGAAATGCGACAGTATTTTGTTGAAAATGATACAGAAGGAACTCCATTTAACCGCTTACAGAGAAGTTTGGTTTATGAACGAAGTAAAAAAGCTATTGACTCCCAACCTTTTGGAACACAACTAAATGTATATGATGAAGGTTATGAATGGATTAATCACAGTATAAGGGCTTTATCTTTTTCAAATGTAAATGAAAATCCAAGAGTTAGAATCGGCTCTTCCCAATGCGAAAAGCCATACGATGCGAGTTTATTCAATGTTAGTGCCATGAGTTTTGGGGCTTTGAGTAAAAATGCCATTATAGCATTAAACGATGGTGCCAAACAAGGCGGTTTTTTTCATAATACTGGTGAAGGAGGATTGTCTCCATACCATTTACAAGGTGGTGATGTAGTTTGGAATATAGGAACTGGCTATTTCAGCTGCCGCACTGAAGATGGGAATTTTTCTTATGATAAATTTGTAGAAAGAGCTACGTTGGAATCGGTAAAAATGATTGAAATTAAATTTTCGCAAGGAGCAAAACCTGGTCATGGCGGGATTTTACCTAAAGAAAAAGTTACAGATGAGATTGCTGCCATTCGTTTAGTTTCCAAAGGACATGATATTGTTTCCCCTCCTACACATTCGGTTTTTACAACACCTTTAGAATTAATGGATTTCGTAAAATTGTTGCGGAAAGGTTCAGGTGGAAAACCGATTGGAATGAAAATCTGTATTGGTAATAAATCCGAGTTTTTATCTATTTGTAAAGCGATGGTTGAAACAAAAACTTATTTGGATTTCATTACAGTAGATGGTGGCGAAGGCGGAACTGGCGCAGCCCCATTAGAATATTCAGATCATGTAGGGATGCCTTTAAGAGAAGCTTTGGCCTTTGTTTATGATGCCTTAAATGGTTTTGGAATAAAAGACCAAATCAAGATCATTTGTAGTGGAAAAGTAATTACAGGTTTTGATATTATTAAAAACCTTTCTATTGGTGCTGATTTATGTAATTCGGCTCGCGGAATGATGTTCGCTTTGGGTTGCATTCAGGCATTGGAATGTCATGCGAATACGTGTCCTACAGGTGTTGCTACTCAAGATCCTAAATTAATGAAAGGATTGGTTCCCGAAGAAAAAAGTGTTCGTGTAGCGCGATATCAAAAAGAAACAGTAAAAAGCGCAATGGATTTGATGGCTTCGGCAGGAATCAGTCATCCGGATGATGTTAATCGGGATGTTGTGAGTACCAGAATAGACAGAATACAAGTGAAAACTTTTTCTGAAATATATCCCGAATTAGAAAAAGGCTGCTTACTGAACGAATCTACAGTTCCAAAGGAATTTATGTATTTTTGGAAGAAAGCTTCAATTGAAAAATTTTAAATAAAATAAATGAGTCAGATTTTTATAAAAACCGAAAAAATACGTTTCAAACACGTGGACTACGCCGGAATAGTTTTTTATCCACGATTTCTTGAAATGCTTAATGATTTGGTCGAAGATTGGTTTGAAGAAGCATTAGAAAGGCCTTTTTCAAAGATTCACGAGACAAACGGAATTCCAACAGTGGATTTAAAAGTACAATTCAAAAAAGCGGCTCGTTTGGGAGAAATTTTATCCAAAAAATTGTGGGTCATAAAATTGGGTGGAGCATCTGTAAATTGTGGTTTCCGTTTTGAAGATGAACAGGGAAAAACCTGTTTGGAAGGCGAAGTAACATTAGTAAATGTAGCTATTGCAGAAGACCGAAACAATATTAAAGCAGAAGCTTTTAATGAGGAAATGAAAAATAGAATTAGAATTTACGAATTACGAATTACGAATTAAACGTTTGCTGTCATCCCGAGCGCAGTCGAGGGAGTATAAAAATTAAAATATATTTTTATGAAAACTAATTTAAAATATCTCGTTATTTTATCAATCTTATTATTAAGTTGTAAAAACAATAATGAAGATTATTTAAATATTATAAATGAAAATAATGCGAATTTAAAAAATGAAATTGAAGAATTTAAACAAAGATTAGATATAAAACATAGCGACGAGCCTAGCAAATACAATGATTCTTTGGTTAATTGTATAACTAAATTATCAAATGATATTTTAAATTTTAATGATGTAAAAAAATATTCATTATTGATAAATGAATTAGATAAAACAGCTCAATTTTACAAAATAAAATTAGATTCTAAGAGAATAGAATCTGATAATCAATCAATTTTATTTAATAATTTATTATTAAATTTAAATAAATTAACAAAACTATTTGCTATTGAAAAGTTTCGCTTTACTACAAGTACTCACTGCTTTTTTGGTGAATTAATTCAATATGAACATAATACAATTGGGGACTCTGTAATTATTGATTTTAAAACTCCTAATCAATTTAATATAGTTATTGATTCTGTTGTCGATAATAATCATAAACTTAAATATCGTAACATATATAAGTCAATAATTGGTCAACTAAAATATAAGAAATCAGCTACTCTTCCTGAAATTTATGGCAAAATTTTTTATACAGGTGAAAATGAAAAACCAGTTTTAATACAAAGAATTAATAAATAGCTTATAGTAATTATAAAAATATGGAATTCAAAAAATTCAAAGCAGCAACCGTACAGACCTCACCTGTTTTTCTAAACGTAGAAAAAACAATCGAAAAAGCCATTTCTTTTGTTAAAGAAGCAAGTTCAAATGGAGCGCAGTTAATCGCTTTTCCAGAAGTTTTCGTCGCTGGCTATCCTTATTGGAACTGGGTAATGACACCAGTTCAGGGTAGTAAATGGTATGAGCGACTTTATAAATCATCCGTAAAAATTGATGATGCAGTAATGCAGCCTTTGTTTCTCGCAGCAAAAGAAAATAATATCCATCTTGTTATTGGTATAAATGAGCGTGGCGACAGTTACGGCGAAATTTACAACACCAATCTAATCATTGATAATACTGGAAAATTAATTGGAAAACACCGAAAATTAGTTCCAACCTGGGCCGAAAAACTAACCTGGACTTCTGGAGATGGTTCTTCTTTAAAAGTGTATAATACCGAAATTGGTCCAATTGGAACTTTAGCTTGTGGCGAAAACACCAATACTTTAGCACGTTTTACTTTATTGGCGCAAGGTGAATTGATTCACATCGCCAATTATATTTCGCTTCCTGTTGCCCCACCCGATTATGATATGGCCGAAGCAATAAAAATTAGGGCTTGCGCACATTCGTTTGAAGGAAAATTATTTACGATTGTTTCTTGTTCCACGATTTCACAGGAAATTAAAGACGCTTTACGAGATGATGTCCCGAATGTAGATGAATTGCTAACTCGGAAAAACTCGGCTTTTTCTGGATTTATTGGTCCAAACGGAGCTGTAATTGGAACGCCATTAATTGATGAAGAAGGAATAGTTTACGCTGATATTGATTTAGAGAAATGCATTCAGCCCAAACAAATGCACGATATTCTAGGGCATTACAACCGTTTTGATATTTTTGATTTAAGAGTAAATGTTGCTCCAACCAGGAAGATTACATTTGTGGATAATCATGAGGAGTTTAATAGGAAATAAATATTTATTTTTAACAACTCCGACAGAGTTCAAAACTCTGTCGGAGTTAAAGAGTTGATGGATTGAATAAATAAAAAATGAAAAATTACAAACCATTACCGCTAGAAAAAGGAAATTATTATCACATTTATAATCGTGGGAATAATAGCATCGACGTATTTTATGATGCAGAAAGTTACAATCATTTTTTAAGATTATATGATAAATATATTTCACCAATTGTTGATACTTATGCTTGGTGTTTATTGAAAAATCATTTTCATATTTTGATTTATGTTAGATTAGAAAATGAAATTGAATTTGAAAAATTAGAATATTCTACTATTGAAAAACCAAAAGTTATAGAGCCTTCAAAACAATTTGGTTATTTGTTTAATGCCTATACGCAAGCTATAAATAAAAAATTCAATAGAACTGGAGGTTTATTTGAAAAACCCTTTGAACGCAAGGTAATTACTTCAGATAAGTATTTGCAAAACGTTATTTATTATATCCACAATAACCCAGTTCAACACGGTTTTGTTAATCAGGCAAATTTGTATCCTTGGTCATCTTATGATTCTGTTTTGTCTGAAAAACCTACTAAATTAAAAAGAAATGAAATTATTGAACTTTATGGAGGCAAAGATAATTTTATAGATTACCATTCTCAAAAACAAAATTTTAACGAAATTATAGATTTAATTATAGAATAATCGATGTGTTAACTCCGACAGAGTTTTAAACTCTGTCGGAGTTGTGAATATCTAAATTGATAAACAAAATACTATGGAAGACAAACATTCAGATAATCAAATAGGTCGCGCCAGAGTGCAAACCACTCCAGAATTAGAAGCCTATTATAAAGAACTGGAAACACTTGGCGCTGGAGCTTTATGGACAGTGGCGAATGATATAGAACCTTGGGAACCAAGAAGTTCATCAGTAGCTATGCTTTGGAAATATGATGATTTAAGGGAATTGGTTCTGAAATCTTCCGAATTAGTAACGCCCGAACAAGCAGGACGACGTGTTGTTTATTTGGTTAATGACAAACGTAAAGATGTTTCTGCGGCTGTTGGCTGGCTTTATACAGGAATTCAGGTTACACGTCCGGGCGAAAGTACATCAGCTCATAAACACAAGGCTTCTGCCCTTCGTTTTATAATGGAAGGTCAAGGTGGTTATACTGTGGTTGACGGAAATAAAATTACTTTTGAAATCAATGATTTTGTAATAACCCCTAATTCCACTTGGCATGAACATGGTGTTGCTGAAGATGGAAAAACCTGCATCTGGCAGGACGGATTGGATATTCCGTTAGTGAATGCCTTGGAAGCTAATGATTATGCTGTTTATGACGGAAAACAAGATTTAAAGTATCCTGTTAACTATTCTCCTTTAACATACGGAAATTCAGGGCTATTGCCTACGGATACTATTTGGAATAAAGCCTATTCTCCACTATTCAAATATTCTTGGAAAACGGTTTACCCAGCTTTGGCGGAAGCCTTAAAAGTAAATAAAATCAATCCTTTTGATGGAATTATAATGCAGTATTCCAATCCGCTTACAGGAGGTCACGTAATGCAGACAATGGGTGCTTCAATGCAATTATTGCCTGCTAGCTTTAAAGGGAAAGCACACAAACACACTGGTTCATTTGTTTATCAATGTGCAAAAGGTCAAGGTTATTCAATTATTGATGGCCAAAGATTCGACTGGAAAGAACGAGATATTTTCTGTGTTCCGTCTTGGGCTTGGCACGAACATCATAATTTATCCGAAACCGAAGATGCCTGCTTATTCTCTTTTAATGATTTACCGGTTATTGAAAAGTTAGGCTTGTATCAGGATAAAATTTACGAAGAAAATAACGGACATCAAAAAATCAATAATTAATATGAAATCATTAGAAACTTAGTTTCTTTACTACTAGAACCTTAAAAACATGAAACTACTTACTTATAAAACAGTTGACACAGAATCAAGATTAGGATTTATTCATAACAATTTAGTGGTTGATATGGAGGATTTTGGAGAAATATCCAATTTCCCATTGCCGAATGACATGCTCGAATTAATCGATATGGGATTTGAAGTCATAGCTGAAATCACGGAAATGATTAATGAAACGCGTTCGCAGGATTTTGATGCTATTTCGTTAGCGTTGGATAAAGTAACTATCCTCGCTCCTATTGAAAAGCCGAGAAAAAATATCATCGGAATTGGATTAAACTATACAGAGCACGTTGCTGAAAGTGCCCGAACATTAGACACAACTGGAAAATTACCCCAAAAACCAATCATCTTTTCAAAACCGCCAACAACCGTTACGGCTACCAATACCGAAATTATAAAAAACACCAAATTAACCGAACAATTGGATTGGGAAGTTGAACTAGCAGTAATCATTGGTAAAAAAGGGAAATATGTTTCAAATGCAGATGCTTTGGATTATGTTTTTGGTTATACAGTTATTAATGATATTTCTGCTCGTGATTGCCGTCGTGAAGGACAATGGATTGTATCTAAAGGTCAAGATACTTTTGCACCAATGGGTCCTTTTTTAGTAACCAAAGATGAAATAGAAAACCCACATAATCTAAATTTATCTTTAAAAGTAAATGGCGTGGAGAAACAGAATTCAAACACCAAATTTTTACTTTTTAATATCAATGATTTAATTGAAGATTTGAGTACCGTTTTCACTTTAGAACCAGGTGATGTTATTGCTACAGGAACACCAGCGGGAGTTGGCGCAGGTAGAAATCCTCAGGAATGGATGTACGATGGCGATGTTGTGGAAGCAACTGTAGAAGGAATTGGAACGATTGTGAATACGGTAAAAGAGATATAGTTTTTAAAAAAGTTAAATAGGATACTGAAATAAATTCAGCATAAATATGAAAAAATACAGAATAGGTCAAATAGTTCCATCTTCAAATGTTACGATGGAAACCGAGATACCAGCGATTTTCCGTTCCAGAGAAAGCATTTTGCCCGAACGATTTACTTTCCATTCCAGCAGAATGAGAATGAAAAAAGTAACTAAAGAAGAACTAGAAGCAATGGATGCCATGAGTTTAAAATGTGCCCAGGAACTTTCTGATGCACACGTTGATGTTATGGGTTACGCCTGTTTAGTGGCGATTATGAGCATGGGACGCGGTTATCATTGTGTTTCAGAAGTAAATTTACATCAAGAAACCATCTCAAACGACTTCCCTACTCCTATTGTGACCTCTGCCGGAGCATTAATTAATGGATTGAAAGTGTTAGGAGCAAAAAAAATATCTATCATTACGCCTTATATGCGACCGTTAACAGATATGGTTGTGGATTATATAGAACATCAGGGATTTGAGGTAAAAGAGAGCATTGCGCTTGAAATTCCGGATAATCTAGAAGTGGCAGCACAAAACCCTTTAAATCTATTGGAAATATACAAACGTCTTGATTTAACAGATATTGATGTTTTAGTGGTTTCTGCCTGTGTACAAATGCCATCATTGGAAGCGATTGATTTAATTCAAGCTGAAATTGGGATTCCTGTAACTTCCGCAGCAGTTTGTACTACTTATGAAATGATGAAAAAACTAGGAATCGAAGCCAAGTCGGCAATTGGTGGTGAACTACTTAGCGGAAAGTATTAACAATTAATTATATAATAATATCTTAAAATTATATAAATAATTATTAGTGGGTTTGTTGGAAATTTGTAAAATAACAAATAATTCAAAAAACTATGGGAACTTTCTTTACTACCGCAAACCACGATTTTGACCCAGATCTAAACAACATCATAAGTATTAATTCTGCTTTTGATGAAGATGAACATGATATAGAAGATAATGAACAAGATTGTGATCCACATGTAAGTGGAAACTTTTAATTAGTATTTCTAAAAAAATTTGTCATGGGAAATATAGACAACAATGGAAAAGGAAAGGGTGCCCCGGCTCCTCATAATGATGGTCAAAAAAACTATCAACATTCCAATCAGCACAATCCAGATAATATTCGAGATAATACAAGGGACTATGATTATAAAGAATATGATGAAACGTTGACAAATGATGAAAATTATAATGTTGACAATAAAAACATTAAAGGAAATCCGGACTTTCACGATACGAAACAAAATGTCGACAAGAACAAATAACACCTAAACTACTTATTATGAACGGATTCTTTAAAACCCTCATCGCTGGCTATGGAGCTAAAAAAATGGGTGGTGGATGTATCGGAATGATTATCATTTTTATAATCATTTATTATCTCCTCGGATATTTATAAAATATGAAAGGCTAGTTGTGAGACTAGCCTTTTTTGTATTTAGTTTAATCTATTAATAATTGTGTAACAGCAGCAGTATTTGTCGCCCATTTTGCATCATAGATTTCATCGGCATCTTTAGTCTCCATAATTTTCAAACCTTGAGCTTCGGCTTTAAGAGTCAATAAACTACCGATGTTTAATTTATTGTTTAATTTATTTAATAAAGCTTGTACTCCTTTAAAATTAAGGCCTTGAACAACTTGACCACCAAAAGACATTTCTAACCAAATTATTTCTTTTTTGGCTATATCTAAAACTCCAAAAACCAATCCTTTTATTACATTTTGTGTTATTTTAATTTGATGATCCACACAAGATGGATCGTAAGCTACTCCGGTTGTTTCAGAAATTTTCATTGGAAAACAACAATTCATCCAACCTACAACTAAATTTGGCGTAATACTTCCGTTACTGTAAGCATTACAAGTAAATGTTACAAACTTTGCATTCGCTTTTGCTAATTCTTCAATGTTAATGTTGATATATTCAGCAGTACCAATTTTATTTGGAATGCTTCTTATATCGCCACTATGAACACATCCTTTGGTTTCTAATCTACTGAAAGAGCAAATATCAACACGGCTTTCATAGGCAATGTGGCAACTTAAATCCATATCCAAATGCTGAGCAGGTAAATTTTTACCCCATTGCATGAACAATCTAACTTCATTGCCATCTATTTGAAAACGAGTTCCCATTAATGCAACTGGCAAATCTTGAACCGATTCACTCCTATCGCCAATAGCAACTGGCATATTAAACAACTGTGAATCAATATAAATTGTTTTATTATCATTCTGTATAGCAGCAAATCTTTTCTTCATTGCCAAAACACACAAATCTTCAATTTGCTTTTTCATAGTTTCTAATTGCTCGTCGGTGTACAATGACAACAAGTGATTCGCTGCAATCGTCTTGTTAATACCACCCAATGGCTTTACGCTTCTTTGGATGTTTCTATCAAAATAATTCTGAGCATACATATTCAAAGTAAAAACCAAACGCGCTGGAACTTTATCAATGATTTGGGTAAAATGAGATATAGTTTCATTGGCACCAAACCAAAGCATATTCGAAAATAAGGAACGGGCAAACAATCCTGGTCTTTGTTTTAATAAAGCAAAAGTTTTTTCAGCATCTAATTTTAAGCGGAACTGATTAACATCCCCTTGCCAAACTAAATAATTTTGATTGTAAAAAACGTCCAACAAAGTTGCTAACTTTTCAAAACCTTCTTTCTTACTGTATTCCGGTAAACGCATTGCTCTAATAAAACGAATCCACATACCTCTTTTTGGGTGCATCATTTCACACGCAATTTCGGCACTCATTTCAAGATTGTTTAACCATTTTGCTGCCATCAAACCTTCTTTTCTGGAGTATTTAAGTTTCAAATCATTTTTTGCAGTCAATTTTGATTGAACACTATTGTCTAAAGAAGTAATAAGATGTTTGTTGTTTTTCTCTTTTCTCTGAACAATAGTTTTTGGGTCGATAATCTGCAATAAGCCGGTTTTTTTATACCATAAATACCTCAAAATATCAGTTGGTGTTTTAAAGAATTGAGTCGCTTTTTCAGGTTTTCCTTCTTCAATTAATGCATCAATAACTACAATCAAAGTTTCTTTAATTCCAATAGTTACATCTGGAAATGCTAAGTAAGCCATCAATCCTTTTAAACTTTCAATTTGGGTAACATCTAAAGCCGTTTTAGACGTTAATAATGAAATAAAGAAGTCATTCAACTCTTTTTCTGACCATAAATCTAAAACTTTTAATTACTGCCTTGTCCAAATTTTTCGATAGTTCCAAACTCAAATGGAGTTCCACAAAAAGGACAGCCATTGTATCTTTCTAATGGAAAAGTATTGTTCGGAATACTATGTCCGCATTGTAAAGTAGTTCCTTTATTGCTTTTAAAAATATTGGCAAATAAAGTAATAATATGATCCAAAACCGATTCTCCAGTAGGGATATTCCATTCTTTTACCAAAGGTGTCCAGTTTTTATCTGTACCCAATACTGATTGCAAAGTGTTTAAAACCTCTGTTTTATAATTTGGGTTTACATTGTTTAAGGCATGTAATAAACCCTCGGAAAATGTAAATCCAAGTTTAGAAACATTGGCCAACAATATTGATGTCGAACCCGATAAAGTTTTAGAATCACCAACAATTAATTCACTTGGAATAAAAATCGCATTTTGACGTAAACTGATTTCTAATAATTTTTTTGTTTTCATTTTTTTTAATTTTTTAATAATTAGATAATTGTGTTTCTGGGTTCTACCTAAAAGAGTTTTGAAGTAAGAAACACTTGACCTTAAATTTTGAAGATAATTGATTAACTGTACAAAGCCTTAATTTGGTGGGGTTTCCCCTAGAAGTAAGTTAATCTTGACCTTCAATTAATGATAATTTAAAAACTTGCCCGGACTCGAACCGGAATTTACCAATTTTCTGAAGTAAGTTTTTATTGACCATTAATTTGTGGAGCAGGTGGGATTCGAACCCACGACCGATGGCGTTACAAGCGGAAGTAAGTGTTAATTGACCGGTTTGTAAGGAAATTTATAAACAAATTGGATTCGAACCAATCTCCTCCGCAGAGGTATGCCGCGTGAAGTATGTTTATATTGTCCTATTTCTGATAATTTTAAAACTAACATTGCTCTACCGCTGAGCTACTGCCCCATTTTAAATGAGTTAACTGATAATCGCATAAGTGTATCTTGGAGGTTATCGAAGTAACTAATACTTGACCAGCGAACTCATTTATTTTTTTCAAAGAACTTGTTTTATTTCTTAAACAAAGATTCAATTACTACTGCGCAATTATTCTGCGTAGTGGAAATATTATTTTTTAGAAAGTAAAAACGTCCCGAAATTGGAACGCTTTTAGGTAATAAATTATATCAATCGACTTTAAACTTATTTTGTTTTATACAACTCTTCCCTTCTCTCAATCAAAATCCTAATTGATTTTTCGGTACTGTTTAAACTATTTCATAAAATACTCCCACTCCATTTCTTTTGACTTCCTTTTTGCAATAAAGCCAATAGGCAAAACATCTATATCACTTATCGTTTCGTCTAAATCAAAAACCTGGTGTAATGTAATACGCTTCCATTCGGATTTTTGGTGTTCTTTATCACAGCCAAAATACCATTCTTTCGATTTAGGATGATAGGCATATAGTATCGTTTTCTTGTCATTTATAATATGCTGACAAATCTTTGCCTTATTATTTTCCTTTTCGTCAAATCGAAAGTATTTTTTAATGGGAACACCATTCAAAGTCATTTGGTAGCGCTGCTCAACAAAATAATAAATAGCATCGATTTCTTTATTAGTAAGCTCAGGAAATTCAGTCATCAATGCCCAGCCTTCTTTTTTTATGGGGTCGTTCTTGTAGATTATATTATTGGCATTTCTGGTATAACCATAAAGCCATCTTTTAGCTCTCTTTTTAGTAATGCCGCCCAATGGTGGTGCTGTGGAAGTATTCTTCATATCAACAGCATGGCAACCGATGCAATTTTTTACAAATAAATCTTCGCCTTGATTGTATTGCGTGTCTTGCTGAACTCTTTTTGAAGGTATTGGTTTTACTTCTTTATTGTTCATATAAATAAAGAAAACATTTAGCGAAACGATGGCTAAGATTGCTATTGTAATTATTGTGAGTTTGTTGAGTTTCATAGTTGTTTAGTTCAATTATGATACAATTCTTCACGAATCCCAATAAGGATTCTCGTTGCTTTTTCAACATCCGGAGTTTCCTGTAATGTGGTTGTTTCATAAAGATTTTCAATTGAAAGAATCAAATCATCCGCCATTTTTAGCAAATCATCATACTCTTTTTCGCCTGCTTTAATGGCTAAAAGTTCTTCTCTGTTTGAAACCCGAATGTTTAGTGTTCCTGTAAAAAGGATTTGTTCAGCCGTTTGCAAAAGTCTTATGGTATGCATCATATTCTTACTGTCATAATTCTTTCCGTGCTGTTGGTTAGTATTATAACGGTCTTCATTGCGTTTTTCCATCCAATCCCAATATTCCTTGTATTCTTTACAATATTTAGAATAACCGTCCTGATTACAAAATAAATAGGCGGCTGCTTTTTCTCCTTTTGGAATTGAAGATACCGAAACTTCGTTCGAATTCTCTTTCTGAATAATTCCTTTGTACCCGAAAGCATTATTAGTGTCATAAAATAAAGCATACATTCCTTTGGAATTAGGCATATTGATCAGCCCGCATTGTGATTGACTATACTCGCTTTCGGCTAACCAGTTGAGCAAGGAAACCGTATCCTGACCTTGTAAGACATAACAAAAATCCAATAGACTTTTCTTTTCCTTTTCCATTGGGTTGACGATTTTCTTTTTCAAGCCTCTCGCCTTTTTGATTTGTGTTACAGCATAACCTGCAAAACTGTCTTTGCACAATTTAGAAAGAAAATCTTCTATTTTCAACTGTTCCATCAACGGATGTTTGTATAAAATACAATCCTCGGGAGTTGCCAGAATTTCTAATATATTAGGATTATTTTTTAGCAACAACTCTACAAAACGGCCAATTTCATAATAGACTTCATCATTGGTTTCATTGCTGATTTGCGGAATATAATTTAACCCATAAAACTCATTTAAAGGCAAATAATACACGCCTTTTATGTCCGTGTCTGATGTTGGTGTGTTTAACCCAAACGATTTGCTTCCGGAGATGACTTCGAATAAGATTAGGTTTTGGGATTTGAGATTGTGTATGGTCATTATTTTTGTAAGATGAAATTATAAATTTCAATTGTCAAGCTTTCTATTTCTTTATTTTTAGAGAAAACTTCCCACGAAAAATTTTTATTAAAAACAATTTCACTCAATTCTCTCTTATTTTTAATTGTTCCAAATGAATCTATTTTAACTTCATACATTGACTGATTCAATAAATAAGTAGATGATATTTTACCCATTTTGTTCCTTATCTCTTCGAGGAATTTTCCAATATATTCTTTTGAATAGACTTTGCAATCTATTTCAGACAAAGCTTCTTCAATTTTTTGTTGAATCAATATCTCATTATCCTTAATTAACGTTTTATTACAAAATTCAATTAAGACTTCCTTCCAAATATCATTAGTCAAAATATTTTCTATTTCTCTATAATCCCATATTATTTTTGGAATCAAATTATCTGATTTTGCCTCTTCAAGTGTTTTTAATCTTTTTCCTTTTTTTGTTGTTAATTTTGTAGCATCAGAATCTGCAATTAAAAAAATTTTATTACTTAATGCCAAAGCTTTAATATCTGAAATAATTAATTCTTTATCTTCTTTTTCAATTTCATTTTCAAAAATATAATGGTCAATATTTGAACCTGCATATTCGAAAAAAGCGAAATCAATATCTTCTTTAGGATATGGTTTACTAATTGAAATACAATAGGATTTTAAAAATGCCTTGATATAGTTTCTATCCGAAATTCCTTCGACCCAAATACTACAATTTGCCATAAAAACAGAAGAATTATTCACTCCTAAATGCTTCAGTAGTTGATTATCTCCTGCATTTACATTTTTAATAATGAATTGATTTTCACCATTTATAATCTTCTTTGGAGAAAATGAATAAATAGAAACATTATTTTTTTCAATGGTTAAATCTAAAAAATGATTTGAATGTGTTGTAATTATGTAAGTTAAATTCTTCTTTTTTAAATCTTGATTAATAGTTATTTGTTCTAAAAACAACCTTTGCATTCCCGGATGCAAATTAAGTTCTGGTTCATCAATAAAAATGAATGAATCACTTTCCGCCATAAATATTTTGTACATCAATATTATTAATGCTTGAATTCCATCACCTAAATCATGTAAATCTCTTGATTTATCTTCTCTTTCAATGTCAATACTTATAATTTCATTGTCGTTTTTACCGCTTAAATTATATTCTTTTTTAAATTCTGCGACAATATCAATTCTTTTTTTATCAAAAAAATTATCTCCTATAAAATCTTGGAATTTTTCAAATTTTATTCTTGTGTTTCTTTTAGAATTTCTTGAATTCAAAATTTCACGATATAGATGTAAGCCAGTAAAAATTTCTACGCTTTTATCAATTCTATAATTTTTTAAATAAGTATGTAAATAAATATCGTCTTCAACTTTTTCATAATCATTAGTACCTGGTTCTTCTAAACTTTTTTCTGTACCAAACTTTGTTATTTGAAATAATGAATGAGCAGTTCTTAATGTTGGTATGTAGCATCGTTTAATATTTTCATATTTTTTAAAATCACGTTCTTTAATTTTATCGAAATTATTAATATAAAAATTGAATGCTTCATATCTTTCCAATTGACTTAATCGGGCAATATTACCTCTTATTATCTTTATAATTTCTTCATAGCTCTCAAAGCTAATTTCTTTTAAAATATTATTAGAAAAAGCATTAGCTTTTTCTTTGTTCTTATCAATTCCATTAATAAAAGTACGATTAGTTAATCTACTGTTATTTTTAATAAATTCCTCTAAAACATTTTCATTAAAAAGATTGACATTTAAATTGTACTCTTCAATAAATCCAAGTATTACTTTATGATCACTAATTCCAGAAAAATAATTTAATGACATTATATTTCGCAAAAATCTACTTTTCCCACTATTATTTGCACCAACAATTATATTGATGATATTAAATTTTGGAAAATATTTCAATGGCTCAGTTTCATCATTTAAAAAGTAATCTTTAAACAACTCTGGCTTTTCTATAATTATATCGTAAGTGCTCATATTTATATTATTTCGCTTCTATAAAACCCATCCAATTCCACAATCATCTTCTTCCCACTTCCCAATTTACTAGCATTCTCTCCATTAAACTTCACAGTCTCCATCAAAAAATCCGTTATCAATTTTTCTTTCGGATGCAAATATTTTTCATCCTGCATTGCTTTTATATCCTGTAACTCTACTATTTTATCTTGTATGTTTTGTGGAGCAATTGGGAGCAAATCCGCAAATGCAACTGGTGGAAAAGAGTTATTTTCTATAATCCATTTTCCGGCTAAAGCGGTGCGCAACGCATAGAAATAACTTTTCAGTTTTACTTCTTCCATTTCGCAAACGTCCATAAAGTTTTTGGTGGTTCCCAAATAGTGATGCAAGGTTGCTATGGGTGAAAAACAATCATTGGCAAACGATTGCATTTGTTTTAAAAACGCATCATCCTGATAATACACCACAGGCGAAAACAACCATTCTATTAACGGCGCATTCGATTTGGCCAATAACTTCAATGCATTTGCCAAATCCCAACCGGAACCATCCAAATCCTCGGCGGTCATAAACTCAATCACATCGGGTTTTTCCCAAAGCGAAAGATAATATTCGGGTTGGTGCTTGTATATAAAACGAATATCGTAATCACTATCCGGAGAAGCAAATCCCCAGGCACGACTTCCTGATTCTACAGCATATAGTATTTTAACCTGCTTTTGTTGTTCTATTTCCTGTAACTTTTGTAGTATTTTATCTTTCATAACGTATTCCCAAATTAACAAATAATAAACCACAAACCCACAAAATAAATCTGTGAATCTGTGGCATTTTTAAATTTATAAAAACCTAACAGGTTTTTGAAACCTGTTAGGAATATTAATCTTCTCTGCTCCCATCATCCGCCATTCTGACCATTTTTGGAGTGAACTTCGCGACCACATCAACCAATTCCTGCTGTGCTGCCATCACCTGGTGAATGTCTTTGTAGGCCATTGGTGCTTCGTCCAACCCTGCACCAATAAGCGTTACGCCGTGGTCTTTCAAGATGGTTTGCATTTCGTTTTTGGTAATCGTTTTTATGGCCTGTGTTCTGCTCATTTGTCTTCCCGCACCGTGTGAAGCCGAGTTAATCGCGTTCTCCTTGCCTTTTCCTCTTACTAAGAATCCTGGCGCTGTCATACTTCCCGGAATGATTCCCATCACGCCTTTTCCGGCTGGTGTGGCTCCTTTTCTGTGCACAATCACTTCTTCTCCATTCAAGATTTCTTTCCAGGCAAAGTTGTGGTGGTTTTCTACTTTTGCCAAAACGGCTGCGCCCAAAGCTTTCTCCATTTTCGTATGGATAATTTCGTGACAAGCTGAGGCATAATCTCCGGCCAAATTCATTGCTATCCAATATTCCTGTCCTAAATCAGAACTTAAATCCAAATAAGCTAAATTTCTGGCAATTTCAGGCAATTTGCAAACGTCTTTCGCAATTTTGGTATAATGTCCCGCAACGGTTGCTCCAAAGCCTCTGGAACCAGAATGGGTCAACAACGCCACATATTTTCCTTTTGGGATGTTTAATACTTCATCAGCTTCTGCAAATTCCATAATTCCAAATTCCACAAAGTGATTTCCACCACCTGAAGAACCCAATTGTGACCAGGCTTTATCTTTTAAATTCCTGATAAAAGAATGATTGGCAAATTCAGGGCTTTCCAAAACCGAGTGATCTGATTTGTACTTACCGTGAAATCCGTGACCTGCTCCAAATTTAGAATGCGCAATCAATTCCCTTTTGAACTTCGCTTCGTTTTCATAGTAGAAAGCTTCCGGTATATCATAAACCGACAATGCCATTCTGCACCCAATATCCACGCCTACTCCATAAGGAATAATGGCGTTTTTGGTGGCTAAAACTCCGCCAATTGGCAATCCGTAACCCTGATGTGCATCTGGCATTAAAGCACCTGCAACAGTCACAGGCAATTGCATCGCCACTTCCATTTGTTTTCTGGCACCTTCTTCAATATGTTCCAGTCCATAAGCGGAATATGTAGATGGAGTTGGGTTTAAAGTGATAAAATCCTCTGGCTTTTCATTCGCTTTTTCGATAAGCGCAATGGCTAATGAGCTAAAAATGGGATCATCGATATATTTTTCAGGTGTTGCCAATACAGCTGCAAAATGAGTTATCATTTCGTCTCTGTTGAAACCATTTCTTTTTCTGTTTATTTTTAATGCGATTCCGATGATTTCTCCTTGAGAAAATCCTAATTCCATTAAATCTTTTCCGTTGATTGGTGTGTTCATAATTTTTCCTTTTGTGAGCCTGACAGATTTCCGATGAATCTGGCAGGCTGGTTATTTATAATACAAAGATGATTGGGTTGCTGCGCAATTATTTTGCGTAGCTTAATTTTTTTATTTTTAAATTTTATTTATTTTTAAAATCGGTTTCATCAAAACTAATATCTACTTCATTACAAAAATTTTCAAGTTGATTTTTATTAATTATTTTAGAATTAAAACTTCTTACTAATAATAGATAATAAACATTTAAAAGTTCTGCTTTTACTTCTTTCAATTCACTATTTACTATTCTTTTTGGCAAACTTGGTTTTCCAACTGAGAATTCGCAAACTCCATCGCAAATAGGGCAAAACTCATGTATTGGTTTTCCATGATTTTCAATATAATTCAATTGTGCATTTGACATTATTTTAAATCTTTTATAATGTTCTTCAACTGCTTTTAATGCACTTTTTACTTCAGCTTCCCAGAATCCAAAATTTGCTAAATGTCCTGAAAGTTGGTAAGAAGGCATGTTTTTAAATTTAGTCAATTGCTCAATAATTAAGTTCGCTTTTTCTATCGTATATATCATAAATTAAAAATTTTGAATTATTAGTTTACAAAGATTTCTAAACTACTGCGCAATTATTTTGCGTAGTAAAAAAGAATGTTTATTTTTGGATAAATATAGACTATGAATCTACAGGAAAAATACACTGAATTACTTTTAAGAATTGGCTTTACCGAAGAACAGACTAACAGTAATTGGGCTGCCATGGAAAAGGCATATTCCAGTAAATCAAGATCCTATCACAATCTCAATCATATAAAAGAAATGGTTGCGCTTTATGATATATACAAGTCGAATTTAAGTCATCCTAATGAAGTGCTGTATGCGATTTTCTATCACGATTACATCTACAAAAGTACCCAAAAAGACAACGAAATAAAGAGTGCCGATTTGGCAATTAAACTATTATCCGAAAGCACAAATCTCAATAAAACAATTGTTTACGATTGTATCTGTGTCACTAAAGATCATCAATTCAGAAACAGCGAAGACGAAAAATGGATGATTGATTTTGATTTAAAAATTCTTGCGAAAGGATGGGAAGACTATAAAATCTATTATGAACAAATTAGAAAAGAATATAAAATATATCCCGATTTTCTATATAATCCTGGGAGAAAGAAAGCATTAGAGCATTTTTTAGAAAAAAAATACATTTTTCAAACAGAAACATTCCGAGCTGAATTTGATTCACAAGCCAGAAAAAACATTCAACAGGAAATAGACTTCCTTACTATCTAAAATCTATCCCGATAGCTTATCGGGACTAACCAATCTAAATAATGGCTCAAAGTAAAAACGCTTTAATTCGCTATAAAACCATTGATAAATGTCTTCAAAACCATTACCGTACTTGGACTTTGGAAAATTTAATAGAAGCTTGTTCCGAAGCTTTATACGAATTTGAAGGCAAGGAAAATGCGATAAGCAAAAGAACAATCCAATTGGATATTCAATTAATGCGCAGCGAAAAACTGGGCTATAACGCACCTATTGTTGTATATGACAAAAAGTATTACAAATATGACGACGACGAATATACCATAACTGACATTCCGCTAACCGAAACGGATATTAATGTATTGACCGAAACAGTTTCGATGCTGAAACAATTTAAGGATTTTTCTTTGTTTAATGATGTTTCAGATATTTTACAACGATTGGAAGATAAAATCTATGCTGAAAAATCGCATACTAAACCAGTCATTCATCTGGATAAAAATGAAAGTTTAAAAGGATTGCATTTTTTGGATAGTTTATATCAGGCAATAATTAAAAAAGTGGTTTTAAAAATTACCTATAAATCCTTTACATCTCGTGATGAAAGCAATTTTTTGTTTCATCCGTTTATTTTAAAAGAGTTTAATAATCGATGGTTTCTAGTCGGAAAAAAAAGATGTAAAGCACCAATAACGAATTTAGCTTTAGACCGGATAATAGCTATTGACTTTGATTTCCAAACTCCTTATTTAGATGAAGATTTTGATGCCGAAAAATTCTATAAAAATGTCGTAGGTGTTACTGTAAATTCAGGTTTACAAGCTAGAAAAGTAGAACTCTGGATAGACCGGATAAATGCTCCTTATGTAATTACTAAACCACTTCACAACTCTCAAAGACTTATTAAAACAAATGATGACGGAAGTGTGATTATTCATTTATTTTTAATTGAAAATTATGAATTGGAACGTCTTTTACTTGGATTTGGTTGTGGCTTGAAAGTAATTAAGCCAGAAGGACTTAGAAATCGAATCAAAACAATATTGACAAAGGCATTAACTGTTTATGAAGTGACCGAAAATCATATAAACTAAAAAAGGAGACCTGAGCCTCCTTTTTTATTATTTCTTCAAATATAATTCCTTGATGTATTTCACTGGAGCACTTCCATAACTCAAAAACTTCTCATGAAATTTTTTGAGATTGAATTTGGTTCCTTCTTTTGTTTTCAAGCTTTCACGGAAATCATAAATCTCGGTATAACCCGTAAAATAAGAGCATAATTGGACTTGAGTTAGCGTAACTCTTTTCCATTTGCCTTCGGCTTCAGCTTGTTGTTGAAAAGCTTCTTTCGTCAAAAGATTTAACGCATCTTCTTTACTCATGTTTTTTGTATGAACACTATTGTCTAAAATAGTATTGCAAGTAGTTCTCAAATTCCATTTATAATATATGAGCCACATTTCATCCGAATTTTTATAGCCGCTGTCTAGCATCATTTTTTCAGTATAAACTGCCCATCCCTCAACCATTGCACCATTTCCAAGGATAGCTTTTATAATACTTGGCGATTGGTTACTGTAAACTAATTGGGTATAATGTCCAGGAATTGCTTCATGAATATTCAATATCTGCAGAATATAATCATTGTATTCCCTTAAGTAACTTTCTGCTCTTGCAGGTTCCCATCCTGACATGCTACCTACGTTATAATAGGTATTTGCATTTTTGTCATACGGTCCAGGAGAAGATATTGAAGCGCCAGCCACACCTGCCATATAATCCGGTTCTTTACGAACCACCAATGGTTTTGACGGATCTATATAAAGTAAATTATTCGCTTTTACATAAGCAGTCAATTCCGGGATTTGCTTTTCTATCTCCGATTGGAATTTTTCAGGTGTCGTATGTTGCTCTGATATTTTATCAATTACTTGTTTGATCAATGCGAGTTTATCATCCGGTTTTTGAGCATTACCTAAGTATTTTGCCCACAATTTATCAGCAAGAACAAACATTTTTTCATGTAACTCTTTTTTGTGTGCTACTGCTTTATTGAATATCTCATCTGATGAATAGCCTGATTGAATATCAAAATTGAATTTTTCTGCATATAACTCACTTCCTAACCTAAATGAATGTGGGGTTTTCTTATCTAATTTTTTCAACCAATTAGCATAATCAGTAATTGCTATTATAGCGGTCTTGGATTTATTTATAATTTCATTCTTTTCATTTTCAGTTAGTTTACTTTCATTTAATGCTTTCGTTAAATCCGTTTCAAAAACAGAAATTCCGCCAAGGTTTTGATCTATCGCTAATTGTGTATGCTCTAAAGTTGGATTTTTTATATTCTTTTTTGCTGCTTCGTAATAAGCAGGGATAGCATCCATTTTTAAATTAAAATTATGGAGGCGCACTTCCAATAAATCATATTTTCCATTCAGGATTTCAGCAAATGCCCCACAAACATTATATTCTGATGGGTTCCATTCGTATGATTTTAGTTTGTTAAGACTAAAAATGGTGCTTTCCAACTGATTCTTAATCATGTAAAAGTCAGTTTTGTTATTATCCGATAATTTATCTATTGAATATAACTTAAGGGAATCTAAATTGGAATTTGCAAAATCCAACTGTGCCTTTTGGTATTTTATATCTGGAATGACTAAAACATTATCATACTTATGATACCCTTGACTGGCAGCCCAATCTGGATTCAATTTCCATAGTTTTTCAACAAAATCGGTTTTGTATTTTTCAAAATCCTTAGCTTCGTTTTTCTTGGAACAAGAAATCAAAAACACGGCAATTAATGCTGTTGCAATTATTTTTTTCATGGTTTTTATTTTAATAAGCTAAAAGTTCTTTTAAATCGGTTTCAAAACGCCCTTTTGGTAAATATTGGTCTTCCAATGCTTTAGTAAACGGAATCGGACTGTCTAAACTTGCCACACGTTTTACCGGCGCATCAAGATATTCAAAACAATTTTCCATAATCATTGCAGAAATATCGCTAGCAATACCTCCAAACATAGAATCTTCTTGATAAATAATTGCTTTTCCGGTTTTTTTAACTGAAGCGTAAATTGCTTCGGTATCTAATGGTTGTAAAGTTCTAAGGTCCAATAAATCAGCTGAAATATCAGGGTTTTTATCTAAAGTTTCGATTGCCCAATGCACTGCTGCTCCAAAAGAAATAATAGTCACATCACTTCCTTCTTTAACTAATGAAGCTTTTCCTAATGGTAATGTGTAATATTCTTTTGGCACATCTTGGGACATGCTTCTGTATAATTGTTTATGTTCAAAAAACATCACCGGATTCGGATCATTGATAGAGGCATTCAATAGTCCTTTTACATCATACGGAAAAGCTGGGTAAACGACTTTTAAACCAGGTGTTTTAGTAAACCAGGCTTCGTTTGTCTGTGAATGGTAAGGACCTGCTTGCGTTCCGCCGCCACAAGGCATTCTTACAACTACATCGGCTTTTTCTAGCCAACGGTAGTGGGACTTCGCCAATAAATTGACAACTGGATTAAATCCAGTAGATACAAAATCGGCAAACTGCATTTCTACAATCGCTTTGTGTCCGTTAATTGATAATCCCATTGCGGCTGAAACTACAGCGCTTTCACAAATTGGTGTATTTCTCACACGTCCCTTTCCGAATTTCTCAACAAAACCATCGGTTATTTTGAAAGCTCCACCATATTCTGCTATATCTTGACCCATGATTACCAAGTTTTCATGGCGCTCCATTGACTCCCTTAAACTAGATGAAATAGCATCAATATAACGAATGTTTTCTACTTCACCTGAAGGTTTAATATCTTCAAATTGAAAAGGTTGATAAACATCATCTAATTCCCCACTGTAAGAAGGAATAATTTCCGCCTCCGTATTTGCGATCAATAAATTATCGTCGATTTCTTTTTTATATTCAGCGCGGATGTCTTCATCGAAATCTGCTGTAAGGATATTATTTTCGGTTAAGAAATTTCTATAATTGTCTACAGGATCTTTTATTGCCCACATATCCATTAATTCTTGTGGAACGTACTTGGTGCCACTAGCCTCTTCGTGTCCACGCATACGAAAGGTTTTGAATTCCAATAAAACTGGTCTTGGGTTTTCTGCCATTGATGTTTTCAATTCAGATAATAAATTATAAACTTCCAATATATTGTTTCCGTCAACAATATGGCTTTCCATTCCGTAGCCAATTCCTTTGTCAGCAAGGTTCTCACAACGGTATTGCTCATTTGTTGGTGTCGAAAGTCCATAACCGTTATTTTCAATTATAAACAAAACGGGTAGTTCCCATACAGCAGCTATATTTAATGCTTCGTGAAAATCCCCTTCTGATGTGGCTCCTTCTCCGGTAAAAACGGCTGTGACTTTTCCGTTTTCTTTTAATTTATTAGCTAATGCGATTCCATCAGCCACTCCTAATTGCGGACCAAGATGTGAAATCATACCTACAATTTTGTATTTCTGTGTTCCAAAATGAAAAGAACGATCACGACCTTTGGTAAAACCACTTGCTTTTCCCTGCCATTGTGAAAATAAACGGTACAACGGAATATCCCTTCCCGTAAAAACACCTAAGTTACGGTGCATTGGCAATATGTATTCGTCTTTATCCAATACCGCAGTCACACCCACCGATATAGCTTCCTGTCCAATTCCAGAGAACCATTTTGATACTTTTCCCTGACGAATGAGGATGAGCATTTTCTCTTCGATCATTCGTGGTTTTAATATTCTTTTATATAGATCTAATAAGGTTTCGTCACTGAGGTTCTTTCTGTCGAAATTCATAATTTTAATAATAAAATGAGGATTTTTGCCCTCAAAAGTATAAAAAATAATTGTTTCTTCTTAAGATATTAAAATTGTTATGGTTTTTTAAAATTGTAGGTTTTAAAATATACTGTTATATTTGTCTTTAACACCATTTATATAAATACCGAAACATAAATGAATAAGTTCATTCCTCTTTTATCCTTACTTTTTTTAAGCCATTTTGCGTTTTGCCAAACCGAGAAAGCAACTTATAAAACAGTTGTTGAAAATTTCGAAAAAAATTACAACAATGGTAATTTCGAAGCTGTCTTTGCTTCTTTTTCTTCCGAAATGCAGACGGCTTTGCCAATAGAAAAAACGAAAGAATTCCTTACTAGTCTTCAATCACAAGCTGGGAAAATCACAAAGCGGGAATTTATAAAATATGAAGCTACCTACGCTTCTTATAAAACTACTTTTGAAAAGGCCTTGTTTGATGTCAATATATCTGTTGATGAAAATTCTAAAGTAAACGGCTTGTTTGTGAAACCTTTTAATGAAAGTAATTATGCCAAAATAGATCGCAACAGTACTGCTTTATCACTTCCCTTTAATGGAGAATGGACTGTGATTTGGGGCGGTGATACTAAAGAATTGAATTATCACGTGGAAAGTGAGGCCCAAAAAAACGCTTTTGACATAGTGATAACAAATACAAAGGGAAGTTCTTATAAAACCGATGGAAAAACAAATGAAGACTATTATGCTTTTGGCAAAGAATTAATTGCTCCTTGTGATGGTGAGGTTGTTTTAGCGGTTGACGGTATTAAAGACAATAAACCGGGCATCTTAAACCCTATTTACATACCTGGAAACACCGTAATCATTAAGACTAAAAACAACGAATATTTATTTTTTGCTCATTTCAAACAAAATTCTATCGCAGTAAAGCAAGGACAAAAAATAACAAAGGGACAACTTTTAGGGCTTTGCGGAAATTCTGGTAATTCCTCTGAAGCACATTTGCATTTTCATATTCAAAACATTGAGGACATGACGCAAGCAACAGGAGTTAAATGCTATTTTGAAAAAATTGTTGTAAACGGAAATGCAAAATCCGATTATTCTCCCATTCAAAATGAAAAAATAAGAAATTAAATTAGCTTATCACATAAATAAAAAAACATGCAAAATATACCAAGTGTTGACCTTCGTGATTTTCTTTCCGAAGATCCAAAACGCAAACAAAAATTTGTAAACGAAATCGGAAAAGCTTTTGAAGATATTGGTTTCGTGGCTTTAAAAGGTCATTTTTTAGATGAAAAATTAGTTGGTGAACTTTATGGCGAAATAAGGCAGTTTTTCGCTTTGCCTTTAGAAACCAAATACAGTTATGAAAATCCCGAACTTGGTGGACAACGTGGTTATGTTTCGTTTGGAAAAGAACATGCCAAAGGCAGAAAAGAAGGGGATTTAAAGGAGTTTTGGCACTTTGGGCAATATGTAAACAAAGATTCAAAATATGCTTCGGAATACCCTGACAACGTTGTGGTTAAAGAGTTGCCGCGTTTTAATGAAGTTGGTAAAGAAGCCTATCAAATGCTTGAAAAAACAGGGGTATATGTTTTAAGGGCATTGGCAGTTCATTTAGGCTTAGATGAATTTTACTTTGACGAATATGCAAAAGAAGGAAACTCCATCCTTAGACCTATTCATTACCCGCCTATTACGCAAGAACCTGAAAATGCCATTCGGGCTGCAGCCCATGGAGACATCAATTTGATTACACTTTTAATGGGTGCTCAAGGCAAAGGACTACAAGTACAAAACCACAACGGTGATTGGATCGATGCCATTGCTGAACCTGACGAACTCGTGATCAATGTAGGCGATATGCTATCCAGACACACTAACAATAAATTAAAATCCACTATTCATCAAGTAGTGAATCCGCCTCGTGAATTATGGGGTACTTCCCGTTATTCGGTTCCTTTTTTTATGCATCCAGTAAGTGATATGCGATTGGATTGCCTTGAAAATTGTATAGATGAAGAGAACCCGAGAAAATTCGAGGCAATTTCAGCAGGGGAATTTTTGCATGAACGATTAGTTGATTTAGGGTTAATAAAGAAATAATTACATACAGACCAATATTTTTGATTTATAGATTTATCCAATGGACTTACACGAACAATTAAAAAATTTATTTCCAGAACACGTTCCTTCGAATGATCCCGAAGAAGTAGAAAAGGAAAACCATGTTCTTTTCATTCAAAAAGAGCCGATGATTTGCAAATATGAAAAACGAAAAGGAAAAGCCACCACTATTATTGAAGGTTATGAAGGCAGTGACGAGGATTTTAAATTATTGGCAAAGGAAATTAAAACCAAACTTAGTGTAGGCGGTACATTTAAAGATGATTCCATAATTATCCAAGGAGACTATCGCGATAAAATTATGCACATGCTAAAGGAAAAAGGTTTTAAAGTAAAACGTGTTGGAGGTTAGATAGTTGGCAGTGGTCAGTAATCAGTGTTCATTAATTATTTTAATAAATTATGAAAAAAATCCTTTTTAAAATAATATTTGTTTTTATACTTTTAATATTCTCAGTATTCAATTGTTATTCTCAAAATCAATTTCAAAAAGATTCTATTGCAACAACAACTATTGCGAAAGATTTCTTTAATTGGTATATAACTTCCGCAAAAGAAAACAAATCCGGATATCAACCGGAATTTATTGAAGATGATAATGGAATGACGACATTGGATTATTCGAATTACATTGAAAACTTAATCAAACATTCATTTTCTGATTCATTAATAGCAAAAGAAAAACACTCCTATTCTGAATGCATAAAAAATTTAGCAAAGCTTAAATATTCGGATTTTTTAAAGTTTGAAAATTTGGATGATTTTGAAAGTAGAGATTGTGACTTCAGTAATTATTATCGATGGATTGGTGGACAAGAAATGTCTAGTGGATATTCTGTAACTAAAATTAAATCTGACAAGGGAAAATTAATTGTAATAGGGTTTCTTTTTGGCAATCCAGAAAATAACGATAAAAGAAGCTTTGTCAAGGATGTTTCAGTTACTTTTATTAAACAAAAAGATAAATGGAAAATTTTAATATTTGGTATTGAACCTCCAGCTCCATTATACAATCACTAGTACAGACGTTGCACTGCAACGTCTCTAACGTAAATAATAAAAAATGATACAATCCTCGGAATTAATATTAAACCCAAACGGCAGTGTTTATCACTTAAACCTAAAGCCCGAAAATATTGCCCACGATATAATTTTTGTGGGCGACCAAAATCGTGTTGAAAAAATCACGCAATTTTTCGAAACTATAGAGTTTTCTGCTCAGAGCCGGGAATTCAAAACCCAAACTGGAATCTATAAAGGAAAAAGATTAACGGTTGTTTCAACTGGCATCGGTGCCGATAATATTGACATTGTCCTGAATGAATTGGATGCATTGGTAAATATTGATTTTCAAACCCGCGAGATTAAACCAACATTAACATCATTAAACATTATAAGAATTGGTACTTCGGGCTCTTTACACGAAAATATTCCAGTAGATAGTTTTGTAATGTCGAAATATGGACTAGGACTCGACAACATGCTCCGCTCCTATTTAATTGATGAAATTTCGAATGTCGAAATTGAAGAATCCTTTGTAAAACACACCAATTGGGATATTCGAAAAGGAAAACCATATGCTATTGAATGTTCCGAAAAATTGGAGCTATTAATGGAAAGCGATAAAATCCATAAAGGCATTACAGCTACTGCAGGTGGATTTTATGGGCCTCAAGGTCGAGTGCTTCGTCTGGATATTCAAGATGCAGAACTGAATTCAAAAATGGATAATTTTAATTTCAATGACATTAAAATCACCAACCTTGAAATGGAAACCGCAGCGATTTATGGACTGTCGGCGCTTTTAGGACACAATGCAATATCATTAAATGCTATTATAGCCAATCGTGCTTCAGGGATTTTTAGCGACGATCCAATCAAAGCGGTAGATGAATTGATTCAATATGTTTTAGAAAAATTAGCCCGTTAAAATGAAACTAAGAGTTGCCAGACATACCGATGATTTAGAAAAAATAAAAGCATTTTATATTGATATATTAGAATTTGAATTGCTCGGAAGTTTCGAAAACCATGATAAGTATGATGGAATTTTTATTGGGAAATCAGATTTAGATTGGCATTTTGAGTTTACAAAATCAAATGAAAAAGCAAAACATATCTTTGATAAAGACGACCTTTTAGTTTTATATCCAGTTAGTATTTTAGAATACAATAAACTGATTAATAATTTATTAAACAATAACATATCAACAATCAATTCAAAAAACCCATATTGGGATGTAAATGGAAAAATGTTTCTGGATCCCGATGGCTACCGAATTGTAATTTCAAATTTAAAAGCACAATAATGAACTTGATTTTAGAAACCCCACGCCTTCTCCTTCGGCCATTAGAACTAACTGATGCCGATGCTATGTTCAAAATGGATAATAATCCAAATATTCATAAATATCTATGGCAAAATCCAACGCAAACTATTGAGGAAACCCGTGCCGTTATTCAAATGATACAGCAACAATATATCGATAACAATATTGGTCGGTTTGCAACTATTTTAAAAGAAACTGGAGAATTCATTGGCTGGACCGGAATCAAATTCATTACTGATCCACCGGTAAACGGTAATATTAATTTTTATGACTATGGCTATCGTTTAGACGAACCTTTCTGGGCAAAGGGATACGCTACTGAAGCTACAAAAAAGTGGTTGGATTATGCTTTTAATGAAATGAAAATCGATAAAATGAATGCCTATACACATTCTGAAAACGGGGCTTCCAATCATATTTTACAAAAATCTGGAATGCAGTTCGTTGAAGATTATTATGACGAACATAATGTGTTGTGGAAATGGTGGCAAATGCAAAAAAGCTAGCTGTTGTCAATTTTTTAGTTTCAGTAAAAAGTTAATCAGGTAAGTACATCATCTAATAATCTAAAAATCCAGCAATCTAACTATCTAAATGAAAACAATAAAAATAGCAGGCGTACCCGAACATTTTAACCTTCCTTGGCATTTGTGTATTCAAAACAATGAATTTCAATCGGAAGGAATTGATCTTGAATGGACAGACGTTCCTGAAGGAACAGGAAAGTTGTGTCAAATGCTTCGTTCTAAAGAAACCGATATTGCAGTAATTTTGACAGAAGGGATCATTAAAGACATTGTTGCTGGGAATGAAAGCAAAATTGTACAAGTTTATGTAGAATCCCCATTAATTTGGGGGATCCACGTTGATGCTAAATCCCCATACAAACAACTTTCAGACCTTAAAAACAAAAAAGTAGCGATTAGCCGTATTGGTTCAGGTTCCCAGCTTATGGCTTATGTCAATGCACACAATCAATCCCGAATTGATCCGGGATGGAAAACCGACAATCTTAAATTTGAAATCGTCAATACAATTGACGGAGCTGTTGAAGCATTGTCAAAAGGAACTGCTGATTATTTTATGTGGGAACGCTTTATGACAAAGCCTTTAGTTGACAAAGGAATTTTTAGGAGAATTGACGACTGCCCTACTCCATGGCCATGTTTTGTCATTGCTGTAAGGAATGAAATTCTTGATACTTGCCCAGAAATTATCGAGAAAATACTAGAAATTATAAATAACAAAACCGTTTCTTTCAAAGATATTCCAAATATTGACAGCATCTTAGCTTTAAAATACAATCAAAAAATTGACGACATTCGGGAATGGCTTTCATTAACCGATTGGTCCCAAAACCAATTGAATGAAGGAATGTTAAACAAAGTTCAAAATCAACTGCTTGAACTGGCTATTATTGATAAAAAAGGTACATTTGCTGATATAGTAAAAAGCTAAGCTGCTACATACTTTTTTTCTCTATGATAAAATTTCAGGATATTTCCATTCAAAAAATTAAAGCCAAGCTCCAGGTTAGAAAACCATGGGACAGTGTTATTATTTTTGTATTGAATATCTTGATTGCTATCCCGGTTTTTATCATTATTCATCGAAATATTATTGAGTTCAATCTTTTTAATATTGACAGGATTATATTGTTTATACTAATACTTGTACTTATACAATTAGTTTTAAGGTTATTAAAAACAATAATTATTTTGTGCATTGCTTTATATTTAATAGCATTGCTTTTCGGGACTTTAATTGGAAATTATGGTTTCGGAAGTGTTTTTGAAGATTATCAGTCGATGGTTTACTCTATGTCGGAAAATCCAAATCCACAAGACATTATCATTGCTAAATTGCTTCCCTTTCCCAATAAATCTAAAGTATTGAAAGCCATTGAATTTGAAAATCCAAAAGTTCGGAATTTTTCAATCATGGCAACAACCAAACATTTTAAGAATATTAAAGGATATAGTGAATATCGGGTTTTAATTCAGTGTTTTGCCGTTTTCAAGGAAATAAACAGCAGATGGAACTATGTCAGTGACCCAAAAGATCGGGAATACATTGCTAGCGCAACTGAATCGCTGCTTTATTTATCTGGGGATTGCGATGACCATTCCATTTTAATGGCAGCATGTATAAAGTCAATTGGTGGGACGCCGAGATTAATCCATACCGGCGGTCATATTTATCCTGAAATATTAATTGGAAACAAAAATGATTTAGAGTCAATAAATTATCTAGTAAAAAAAGTACTCTTTGTTGATGAATCAAAAAAACAACAATTGCATTATCATATTGACGAGCACAATCAAATATGGCTTAACCTGGATTATACTGCTACTTATCCCGGAGGTTATTTTATGCGTGAGGAAATCCTTGGTGCATTGACTTTAGAATAACTACCACTCTATTTCTCGCAAACCTTTAGATATCAAGAATGCATTGGCTTTGCTAAAATGTTTGTTCCCAAACCAATATCCTCTATTGGCACTTAATGGTGACGGATGCCCAGTTTCTAAAACCAAATGCTTTACCCTGTCAATTTTTGCTCCTTTCTTTTTTGCAAATCCGCCCCAAAGCAAAAAAACTACATTTTCATTTTCTTCGGAGATTTTTTGAATAACTGCATCAGTAAAAGTTTCCCATCCTTGATTTTGATGGCTTCCAGCTAAGCTTTCCCTCACGGTTAAAGTGGCGTTTAAAAGCAATACCCCTTGGTCTGCCCAACGCTCAAGGTTTCCTGACTTTGGGAAAGGCAATTTTAAATCCTGTTCCAACTCTTTAAAAATATTAATTAAAGATGGAGGAAAAGCAATACCATCATTTACCGAAAAACACAATCCATTTGCTTGTCCAAAGCCATGATACGGGTCTTGACCTATAATAACCACTTTTGTGTTTTCGAATGGATAATGATCAAAAGCAGAAAAAATACGATTGACTTTAGGAAAACAGATTGCTGTAGCATATTCATTTTTTACAAATGCAATTAAATTTTTGAAATAGGGTTTTTCAAATTCAGAAGATAATTTGTTTTGCCAAGAAGGATGAATATTGACTTGCATTTTTAATTTTTTATCAAAAATACTATTTTTAGTAGACTTTTATATGCAGCATCTATGGTTCTTTGTAACTTTGCATTTCAGTTATAAAAAATGATTTCGATAAACGATAAAACACTTCAGGATTTACAATTCCCAACAGTTCTAGAAACTATTTCGGCAATCTGCAATACCGATATTGGAAAACAAAAAGCTTTGGAAATCATCCCTTTTAAAGATAAAACGGATTTAATGGACGCATTGATGCAAACTTCTGAATATGTTTCTTCTTTTCAAAACAACAATGCCATTCCCAATCATGGATTTGATGCCATTACTTATGAAATAAAATTCCTTGCGATAGAAGACAGTTTCTTGGAAGTGGGCAGTTTTAGAAAAATCGCTACCATTTCTGAAACCACAAATTTTTTATTGCAGTTTCTAAAAAAATTCGAAGATTATTACCCTTATCTTAACAGAAGAGCTTCTCAAGTTGAACTGACAAAGGAAATTATAAAAAAAGTAGATGAAGTAGTTGATAAATATGGTGAAATAAAAGACAATGCTTCGCCTACTCTATTAGACATTCGTAGGAATATGAATATGGTTCGCGGAAAAGTAAATCAAAGCTTTGGGCTTTCGCTTTTACAATACAGTGGATTAGGCTATTTAGATGATATAAAGGAAAGTTTTGTTCAAAACCGTAGGGTTTTAGCCGTTTTATCAATGTATCGTCGAAAAGTAAAAGGCTCGATTTTAGGTAGTTCAAAAACCGGAAGTATCGCTTACATTGAACCAGAAGCTACATTAAAATATTCGCGTGAATTAAGCAATCTGGAATATGAAGAAAAAGAAGAAATCACTCGGATTTTAAAACAATTATCTAATGCTATTCGTCCTTACATTCAGCTTTTAATAAAGTACCAAGATTTTTTGAGCGATATTGATGTTGTTGCCGCGAAAGCAAAATACGCTATTAAAATTAACGGAATTTTGCCTAACATAACTGAGGAGAGACGTCTCTATTTCAAAGATGCCTTTCATCCTATCCTATATTTGAACAACAAACAAAATAACGAAATTACCTATCCCCAAACTATTGAACTGCATCAGGAAAACAGGATTATCGTAATTTCTGGGCCCAATGCGGGTGGAAAAACAATTTCCCTTAAAACAATAGGTTTGTTACAATTAATGCTGCAAAGCGGAATGTTGATTCCAGTTCATGAACGTAGCGAGACTTTTCTTTTTGACAGAATACTGACTGATATTGGTGACAACCAATCTATTGAAAATCATTTGAGCACTTACAGCTACCGATTGAAAAATATGAACTATTTTTTAAAAAAGTGCAACAAAAAAACCATGTTCCTTATTGACGAATTCGGAACTGGTTCTGATCCTGAATTAGGAGGTGCGCTGGCCGAAATATTTCTTGAAGAATTCTATCATCGGGAAGCGTTTGGGATTATCACAACCCACTATTCCAATTTAAAGATTTTAGCAAATGAATTGCCTTTTGCTACGAATGCCAATATGCTTTTTGATGAAAAATCATTGGAACCTATGTACCAATTGGTTTTAGGTCAGGCCGGAAGTTCGTTTACATTTGAAGTAGCGTTGAAAAACGGGATTCCATTTGGATTAATCAATCGGGCAAAAAAGAAAATTGAAGTGGGTAAAGTGCGTTTTGACAAAACCATAGCTACGCTTCAGAAAGAACGTTCCAAAATGGAAAAAACCTCCCAAACCTTAAAGGAAGAAGAATCCAAGGCCCGTGAAGAAAACAAAAAAATGGAAAACATCAATGTAAAAATCAAACAAAAACTGGAAAGCTATCAGGAATTGTATGATAGCAATCAGAAGACGATTTACATTGGGCAAAAAATAGAAGAACTGGCCACTAAATATTACAACAATAAAAACAAAAAAGATTTAATAGGTGAGTTTTTAAAAATCGTTGAAATTGAAAATTCGAAACGCAAAAAAGCAACCCCAAAAGAAGCTAAAATCCTAGTTGAAAAGAAAAAAGAAATTATTGAGGAAGTAGCAGTGCAAGTCGAGGAAATTAGGGTTCTTAAAAAAGAAAAGAAATTAAAACCCGTTGTTGAAAAACCGAAAGCAATATTAAAAAAAGGAGACCGTGTTCGTATGATTGACGGGAAAGCGATAGGAACTATTGACAGTATCGAAAAAAACAAGGCAACGGTAAATTATGGAGTTTTTACTTCCAAAGTAAACCTAGACCAATTGGAGTTGGTTGAAGCTGTAAAAAAGTAAGCTGCGTTAATATTTACTGATATTGAATTTACTTAAACTGAAATTAAATTTATTTAAATGTAAATTAAATTATGAAATAGTAAAATTAAATTCTAAAATAATGAAATTAAATTTACTTAAAATGAAATTAAATTTTAGAATAATAAAATTTAATTTATTTAAAATGATATTTAATTCTAGAATAATGAAATTAAATTATAGAAAACTTAAATTTAATTCTACAATAATGAAATTAAATTTACTTAAACATAAATTGTATTTTACAATACTGAAATACAATACCTAAATTCCAATAACTGTAATGGAAAATTTACCAAAAGACAAAAAAATAATCCTGTTTGATGGAGTTTGTAATTTATGTAGCTCAATAGTGCAGTTTGTTATTGAGCATGACAAAAAAGACATATTCCGTTTCGTTTCATTGCAATCAGAACTTGGAATTTCTATTCTAAATCACATCGGGATTGATTCCAAAAATATTGACAGTGTAGTTTTATATGAGCCTGGAACAGCTTATTATTACAAATCAAATGCGGCAATAGAAATTGCGAAACACTTGGGCGGTTTTTTACATTATGGTACTGTTTTTAAAATAATACCTGGAGGAATTAGGAATGTAATTTATGATTACATTGCTAAAAACCGCTATAAATGGTTCGGAAAACAAGAAAGTTGTTGGTTGCCAAGTGAGGAATTAAAATCGAAGTTTTTATAAAACTACTTTCCTTTCCTTCTGTCTCTTTCTTTTTTTATCAAAGTTAATTCCCTGCTTGTTTGTCCCGCCACCGAAGTATTTTCCTGTGCACGTCTAATCAAGTAAGGCATAACATCACGAACAGGTCCAAAAGGCAAATATTTTGCAACATTATAACCATTTGAGGCCAAGTTATAACTAATATTATCGCTCATTCCGTATAATTGTCCAAACCAGATTCGTTTATCGGTTTTGTCAATGTTTTTTTGTTTTTGAAATTCCATTAATTTATAAGAACTCATTTCGTTGTGTGTTCCAGCAAAAATGGCCATTTTATCAATGTGTTCAATCATATAATGAATAGCAGCGTCAAAATTATCATCGGTTGCTTGCTTTGAGGCACAAATGGGTGTAGGATATCCTTTTTCTTCGGCACGTTTGTTTTCCTTTTCCATATAGGCGCCACGAACGATTTTCATTCCAATATAAAAACCTTCTGCTTTGGCTTGTTCATGTAGTTTTTTAAGATAATCCATTCTGTCCCAACGGTACATTTGAAGTGTATTGAAAACAATTGCTTTTTCCTTATTGTATTTTCGCATCATTTCCATAACCAAATCATCTGCAGCGTCTTGCATCCAGCTCTCCTCTCCATCAACTAATATGGCAACATCGTTTTTATAGGCAGCACTGCATACTTCATCAAATCGGGCTACCACTCTGTTCCATTCATCTTGTTCAGCCGATGTCAGTGTTTTTTTCTCTCCTAATTTTTCGTACAATTCAAAACGCCCAAAACCTGTTGGTTTAAATACCGCAAACGGAATCGAATCTTTTTCTTTAGCAAATTCAATTGTTTTTAAAGTCATTTTTAAGGCATCGTCAAAATGGGCTTCATCTTCTTTACCTTCAACAGAATAATCTAAAATGGAAGAAACACCTTTAGTATACATTTTATCCACTACAGGCAAACAGTCTTTTTCGCTCACACCACCACAAAAATGGTCAAAAACAGTAGCTCTAATCAATCCTTCAACAGGTAAATGCAACTTCAATGCAAAAGTAGTTAACGACGTGCCGATCTTTACCAATGAAGGTTTCCCAATCATTTTAAAAAGAAAATAGGCTCTATCTAGTTCTTTATCATTTTTTAACGAAAAGGCAACTTGGGTATTATTGAATATTTTTTCCATTTTATTTTAAATAACGGTGCAAATATAAAGAGAGTTCGATTATTATTAATTAAAAAATACTTTATTTTGCTGTCTCAAAACACAACAAAAATTACGTTTACAGTTATGCAGTCTATTCAAGCCAATGGTTATCCTATTTACTTTAATGAAAATACCTATATCGCACTGAACCGCCATTTAGAAGAGAATAGATATTCTAACTTGTTTATAATAGTCGATAGCAATACTAACGATGCCTGTTTACCCCTATTTCTATCTAATCTCGCAACCGAACTCACTATAGAAATTATTGAATTTGATGCTGGCGAGGATTTTAAAAACATAGACACCTGTGTGTCAATCTGGAATGTGTTAACCGAATTAGGCGCTGATAGAAAAAGTTTGATAATTAATGTTGGCGGTGGCGTTGTAACCGATTTAGGTGGATTTGTTGCTTCAACTTTTAAAAGAGGTGTTCGTTTTATAAACGTTCCTACTACTTTATTATCGATGGTCGATGCTTCTGTAGGCGGAAAAACCGGAGTGGATCTTGGAAATCTGAAAAACCAAATTGGAGTTATCAATACCCCTGAAATGGTTTTGATTGACACCCAATACCTTGAAACGCTTTCGCAGAATGAAATGCGTTCTGGTTTAGCCGAAATGCTAAAGCACGGATTGATTTTCGACAAAAATTATTGGGAACAATTCCTGGATTTAAAGCGCATAGACTTTACTGATTTGGACCAATTAATATATGATTCAGTCGTAATAAAAAACAATATCGTAATGCAGGATCCCAATGAATACGGGATTCGTAAAGCATTGAATTTCGGACATACATTAGGTCATGCCATTGAAAGTTATTTTCTAGAAAACGAAAACAAAACCACGCTACTCCATGGGGAAGCAATTGCTGTAGGGATGATTTTAGAAAGTTATATCTCAAGGCAAAAAAGCCTGTTGACAAATGACGAATACCTTCAAATTAAAAACGCAATCAATAGCATTTTTGACCATATTGTTTTTGAAGAAAAAGACTTGAATCCTATAATGGAATTACTCGTTCATGACAAAAAAAACGAATATGGCATGGTTCAATTTGCCCTAATTGATGGCATCGGAAAGATAAAAATAAACCAAGAAGTTGAAAAAGAACTGATTATTAAGGCTTTCGACGATTATAAATCTTAATTATTTTTTAGTAAAAAGGATTGGAATTCGAATATAATATTTTTTACATTTGCCTCAATGAACAAGCATCAAAACACTAACAATTATTCTTTCCGAAAGAGCGAAAATCAAAACCATAATCAAGGTTTGCTGATGCCTCTTTTTGTAATAAAGGAATTTTTAAATTTTGATGAATCCTATTCTAAAGTTTATCAGGAAAAACTACAAATTATTTATGCAAATATTCGGGTTTGAAAATTAAGGATTAATCTATTTTTTAATTACTTTTAATTTAAAATCTTGAAAAACAAATGAATACAAAATATTTCGACTTAATAAACCAAACTTATTATTTTCCACAAGAAGAATTTACCTTAAACAAGGACAATTTATTGTTTCATAATATCGATTTAATGAAATTGGTTGAGCAATACGGAACTCCTTTAAAATTCACTTATTTACCTCAGATTTCTAAGAACATCAACCGGGCAAAAGGTTGGTTTAGAAATTCTATGGAAAAGAATAAATACGATGCTAAATATTATTATTGTTATTGCACAAAAAGCTCTCATTTTGAATACATTATGAACGAAGCTTTCAAGAATAACATTCACATTGAAACTTCCTCTGCTTTTGACATTAACATCGTTGAAAATCTATTGGAAAACGGTAAAATCAACAAAAGTACGTATGTAATCTGTAATGGTTTCAAACGCGACCAATACATCGAAAATATTGCACGAATTATAAACAACGGACATAAAAACACTATTCCGATTATTGATAATTACGAAGAATTGGACTTGCTTCAAGCACAAATAAACGGTAAATTCAAAATTGGAATCAGGATTGCCGCAGAAGAAGAACCAAAATTCGAATTTTATACTTCGCGTTTAGGAATTGGATACCGCAATATCGTTCAGTTTTATAAAAAACAAATTCAGGAAAATGATAAATTAGAGCTTAAAATGCTTCACTTTTTCATTAATACAGGAATTAATGACACTGCATACTATTGGAACGAATTAGTGAAGTGTATTAAAGTATATATTGCATTAAAAAAGGAATGTCCTGGTTTAGACAGTTTGAACATTGGCGGAGGCTTCCCTATCAAAAACTCCTTGGCTTTTGAATATGATTATCAATATATGATTGATGAAATTATCAATCAGATTAAAATAGCCTGTGATGAAGCGGAAGTGGATGTTCCGGACATTTTTACCGAATTTGGCTCTTTTACTGTTGGAGAAAGCGGAGGTGCAATTTATCAGGTACTTTATCAAAAACAACAAAATGACAGGGAAGCTTGGAACATGATTGATTCGTCATTTATCACCACATTACCTGACACTTGGGCAATCAATAAACGTTTTGTAATGTTGGCAGTTAATAGATGGAACGATACTTACGAACGTGTTTTATTAGGTGGGATGACTTGTGACAGTGATGATTATTACAACTCTGAACAGAATATGAATGCCATTTATTTGCCTAAATACAATAAGGAAAAACCTTTATACATAGGCTTTTTTAATACCGGGGCATATCAGGAAACAATAGGCGGTTATGGCGGGTTGCACCACTGTTTGATTCCGCAACCAAAACACATACTGATAGATAGGGACGAGAACGGTATTTTAGGTACCGAAGTTTTTTCGGAGCAACAAACTTCAGAGGATGTTTTAAGTATTTTAGGATATAAGAAAAAATAGAAATAATATAACAATGTCAGTTTAAATTTTTGTTTATTTGAAAAATATTCAAATCTTGAAGATTAAAAATTAATATATAAAAATGAGTAAAGGACCAATCAGTCAATTTATTGAAAAACATTATTTGCATTTTAATGCAGCTGCTTTAGTTGATGCTGCAAAAGGATATGAAGAACATTTATTAGACAACGGAAAAATGATGATTACCCTTGGTGGTGCTATGAGTACAGCCGAATTAGGAAAGTCATTAGCCGAGATGATACGTCAGGATAAAGTGCATATCATTTCATGTACTGGAGCAAATCTTGAAGAAGACATTATGAATCTAGTAGCTCACAACTCTTATAAAAGAGTACCAAACTACAGGGATTTAAGTCCTCAGGACGAATGGGATTTACTTGAAAACCACTACAACAGAGTTACAGATACTTGCATTCCTGAAGAAGAAGCTTTCAGAAGGCTGCAGTCTCATTTATTTGATATTTGGAACAATGCCGATTCAAAAGGAGAACGTTATTTTCCACATGAATTTATGTTTCAAATGATTAATTCGGGAGTATTGAAACAATATTATGAAATTGACCCAAAGGATTCATGGATGGTTGCTGCGGCAGAAAAAAACCTACCAATTGTAGTTCCGGGATGGGAAGACAGTACAATGGGTAACATATTTTCATCTTATTGCATAAAAGGCCAATTCAAACCAACTACCATGAAAAGTGGTGTTGAATATATGATGTGGTTAGCCGATTGGTATCCAAAAAACTGTAGCGGAAAAGGAATTGGTTTTTTCCAGATCGGTGGAGGTATCGCAGGAGATTTTCCAATTTGTGTCGTACCAATGCTTTATCAAGATATGGAAATGCATGATATTCCGTTCTGGAGTTACTTTTGTCAGATTTCAGATTCGACTACGAGTTACGGGTCCTATTCTGGAGCTGTTCCAAATGAAAAAATTACTTGGGGCAAATTAGACATTACTACTCCAAAATTTATCATTGAATCGGATGCTACCATTGTAGCTCCATTGATTTTTGCTTATTTATTAGATTTATAATAGAATATATATGAAGAGAATTATTGTTGATTATGCAAAATTGACTAATGAAATTTTAACCCTTTTAGTGGATAAATTTCCTGACGGATATGACGATGCCGATATCATCCGTTTTAAAAACCATAAGGACGAAAGTATTGAAGCTGTTGAAGTTAGAACAGAAGATACCATTTTTTTGGTGAAAATCAGCACTAAACTGTCAGACCGAATGGTAAATTACGACGAAGAAGACGATGACATTATTGTTCCATTAGAAGCCATTAAAGGAATCGATTTAGGTGATGAGGATGAAGATATTGCAGATGACGATGAAGACGAAAACCTAGATAAACCAGAATTTGATTCAGAGGACGATGAAGACAGGGATGCTTCAGATGTGGCTGATGATGATAGTGACGACGACGAAGATTAATATAAGAATACTATTTAAGGAATCCGAAAGGGTTCCTTTTTTAATACAACAAATATGCTCAACTCCTTTCCCCCTATTATAGACAATTCAACCGAAACATTAATTTTGGGAACTATGCCAGGAGCAACATCTATTGCTAAACAGGAATATTACGCCTATAAACACAACCATTTTTGGAAGATTATCTATACTCATTTTGGTACATTTCCCATTCCAGAAATTTTCGAAGAAAAAATAAAAATCCTTAAAGTCAATAAAATAGGATTATGGGATGTTTTAGCTAATTGTGAAAGAGAAGGAAGCTTGGACATACATATAAAAAACCACATTGAAAATGATTTTGTTTCTTTGTTTAAAAAACATCCGTCAATCAAAAAAATTATATTTAACGGAAAAGAAAGCCATAAATATTTCCTTAAAAAATTCGGACAAATAAATGGTCTTGAATATCACATAATGCCTTCAACCAGTCCAGCAAATACAATGTCTTTCGAAAAAAAACTACAAATCTGGTCAGAAGCTTTGAAGTAATTTATAAATACCGCTCCTGAAATATTTTTTGGTGGTGCTTTTGATGTCCAATAAGAATAAAACCAATGGCGCGAACAGAAACTTCCTTTCCAGAAGCCGTTCCGATTCTTTCCAATTGCTCAGGGGAAAAGCTTTTAAACAAAAATATAGTTGATTGTCTTACAGCAGCTAATTCTTCTAATAATCCCTGTATTCCCCTACTGTTTGCATCCGTATTAAGTACATAATCATCTTCTTCAAAACCTGGTAAAGGTGTTTTGTCATTTCGTGAAATGCATACAGCGCGATAAGTAAAGATTCGTTCGGCGTCAATCATATGCTGAATGATGTCTTTGATTGTCCACTTTCCTTCAGCGTAACGATAATCAAACTTATCCATCGGAATATTTTGCACAAACCTGATAAAATCGTGAATACAGATTTCAAGTTCTTCTATTAATTCTACATCTTCCAATGTCTGGATATAGGCTGAAAAATAAGAAGCATATTCATTTACGGGCAATTGGTTCGATTTCATAGTGGTTGATTTATCTAAAACTAAATTAATAAAAAAAGCCTTATTTCCAAACAGAAAATAAGGCTTATAGGAGTTTTTGTTTAAAAATTATAAATTTTTAAATATAGTATGCATTAAACGTTTTTTGTCGTTGATGCTTTCATCCAAAGAAATCATTGTTTCGGTTCTATAAACACCATCAATATCATCAATCATGAAAATAACATCTTTTGCGTGTTTCGTGTCTTTTGCCCTGATTTTACAAAAAATATTAAACTTTCCGGTAGTTACGTGAGCTACAGTTACAAAAGGAATTTCATTTATACGTTCCAATACAAATTTTGTTTGTGACGTATTATTAAGGAAAACACCAACGTATGCGATAAAAGAGTACCCTAATTTATTATAATCAAGCGTTAACGAAGAACCCATAATGATTCCGGCATCTTCCATTTTTTTAACCCTTACATGCACCGTTCCGGCTGAAATCAATAATTTTTTTGCAATATCTGTAAATGGAACCCTTGTATTATCAATCAACATGTCTAATATTTGGTGATCTACTTCATCTAAACGAAACTTACTCATAGAATATAATTTTATTTTTACTGTATTGTTTAAAAACTAATGCAAAGAAAATACTTTTTTCACAAATATTGGCAATAAAAATTACATTTTTATCAATCCATTTATGATTTTTATGTTTTTTCCTAAACAAAAATCCGCTTTTTGATTCAATTGTGGCTTATTATCCGAAGAATCAGAATAAGGCAATTCCTTTGCATCAAATTCAAAATGCCCGAAATAATTGTTTAAATCCCCTATTTCAGATATATAAGCGTTAAAAACTAATTTATCATCAATTAGTTCTTCTTTATATTGAGCTGCAAAATTCGTTATTATTTCATTATCATCATAATTTATTTTAACATTCTTATATAAAAAATCACAAAACATGACTTTATTTTGAGGAATGTTTAAATATTCATCTGTATTTTGTTCAATTATATCATTTGAGCCTAAGGACTTTAAAGCAGTTATCAGGGCTATAAAAATATATTTTCTGGCAATTTCCCTATCATAATCCAATGGATAATGTCCAGCTTCAAATAAAACGGTTGGCGAATTCAAAAACTGGAAACAGTCTCCAGCACAATTAATATTAAAAGAATCATCAAACCGTCCGATCTGCCCAGGTATTAATTTTTTTAAAACCTTGTTCATTTCACCAATCAAACTCATGGCTCTACCCCTTGTTTCATTTATTTGCCTTTCTTGATCATAAGAAGGAGCTAAAAAAGAAACTGTAGCAGGTTTTACACTACTTTCAATTCCAAAAATAGTACGCTGATCATGCATGTTAAAACAATAATCAGGTGCTGTATCAACGAAAAGTTTTTTCAACAAAAGGCTTTCTGGCTGCGAAAAATCTTTAAAATCCCTGTTTAAATCAATTTTATTGGCATTTTCCCGGGTATATAATAAAGCTCCGTCAGGATTCAACATCGGAACCACTATTAAAGTAAGGTTTGTTACTATTGAATTTACGTTTTCTGAACCGCTATTTAGGTAATTAAATAAGTCAAACAGCGCTTTTGTTGTTGTGCTTTCGTTTCCATGCATCTGCGACCAAATGAGCAATTTAGTTTTACCTGTACCAATTACATATTTATAAATAGGTTTGCCTAAAACAGATTCTCCTATAACAGTTACTTTATTATTTGTGTTTAACTTAAGTAATAATGGTTCAATATCACTTAATTTAATATACCTGCCATGTAAATTGGTTTCTTTAAAACGTATAAATAATTCTTCGAAATTCATAACTACTTTTTAATGTTACAAAAGTAAACATCTTTGTATTTACAATTGTAAACATGAAAAATAAGAAAGATGGTTAATTTTGTAAACAAGTTTGAGCCACTAATTGATGCTTGTCTTACTTCCAATGTTTACAAATGTTTTTATTTAAAATTTTGCAAGTTAATTACCTATTTATCAGTTATTTAATCAATCTTATATAAAGCATAAATTCCTATGTCTATTATCCGTAATTTACTATTTACAACCGTAAATTTGTTATATCCATCTCTTTTATTTACATTTGTAATCTAAAGCTAATTTCAATTAATTTACAATGGTAAACATAGAAGATTTTATAAAAAGACTCGAAATTATATTGGATTATTATAGTTTAAACGCCTCTTCTTTTGCAGATAAAATTGGGGTGCAGCGTTCTAGTATGTCTCACCTCCTATCTGGCAGAAACAAACCTAGTCTTGATTTTATACTTAAAATTTCGGAAGTGTTTCCACAAGTAGATTTATATTGGATTTTAAATGGTGTAGGTTCTTTTCCTAAAAATGATTCAATTCCTGAAATAAAAAATGTTCCTATTACAACAGAAGAAAAAAAGGACATCCCTACTCTATCATTTCAAAATGAAACAACAGAAGATTTGTTCAGTAACTTGGACAAGCCTTTTTCTGAAAATCCCATAAATGAAAAAAAATATTTTAAAAACGAAAATACGGCAATCTCGTCCAATGAGGAACAAATTGATAAAATCGTGATTTTTTATAAAAACGGTACATTTAAATATTACATGCCACAATAAAAAAACTTATAAATGATTTGTAGGGTTTGGTAGTTAATATAAATCCTTTATTTTTGAAGAAAAACAGGAATGCTCAAAAAAATCCTTAGTTACATTATCCCACTGAACATTTATCAGAAAAAATCTGCTTTGAGCAAAAACATAGAAATTACCTGGACGAACGGCCAATTAGTCTTGGATTCAAAGAATACTAATTATTCTTATGGCAGTCTTCAAAGAATTTTAAGGAAGGGATTGGTTTCTATTGGTTTTACTTCTATCAAAAAAATGGAACATATATTAGTATTGGGCGTTGCTGGAGGAAGCGTTATCAAAACCCTTACTGATGAAATTAAATATACAGGTAAAATTACCGGTGTTGAAATTGATGCAGAAATTATTCAAATTGCCAATCAATATTTTAAACTGAATGAAATCCCAAACCTAGAAATTGTCATTGACGATGCGTTTGAATATGTGCTTAAGACCAAATTGCATTATGATTTAATTATCATCGATATTTTTCAGGATACAACAATGCCCAACTTTTTATATGAAAAATTTTTTATTGACCGAATCTCTTTTTTATTAAAAAACAAAGGTTTTATTCTTTTCAATACCATGTTATTAAACGCCAAGGCTAATGAGCGTAATGTGGAATACATTAAAAACTTTGATACACCTCAATTTAAAATTTTTACTATTCCCAGACTGGAACAGCATAACGAATTGATTGTTGTCCAAAAAAACCACTAAGACCTATTCGTCAATTATACTTACTTTTGCAAAAAATAATTTATGATTCATCAAGATTCCATAGTCGCATTAGCCACCCCATCAGGTGCGGGTGCCATTGCCGTTATTCGTATTTCGGGCGAAGATGCAATTACTATTGGAAGTAAAGTTTTTCAGTCTATCAAAGGAAAAGACATTACCAAACAAAAATCACATACGCTACATTTAGGAGATATAAAGGATGGGGATAAAATTCTTGATGAAGTTTTACTTTCTATATTTAAAGGTACTAATTCTTATACTGGTGAGAATACCGTTGAAATTTCCTGTCACGGTTCTGTTTTTATTCAACAACAGATTATTCAGTTATTATTAAGGAATGGTTGTCGAATGGCAAACCCTGGTGAATTTACGCTTCGTGCTTTCCTGAACGGAAAAATGGATTTGTCACAAGCCGAAGCCGTTGCCGATTTAATTTCATCTGACAATGAAGCGTCGCACCAAATTGCGATGCAGCAAATGCGAGGTGGTTTCTCTAATGAAATCGCACAACTACGTCAAGAATTGTTGAATTTTGCTTCACTCATAGAACTTGAACTCGACTTTGCAGAAGAGGATGTGGCTTTCGCCGATAGAACGCAATTCAGGGAATTATTAAATAGAATTGAATTTGTGTTGAAGCGTTTGATTGATTCCTTTGCAGTTGGCAATGTAATCAAAAACGGAATTCCTGTTGCTATTGTTGGCGAACCAAACGTAGGTAAATCGACTCTACTGAACGCTTTATTGAATGAAGAACGCGCCATAGTTTCGGAAATTGCAGGAACTACTCGTGATACTATTGAAGACGAACTGGTTATTGGCGGAATTGGTTTCCGGTTCATCGATACAGCGGGAATCCGTGAAACCAAGGATGTGGTAGAAAGTATCGGAATTCGTAAAACATTTGAAAAGATAGAGCAAGCGCAAGTAGTTTTATACTTGTCAGAAAGTCAAAAGTCGAAAGTCGAAAGTGATGAATACCTTGTTGAAATAGAAAAAGTAAAAAACAAATATCCTTTAAAGCCAATAATTGCAGTAATAAATAAAGTTGATTTATTATCGGATGCTGATGTTTTAAATATCAAGAAACAACTTTCGACTTTTGACTTTCAACTTTCGACTATCTTTATTTCTGCCAAAGAAAATATTGGTATCGAAGATTTAAAAAACCAACTCCTATCCTTTGTCAATACCGGTGCTTTGCGCAATAACGAAACTATTGTTACTAACACAAGGCATTACGATTCTCTATTAAAAGCATTGGAAGAAATCCAAAAAGTAAATTACGGATTACAGACCAATTTGCCTTCGGACCTTATGGCAATAGACATTCGCGAAGCCTTATATCATTTTGGGATGATTACCGGCGAAGTAACGAATGATGAGTTGTTGGGGAATATTTTTGCGAATTTTTGTATTGGTAAGTAATTTTTAATACTTAATCCGTTTTATTTATTCTATCATTTTTTTAAGAATGAATTGCTTAAAAAAATCCTTTTATCCTTTTTACAAAATTCTTATCTTGCAGTAACTAATTCATACTATTTGAATTACTACATCAACAAATAACCTAAAACTATTAAAAATGAGAAAATTAAATGCATTTACATTGGCAGCTATTACATTGTTTTTAACGTCTTGTGGCGGAAAGTCCTCTGGCGATTCCAAAACTACCGAAGAACAACAGGTTGCCGAAAAACAAGGAGAGTCATACACCGTTGATTTACAAGCATCAAAGGTAGATTGGAAAGCCTTTCATAAAGGAGGTTTTGCACCAAGATGGGGAACCCTTTCAATTACATCAGGAGAAGTATCCGTAAATAATGGCGAACTAACAGCTGGTGATTTTGTGATTGATATGCAGTCGTTAAAAGTAGATCCCCAATCGGTTACAGAAAAAGACAAAAAATATTCGGATTTGGAAGCCCACCTTAAAAGTGCCGACTTTTTTGATGTGACAAAAAATCCAACTGCCGATTTCAAAATTACAAGCGTTACCAATTTGGCTACTCCGGCTGAAAATGCAGTCGCTGGTGCAAATAAAACAATTAGCGGTAACCTTACTCTAAAAGGAAAAGCATTAAATGTAACTTTCCCTGCAAAAGTAACTACTGCTGACGGAGTTGTTAGCATTGAGGCAAAATTCACTGTAAACCGTTCTGACTGGGATATTAAATTCGGAACTTCTGAAGCCAACCCTGCGGAATGGATGATTAGCAAAGACATTGAAATAGGTGTGGATGTGAAGACTGCAAAAAAATAAAAAACACCTTCTTATATAAAAGCTCTTGTTGTTGAAACAAGAGTTTTTTTTATTTATATTTTTACACTAAAGTCTTTAATCCTCCTCTTGATCATCAAAATTCAAAAAATCATCTGGATTAAAAGGAATATCATCATCAGGATCTTTATCGTGAGCATTTACTCCTGACGGATTGAATAATCCCCAACTGTCCTTAATGTAATTCCATTGATCAAAACCAGCTACCCAATCTATAAACAGCAAACGAAATTCATCAATTTCATTTCGCAATAAATCAATATATTCGATATCAATTATATCCTCTTCAAAACGCAGGCTTCCAGCCTGAACATATAATTCACGTGCAGCTTTGCGGATAATAGCTGCATTCTCCATTCGCAAATCATATAAATCTCCAGCTTCTGCTCCGGCAATTTTAGCAGGAATGATTAGTGCATTTTCATACATAAAACAAACCGTGGTTTCTTGCAGGAATTCATTGTCCTCTGGGATAATACTCATTAATCCTTGAGTGAGTTTTACAATTTGTTCCGCCTTTTGCATAATAGGCATTTTTCTGGTACTATCTAATCGGGACATAATTCTTATTATTGACCACAAAAATAATTAAAAGAGTAAACCCAAGTAGATAATGTTTAATTTAGTTTTTAATAAACAATACAAACACATTCTTTTAAAGTAAATATTTCTTTATTTTTGTTCCAAACCAATAGTATGGAAATCAGAATTGAAGCCTTGCAAATTGCAGAATCTTTTAACATCAAGAAGTTCCGTTCTGAATTTCGGACTGATGTGCATTCTGGTTCTACCACCGAAGTTTTTTATGCGCTAGAAAACAATCGGTTTTTATATGTTTTTGATTATGGTGTGGTGGTCTTTGCCAATTTTGATGCTGTCGCCAAAAGTGAGTTCTTGCTCTTTGTGAAAAATTATGCCATTGATTGTGTTGATTTGGATTTATCGGAAGAATATAAAATCGCAATTGACAATACACTGCAAAAAGTAACGGTTAAAAACCATTATGTTACCGTACCAGAAATTGACTCCTTTATTTTAAGAATCGTGATGCTCAACATTGGGCAATCTGTAGCACTAGAATATTATGAAATACTAACTGATAACCTTATATCGTCTGCAAAACATTATATTTTGGAATTAGAAAAAAAAGGAAAAATCAGTATTTCTAAAACCAATCTGTTGAAATATATTGGGAAGGTATTGAATGTCAAAAACAGTATTGTAGATAATTTATATATCCTTGATGACCCTAATTTGGTATGGGATAATGAAGAACTCAATTTAATGAACCGACAATTGAAAGTAAATTTTGATATCAATACCCGATTTAAAGATTTGGATTACCGTCTTCAAATTGTAGAAAATAATTTAACACTTTTTACTGACTTACTAAATGTGAGGGAAAGCTCAAGATTGGAATGGGTTATCGTTATATTAATCCTTATCGAAATTTTAATTGCTTTGTTTTTTCATTAATCACTTTTTAACCAGCCAGTAATACTCATTCTGGTATTTTGGGTAACTAAAACTTCGTGAACCAGTTCATCACTTTTAAAGAAAACGGTTTTGCCTTGAGTAGGTGAAATTTTTTGATTGTTATTAAATTGATGAATCAACAGTTCTCCCCCATCGCTTTCTATCCAATTATTATTCAAGTAACTAATCATTGAATATTTCCGACTTGGATTATTCTTGAATTGATCCAAATGCTTCAAATAAAAATCCCCAGATTCATATAAAGAATAATGGAATTCATAACCTGTTATCCCAGCATAACAGCTTTGGTTGAGATAAATAATGAATGCTTCGATTTGTTCAAAAAACTGATTTTCAAATACATTATTGTGCTTTTTATCGAGCCAGTAAATCGTGTCACTTCGTATAGCGGAATTAAAAGCCAATTTTTCCGAATTGCCAATTCCTGCAGCTATCAAAAGGCTTTCGTTATTTAAAGTTACTAAATTCTGCTTGAGATTATTGGCGAGTTCGTCACTCAAAAAATGTTCGGATATACCCACCTTATTTTCAATATAAGTTGCAATCAGCGTTTCGAAGGTATTTTCCATTTAGTAGAATCGCTTTGGTAAAAAAGCAACGGGACAAGGTAGACTAATTAAAATGGGAAAGGGGTAAAAACCAAATAAATCGGTGAATTGAGAAATAACCATTTATTGGTTGTGTTATTCTTATTAGTTTTCGATTAGATATACTTATTACTACAGTAATTTGCGGAGATTAAATACGCTATTCTCCGCAAAATTTGCGGAGAATAAATTGATATTGCGGAGAATAATGTTTATATTTACCGCAAAATGTGCGGAGAATATGAAATATATTTATCAAAATGACAATTGGCCAAACTTTTCTTGGGATTCAGCATCTTTTCAATCTTTATTGGGGGAAGTAAGAAACAAACAAGGAAAAATAAGTGCAAAAATGGAAGCCTTAGGTTTTGAATTACAAGAGCAGACTTTATTAAACACCTTAACATTAGACATAATAAAATCTTCTGAGATAGAAGGTGAAATTCTTAGTACAGATATGGTGCGTTCTTCAGTTGCGCGTAAACTAGGCATGGATATAGCTGGATTAATTCCATCTGACCGCAATATTGATGGTGTTGTTGAAATGCTTTTGGATGCAACACAAAAATACAATAGTCCACTTAATGAAAAAAGACTATTTGGTTGGCATAAAAGTTTATTTCCTTTGGGTAGCAATAGTTATTATAAAATTAGTATAGGAAAATGGCGAACAGATGAAAAAGGTCCTATGCAAGTTGTTTCGGGTGGCATAGGAAGTGAAAAAATACATTTCCAGGCACCTGAGGCTAATCAAATTAATAGTGAAATAAAAACTTTTTTTAAATGGTTCAATTTAGAAAATGGAATTGATCCTGTTTTAAAAGCCGCTGTAGCGCATTTATGGTTTATAACTATACATCCTTTTGATGATGGTAATGGCCGTATTGCGAGAGCAATAACTGATTTACAATTGTGTAAAGCAGAAGGTAGCTCAAAACGTTTTTATAGTATGTCGGCACAAATTCGTTTAAAAAGAAAACAATATTATACTGTTTTAGAGCAAGTACAAAAAGGCAATTTGGATATTACAGATTGGTTAAAATGGTTTTTCGAAACCTTATTAACTTCATTAAATACAACTGAAACCAGTTTAGAATCGGTATTAATGAAAGCCCGTTTTTGGGATATGTACTCTAAAATTACGTTCAATGAAAGACAAAAAATAATGCTAAACAAAATCCTTGATGGTTTTGAAGGAAATCTAACTTCTTCTAAATGGGCAAAAATCGCAAAATGTTCACCTGATTCTGCTTTAAGAGATATTCAAGATTTAATTTCAAAAAATATTTTAGAAAAAAACAATGCGGGGGGAAGAAGTACTTCCTATATTCTTATTTTTGCTTAATTTTTGTTGGAAAATGAAACTTAAAATAAAATGTTCTATAGCAATTATACCTTCTCAAGAAGTATGTATATTGGTTGACAATGTGAAAAAAGAATTATTTAAAAAAATTGGATGGTTTAATAGTGTGAACTCGAAAGCTCACATTACAATATCTGAATTTGAAAGCACAGAAGATGAAGCGATGATAATAATAAATAAAGTTAAAACAATCGCAGAAATGATTGAGCCAATTCAAGTTTCTTTCGAAAATTACAATTCATTCTTAAATGGTGCTTTCTATATTTCACCAGAAGAAATTTCAAAACATAGATTAAAAAAAATAATGAAATGTTTTCATATCGCTACAAAATCAATTTCTAAAGTTTATAAAAATTCTGAACCACATATTACTATTGGAAGAAAGTTGGAAGAAAAAAAACTAAAGATAGCCTTAGAAAATTTTACTTCAATAGAATTCTCTTTTAATTGTGAAGCGGTTTCAATTAGAATTTATGATAGAAAAATTCAGCAATATATAACCACTGAAACCTTTTCTTTTGATAATAATCCTAAAAATACTATACAGACTTCTCTTTTTTAATTTAAACAATTTTACAATTAATATTATTTAAATTATCTTAACGATTTAATGAGATTCGAAATAAATTATATACTTAAATTACTATTATTTATCTAGATTCAATAAAACTCACCATCAACATAAAACCAGTTTCCATTTTCAAATTTAAAATTAGAAAATTCGTGATGAATTTGGCTTTCATTATTACTGTCTAAATAATAGGCTTTGAATTCGACAGTATTTTCAGTAGCTTTTATAACTTCTAATTTTTGCCATTTATTGGCTTTGGCCCAATTTAGAATTTCGATTTTAGAATAATATTTTCTTTGCGAACTATGAGTAGTATTTATCAGATAATCAGCTTGATTTGTTGCATAAGCAGCATATCTTGAACGCATTAAGACTTCAGCGGTAGGTGCTTTTTGAATTCCTTTTATATACAAATCACAACAGTCTTCAAAACCCTTTTCAGATCCGCAATAACAGTTTGTCATCGTTTGAGTGTTAGTTAATGGCATTTATTTTTAGTTGCAGTTGGTTTAATAAAACCTGGTACCTGCTTATTTCTATCAATTCCTTATCATTGTCAGAATAGTCCAATAATTCATTTAATGTAATGCTTAAATCATGAATCTTAGCCGTTGCCTGATCAATTTTTTTAGCGGTAATTAAATCGATGATTTCCTGCATTTTGGTTTTAATATGGATAAATTTATCTTCCATTATTCTTTGTTTTCATTGAATTTCTTCACAATTTGTTTTAGTTTTTCCTTTCTAGTAATGGCTGCTTGTTTGGCTTTATCCTGCGCTTTGTGCAATTTATCATTATGTTTTTTAATATTCCCTTCGTTATTCCTGCTCATGTATTTCTCTTTTTATGGTTTCCAGTGTCTTGTTTGTATAAATAAGCTCTTTGATGATTTTTTGTCTCAGTATATCCAAATCATCATAGTCAAAATATTTTGCCCATGAAGTTAGGTTGAATAAATTACGGATTTGTTTGATTCTTTTTGTGGTTTCAAAACTCGTTCGCAATACTGCTTTGTTGTCAAAGTTAGGATTTTTTTTATGTTGGTAATTTGCTGTATTAAATTTAAAATCCGCTTCTATATAATACAATTCATCAATAGCATTGTCAGGGTAAAAATGTTGCCAAGGGGCAAAACCTAATTTAGTTTTAGACTCATTGCGAGTTTCGAAGCAATCCAGTTGTAAAGGCTCTAATCGCCACTTACTGTTGGCTAATCTTCCCCAATGGTTTGACAACCGATACATTCCTTCTTTTGTATAATAGTATTTGCTTCCTGATTTGCTGTCATATTGAACGGTCAGGGTTTCAATAGCTTCCAATGGCATTTCCTTAAAAACACAAAAAGTATTTTTGAATGATTTTGGGCTCGGTCGAAAAAGCTTTTCCATTATGCAAATATAAGCCGATTTAGGATTTTATCTGCATTTTTGAAAAGTACAGTACATTAAATTCAAGTTAAACTGTTGATTCAAAATCAAACTCTTAAAAAAAAGTGTACATTTGCAAAAAATTTGAGATTTAGAAATCAGATTCCTGATTTTATTTTTGAAAACATAGGTTTATATTTTATGAAAAAAATTGTTGAGTACAGAAAACTACTAAACGTAGAAAAAACTGCAGAATTAAAGGATTTGAAAACTATTTATAGAAATGCGATGAAAGAAGCGCATCCTGATAAATTTCAAGGTGATGAAGCGGGATTAAAAGCTGCCGAAGAAAACAGTAAAAAAATCATTGAAGCTTATCATTTTTTGGTAAGTATCAATCCTGAAACGATTAAACTGAATTTGCCTGAATATACAGAGACAATCTCTACCTCTACTATTACCGATTATAAATTTGTAGACGGAAGGTTAATCATCAACTTCTCAAACGGAAGTGTTTATGAGTACATCAGCGTACCAAAAGCGACTTATGTAAAAATGGTAAACGCAGATTCTCCTGGACGTTTTGCAAAAAGACATATCTTGAATGCTTTTACTTGGAGAAAGACTTTGAACCAAGACTAATTTATTTAGATTAGATATATAAAAAGCAACCTTTTAGGTTGCTTTTTTTGTTTTTAATTTTATTCAAATATAAATACTATTTGAAACAGTATATTGCTCCTATTGATAAAACAATTCCATCTTTAATATAATTCTCAATATCTATCATTTTCTGATTATCTTCAACTCCAGAAACAAATCTCACATTTGGATTACTCATAATATTATTTTTATAGCCTATTTTTAAAAATAAAGATATCGTCTTGTTTCTTATTTTATCTTTAATAACATCTTCAAATCTAACACCCAATGAAGGAGTTAAATAATTCGCATCACTTATTGAAAAAATTGAAACCACGTCAGTTTCCCTATCATAACTATATAATCTTCCAACATTTCTACTAATTCCTATACCAATAAAAGGCTTTATTGTTGATTTTGTTATCGGATAATATTCAGAATGGAAACCTATTCCAAAACTTTGATATTTATCAATACTCAAATCTCCGTTTAATATAAAATGATTTTTTAAAACTTTGTATTCAAAAAAAAGAGTTCCTTGATTAAGTCTATATCCATAGTAAAGACCAATTCCTAGTTTTTCTTTTACTTGACTTCTTACTGATAAAGACAATAAAAAAGTCAATAGAATTAATGCTTTTCGATTAATTAAATCCATAATTTTCTTTATTAATATGAAGTAATTTTGACATTTACTTCTTATAAAACTTCCTATACTTCGGATAAGTAATTAATCCTAAAACTGAAATCGCAATCGCCGACATCCAAATCCAACTCAATGAATTGGCTTCGCCACTAGCATAAGAATGCAGTCCAACCAAATGGAAATTCACACCATAATAGGTAAACAAAATAGACAAAAACGCAAAAACACTCATTAAATTAAATACCCATTTTCCTCTCAAAGCAGGAACAAATCGAGAGTGAATCACAAAAGCATACACCATAATACTGATTAAAGCCCAGGTTTCTTTTGGGTCCCAACCCCAATAACGGCCCCAACTTTCATTCGCCCATTGTCCGCCGAGGAAATTCCCAATGGTTAACATTACAAGCCCAATGGTTAATGCCATTTCATTGATATAGGTTATTTCCTTAATGTTCAGCAGCATTTTTGCCTTGTTCTTTTCATTGGTAAACAAAATCAATATCAACGAAACAACACCTAGAATCATTCCCAATGCAAATGGTCCGTAACTCGCCACAATTACTGCTACGTGAATCATCAACCAATAAGAATTCAATACAGGTTGCAAATTGGCAATTTCCGGATCAATCCAGTTCATGTAGGCCGCCATTAAAAGCATGGCTGTTACAAACGATGCTGAAGCTACAGTTAATTTTGATTTTCTGTCAAATGCCAATCCAAAGAACATGGTTGACCACGCAATATAAATAATCGATTCATAGGCATTACTCCAAGGTGCGTGACCCGAAATATACCAACGGGCAATTAATCCCATAGTTTGTGTGGCAAATAACAACCCAATAATGACATGCATTCCGTTTACTAAAAATGCCATTAATCTATTTTCCTTGAAGATTTTGACAATGGTTAAAATCAGCATCAAAATTCCAGCAAACATATACCAATACATCAGTTTGTTGAAAACATCATATTTATTGTAAAGTATTTCGGCAGAAATCTTATCATCGGACGGCATTACTTTACTACCGTATTTTTTTTGATACTTCGCAATTCCGTTAAGGTAAAAATCGGATTCCTTGAAATTATTTTTTTGGGAAGAAGACATTAACGACTGCAAATACAAAGGAATAATTTGAGCTGTAAAAGTTGAATCCATCCCTTTTAAACCTGCATGGTTTAATTCTAAATGTGAAATCCATTTGTTTCCAGCATCATTTGGTATTGGGAAAATCTTTAATATTCCTCCAAAAAGAGCCGAATTCAATAAATTTACTTTCTTGTCGGTTTCGATAAAATCCTTTTCAAACTGATTTGGGTTTGCTGTTTTATTGGCTTCTTCCAGATAAGGAGATAGTTTATAATTTCCCTTTTTATCAAAGAAAGATTTGAAAGACGCATATTTTTGATTCTTATCAACCCCAATAATCTTACGTATGCTGTCATTTCCTGGTTTAATGTAAATCAATGGCAATTCAAACCAGGCATTTGGGAATTGGGTCATTGACAAAAACACCTGATCGGAATTCATTCCTTTATATTCATCTTGATGTGTTACTTTTCGTAACAATTCAGATGAAAAAGTATTCACAGGCTTCATTCTTCCTCCATTGTCCTGAACTACCAAACGACCAAATTTTTCGGCGTGTTCTTCAGAAACCTTAAATTTTTGAATCAGCGAATCAATTTGCTTTACCGAAATTTGTTTTTGGGAATGACCTTGTGAAAAACCAGTTAAACTGAATGCTAAAAACAGTAAGGTTATTAATTTTTCTTTTTTCCTTTTCACTACGTCCAGTTTTCGTTTTAAATCGGCAAATCGGGAATGTTTGGTAAACATAATTGCCATCAGCCCAAAAAACAACATAAAATAGCCAATATAAGTTATCCAAGTTCCCCAAAAATCATGGTTAACGGATAATACAGTTCCTTTTTCGTCTGGATCAAAAGATGCCTGAAACAATCGGAAACCTTTATAATCCAATACATTATTCATAAATATTCTAGCATCAAAATTATCATTACCATCAAGAACGGTTACTTTACTTTCAAATGCCGAATAACTTTTTTCGGTTCCTGGGTATTTAGTAGCAATAAAGTCGTTCAATTGCACTTTGAAAGGCAGTTTATAAACCTTACTTCCAAAGAAAAAAGTATAGTCTATTTTACCAATAGTAACAATTTGAGGCTCTCCTGTTTTTCCTTTAGAACCCAATAAAGTAATTGTTTTTTCTTCTCCGCTTGCTTTCAATGTAATAACTAGCGCATCATCGTGGTTTTTTGCTTTGAAATCATTATTGGATACAAATTCTTTAATACCTTTTACAGCTACTTCTGGAAATACAAATTGAGTTCCGCCAACATTATACAACGAACGCATCATTAATGGCTGAATGGAATCTTTCGTGACTTTTCCTTGAAACTTGTCGGCCATTCGCATAAACTGCCCTTCAAACGGTGTTTGAATCGTATAGCTTTCGCCAGTCGTAGTAATGTTTGTAGCACCTTTTGTAATTTTATTTAGGGCAAAAAGCATATTATGGATATTTTGTACTTCACCTTCTTTAAGATAATGTTCGTGTCTTGTTCCGTCACCGGATTCCACCATTTTCAAATATAAAATCCCTTTTGCATCTGGCTTAACTGTTTCTGTAGCGCCCATGATGTAATTTTTGTATGAAACTTCAAAAGGCGTTTCAGAAAATTGATCAGAGAAGGTAAAATCATTGTTTGTTACGGCAGAAAGCAACAGCGGTTTTTCAAAAACACGACGGCGCATTTCACCTTTATGCTCACCATCAACAAAATAAGTCAGAAAGGTTTTATCCGAATATATTTGGTTTTCAGCAGCACCTTCCCGTATTGGCATCATTCCTTCATAACTGATATAACGCGTAATAAAAGCGCCGACAAGAATAAAAATGAAGGACAAATGCAGTATCAATGTGGCCCATTTTTCTTTTTTATAGAGTTTGTACCTTTTAATATTACCACAAAAATTAATTACAAAAAACACCATGATTCCCTCAAACCACCATGCATTATAAATTAATATCCTGGCAGTATCTGTGTTGTATTTACTTTCTATGAATGTTCCCGCACCCATTGCAATTGCAAATGATAAGAACAAAATAGCCATTAAGCGGGTGGAAAACAAAAAGGAGAATATTTTTTTATCCATTAGGTGGAAAATTTTATTTTAAAGTGCCACAAAAGTAAAGATTTTAGATTGAAGATACGAGATTGAAGATTGAAGATTTTCCCAAAATTCATAATTAATAATTCATTACTCATAATTAATTCTAAAATCCTATTTTTGCCTTATGATTAAAGTGAGTATCATCGGTTCTGGCAATGTGGCGCAACACTTAATTGCTGCTTTTGCAAAAAGCAATGAAGTGGAGTTGCTTCAAGTTTTTGCAAGAAAAAAAGAAAGTATCACTCACCTACTCGATTCCGATAAAATCATTACAGACAAAAATAATTTGGCGGAAGCCGATTTGATTATAATTGCTGTTTCTGACCATGCAATTGCAACAGTTTCATCAGGAATTAATCTCAAAAATCAATTGGTTGTACATACTTCTGGCGGTGTGGCAATAAATGACTTGGATGATAAAAACCGAAAAGGTGTTTTTTATCCATTACAGAGTTTTTCAAAAAACAAAGCTGTGGATTTCAAAAGCATCCCTATTTGTCTGGAAGCTGAAAACCCAACAGATTATCAATTGTTGCATAAATTAGCTAAAACGATTTCGGATACCGTGTATCCAATAAATACGAATCAGCGAAAAGCATTGCATGTAGCTGCTGTATTTACCAATAATTTTGTGAATCATTTGTACCAAATTGGCAGCGATATTTGTAACGAAAATCAAGTTCCGTTTGAAATATTAAAACCATTAATTCAGGAAACTGCCAGTAAAATAATGTTGCTTTCGCCAGAAGAAGCACAGACAGGACCAGCAAAAAGGCAAGATATTACGACAATAGAAAATCATATTGCATTTTTATCGGATGAAAACCAAAAAGATATTTACAACCTATTAACTCAATCCATACAAGACGATGCCCAAAAGTTATAAAGAAATCATGAATGATATTACTACGTTTATTTTTGACGTAGATGGCGTTTTAACTGATAGCTCGGTACATATTACCCCTACTGGCGAAATGCTTCGTATAATGAATATTCGTGATGGATTTGCCATGAAAGCGGCTATAGAAAGTGGTTATAATGTTTGTATTATTTCGGGAGGAAGCAATGAAGGTGTTCGAATTCGTTTGAAAAATTTAGGTATTACCGATATTCATTTAGCTACACCCAACAAAGTAGCGACTTTTAAGGAATACACTGAATTATACAACATTGAGCCCCAACAAGTATTATATATGGGCGACGATATTCCCGACTATCATGTGATGAAATTAGTGGGATTACCTACCTGCCCTCAGGATTCAAGTCCAGAAATTAAGGCAATTTCAAAATATATTTCACATATAAATGGTGGTAGAGGCGCAGTTCGTGATGTGATTGAGCAGGTAATGAAAGTACAGGGAAAATGGATGGAATATTTTAATGGACAACATGATTAGATTGCAGTGGTCAGTGTTCAGTCCAGATAGCTATTGGGAGTGTTCAGAAAGCAGTTCTAATTTATTTAATAAAATATAATTAAAAAAAATATATAGAATGAGATTTCAGGATTTGTTAGCCTACCAAAAATCATTTGATTTAGCAATGAAAATATTCAGAATTTCTAAATCATTTCCTAAAGAGGAAACTTATTCATTGACTGACCAAATAAGACGTTCATCAAGAAGTGTTTCAGCAAATATTGCTGAGGCATATAGGAAAAGGATTTACCCTAAACATTTTCATAGTAAATTAACCGACTGTGATGCAGAAAATTCAGAAACTCAAGTTTGGCTGGAATTTTCATTAGCCTGTAAATATATTGATGAAGAAATTTTTAATGAATTAATAAAAGAATCTAATGAAATTGGTAAACTAATAAATTTTATGATTTTGAATCCTCAAAAATTTGGAGTAACAATTCAAAACTAAAATTTGCAACCAAAATATAATTTATCACTTCATACTGAAAACCGAAAACTGAATACCGAACACTAATAAAATTCAAAAAATGAAATTCCTAAAACTTATACGCTTCAATAACCTATTAATGATTGCTTTTATGCAGTTGATTTTTAGATATGGCTTTTTTAAATTGCAATATATCCCCGTAGCCTTGGCATTGGCTGATTGGCAATATATTTTATTGGTTTTATCAACACTTTGCATTGCTGCTGGAGGTTATGTCATCAATAATATTCATGATCAAGCAACTGATATTCATAACAAACCCGAAGATGTAATTGTAGGCAAATCTATCTCTGAAGCCAATGCATACAATATATATGTTGGTTTGAATATTATAGGTGTCGGAATTGGATTTTATTTAGCAAATGTAATTGAGAGACCCAACTTTGCTTCTGTATTTATTATCATCGCTGCAACCCTTTATATGTACGCCACAAGTTTTAAACAAAGCTTATTGATTGGGAATGTTATAGTAGCTTTATTGACAACAACAAGTGTGATAATTGTTGGAATATTTGATTTATTACCAGCAACTTCAGATGACAATCGTTCGTTAATGACTTTATTGTTTAGCATATTATTAGACTATGCCATTTTTACTTTTCTGATTAATTTTATTCGTGAGATAGTTAAAGATTTACAAGATGTAGATGGCGATTATAATCAAGGGATGAATACTTTACCAATCGCTATTGGAATTGACAGAACTAAAAAAATAGTATTCGGTTTTACATTTATTCCGTTACTAACATTATTATGGTATATCAACAACTACATTTTTACTAATAATCTTTTAATAACTACAATTTACGGATTGATATTTATTGTTTGTCCCTTGATTTATTTTATGGCAAAAATTTTATCTGCAAAAACGCCTCAGGAATTTAAGCATTTGAGTTTGGTTTTAAAAGCATTATTATTTTTTGGGATTCTTTCCGTTTTGTTTATTAGCATTGAAATGAAGCAACATGTTTAAGGAAGTATTAAAAAAATACACGATTATTTTAGCTTCGGGCTCACCAAGAAGACAGCAATTTTTCAAGGATTTGGATTTGGATTTTGAAATCCGACTTAAAGAAATCGAAGAAATTTATCCATTGGAACTAAAAGCGCAAGCCATTACTAATTTTTTGGCCGAATTAAAAGCGAGTGCTTTTGAAAATGAATTAAAACCAAATGATATTTTAGTAACCAGCGATACTATTGTTTGGCATAAAAATAAAGCTTTGGGAAAACCAAGGGATTATGATGATGCTTTTCGGATACTAAAATCATTATCAAATGATACCCACGAAGTAATCACCTCAGTTTGTTTTAAAACGCTTGAAAAAACTACCACTATTCATGAAGTGACTAAAGTCACATTCAATATGTTAAGCGATGAAGCTATTGCCTATTATTTAGAAAACTACAAACCTTATGATAAAGCGGGAGCTTATGGAATTCAGGAATGGATTGGGTTTATAGGAGTTTCAAAAATCGAAGGTTCTTATGCCAATGTAATGGGAATGCCAGTGGACAAAGTGTATGAATATTTCAGTAACTTAGCATAAAATAGTAGCTATGTTTTTTTTCAATGATTTTACGAGAGAAGTAATCAGTACAGGAATTCTTATATTCTTCTTTGTGCTTTTACGAATTGTAGTGGCCAAATTAGTACGCCGCTTTGCAAAAACAAGTTATAGAATGGAACACCGCGCCAATCTCGTAATTAAGTACATTCATTTATTAATAAATATCCTTGCACTTTCTGGATTGATTTTGATTTGGGGTGTACAGACCAAAGATATTTTTTTGGCACTTTCTTCCATAACTACAGTTGTTGGAGTAGCAATGTTTGCCCAATGGTCAATTTTAAGCAACATTACTTCAGGTATAATTTTATTTTTTTCTTTCCCATTTAAAATAGGTGATATTATTAAAATCCACGACAAAGATTTTCCTATAGAAGCAGAAATCGAAGACATTCATGCTTTTCACGTTTACCTTAAAACACAAAGTGGGGAAATCATTACTTACCCTAATAATTTATTGCTTCAAAAAGGGATTTCTATCATAAAAAGCAATTATGATCAGAAAGAATTCATGGATTAAAACATAACTTCTACATAAAATATTTTAATTATTGCATTTATCTTTCTAAAAGTCAGATTTTTAACTAACTTTATGAAAGAAATTCCCGTTTAAATTATATAACTTAATAGTAATATAATGCAATCGTATCTAATTATTATTGAACCAACTTTGTTTAGGATTGGGAATTGGATTTAGTAAACACTGTAATAATATAATATTATGAAACAAATAGCGACTATTAGTACAGTCCGTAAATATGCCCACAAAAAAACCATCACTATAAGCGAAGAAACTTTAAAGCAAAAAAACAAATTTTACGCTTTCACACAAGATATTGCAAACGCAGCTTTATTTATGGTCAAAGTGGTAAAAAACACTTTTTCACGTGGTTTTGAATTTGGGGAATTCTTTAAACAATGCTTTCAGATAGGAAATAAATCGTTGCCTTTAATTTCGGTTACGGGAGTGATTATAGGTTTAGTACTTGCCATTCAAGCAAGACCCGTTTTAATCAATTTTGGAGCAATCACTATGTTGCCTGGAATGGTTGCCATATCAATTATTAGGGAAATGGGCCCAGTAATTACAGCGCTAATTTGTGCAGGGAAGATTGGTTCCAGTATGGGAGCTGAATTAGGCTCGATGCGTGTGACGGAACAAATTGAAGCTATGGAAGTTTCCTCTACCAACCCTATTCGGTTTTTAGTGGTTCCAAGAATATTAGCCGCTACTTTAATGTTACCATTATTAGTTCTTTTTGCCGATGCTTTAGGTATAATCGGAAGCTGGCTTGGTGCAAATATAAAAGGAGATGTGAGTTTTGTACTTTTCATTTCACAGGCATTTGGTGATGTAGAATTTTCAGATTTAATACCTGCCTTTATAAAAACATTTTTCTTTGGTGCCGTAATTGGTTGTGTAGGATGTTACAAAGGCTACAATGCAGGAAGGGGAACAGAGAGCGTAGGTATTGCAGCTAACTCGGCAGTAGTAATGGCGTCATTATTAGTAATCATAGTAGATTTAATTGCGGTTCAAATAACAGATATATTATGACACATATAGCATTCGAAAAGAAAGAGCCGGTAATTAAAATTGAGAACCTCAAAATAAAATTTGGTGATTTCGAAGTTTTAAAAGGGGTTTCATTAGAATTATTTAAAGGCGAAAATTTAGTGGTATTAGGTAAATCCGGTACAGGTAAATCCGTGCTGATTAAATGTATCGTTAAATTATTACAATCCGATGAAGGAACTATCAACGTTCTGGGTCAAGAAGTAAATTCGCTTGAAAGCAAGGAATTCTATGAATTACGAAAAAAAGTGGGCTTCCTTTTTCAAAGTGGCGCATTATACGATTCAATGACTGTTAGGCAAAATTTAGAATTTCCTTTAAGGAGAATCAAAAAGAATTTAACCGAAGCGGAAATAGCAGAAAAAGTAAAAGAAGCTTTAGAAAATGTGGGATTACCAGATGCTATAGATAAAATGCCTTCTGAACTTTCTGGAGGTATGCGAAAAAGAATAAGTCTAGCACGAACAATTATTGTAGAGCCGTCCATTATTTTATATGATGAACCTACAACGGGTTTAGATCCCGTAACCTCACACGAAATCAGTTTGTTGATAAATGACATTCAAAAAAAATACAAAACATCATCCATAATAATAACACACGACATAGAATGTGCCAGAACAGTAGCCAACAGAATAGTAATGCTAAAAGAAGGCACAGTATATAAAGAAGGAGTACTAAATGATTTCGAAAAAACATCGGATGAATTAGTTAATTCCTATTTCCAAAATTCAAATATTATTAATTCAAATACATTATAAAATGGACTCAAATACACCCGCTTTCAAATTTCGTTTAGGACTGTTTATCATCATTGGTGCGGGACTATTTTTCTTAGGAATATTTATAATCGGAAAACAAAAAAACCTGTTTGATCCCGTTTTTAGCCTAAAAGCTAATTTTCAAAATGTAAGCGGATTGCAAGTCGGAAATATGGTTCGTTTTTCAGGAATTAATGTAGGTACGGTTGATAATATCCTGATATTAAATGATTCTACTGTGAGAGTAGACATGCTTATTAAAAAAGAAGTTCAAAAATTCATTAAAGCCGATAGCAAGGCAGGAATAGGTTCTGAAGGAATTATAGGCGACAAAGTGGTCATGCTTTCTCAAGGGGAAAATGCCGCTGCAAGTGTAAAAGACCGACAGTTGATTACTTCAATTGAACCTATCGAAACTGATGCAATAATGAGAAGCTTACAGGAAACTGCCGGTAATGCCGCCATTGCAACTGATGAAATAGCAGAAATTGTAATTCAGATAAACCGAGGCGAAGGAACTTTAGGCCGATTAATAAAAGACAAAGCAATGGCTGACAATATTGACAAGACAATAACCAACCTCAAAAAGAGCAGTAAAGGTTTAGACGAAAATATGGAAGCTGCCAAACATAATTTCCTTTTGAGGGGTTATTTCAAGAAAAAAGAACGCGCAGCTGAAAAAGCTAAAAAAGCAGCAGAGAAAAAAGCCAAAAAAGAAGCAGAAAAAAACAAATAAAAGCCAAACTAAATTATTAAAAGCTCCGTAAGGGGCTTTTTTTGTTGGTTAAACTTTTAAATATGGAAATCCTATAACTTTAGAATAATACTGTGTAACAAATAGGTTTTAGTTGTGTTGCATCTTTGTAATGTCATCAAGAACAACAATTTTTAACAACTCAAATAATGAAAACAATAAAAAAAAATATGATTTCATTTCTTCTTATTGCTTCCACTCCCTTTGTGTTTTTAACAAGTTGTAAAGATAATGATGAAAAAATAAAAGAAGCGCAGGAAAATGTAATCGTACCCAAAAAAGAACTAGTAGAAGCCAAAAAAGATTCCATAACCGCTATCGAAGATTTCAAAAAAGATATGAGTGAAAAAATCATTACCAATGAAGCGATGATTGCTAACCTCAAAATAAAGGTTGGAAGCAAAAGCAAAGAAGTAAAAAAAACTTATAACGAAAAAATTATTGAACTTGAAAAAAAGAATGAAATTTTAAAAACCAAACTGCACGATTTTAAAGAAGCCAAAGGAGAAGATTGGGAATTTTTTAAAGCAGAAATGAAAGAAAATTCAGAGCAACTAGAAAAAGACTATAACGAATTAAACACTAAAAATTAAACACTAAAAATTATAACCATGAAAAATATAGCAAAAACAATAACAGCAATTGCAGCAATCCTTATAACGACAACAGGATTTGCTCAAAATGAACCAATTACAGCAACCGATTCAAGAAGCGAGTTTAAATTTGGTTTCAAAGCAGGTATTAACATCTCCAATGTATATGATGAAGAAGGAGATGATTTTGTAGCAGATAATAAAACAGGGTTTGCGGGAGGTATGTTTTTCTCCATTCCATTAGGACAAATTGTTGGTTTTCAACCAGAATTTATGTATTCTCAAAAAGGATTTGAAGCGTCTGGAAGTAATATCCTTGGAACCTATGAATATAAAAGAACCACATCTTATTTAGACATTCCATTACAATTACAAATTAAACCAACACCTTCTTTTACTATTCTGGTAGGTCCACAATATTCTTATTTATTGGAAACAAAAAATGAATTTAACGGAAGTACATCAACAACACAGGAAGATGATATTAATAGCGATAACTACAAGAAAAGTATTTTTGGATTTGTTGTAGGTGCCGATATCAATATTCAGAGTTTTGTTATATCTGGTAGAGCCGGATGGGATATTAGCAAATCAGATTCTGATGGTGATACTACCAAACCTAGGTATAAAAATCAGGTATTTCAACTTACATTAGGATATACATTCAATTAAATAAATTTTATTAATCATTAAAAACCAATTATCATGAGCACAGGAAAAGTTTTATTAGGAGCATTAGCGGGAGTAGCAACAGGCGCTATATTAGGTATTTTATTTGCACCAGACAAAGGTTCAAATACTAGAAAAAAAATTGCAAAAAAAGGCCTTGATACTGCTGAAGGTTTAAAAGCCAAATACAATGATGCAATTGATTCTCTTACATCAAGATTAGATGACGTTAAAAAAACGGGATTGAATTTTTATGAAGATGAAGCTGATAATGTTATTCAGAATGCAAAAAACAATATTGCTAAAGCAGTAAAATAACCTAAGATCATGAAAAATAAAGTAATATTAATAGAAATGCTTTTCGATAAAATCGAAGAGTACGGTAGAACCAGTATAGCCCTCTATAAATTAAAAACTATAGACAAAGTCACTGATGTTTTTGCGTCATTATCTTCGAGGATAGTCGTTGCTATTATTATTACTTTATTGATCATTTTTCTTTCTTTTGGAGCATCATTCTATTTAGGTGAGCTTCTTGGAAAAATATATTATGGTTTTTTTGCTGTCACTGGTTTTTATGCATTTGTTGCAATCCTTTTGTTAATCTGTAGAAAATCTGTAGAAAACACATTTAATGATTATATCATAAACCAAATCTTTAAAGAAAAAGAAAATGCAAACAATAACCAACAATAAAACATTATGCGAAGCTATCGCACAATTAGAAAGCGTTAAAGCGTCACAACTGAGTTTGTTAAAACACCATTATAAATTCACGGTAGACAGTTTAAACCCTATAAATATCATTAAGGAAAAAATCAATGAAACTTTTACTTCGCCTAATTTAAAAAGCAATCTTTTTAAAACAGGTTTGGGAATAGTTACTGGATTATTGACCAATAAATTCATTGTAGGCCCATCAGGTGGAATCGTAAAAAAAATTGTGGGTGGGCTGGTTCAAAGCAACCTGTCTAAATTAACAACCGTAGATCCTGAAGAAATGAAAGAATCGGGGAAATCATTCCTGAAAAATGTTTTATCTAAAATGAAAATAAAATGATAGATGAATTTGCAATCGTAGTCAACACGCTATATTATTTCAAAATGCGTATAGAAGTGTGGGCAAAAGAAATTAACAAAAAATAGATTTCTATTAAAATTCACTTTGCTTTCAGTTAATTTTAAAATTACTATATTTAAATTTTATAACATAAGTTAATTGAAACAACCCTATGGATGATGCTTTAAAACTTCCTTTTTATGCAAAACTTGCTTTTATATTACTTAGTATAACAGCTATTTTTGCTTTATTATATGTAGGGCAAAACATAATTACACCAATACTACTTGCTTTACTTTTTGCTATTTTATTAAGGCCTGTTTCCCATTTTCTCAAAAACAAATTGCATTTTCCACATGTTATAGCCGTTATGTTTACTGTCACTATTGCTATACTTATAGTATTTAGTATATTTTATTATATTTCATGGCAAGTAAGTGATATTATAAATGATTGGGGACAAATCAAAGCGAATGTTGCACTGCATGTAGATACTATCCAAAACATGATTCGGGAGAATTTTGATTTAAGCAAAAGGGAACAAAAAAATATTTTTGATTCGGCTACAGAAGATTCCGCAGTATCAACTAAAAGCTTTTTAGGACATACTTTATTATCTTTGACAGACACGCTTTTGATGCTTGCATTGGTACCCATTTATACCTTTCTGTTTCTTTTGTATAGAACACATTTCATTAAATTCCTTTGCAAATTATTCAAACCAGAAGAACATACAATATTACAGGATATTCTTTTCCAAATTAAAATATCTGTACAGAGTTATATAACCGGAATACTCATTGAAACAATTGCGGTTTCTACATTGACAACGGTAGGTTTTATGATTATTGGAGTTAAATATGCCATTGTATTAGGAGTCATTACTGGGGTTTTAAATCTCATTCCTTATATCGGGATTTTAATAGCTGGAGGTTTAAGTATGGTTGCTTCTTTAACAACTTCCCCCGATATATCATTAATATTTGGTGTTGTCATTGTGGTAGTTGTGGTACAGCTTATCGATAATAACCTTTTGGTTCCCCTAATTGTGAGTTCCAAAGTACAGGTAAATGCATTTATTTCTATTATCGGAATTGTTATTGGTGGCGCATTGATGGGATTTACAGGAATGTTCCTGGCTATACCATTTATCGCTATATTTAAAGTAATTTGTGACCGAATTGATTCTTTAAAACCCTGGGGCTATCTCATGGGCGATGATTTACCAAAAACCTTTACATGGAGGCATATTAGGTTACCGTTATACGGATCTGATAGCAATGATGACAATACTCAGGTAAATCCGCCTACTTTTACAGCAACTACGACCGACCATAATCAAGACATCTAAATAGTTGTAAGTTATCTAGTGTAATGAATAGAACTCAAAAAAATAGTTTGCTTTTTTTTATTGTTTTTTGGTGCCAGCTTTCGTTTTCTCAGGTGACACCAGTTAAGACAGATACGCTAGCGGTTAAAAAAAAAATAGAAAAATATTCCAAGCGCAATAAATTTTATAAGTTCATTTATAAAGTTGCTTTCGAACCAATTAAATCAAATTCGAAAAAAGTAAAACCCAAAGTCGTAAGAAAAAAGAAGATTACGGCTTTTGAAGGTAAAATAGTCCGTAATATCAATATCGAAACTTTAGATCCTTTTGGATATTCTGAATCGGATACTTCCTCTGCACCAAAAAAGTTTTTATCAAAAACAGCAAACCGACTTCATATTAAAACTAAGGCAATAACCGTTAAAAACCTATTGCTCTTTAGAAAAAACAAACCATTGGATACCTTGTTGCTCAAAGAATCCGAGCGTTTGTTAAGAAAACAACGCTATATTAGAAAAGTAGAAATGGTACCTCGCTTAACCGCTAAAAATTCTGATTCGGTTGACATTTATATCCGTGTGTTGGATTCTTGGAGTATTGTACCTGAAATTCACGCATCGAGTTCAAAAGTTGATTTTGATTTAACCGACAGGAATTTTCTTGGAACCGGTCATCAATTCGAAAATATTTATAAAAAAAGGTTTGCTGATGGCAAATCAGCTTATAGTGGGATTTACTATATACCTAATATTGTAAATACCTATATCAATACAACTTTGGATTATCGGTACGATCTTGAAAATAATTATAGTAAGGTTTTTAAAATTGAAAGGCCTTTCTACTCCCCTTTTGCAATTTGGGCAGGTGGTATTTATTTTGATCAGCAATTCCGAGCCGAAGAATTACCCGATATCAATGGTGTTTATGCCTTTCAAAATTTTAAATCAAATACACAGGATTTTTGGATAGGAAAAGCAACAACAATACTAAAAGGTTATACAGAAAATAGCCGTACTACGAATTTAATAACTTCAGTACGGTATTTAAAAACCAATTATTTAGAAAGTCCGACAATAGAATATGACAATTTAGATGTTATTTCAAATGAAAAATTTTATTTGGCTGGAATCGGGATATCGTCCAGGCAATTTATCCAAGACAAATATCTTTTCAATTATCAGATTACTGAAGACGTTCCCATTGGTCGAGCTTTCGGAATTACTGGTGGTTATCAAGAAAAAAACAACAGTCATCGCCTTTACGCTGGAGCGAAGATTTCTTTTGGGAATTATTATAAATTAGGTTACCTAAGTACCAATTTTGAATATGGTACTTTTTTTAAGGACAATAAATCCGAACAAAATGCATTTTCAGCACAGACCAATTATTTCACAAATTTAATGCATGCAGGAGAATGGAAATTCAGGCAATTTGCTAAAGCACAAGTCATAATTGGGAATAAACGATTGGATTCTAATTTTGACAGATTAACAATTAATGAATCAAATGGAATTTCAGGTTTTAATTCAAGGAGTTTATTTGGAACAAAAAAATTGCTCTTTACATTTCAGAGTCAATCCTACTCACCATACAGTTTATGGGGATTTAGGCTTAATCCGTATCTGAATTATACAATCGGGATTCTTGGTGATGCTGAAAAAGGTTTTAAAAACAGTAAAGCCTACTCACAATTTGGATTGGGAATGATTATCCGAAATGATTATTTGGTTTTTAGTTCCTTTCAGATTTCACTTGCATATTACCCAGAGATTCCGGAAAACGGAAACGATGTTTTTTATACAAATGCTATACATACCGAAGATTTTGGTTTTCAGGATTTTGAAATTGCGAAACCCGAACCAATAAAATATAAATAACATTGTAGGAAATTTTGCAACTTCTACCCTTAATTCTATAACATAATTTAAGTGTTAAATAATGACCTTTACATGAACAAGATTATTAATTAAAATTTAAAATTATGAAAAAATCGACTATTTATTTAATGATGATGGTATTGTCATTAAGTTTCTTCCCAGCTCAAATGAATGCTGCTTCAATCGACCCAATTACTAGTGCTCCTGTAACTAAGGAAATACCTGTAGAAGCAAAAAAATTGCTTGATCGATTAGAGGAAATTAAAGATATGGATAAATCCAATTTAAAACCAGCAGAAAGAAAAGCATTGCGTAAAGAAGTACGTGCAATTAAATCTACCTTAAGAACTATGGACGGTGGATTGTATTTATCTGTTGGAGCAATTATAATCATTATTTTATTGTTGATTTTAATTTTATAAATCAAGCTTACAACTAATAACCTTAATAATAGAATTATGAAAACATTAAAGTTACTATTCAGTATTCTATTACTGTCTTATGTTAGTCCTTCATTTTCACAGGTTTCTGTAAATGTAAATATCGGTACACCTCCAGCATGGGCGCCCGCAGGTTATAATGAAGTTGAATATTACTATCTTCCTGACGTTGAAGCCTATTATGATGTGAGGTCAAGCCAATTTATTTATCTTGGTGGAGGAAAATGGGTTCGTTCCCGTTATTTACCTAGAGCATATAGAGGCTATGATTTGTATAATGGATACAAAGTAGTTCTAACCGATTACCATGGTAACTCACCTTACGTTTACTTTAAAGACCATAAAGTTAAATATCATAAAGGATACAAAGGCGCTCCGCAAAAAACAATTGGAGTTAGAAAAGCCTACCGTAAAGGTCATGACAACGGAAAACACAAAGGACATCACAAATAGTAAAAAAGAGAACCAAAAGGTTCTCTTTTTTTATAAACTATAATTAAAGTTTAGGCTAAATCGATATTTGACTTCTACCCTACCGCTTGCTAAATCCTGGTTTATTGGCAGCATCATATTGGCACCAAAAGATAGTTTTTCTTTACCCAATTCAAAACCTAATTTTCCAAAGAAAACATCTCCTGAAGATTTTCTGACGATTTCACCGTATTGATGATTGCTTTCATAAATTTCCCCTGCAAAGCCTAATTGAGGAGCAATTGACAATTTCTTCTTTTCATATAAATAAAAAAAAGTTCCTGCATAATTAAACTGGTTTCCAAATTGATACTGCTTGTCGTTCTCCGTTTTTATAACATAATTAAGCATCGTATTTAATCCGAAACGCTTTCTTTTTAGGATATATTCAGTAGCCAAAAGATAGTCCCAACTACCAGTTCCTACTTGAAAACTTGGATTCACATTTCCTGCATTGGCTTGATTGAATTTCCCGGTAGGTATTTTTACTCCACCTCCAATTTGTAAAGTATGGACTAAAAACGTACTGTCTTTATGTGTCTGATATAACCGATACATTCCTAGAACAGTGAAATCACCTATTCCTTGAATATTTTGAGGACCCGTTTCAGTATCCCGATTATGGAAATGATACGGTAGCAAGGCTGAAACCTGTACGTTTTTATAAACCGGAATTCTTGCCCAAACTTGAACTGTATTAAAGTTTTCCTTGTACCAAGTTGAATTACTGTATAATCCATCACTGCTCTTATAGCTTTGATTGAAGTATCTAATTCCGATAAAATTAGAATTCAGCATCGATGCAAACCCCATGCTTCCACCACTTGCCGAACAGCCGCAAGCATCGCAATCATCTTCTAGGATCATTCGGTATTTTGTAAATGGATTGACAATTTGCAAACTGTCTTTTTCACTTGCATTTGCAATCTGAAAAAGTAGGATAAACACCAAAAAATATTTTTTCATTTTATTTATTATTTAAAATTCTGAATAGCGATTATCTGTTAAGTATTGGTTATCAGTTAATGTTTTCAAAAAAGCGATTATTTTGTTTTTTTCAATATTAGTCAACGGAATCCCAAGCGTTCCTCCATTATTTAAACTAGAATCTAAGGTAGCAGAATTGACAACACCTGATGAATAATGATCTAAAACAGCTTCCAAGGTTAAAAATCTTCCATCATGCATATACGGTTTTGTTTTTTCAACATTGCGCAAACTCGGCACTTTGAATTTATATTTGTCTGCATCCAGTAAACTAACACGATAACGCCCAATATCATTAACAATTGGGTTCACTGCCAATCCGTTATTGCGAAAAGAATTATCAGTGAATAAATCGGTTGCGTGACAAGAAGCGCATTTTTGATTGAAAAGTGTATAACCCTCTTGCTCCTCTTGAGTTAAGGTACCGCCTGTTTCATTTCTACGGTATTTATCAAACCTTGAATTGGAAGAAGTAACCAATACTAAAAATTGACCCATTGCCTTGAGCATATTTTCAGTATTAATTGGTTGTCCTGGAAAAGCCAAACCAAACAGTCTTTTATATTCCGCATCGCTCTTTAACATTGAAACAATTGTAGAAAAACTACCATTCATTTCTATTGGACTCGTTAGCGGAATTATAGGTTGCAAATTCAAATGGTCAGTTGCACCATCATACATAAATGTGGTTTGAAAACCCAAATTTTGGATAGAGGGTGAATTTCTCGCTCCAGTTTGACCATTTACCCCTTGACTAACCGAATGCCCATGATGGGTAAAAGCTGAAGATTGTTCGTGACAGAATCCACAGGAAACTGTTCCGTCTGATGATAATCTTCCGTCATAGAACAATTTTTTTCCAAGTTCAAAACCTTTATCCGTCAGCGGATTATCCTCTAAGTTATAAACTAAGGGAGGGAAATTACTAGGTACTTCAAAATTAATTGGGATTGCTGCGTACTCAGAATCTTCATTTGAACAACCTATAAAGAAAGAACAACTCAGGAATAGCAAAGTTATTTTTTTCATTTTTACTTTATTAATACAAGAATAATCTTCACTGAAAAGTAAAGTTTCTGTGAAGATTAACCTTGAAAATTAAAATGAATTAATCGTTATGAACGTGATCAACTGTAAACATTGAAGCTAAATTTGCAGTAATCAAAGTCAAGTTTGCACCACTCATAATCATTGCTCCCATTCCACCCATGTTGTTGTCACTTAACTTAATTTTATTGGTTCCATCTATAACTTTTGCTACATCAGCAAAAATATGCACTTCTGGAGTAATAGTATTACGTACTAAAGCGGTATCGGGGAAATTCAAAACGGCATCTGTATAATTATAATTAGCTCCGGATTTTCCTGTATGAACCATAAAAGTAGTTGGACTTGTTACTGTTGACGAAGTAAAAGTTCCTTCAAATAGCAAATGCTTATATCCAGCACTCCACGTCCAAGCCATATCTTCCTCCTGAGCAAAGGCAAAGAAATCCCCTTGAACAGTTTGACCAGCATTATATTGGGTTTCATCAACTCCTATTCCGAATTGAATTTTCGTATAATTTCCTGCAGGGATATTTTCCAATTCAATTTCATGTGTCAATTCGTTCGCTTCACTTACTATATAATAACTTTCTGATTTTGGGTAAACGAATGTGCTCCCATCTTCTTTAGTTAAAATGATGTTGCTTATAATATATTTAATATCAGATATTTTTAGTATTTCCCCTTCCGAAGTTATATTTTCTTGAGTATTTAAAATCAAATTTGCGCTCCCAAAAACGTTATCAAATTCGACTACCAATTTTCCAGTTTCACCTGTTGCTGGATTGTTTTCATCATTGGAACAAGAAATAAATGCAAGTGTTATTGCTACAATAGCAACTATATTTTTTAATTGAAATTTCATTTTATTAATTTAAAGTTATAAGAATTTTGTTTGAAACAATTCAAACAATGAAAAACACAGGTACTATCTGTCCTAATAAATTAGAAGCCGACAATACGTATCTATGAAGTAAAAACTTTAAGAAATAAATGAAGGTGGATGAAAAAGGGATGCGCTATCCAAATAATTATATAAATTGGAATAACTGTAGTTTAACTGTATGGTTTGATCAAAACAAAACTCTTTTTTGATCAAAGGTGTAATTTCCTGAAAAAATAAATTTTCAATATTTTTTACTACAATTTTTTTATCTGAAATCGGTTTTTCCGATTCTGAGGATTTTGCCAATTGGTTGATGAAATAACATTTTCCGTCACAACCCATGATTGGTGTACCTTTATTTACACAAAGTACCTTAGAAATGTATTCATAGTTCACAATATATTCAACAACCGGAAGAACGGGTTTGAACAACATTAAAAAAGTGACTATGAATAGGATTTTTTTCACAATGCAAAAGTAATGTCTTTTTTATTATTGCATTATAAAAAAAAGTTTTTATTTTTGATTACTACCCTTCTATTTGTTAAAGAATTTAAAAAAACAATTCTACTTTTATTTAATTACTATATTTGGCGTTATCACAAATCAATGCCATAAAATGCGCCAATTCTACTCTCGTTTTTTTGCCTTATTAACTTTGTTTTCCTTTAATGTTTTATTAGCGCAACAGCCGGTAAAACCTAACTCGGTTGTAATATATAACCAAATACAAAAACTGAATTTCCTTGGTTCGGTTTTATATATCGCAGCACATCCAGACGATGAGAATACCCGTTTGATTTCCTATTTATCAAATGAAACGAAAGCCAGAACTGGATATTTGTCATTAACCCGTGGTGATGGTGGACAAAACTTAATTGGCCCAGAATTAAGGGAACTATTAGGTGTAATAAGGACTCAGGAACTTATAGAAGCTAGAAAAATTGATGGTGGCGAACAGTTTTTTTCAAGAGCAAATGATTTTGGATATTCAAAAAATCCTGAGGAAACATTGAATATTTGGGATAAAAATCAGGTTTTAAGTGATGTAATTTGGGCAATCCGAAAATTCCAACCGGATATCATAATCAATAGATTTGACCATCGCTCACCGGGAACAACCCATGGACACCATACAGCATCGGCAATGTTAAGTTTTGAAGCTTTTGATAAAGTGAATGACCCTAACTTTTTTCCAAATCAATTGGAATTTGTAAAAATTTGGCAACCAAAAAGAGTTTTTTTCAATACTTCTTGGTGGTTTTACGGAAGCAAGGAAAAATTTGATGCTGCGGATAAAACCAATTTAATACAATTGCAAACTGGAGTTTATTATCAATCAATAGGGAAATCAAATCAGGAAATTGCTGCTTTAAGCAGAAGCCGTCATCAATCTCAAGGCTTTGGAAGCACTGGTACAAGAGGAGAAGAAAGCGAATACCTAGAACTCTTAAAAGGGCAAATGCCTAAAGATAAAACCAATTTGTTTGAAGGAATTGACACTACTTGGAATCGCGTAAAAGGTGGAAATGCTATTGGGGTTTTATTGGGAACTGTTCAGACAACTTTTGATTTCAAAAACCCATCGGCAAGTATTCCTAATTTACTAATAGCATATTCAATGATTCAAAATTTGGAAGATACTCATTGGAAAACCATAAAAACAGAAGAAATCAAAAAAACCATTGCTGCTTGCGCTGGTTTATATCTTGAAGCAGTTGCAGACAATCAGAACAATACTCCAAACAGTGTTGTGAAACTAAAAATCGAAGCCATCAACAGAAGTAGTGTTTCAATGAATTTAGCAAATCTAAAAATTATTCCTAACAATAATGAGTTTCCACAAAACGCTTCTTTAAAACAAAATATTTTAAAAAATATCAATTTAGAAACTACCATTAATGCAAATGCAGATTATACTGCTCCTTATTATTTAAAAGAAAAAGGAACAGTTGGAATGTATCGTGTAGACAACCAACAATTAATTGGTATTCCAGATATTATAAGGGAGGCAAAAGTAATTTTTAATATAGAAATCAATGGAGTTACCATTCCTTTTGAAAGAAATATAGTTTATAAATACAATGATGACGTAAAAGGAGAAGTTTACAATCCTTTTGATATCGTTCCAGACGTTACTACTTCAATAGTAAATAAAGTAACAATTTTTAACAACGGAAAATCAAAAACAATCGGGATTAAAATCAAAGCAGGAAGAGACAAAGTAAAAGGAAGTTTGCGTTTGGATTTGCCTTCAAACTGGAAATCGTCCCCAGCTTCATTGCCATTTGAATTGAATCTAAAAGGAGAAGAACAAACCGTTTATTTTGAAGTTTCAGCGCCTAAAAATGCCGATGAAATTACTGCTAAAATAATCGCAACAGTAGAAGGAAAAGAATTTGACAAGGAACAGGTTTCTATAAATTATTCGCATATTTCAAAACAGCAGGTATTGAAACCTTCTGAAGGTAAGTTCATTAAATTGGACATTAAAACCGGGAATGAAAAAATCGCTTATATTATGGGTGCCGGTGATGAAGTTCCAAAGAGTTTGATTCAAATGGGTTACCAAGTAACAATACTAAAACCAGAAGAAATCACAAAGGAAAAACTTTTAAAATTCAATGTGGTAATTACAGGAATACGTGCTTATAACACTATTCAGGCATTGGCCTTCAGACAAGAGATTTTATTTGATTTTGTAAAAGAAGGAAAAACAATGATTGTACAATATAATACTACCGATGATTTGGTAACTCCTAGTATTGCTCCTTTTTCACTGAAAATTTCCCGTGACAGAGTTACTGAAGAAAATGCAGAAATGCGTTTTTTAGTACCTAATCACCCTGTTTTAAATTATCCAAATAAAATAACCTCCAACGATTTTCAAGGTTGGACACAAGAACAAGGCTTATATTATCCTAGTGAATGGGATGCTGCCTTCACTCCTATCTTATCAGCAAATGATAAATCTGAAAAAGCTAAAAATGGTGTGTTACTTATAGCAAAATACGGTAAAGGCCATTACATTTATACCGGATTGAGCTTTTTTAGGGAATTGCCTGAAGGGGTTTCAGGAGCATTTAGACTAATGGCAAATATGATTTCTATAAATTAAACCAAATTTATTATGACTAAGGAAAAACAAATTTGGAAAAAAAACTATACTTGGGTCTTGGTTTCCAATATCGTTTATATTTTAATTTTTTATATCATAATGCAGTTATTCTCCTAAACTATGCAACAACTCGACTGGATTGTACTTGGCGTTACCCTTCTTTTTATTGTTTGCTATGGTGTATGGAAAACCAAAGGAAAATCAAAAAATGTCGAAGAATATATTCTTGGCAATAATGAGACACCTTGGTACACGGTAGGATTGTCAGTAATGGCAACCCAAGCTAGTGCTATTACTTTTCTTTCTACTCCAGGTCAGGCATATCATGACGGAATGGGTTTTGTGCAATTTTATTTTGGGTTACCATTAGCGATGGTAGTAATTTGTTTTACGTTTATTCCAATATATCACCGTTTAAAGGTTTTTACCGCTTATGAATTTCTTGAACAGCGATTTGATTTAAAAACCCGTTCACTAGCCGCTATACTTTTTTTGATACAAAGAGGATTGGGAACCGGATTAACAATCTACGCGCCATCTATTATTTTATCTTCAATATTAGGCTGGAACCTTACGCATTTAAATATCATCATTGGGTCACTTGTTATATTTTATACTTTTTCCGGCGGTACAAAAGCTGTGAATGTTACCCAGAAACAACAAATGTTCATTATAATGACAGGAATGTTTCTGACTTTCTTTTTGATATTGCATTTATTGCCAAATGACATGACTTTTGGAAACGCAATGCATATCGCTGGTGCCAATGACAAAATGGATATTCTTGATTTTAATTTTGATACTGAAAGTCGTTATACTTTCTGGAGCGGAATTACAGGTGGATTTTTTCTGATGCTTTCTTATTTTGGTACTGACCAATCTCAGGTAGGTCGTTATTTATCTGGTAAATCCATTCGCGAAAGCCAAATGGGATTGATCATGAACGGTTTTTTAAAGGTACCGATGCAATTTTTTATCCTACTGACTGGTGTAATGGTTTTTGTGTTTTTCCAATTCAATCCTGTTCCCTTAAATTTCAATCCTAACAACAAAGCGGTAATTGATAAATCTGAATATAAGGAAGAATACCATCTACTAGAGAAAAAACTGGACGCTTTGTCAGATGAAAAAAAAGAATTCAATTTATTATATATTGATCACTTGAATCAAAATTATGACAATCCTATTTTACGCAATAAACTAATTGCCCTTTCAGGAAAAGAAAAAGACCTGCGCGACCAAGCAAAGGAATTAATCGAAAAGGCAGATAAAAAAGCAGAAACCAATGATAAGGATTATGTTTTTATTCATTTTATTTTAAATTATTTACCAACAGGTTTAATCGGTTTATTGTTGGCAGTAATTTTATCAGCTGCAATGTCATCAACGGCTAGTGGTCTAAGCGCATTGGCATCTACCACGGCAATCGATATTTATAAAAGAAATGTTACTAAGGAAAAATCAGAAAAGCATTTTGTAAATGCTACAAAATTCTTCACGCTTATGTGGGGAGTAATTGCTATTCTTTTTGCTTGTGTAGGAACACTTTTTGAAAACTTGATTCAGTTGGTAAATATTGTGGGCTCAATATTTTACGGAACGGTATTAGGGATATTCCTTGTTGGTTTTTATGTCAAATATGTACGCGCCAATGCCATATTTGTAGGTGCTGGAATAAGTCAGTTTATGATATTTATTATCTATTATAAAGCAATTCATATCTATCCAGCTGGGCAGGAGAAATTAGGTTATTTATGGCTTAATTTTATTGGGGCAATCCTAACTATAGTATTATCAATATTGCTTCAGGCATTGGTATTTAGAAATAAAATACCTACTGAAGATGTTAAGAATTAATTTTTGATTCGATGTTTATCATCTCAAGGATTTTCTTAAAATGTTCTTCTCTGGTGTAGTTGGAATTATCGGTTTCTATAGCCTCTTTAGCTTTCACTAATGGAGAATCTTCCCGATGCGTATCTATATGGTCCCTTTTTTGAACATTTTCAAGAACTTCTTCAAAGGTAACTTTAGCTCCTTTTTCAGTTAATTCCTTAAAACGTCTTTGCGCACGGGTTTCTGCACTGGCTGTCATGAATATTTTAATATCGGCATCGGGAAAAACAACTGTTCCTATATCCCTTCCGTCCATCACAATCCCTTTTTCCTTACCCATTTGTTGTTGTTGCTCCACTAATTTTGCGCGAACTGCACTCACTTCAGCAATGGTACTTACAAAATTGGATACCTCAAGTGTCCTGATCTCATTTTCGACATTCACGTCGTTGAGGTACATTTCGGCAAAGCCTAATTCTTCATTAAACTGAAATCTCAATTCGATAAAACGCAATCCTTGAATTAAAGTTTCCTTGTCAAAAAAATGTTGGTCAATATAACCATTCTTCATTGCAAAAAGCGTTACCGCGCGATACATAGCACCCGAATCAACATAAATATAACCTAAGTGTTTTGCTAATTGTTTCGCTAACGTACTTTTTCCAGTTGAAGAATATCCATCAATGGCAATTGTAATTTTATTTTTCATATGTTTAGATATTATTTTTAAGAGGTAACATATGGTATTGCTTTTTAATCATTGGAATTTGTTTGTTTTCACAAACTTATTTTTAATGGCAATTTCAAAGTCAAATTATTGAAAGTTGATAGTTAAACCAAATAAACTCGTATTGGATGCTAAAGTATATCTGGAATAAGAATAATTGAATTTAAGTTTATTGATTTTTAAACCAAAACCAAATGAAAGTCCAGAAAAATTTCGTTGCTCCAATAAGCGCAATTCTTCCCCTCTCCTAAAATTATATCCTAACCTGATATTAAAGCCTTTTTTTGGGAATAACTCCGCTCCTATTAAAACATGACGCAATGCATTATTGAAAACAGAAATTTTTTCGGGAGTAGTTTCCCCGTCAATTGAAGTTTCATCATGGTTCGGATTGGAGAAAGCCAAATTCCATTGTTGCAGGTTTTCCAAGGTCAAATGCCAACGAATAGGAACATTTTCCAATTGTTTGGAAATACCAAACATAACTTCTAATGGAAGTTTTTCATTGGTTCCTGAATAAGTACTGAACTGTGTCCCAATATTTCGTATTACAAAACCATAGTTATAACCTTCCTTTTCATTAATATATAACGCTCCGACATCAATCGCACCTCCAAATGAATTATAGGTTTCCAGTGTGGATGAAATCAATTTTGCATTGGTACCAATATGAATTTTTGTCTTTGGTATCACAAAAGAATAACCAAAGGAAAGTGCAATTTCACTACCAGTAAAAGAAGAAGTCGCATTTCCTGTTTCGTCCCTTCCGTCAAAAGTACCATAGTTGACATAATTCACACCGGCTTGTAAAGTATTAATCCTTTCGTTTAATTTAACGGCGTAAGAAGCTGTTCCATAAGTAACACCGTCATAATAACTACCGTAGTTTAAGCCCAAACGGTTATTCATGTTCGCGTTTATAGTCGCTGGATTAAAATGAACCTGGTTAACGTCTTCATCATAAATTGTAACAATTTTCCCTCCTAAAGCTGCTTGTCTTGGGGAAGTAACCAAATTCAAAAACTGGTAAACTGACTGTCCGCCCACCTGACCGTAGGACACGATACCAGTTAAAAACAAAAAAGCTAATAGAAGTTTTTTAGACATAGTTATGAATCTGCATACTATAACGCAAATGCGAAGATATTAGTTTAAGTCAAAAGATAAAAGCGAAAAGGCAAAAACATTTGTTGTCATTCCGACGAAGGAGGAATCTCAGTTTAATAGTGCAAAGATTCCTCCTTTGTCTGAATAACATATTCTGGTATTCTACAACGTTTTTGCGTTTTTTACTTTTTGGTTTGTAATTGCTATTGCCAATACTTCACTCATTTCCTTTACATAATGAAAGGTCAAACCATTAATATATTCTGGTTTAATCTCATCAATATCCCGTTTGTTATCTTGGCAAAGGATAATTTCTTTTATATTGGCTCTTTTGGCAGCCAATATTTTTTCTTTCAATCCACCTACTGGCAATACTTTTCCGCGGAGGGTTATTTCACCTGTCATTGCCAAGTTCTTCTTTACTCTTTTTTGAGTAAATAAAGAAGCCAATGAAGTCAGCATAGCAATTCCTGCACTTGGTCCGTCTTTAGGGGTTGCTCCTTCAGGAACGTGCAAGTGAATGTTATATTTAGATACTAATTCTGGGTTTATACCAATTAATTCAGCATTCGATTTAATGTATTCCAAGGCAATTGTAGCCGATTCTTTCATTACTGTCCCAAGGTTTCCCGTAATGGTCATAGTACCTTTTCCAGCAGAAATCAATGATTCAATAAAAAGAATGTCACCGCCAACACTTGTCCAAGCCAATCCAGTAACTACTCCAGCTACTTCGTTGTTTTCAGATTTATCCCTTTCCAGTCTTGGTACTCCCAATACTTTTATAATATCCTCATCGGTTACTTTTTTATTGTATTCTTCTTCCATTGCAACCGATTTTGCTGCATTACGGATTACTTGTGCAATTTTGTTTTCTAATCCACGCACACCGGATTCACGAGTATAACCTTCAACGATTTTTTCCAATTGCTTTTTCCCAATTATCAAATCTTTAGGAGTCAATCCATGTTCTTTTAATTGCTTTGGAAACAAATGACGGCTAGCAATTTCTACCTTTTCTTCAATCGTATAACCTGACATTTTTATAACTTCCATTCTGTCTTTCAATGCCGGCTGAATGGCTGCCATATTATTTGAAGTTGCAATAAACATAACTTTTGATAGGTCATAGCCCATTTCAAGGAAATTATCATAAAAAGCACTGTTCTGTTCAGGATCTAAAACCTCTAATAATGCTGATGAAGGATCGCCTTGATTACTACTTGATAATTTATCGATTTCGTCCAACACAAAAACCGGGTTTGAAGTTCCTGCTTTTTTCAGACTTTGAATTATTCTTCCCGGCATTGCACCAATATAGGTTTTGCGGTGTCCACGAATTTCTGCTTCATCGCGTAACCCACCTAGTGAAATACGCACATATTCCCTACCCAAAGCTTCGGCAACCGATTTTCCTATAGAAGTTTTACCAACACCTGGAGGTCCTGTCAAACAAATTATTGGGGATTTCATATCGTTACGCAATTTTAAAACAGCGAGGTGCTCGATCATTCTTTTCTTGACATCTTCGAGTCCGAAATGGTCTTTGTCCAATATTTTTTGAGCGCGTTTCAAGTCGAATTTATCCTTTGAATATTCGCCCCAAGGTAAGTCAAGAAATAATTCGAGATAATTTCTTTGGATTCCAAAATCAGGAGCTTGCGGATTCATCCTACGCATTTTTGACAACTCTTTTTCAAAGTGTTTCTGCGTTTTTTCGTCCCATTTTTTGGTTTTCGATTTCACCATCATTTCGTCCATTTCTTCATCATGGGAAACGCCACCCAATTCTTCCTGAATGGTTTTCATTTGCTGATGAAGGAAATATTCACGCTGTTGCTGATCTAAATCAAAACGAACTTTTGACTGAATATTATTTTTGAGTTCCAATTTTTGCAACTCAATATTCATAAAACGTAAAGTTTCAAAAGCGCGTTCTTTCAAGTCATTAATTGACAATAAGACTTGTTTTTCTGCCACCGATAAATTCATGTTTGAAGACACAAAATTGATAAGAAACGATTGGCTCTCAATATTTTTTATTGCAAAAGTAGCTTCGGTTGGAATGTTAGGGCTTTCGTTGATAATCTGAATCGCCAGTTCTTTGATCGAATCAATTATTGCAGTGAATTCCTTGTCCTTTTTTGTTGGACGGTTTTCCTTGAATTCCTTTATAGTTGCCTTTAAATAAGGAATTTCTTCAGTAACTGTATCGATTTCAAAACGTTTTTTCCCTTGCAAAATAACCGTAACGTTTCCGTCAGGCATTTTCAATACACGAAGGATTTTTGCAACGGTACCTACATTGTGAATATCCTCTTTTGTAGGATCTTCATCTTCTTCATTTTTTTGTGAAACCACTCCAATTACTTTTCCGGCAGCATTGGCATCGTTAATTAATTTAATCGATTTATCCCTGCCAGCGGTAATCGGGATAACGACTCCGGGAAACAAAACTGTATTACGAAGGGGCAATATTGCTAAGGAATCAGGTAATTCCTCATTATACATTTCTTCTTCATCTTCTGGAGTTAATAGCGGAATTAATTCGGCTTCAGTATCAAATTCCTGTAATGACAAATTGTCAATAGTAAGTATTTTATGTTGTGACATAGTCTAAATTAGGTCAGAATGACGTTATATTTTTTATAAAAGACAACAAATATAGTTAATTGATAACTTATTTGTAAGGTCATCTAATTAGCCAATTTTTGTGCCATAAAAAAAGGCTGACGAAATTGCGTCAGCCTAAACAACTTATTAAGTTTTCAGTATTTATTTACAACAACATGGGCAGTTGCAAAAAAATATTCCTGCAACAATAGTGATTGCTGCAAGGGTGATAATTATTTTTTTCATCTTTATGGTTTTTAAGTTTATGATTCATTTAAATTTTGAAGACTATCCCAATTTTGGAGGATGCCAAAAAGAAAACGAATAATTTGATCTCAATTGATGCGATGTATTTATTGTTTTTTTATTCTCGTTTAACGGATAAAAAAGAATATTTAAAGGCTTAACTATTTCAAACACGCATTGACAGTTCTGAAATGAACAACATGACATATTATTATGCAATTTATTAGTATGACTACTATCAGAATAAGTAGTTGTTTGTTCAATTTTTGCAGAAGCCTTTCCTTCTTTCATAGCCGTACATAAACTACACAATGCCTGACTTAATATCAGCAAGGACAAATAGGAAACCAATAAAATTGCTTTGATTTTCATAGTATTACAAATGTATTGATTTTATTTGATTAGATGAAAATCGTTATAAAATTTATGTGGGAAATAACTTGGAATAGTTGTATGTTTGAGTGGAGAAAAATTAAAAGATGATAAAAAATGAGTTTTATCATTACAATCCGCCCAAAACACGGTAGATTGTAATGACTACGTCATCATTATAAACAAGTTAACTGCAATTGTACTAAAAATGAACATAAAACGCATTTATTTTCTCTTCATTCCAGTTTGCTTTTGGTTGCTCTGTAGCCAAAAAGTACATTGTCAAAGTTTTAGTTTTGAGAAAAGTTTCTATATTAATCAACTAAAGTTTGAAAAGTTAGTTTCAGAGTTATCAAAACTTGAGCGGAAAGAAGCGACTTTTCTAAAAAGTGATTTAAATCTTCCAAGTGACATAAAAAGTCTTTTGTTAGAGCTTCAGATTGAATCCGCCCATATCTCAGAACCTGATATCTGTAAAGATATTTTTACGTATGTGTTTAAGATAAATTGGGGTAACGATATTGAGATTATGATTGAAAAAGTTATCTGTGCAACAATCATCACAAGAAAAGGTGCTTGGCAGGAAGTTGCGGGTCAAAGATATTCATATGGATTAGGAAATAATTGGTTGTATTGTATTATTCCAAAATGACAACTGCAGTTAACAGCCGTTTGGCTAGATTGGGGTTTTAGGCTAACTTAAAGTTGGTCTTGTATTTGTAAATTCTGTGCTTAACCGAAATATTAATCTTAATTTAGTCCCCAACCTCGCCAAGCGGCGGGACGTTACCGGCAAGCTTAAAACACCGCGCTAAAAATTATGAGAATATTTATTACAATATTAATATCGTCTTTATTAATTTCAAGTTGTAGTTCAAATAGAACTTTGAAAGGTCAAGTTTATGAACTAACAGATAGTGAACAGAAAATACAACTGAATTTTTTAACAGATAATGATTGCCGAATTGAACAAAGCTATTTGTGTGAAAAATTACCTGATACTTTTAGCTATTTGACAATGGAAGCAAAGTATCGTGTTAAAAAACTAAAAATAAAACATTCAGGAAATAAACATTTGAATGTTAATTGTTTAATTATTGAAAACTCAGGTCTGAATGCAAAAAAACTGCCAAGTTTTACATACATCGCGGAATATGAAAATCTATGTCTTCCTAAAGTAATTGTTAACTCTAATGAGTATAAACTGAGAAGAAAAATGACTCCTGGTATAATTCTAAACTTAGTTAGGGATTCGTTAGTATTGAGAAAAGACACTATAGTTTTTGGTTACAAGAAAATACCCAGAAAATTGTAATGGAAGAAAAGCCAGCCGGTAACAGCCCTTTGGCTAGATTGGGGTTTTAGGCTTAATCTAAAGTTAGTCTTGTACTTGGAAATTTTGCGCTTAACCGAAATATTAATCTTAATTTAGTCCCCAACCTCGCCAAGCGTCGGGACGTTAACAGACATTTTATGACGAAAATTGCATTAAACATATTTACTCTATTAATTCCAATTTATCTTTTTAGTCAAGAAACTAAAATTGATAGTTTGCGAATTATCAATGCTTATTCTTTGTGCAAAGTTTATTCAGATACTTTAAATGAACCTGTAGATAAAGATTGGTTATTAGAAAATATAGATATTGTAAAAAATAATCTGAATATTATCACTGAAAAAATAAATACTGTTGAGGAATTAGAAAAAATAATGCCTAATTATAAATTCCAAAATGAACATTCTAAAGTAACTAATTTTGAATTAGAAAATGACATAAAATCTACTTTAATCGAGATTTGGAAAGGTACAGGTTCATATAATATCGATTTTGTTTCTGAAAACAATTTAATTCTTAAAATGCGAATAATTGTTGACTTTGAAGATAGATTTATAAAAGATTATTTAATCCCACACATAAATTTCAAATTAGAATGTATAAATGGAAAAGCTACATTTGAAAAAACATTTATTGAAAACCTAAAAAACATCAAAAATAAAAATCTATTTATAGAATCTAGCGACCAAAACTATAGAAGAAAAACTGCTTTAAATTATTTTGTTGATGTTTATAGTAATGGAGAATATAGAGAACCATATTATTTTGAATACAATCTTGGCCAACAAACTTTCGACCACATAAGGTATTTTATATTAAACAAAGATTATCAAGCGATGGAAACATTATTGTATTCAGTAAGTCCAACTAGTCGTTTATTATTTGCTAGAACATTAAAATATATGATTGCCAATTACAATTATAAACCAAGCCAAAAGATACTTGACAGAATCACAGAAATAAGAAAACACAATCGATTGATTAAGAGTGAATTTCCAAGTCTTGAGATGGATAATACTGAATATCAATATTTTGACCTTGATAAGAACTTTGAATTATACTTAAAAACCGAATAAAAAACGGCTGTTAACAGCGGCTTCAAGAAATTGGGGTTTAAGTCTTGAATTTGTATATTGTTTTGTGCTTTCGAAGTACGTGATTATCCGAAGAGTTCGTGGGTACTTTTCCCCAACTTCGTGAGAGCCGCAGAACGTTAGTGGCTATATTAAAAAAATGAGACAAAAAACGCACTTTATATTATTGATAT